>CAIUTB010000001.1 GCA_903901975.1 uncultured Bacteroidales bacterium
ATAATGATATCGCCGGCTTCCAGATTCGGAATCAGTTGTTCGATAAAATCATCAACCGCCTGACCTGCTTTTACAAGCATCATTACTTTACGTGGTTTTGCCAACGAATCACATAATTCTTTGATAGAGTGCGCACCAATAAAGTTTTTACCAGCACCACGACCGGCAATAAATTTGTCAACTTTGTCTACCGAACGGTTGAAAACACCTACGGTAAAACCTTTACTTTCCATGTTCAATACAAGGTTTTCGCCCATTACGGCCAACCCGATTAATCCAATGTCTGCTTTTTGTTTCATGATGAAAAATTATTTATAAGTTATTTATTCTTTGTTCTCTATTTGATTAATTCTTTATTTGACACTAAATCCCAATTCTTTGAGTTTAATTTGGGTATGATTATCTATGTTATTAGCAATAATCGTAAAAGCTGGAAATTCTCTGCGTGTTGGGTAATCACCCCTAAGTTGCTCAAAATTAGCTACATTGCTTCTGAAATCTGCATCATCATTCCAGATATTGTAAGTATGCAGAATGGCTTTTGACAGAATTTGTTGTTCAGTCAATCCGCTTCCATCTAGTTCAAAAACGGGCTCATTTGGTTCTTCAACTCCCGTTGGTTGCCAGTTTTCCAATCCAAGTCCGAAGTATTTGCTGATAGCCTGAACGCACATCAGTGTCCCGGTAGTTTTCCCGTCCTTGGAGTAACCTGCAATATGCGGAGTGGCTATTTCAGTCAAACTCAACAATTCTAAATCCAGATCCGGCTCATTTTCCCAACAATCGCACACAAAAGCAGAAATCTGTCCTGATTTCAATGCTGACTTTACTGCATTAGTTTCAGTCACCTCACCACGGCAAGAGTTAATCAGCACCGGCTTGTTTTTTAGAGCGTTTAAGAATGACTCATTTCCCAAATGATATGTGGCATCTTCACCATTTATATTCAAGGGAACATGTAAAGTAATAATATCCGCTTTATTCTGAATGGTTTCAAGGCTTACAAACTTATCCGAACCTTCTGCCCGTTTGCGGGGCGGGTCATTGAGCAGCACTTTCATTCCGAAAATCTCACAAATGTGGGCTACTTTGCTGCCAACATTGCCTACTCCCACTATACCTATGGTTTTATTGCTCAAATTCCAACCTTTCCGTTCAGCCAGTACCATAATCGTCGAAGCAATGTATTGTTCCACTGATTTGGAATTACAGCCCGGTGCATTGGTCCATTGTATACCGTTAGCTTCGCAATAATCCGTATCAATATGGTCGTAACCAATAGTAGCTGTTGCGATAAACTTTACCGACGAGCCTGCCAACAATTTTTCGTTGCAAATGGTACGGGTACGGGTTACAATGGCATCGGCATCGGTGGCTATTTCCGGAGTTGTTTTAGAACCTGCTATATAAACAACTTCAGCAACATCTTCGAATGCACCGCGTATGTATGGAATTTTATCGTCGATTATAATCTTCACTTTATTTCTTATAATATGATTTTACAATTTCTTCCATCACCCAACTCGTGCGAGCTGCTGAATATATTGTACTGACACATTCATTTGTTTTTCTCATTGCTCCTACTACCTGCTTGACAAGATTATAAGAGATATTTTCAGGATTTACAAAACTTAGTTTTGTTGTTATGCCGTCGGCTTTGAGTATTACATCGCCTTTATCAAAACATGGAAACTGAATACTTCCATTTGTTCCAGTTATCTCAATGCTGTCTTCTTCAGCCTGTTTATCCGCCACAAATGACCAACTGCCTGTGCCTTTAACTCCCGATTCAAAACTGAAAACGGCTGAAACGGTATCTTCTGGTTCATAATATCCGGCGACATTTGTTGCAATGCCGTGAACTTCGGTTACTTTACCCAATACAAAATCCAGAAAATCAAACTGATGCGATGCCAGATCATAAAAGTGTCCTGCTCCTGAAATCTCAGGTTTCACGTGCCATGTTTGCTTTTCAGGAAACTTATCTCGATCACCCAATGCCCAATGTAAGCGAACATTCACTGCTAACGGTTTACCAATAGATCCAGCTTTAATCAATTCTTTCACTTTCAAAAATGCAGGCAATGAACGTCGATAATATGCAACGTATATTGGCATGCCGGTTTCTTCTGAAACTCGAATCATCTCCTGACATTCGGCAAAAGTCCGTGCCATGGGTTTCTCCACATAAACAGGTTTTCCTGCTTTCATGGCCTGAATGGCATAAAAAGCGTGTGTATCGGGAGGAGTAGCCACGTAAACGGCATTGACTTCCGAATCGTTGATTAAATCATCTGCATTAGAATAAAACTTCGGAACTTTGTGTCTCCTTGCATAATCCTCTGCCAATATCGTATTTCTACGCATCACAGCAATCAAATTGGAATGTTCAACCTTATTAAATGCTGGTCCGCTTTTAAGTTCAGTGACATTTCCACAACCAATAATTCCCCAGTTAATTTCTACTAAGCTGTCCACAAGTCAGTTTAATATTTAAACCTTTCCTTAAAAGCCCACAATCCTAATGCAGGATTCGAAATATAGAAAATTTCTTCTCCATCTGACATTGTATTGTAACCGTCACGTAGTTTAGCAGGATTATATTTGGCTGTAACTTCATCGATATCCGCATACTTAAACCCAACGCTTTCGATTTCCGCCTGAGTCAGGTTTTCAGCTCCTTTTCCAGGGCAATATGTTACATTAAAACGACCCTCGGATGAACCGTGAATCAAGTGAGCTGCAGCACTTAAGTTATTGCGCAATTCTTCATTCTCATCACAATTTTTTAAAGTTGCTGGTGTTCCAAAATATCCATATTTACGAATCAATCGATCTATTTCTTTGTCCTCACCAAACTCTTTCAAAGCAGGAGCCAATACAATCAGTTCTCCATCGTCGTCAATAGCCATTCGGGTACGATAAATAGATTTATTTCCCAACCAGGTACTCTTGAATTCTGTCGGATCGAGATAAACAACCACTTTGGTCAAAGGTTTGTCTAGTAAATCAAAATTCACAAGCAGTGCCAGTTTAGCAGCTTTTGTAAATACGTCATAATCATCGCCGATATATAATCCACGTGTTTTGATTTTGCCATCAGTTTTATCCAATCCAACCACAGTTTGCACATACACAATTGGTAAATTTTGGGTAAAATTCTCTGAAGCATAATTAAAAATCCTACGTACAGGTGTATCAGCATGACCCATCATACGTTCCATGCCGTAAGCAGCACCCACAAAGTGACTTTTGTTTATGCCTTCTACCCCACCAGTTCCAACGAAGATATTTTTGTTGTAATTAGCCATTCCCACTACTTCGTGAGGAACTACCTGACCAAGTGATAAAATAAGGTCAAAATTACCTTCCAACAACAATTTATTGACCTGAGCCGGCCATGGAAACTCTACAGCACCACCCGAAACTTGTTTTACAAACTCAGCGGGCACAGTTCCAACCGTTACAACATCGTTACGCCAATCGTGCTCACGAACAAGCGAAGCCGGCATAGAACCGAACATGTGTTCAATTTGATGCGCTGTCATGGGTGAGTGTGTTCCCAAGGCTGGAAGCACATCAGTCATCGCATCTCCGTAAAATTGCCACGAAAATTCAGTAAGCTCACCGGCACGGCTTGGCAAACGAGTATAATCAGGAGGAATGGCTAGCACCTTGTGCTTCTTTCCTATTTTTTCCAATGCTTCAAAGAGGCCTTTTTTAAGGTCTTCGGAAGTAAATTCGGTTTCAATTGAACCTTTTTCGTAGTATAACATAGTTTGATTTACGATTTTAGATTTACGATTTACATTTGGACTCAATGATCTTCATTCCACTTGTAAATCGTAAATCGTAAATTTAAAATAATAAATTAGCGTTTCACCCTTGCATTTCCACCCCAGATACTCCAGATCATTTCTTCGTCAGCAGGTTGTGCATAATCAGTCAGGAATGTAGTAGCAAGTGCTCCCGATGCCCAACCAAATTGAGCCCATGTTTCTGCTTCCCAACCCCTAAGAATAGCGTAAAGCATACCTCCTACAAATCCATCACCACCACCAATACGGTCGAGTACGTTGATTTTGCGTGGTTGAATTACATGCCAGTTGTCACCATCAAGCATAATTGCACCCCAAAGGTGTTCATTGGTGCTGATTACCTGACGAAGGGTAGTTGCATAAACAGATGCATTGGGAAATGCAGCTTTCACACGACCAATCATTCCTTTAAAACCATCAATTTCGGCTTCAATACCTTTACCGCCAGCTTCTGGACCTTTAATTCCCAAACAAAGCTGGAAATCTTCTTCGTTTCCAATCAAAATATCGGCAACCGAAGCAATTTCAGTAAAGATATCGCGCAATTCTTTGTCACGACCTTTCCAGAAAGAGGCACGGTAGTTCAAATCGAAAGAAATACGGGTTCCTGTTTTCTTGGCATAACGTGCTAACTGTAGGCAAAATTCACTTGTTTCTACCGACAAAGCACCAATTAAACCAGATAAGTGAAGAATCTGAACACCTTCTTTTACAAAGATGCGTTCCAAATCAAAATCTTTTACATTCAAGGTACGTCCAACTTCACCGGCACGGTCGTTCAAAACTCGTGGTCCACGAGTTCCAAAACCGCTATCGGCAATATTAAACTGGTGACGATAACCCCATGGATCACCTTGTGGTACTTCAACACCTTCATAATCCATGTTACGGGAACGTAGGTTACTTTTTATCATTTGTGCAATCGGACTATCTTTGACAAAAGTCGTCAAAACTTTCACCGGAAGTCCTAAATACGAAGCAATACTTGCAACATTTGTTTCAGCACTTGAAACTTCCATTTCAAACAATTTACTACTGTGAACTGGTTGACCGTTCACCGGAGTAATGCGAACACCCATACTGGTAGCAACCATTAATGAGTATTTAAAATCTTTTTTTAATTCAATCATAATTGTGTTTATTAGATAATTAGTTATTCGTTTATAAATTGCTTGAAGTGAAAGTAGAATTACCAAACTTACAACAACCAATTAAAATTGTAAATGTTTATATCGTAAATTAAAACAATGTTCTTGATATTCCGAGTTCCAGACCACGTAATTCGGCCATACCGCGAAGCATACCAATTGCAGAGTAACCAGGATTTGTTTTCTTGTGTAAATCGTCCAGCATCTGATGACCGTGATCAGGACGCATAGGAATATTACGTTTATAAGTATATTGTACAACCAACAACGCTTTCATTGCTTCGTACATATCCACATCACCCTCTAAATGGTTGTCTTCGTAAAAATCACCATCTGTATTTCTATGTGTACTTCGGAAATGTACATAATACAATCGTTCACCAAATTCACGCAACATCGAAGTTAAATCGTTTATTGAAGCCACACCAAACGAGCCTGTACATAAACAAATTCCGTTTGCTTTGCTTGGAACTGCTGCAAAAAGTTTCTGAACATCTCCGGCATTACTCAAAATTCGAGGTAAACCAAGGATTGAACGGGGAGGATCATCAGGGTGAATAGCCATCTGAACACCAACTTCATCTGCCACATGGCAAATTTCATTGATAAAATAGAACAAATTATTTCTCAATTGATCTTCTGAAATTCCTTTGTATGTATCTAAAGAAGCCTGAAATTGCTCTAATGAAAAACTTTCTTCCGCGCCCGGAAGTCCGGCAATCATATTACGGGTCAATGTTTCTTTCTCTTTTTCGCTCATTTCGTCAAAGCGTTTTTTTGCTTTCGAAATTTGGTCAACTGAATAATCTTTTTCAGCATTTGGTCGTTTCAGAATATATAGGTCAAAAGCCACAAAAGCAGCCATTTCAAAGCGCAATGCTTTTGAACGGTCGGGCATTTCGTATGCCAGATCGGTACGAGTCCAATCCAGAATAGGCATAAAATTATATGTAACTATCCGAATATCGCATTCTGCCAGATTACGAACAGTTTGTTTGTAATTTTCAATAAACTGTTTGAAATTTCCTGTTTGTTTCTTGATATCTTCGTGTACCGGTACACTTTCAACAACTGACCAGATCAAACCTGCTTCCGCTATCATTCTTTTACGGTACAAAATTGCCTCAACAGGCCACACTTCACCATTTGGAATCTGATGTAAAGCCGTTACAATATCTGTTGCACCAGCCTGTCGAATATCCCATAGTGATACCGGATCATTAGGACCATACCATCTCCAGGATTGTTTACATAAATACATAATCTAATTTACGATTTTTAAAATTTTCAATTTACGATTGGTAAATTGATTCAGTAAAAAAAATACCTATTAAAAAACTAGAAAGTTACAAGTGGTCAGTATTAACTGCCACTTGTCTTTACTTTTTATTCTGTTTAAATACAAAATGCATCAAAACCACCGTCAATAACTGTTAATGTTCCGGTTACAAACTTAGAAGCTTCACTTGATAACCAATGTAATGTACCAAATAATTCATCTGCTTCTCCTAATCGTCCAAAAGGTGTATGAGCAACGATAGATTTTCCTCTTGGAGTGGGGGTACCATCAGTATTTGTCATTAACGCACGATTTTGTTCAGTTAAGAAGAAACCTGGTGCCATTGCATTTACACGGATTTTTTCACTGAATTTAGTTGCCATTTCAGTAGCAAGGAATTTAGTGAAATTTGTTACAGCAGCTTTTGAAGCTCCATAACCAACCACACGGGTTAATGGACGAATAGCAGATTCGGAGGAGATATTAATAATACTTCCTTCTTTCTGATCAACCATAATTTTTCCAAAAACCATACAAGGCAATACCGTTCCAAACAAGTTCAAATCCACCACTTTTTCAAATGCATCAATTTGAAGATCGAAAATAGTTTGATCTGGGCCAATAGTTGCACCAGCCATATTTCCACCTGCCGCATTTACTAAAATATCAATTCTTCCAAAAGCAGCAACAATATCTTTTGCATTTTGTTCCAATGATTCTTTTTCAAGAACATTTGTATTCAAATACAAGGCTTCGCCACCCTTTGATTTGATTTCTTCTACTAAAGCCACACCTGCGTCAGCCCGGTCTAAAATAACGACTTTACAACCTTGTTCAGCCATATACTCAGCCATTCCTTTTCCAAGGATACCGGCACCTCCTGTGATAACAATCACTTTACCTTTTACATCGAATAAGTTTTTCATTTTGTATGTATCTATTGATTTATAAATTAAATAAACGTTTTAAATGACGGTCGTAAATATTTTCTTCCACACATTGCCCTACAACATCAGCATGTTTTTCAATCATGTTGATATAGTTGTCACCCATTTCGTAAGCTACTTTATAGGCTACGTGAATTAACTGGCGGAAATTTGGGTTATAATCGGGATGACCGGGAATATGACGCAATGTATTAGCATATTTTTCGCTTGACCATGAATTAACTTCTTCAATGGTAGGAAGTTCACTTGTCTTAATATCAATTACATCTGCATAAGGACCGCATAATTCTTCACTTCGGTTCAATGAATCGGCATAAATAAATTTAGCAGCTTCTAAGCCATCCTTTCCTGCCACGGCCAAACCAATTACTTCTTCCAACCAGGTTGTGCCAGCAGTTTTCAGGTGAAGACCTTTGTCGTATTTTTTAATAACAGCAGCCATAACGGGATATATAGAGAATTTATCGCTACCGGAGTGAATACTAAGTTTCAATTCTTCAGGAAGTCCGAATTCTTTTACGGCAAAATCAATTACTAATACATCTTCCTCAAATTCTTTTGCAAACTGATTCACATCTCCTGTATAATCAACACCTTTATTGAAACGACCTGTAAATTTTGGAGCGATTGTCTGAACAGGCACTCCTTTTGAAGCAAGCATTTTTAGTATAAACAACAGTTCAATTGGAGTTTGCGGAGTTTCCACTTCATCCATTGAAACTTCGGTAATAAAATTCCCTTTTCCTTTTTTATCAGCAAGAAAATTATATATATCGGCTGCTTGTTGAGTTGCAGCTAAAAATTTTCCTGCTATTTTTTCAAGCAACTCGACCGAAACAACTATTGTATGATCAATGCCCGGAATCTGAAGTTTACCAACGTATTTATCACATGAAGCAACAAATGCACGAATGTCTTCGGGTTTGCTTTCCTTTCCAATAAAAGATGCAACATCTAGTGTGAAGAAATCGGATGAATCAACGAAGCCGGCTACATTGCTAAAATTAATATGGTCAGCATCTACAAAATATTGACCCTTAAAACCTAATGCTTTTACAGCAGCTTCCGCTTCATTGCGTGTATCCTGAGGAACAGTATGAACATAGGTATGTTCACGATTTGATTTATTCCATACAATATTAATGTCTAGACCTTGCTCATTTGCTTTCATGATAGCTCTCAACTGAGCTTCACCCTGATGTGCAAATCGGTCACCCGTGCCAATACTGAATTTTCCTAATTTCATAATTAAATGATTTAAATTGTTGTTTTATTTTATTGTTTTCAATCAAATGTTCTCATTAAACTGAACATAATCCTCAATATTCTCTTTCATCAAAACATCCATCGGCATATAATTTATCCGGTTTATTTCCTGACGAAATATTAATTTTCGACACATATCCCGAACAGTGAAATAAGCCTGTTTATCAGGACGTTGTCCAATAATATAATTAACTATTCCCTGTTTAAGATACTTTACATTTTCCTCGAGCAAGTCATATCCAATTAAACGTACATTAGTTTGCTGAAGCGCTTCCAAATGCATAGCCAAACTATATACTCTTGAATTAAAAGTGATTACAGCCCTAATCGAGTGATTTTGCTTAAAAATTTGCTTCAGAATTTCCAGATTCCCAGATTCATCATTATTGTTAAATTCGGCACTGATAATATTTAATTTATTATCAAGATGATTTTCCTGAATATAACTATAGAAACCATTTCTTCTGGTAAGAGTCTGATTCGATACTGAACCTTTTCGTTTCGTTCGGATAACAACAATTTGAGAACCATCTGGCATCGAATTCAACAATAATTTAGCAGCGATGAATCCACTTTGGAATGAATTTTGACCATAATAGGTATTAAAATCAGTATTTTCAATCATTGAATCAATGAATGAATAGGGAATCGTCAAATTATTCAGGTCATTTATAAATGAAATAGTTTCATTTCTGAATATCGGAGCAATAAAAACGGCATCAGGTTCAGTTTTCAATACCGACTCCGAAACACATACAAATGATTGACTGTCAAACTGATTAAAATATTTTTTTTCGATATGTACATTGTGATGAAGAAATTCAAGTGCAGCCTGTTTAAAACCTTTATCAACACATTCCCAGTACTCACCGGGCTCAAAAGAGGGAAAAAGACATACAAAGTTGTAATTTTTTTTGGATGCTAAAGAGCGTGCAAGCAAATTGGGAGAATAATTCATCTCTTCAAGCACTTTGGTGACAGCTTCCCGACTTCTATCAGACACATCACCTCTATTGTGTAAAACTCTGTCTACCGTTCCTTCTGATACCCCTGCTAAAACTGCAATATCCTTAATACGAATTTTGTGATTTTTTTCTGCCATTCTTATACAAAATTTTCAAACTGTGTTCGCACACAGATTATAATTGTTGCAAAAATACTATTTATTTTGAATAAAAAAAATTATTTTCAAATATCGTGTGCGGACACGGAGTTTAAAATTGGCTTTAAATTAAACTATATCTATATGATATTCAAATAAATATGATAACATATCGAATGAATGAATGAATTATTGTCAAAAAAAATAATTTCTAATTCAAATAATTTAACATATCTTACAAGTCGTAATGGAGAAATCTTCTATAATTAATGCAATATTAATTTATTTACAGGATATTAAATTGAATTTATATTAGCGATAAATAAACGGATTTGAGAATATAAATTCTAGCTAAATATTTGTTTTCTGAAGATTTAATACGCTTCAGCATTTATTTTTACAATTAGGAAATATATTCTTCTGATACCAATAAAATTAGGTATTTAGCCCTAGTATTTGCTGTAAATAATTATAATAACCAGATTTACATCTGTAATTGATATGATGTGAATAATTTTTAATTGAGAAAGTATCATGTATGAAATTATACTCGCCTGAATTTACTCACTGTTAATAAAATGGATTAATTGAACAGTTTATAATGTCTTAAATATTTCCTAATAGTGAATATACAATAAAAAGAGCATACTCTAGATATCAAGATATTTATAACTATTTTTTTTGTATTTTTGTCGTGAATTTTAAATCAATTAATAATGAATATCACCGAACGATTTTTAAAATATGTCAGTTTTACGACTACATCGGATGAAAACACCAATATGACCCCCAGTACACCTGGTCAAATGGTTTTTGCAAATTATCTTGTTGATGAACTCAAGTCTATTGGGTTGAAAGAAGTTGAGTTAGACAGAAATGGTTATATCATGGCTACTCTCCCTGAGAATACTGACAAACTTATTCCCACCATTGGTTTCGTTGCACATATGGACACAAGTCCTGATATGAGTGGGAAAAACGTAAAAGCACGTGTTCTCACTAATTACGACGGTAAAAATATTATTCTTAATCCCGAAAAGCAAATTATTTTCGAAACCGTTAAATACCCTGAAATTCTGCAGTATAAAGGTCAGGATATTGTAATTACGGATGGAACAACCCTGCTGGGTGCGGATGATAAAGCCGGTCTCGCCGAAATAGTTAGTGCTATGGAATATCTTATTGCTCATCCCGAAATAAAACATGGTAAAATACGTGTTGGCTTCACACCCGACGAAGAAATTGGTCAGGGGGCTGATCATTTTGATGTTAGCAAATTCAATGCAGACTGGGCATACACGATGGATGGAGGCGAAATTGGAGAGCTTGAATATGAAAACTTCAATGCTGCCAGTGCAAAAGTTCATTTCAACGGGTTAAATGTGCATCCCGGATATGCATATCACAAAATGCGGAACTCTATGCGCATCGCACAGGAATTTGTAGGTATGCTCCCTCGTTGGGAAACACCGGAACACACGCAGGACTACGAAGGTTTTTACCACCTGACCAATATGGAAGGAACAGTTGAAAAATCTACATTGAGTTATATCATACGTGACCATGATCGTGATCGTTTTGAACGTCGCAAAAAAGAAATAATTCATTTGGTTCATAAAATTAATGCTGAATTTGGCGAAGACACTGCGACAATTGATATTAAAGACCAGTATTACAACATGCGTGAAATGGTTGAACCGGTAATGCACGTGGTTGATCTGGCATTCGAGGCCATGGAAGCTGTAGGCGTAAAACCAAATGTGAAGCCTATTCGGGGTGGAACTGATGGTTCACGACTTTCGTACATGGGTCTGCCCTGCCCTAACATTTTTGCAGGTGGTCATAATTTCCACGGACGATTCGAATTTGTTCCGGTACAATCCATGGAAAAAGCCATGATGGTGGTGGTGAAAATTGCTGAACTTCTTGCCAATAAATAGATATAACCTTCAGTGATATTATTTTCAATGATATGACTTTGTTGATAAAAAAATAGTATCACGACTGAAAGGAGTAATATCTATAATATCAACAACTGAAAGGAACTTATATCATTATAATAATACAAAAATAAACGGTTACTTCAACTATCAACTAAATAAATGAAAACTACACCTTTTACTAACATTCACATTGCTCTGGGAGCGAAAATGCACGAGTTTGCAGGTTACAACATGCCTATCGAATACAGCGGAATCACCGACGAACATTTAACTGTTCGGAATGCGGTTGGCGTTTTCGATGTTTCGCACATGGGCGAGTTTTGGGTAAAAGGTCCGAATGCACTTGCTTTCCTTCAAAAAATAACTTCCAATGATGTTTCAGCACTGTCGATCGGTAAAGCACAATATGCATGTTTCCCGAACGGAAAAGGGGGAATTGTGGATGACCTATTGGTTTATAATTTCGAACCTGAAAAATATTTGTTAGTTGTAAATGCATCTAACATCGAAAAAGACTGGAATTGGTGTGTTGAAAACAATTCGGAAGGTGCTGAACTTGAAAATGCTTCCGACTGGATGGCACAATTAGCCATACAAGGACCTAAAGCAACTGAATTGCTTCAAAATCTTACCACCGTTGATTTATCACAAATTCCATATTATGGTTTTGCTGTGGGAGATTTTGCCGGTGTTGATAATGTAATTATGTCGAATACCGGTTATACCGGAGCCGGAGGCTTTGAATTGTATTTTTATCCTGAACATGGAGTAAAGATATGGAACGCTTTGTTTGCTATGGGGGCCGAATACGGGATTAAGCCTATAGGTTTGGGGGCGCGCGATTCTCTTCGCCTCGAAATGGGTTTCACGCTCTATGGAAACGATATTGACGATACCACATCGCCTATTGAAGCAGGTCTGGGTTGGATTACAAAGTTTGTCGATGGAAAAGATTTTATTGATCGTCAGATTCTCGAAAAACAGAAGAATGAAGGCGTTGCTCGTAAGCTTGTAAGATTTGAATTGAAGGACCGTGGAATTCCACGTCATGGCTACGAAATTGTAAACGAAGCGGGAGAAAAGATTGGCGAAGTAACATCCGGAACTATGCTCCCCGACAGCAAAAAAGGAATCGGTATGGGTTATGTGAGTACAACTTACAGTAAATCTGATTCAATAATATACATACAGATTCGTGCAAATAATTTGGAAGCCAAAGTTGTAAAATAACCTAATTCCATATACTAAAAGTGCGGCTAACAATTCAGTTAACCGCACTTTTTTATTTTAGAATTGATACTGATTAGATTCGTTTCAAATTATTTGTTGTAATTTGCTCTTCCACTATAGCGTCAAGCACTGCAATAGCAGTCATATTCACTATATCACGAACTGAACTTTCAACATCTAAAATGTGAACCGGCTTGTTTAATCCCATTTGAATCGGACCAATTGATTCAGCTAATCCCATTTCAATCAACATTTTATAAGCAACATTAGCTGAACTTAAATTCGGGAAAATCAGTGTATTTACATTCTTACCTGCCAGTTTCGAAAATGGGAATTTTTTATCACGAAGTTCTTTGTTCAGGGCAAATGCAACCTGCATTTCTCCATCCACAATCATTTCAGGATAAGTTTTGTGCAATGTTTCAACTACCTGATGTACACTTGCCGGACTACCGGTTTTATCAGAGCCAAAGTTGGAATATGAAAGCATAGCCATTACCGGTTCGTGAGCAAAGAATTTCACGGTATCGTGAGTAAGTTTCGCAACATCTATCAAGGTTTCAGTAGTCGGGTGACGGTTGAACAGCGTATCAGCCAGGAAGAAAGTTCCCTTCTTGGTATTCATAATGTGCATGGCAGCCATATATTTCAAGCCTTTGCGCAAACCAATTACATCTTTAGCAGCCTGAATAGTATCAGCATATTTAGTATACACACCTGTGATTAAAGCATCAGCTTCACCGGTTTCTACCATCATCATACCGAAATAGTTACGTTCGTACATTTTTTCGTATGCTTCGTCGAAAGTCATACCTTCACGACTGCGTTTTTCTGAAAGAATTTTTGCGTAACTAATTCTGCGTTTTTCTTCACGATCGTGACGAAGGTTTACAATTTCAATTCCAGTCAAATCAATGTCATTTTCAGCAGCTATATTGCCTATTTTCTCTTCGTTTCCAATCAGTATAGGGAAACAAATTCCTTCTGCTAAAGCCATTTCTGCTGCTTTAATCATATTGATATGATTTGATTCGGAGAAAACAACACGTTTTGGAGTCTGGCGGGCTGTGTCGTAGAAATGACGTAACATTTTATTGTCATGACCCATCATTTCACGCAACTTATTGTTATATCCTTCCCAGTCTGTAATTTCTTTGCGAGCTACGCCTGATTTGATTGCCGCTTTTGCAACTGCAGGCGAAACAATGGTTAACAAACGAGGATCGAGCGGTTTAGGTATGATATATTCCCGTCCAAAAGCGAGTCGTTTCAGGTTATAAGCAGCATTTACGACATCAGGAACAGCTTCCTTGGTCAATTGTGCGATAGCAAGCACTGCAGCCAGTTTCATTTCTTCATTAATACATTTGGCACGAACATCCAACGCACCACGGAAGATATATGGGAATCCCAACACGTTATTAATTTGATTTGGATAATCAGATCGACCAGTTGCAAAAATAATATCCTGACGGGCAGCCATAGCATCATCGTACGAAATTTCCGGATTTGGATTTGCCAATGCAAAAACAATCGGATTGACATTCATGGAACGAACCATTTCCTTAGTAAGCAAACCTGCTACAGAAAGTCCGAGAAATACATCAGAGTCTTTCACTGCTTCAGCAAGTGTTGTAATAGTTCTATCTGTTGCAAAAGGTTTTTTACGCGAATTCAAATCAGTGCGTTGCTTGTTTATGACACCTTTTGAATCAACCATTACGATATTTTCAAGCTTCGCTCCCAACATCATATATAATTGTGTACATGAGTTGGCAGCAGCACCTGCGCCATTTACTACAATCTTCACATCTTCAATCTTCTTGCCAACTAGTTCCAGAGCATTAATCAATCCCGCTGACGAAATAATTGCAGTTCCATGTTGGTCATCATGCATCAATGGAATATCCAATTCGGCCTTAAGTCTTTCTTCAATTTCAAAACATTCAGGAGCTTTAATGTCTTCCAGGTTGATTCCTCCAAATGTCGGTGCAATTGCCTTAACTACCTGAATAAATTTTTCAGGATCTTTTTCATTAACCTCAATATCAAATACATCGATTCCTGCAAAAATCTTGAATAAAAGACCTTTTCCTTCCATAACAGGTTTTCCTGCCATAGCACCAATATCACCTAAACCCAGTACAGCTGTTCCATTTGAAATAACCGCAACAAGATTTCCTTTTGCAGTATATTCATAGGCTGCATTTGGATCTTTTTCAATTTCCAAACAAGGTTCGGCTACTCCTGGTGAATATGCTAATGATAAATCACGTTGAGAACTGTAAGGTTTGGTCGGAACAACCTCAATTTTTCCGGGTTTTCCCTGAGAGTGATAGAGAAGAGCGTCTTCACGCGTTAACTTTGCCATGATTTTTGAGTGTGATATAAATTATATGATTAGTTAGTAAGAATTTTAAAAAATTGTCGCAAAATTACAAATTAATATATCAATATGAAAGTAAATTAATAAAATTATTAGCTAAAAATCACTTTTCGAAATGATGATCATCGAATTTTGCTTTGAAATTATGTCCCCAGAAAAAACCAAGCTTTTCAAACTCAAGAACTACAGGGTGTGAAGCATAAAAAGTACCGTTTATAGTTGTGTCGCGATAAGCTTCTTCAGGTTTATTTTGACGATATTCATAACCCACTTTCCAATGAACCGGATTGAAATATGGATTAATATCAATTGCCATACCTTTAGCATGCTTTGAGAAAAATTCATTTCGATAACAAAAACTATAGGTATTATTATCCTGCATAGATAAATCATCATACCAGTTGTATTTTACTACAGGTATTGCATGTTCAATCGTAAACTTTGATTTAAGTATAAATTTAAAAATCATTTTTAAATCAATCACCAGCGCTTTATTAGTAAGGATTTGACCTTTATGTATCTTTCCATCTATTGAATAATACTCAACATCAATTAATTCCAACTCTTTAATTATTTCTTTGGGTGCCGTTGTACCGTCAATTGCTTCAGTAAAAGTATAATGAGAGTCAACAATCACAGTATCTTTATATGTAGAGTCCCCATTAATAGCTATATTTAAGGAATTTACTTGCTTATTTTTGTTATATTGCGTACAAGAGGCTATTGAAATACAAGTCACTAAACAAATTATTTTAAGCCTGTCAAACATTGTAATTTCAGCTATTATTTCACAGACAAAGTTACTATATTATTATCAAAACAAATTTTTCAAATAGCTATATTTGTTTAAATTATTTTGTTTAACATTTCAAGCAGGATAATTCAATGATTCTTGTATAAATATTATGTACTTTTGCAATAGAAAAAATAACCGTTTCCATGCGCCTAAACTCACTTTCTATACTCAATTATAAAAATATCCAAGAAGCTGATTTGGTTTTTTCGCCCAAAATTAATTGCTTTATTGGCAATAATGGTATGGGGAAAACCAATATTCTGGATGCTATCTATTTTCTTTCATTCTGCAAGAGTCATTCTAATTCAATTGATTCGCAAAATATTATGCATGAAGCTGAATTTTGCTTGCTTCAGGGAAAATACAGTTTAGGTGATAATACAGAAGATATTTATTGCGGTATGAAACACCGCCAAAAGAAGCAATTTAAAAGGAATAAAAAGGAATACGAGAGGCTCTCAGACCATATAGGGTTGCTACCACTGGTGCTTGTTTCGCCTGACGATTCTGTACTTATTTCCGAAGGAAGTGATGAGCGTAGAAAATTTATTGACGGTGTCATTTCTCAATACAGCAAAACATATTTGACGAACTTGCTTCAATATAATAATGCATTAAAGCAACGTAATGCGATTTTAAAGTCAGAAGTTACAGTAGATCATTCAGTGTTGGATTTATGGGAAGACCAAATGGCTACTTTTGGTAAGTATATCTATGAACAACGCCGTATGTTTATCGATGAATTTGTACCGATTTTCCAAAACTTCTATACTTATATTTCAGATGGAAATGAGCAAATCAGTCTTAGCTATCAGTCTCAGCACGAAGACAGAGACATAAAGGAACGTATGGTTTTGACCCGCGCACGTGACTTTGCACTTGGTTATTCTACACAAGGTATTCATAAAGATGAGCTTGAAATGAACTTAAGTGGTTATCCGATAAAACGGGTTGGTTCACAGGGACAGAATAAGACTTATTTGATTTCTTTGAAACTTGCTCAGTTTGATTTTCTTAAACGAACTCATAACTTATCACCACTCCTTTTACTTGATGACATTTTTGATAAACTTGATTCAAAACGCGTCAAAAAAATAGTTGAACTAGTATCCGGCGAAACTTTTGGACAAATTTTTATTACAGACACCAATCGTGAGCATTTAGATTTAATACTGCAGCAACTTAACCAACAAGCGAATATTTTTAATGTAGAAAATGGTCAAATCCGGTAATTTTTCATTACTATTTGACAAAACAATCCTCTTCTCATTTTAATTTCAATAATAGAAATATTCATTTTTCCTACAATTGCTTATTTATACTAAATTTCATTTTGGAAAATATTTTCCCAAAATAAAATTTTTATTTCACTGAATATCTGATAGTTGAAAATATTTTTGGAAAACTTTATATTTTTTATTCCAAAACTTTATGTTTGATATTGGATATAATAGAATTTTTGTCTAACATTGTAGTCCGATTTCAACACAACAATCAAAATCTGTAATACACTCATTATAATCTAATAAAGAAATTTTTATCGTGGAAACTAAGACATTTACACAAGAAGAGATCAAAAAAGCATCGTATGAATATTTCAAAGGCGATGATTTAGCTACCAAAGTGTGGGCAACAAAGTATGCGCTCAAAGATTCATTTGGAAACACCTATGAATTAACACCTGACGACATGCATCGTCGGTTGGCAAAAGAAATTGCCAAAATAGAAAAGAAATATCCAAATCCACTATCGGAAAATGAACTTTTTGAGTTATTTCGCGATTTCAAATATATAGTTCCACAAGGAAGTCCAATGACTGGAATTGGGAACGATTTTCAAGTTGCCTCACTTTCAAATTGTTTTGTAATCGGCTTTGATGGTGACTCTGATTCCTATGGTGCTATTATTAAGATCGACGAAGAACAAGTTCAGTTGATGAAACGCCGTGGTGGTGTAGGTCACGATTTATCTCATATCCGTCCTAAAGGCTCTCCCGTAAAGAATTCTGCACTTACCTCAACAGGTATAGTACCTTTTATGGAACGTTACTCGAATTCAACGAGAGAAGTTGCTCAGGATGGTCGACGGGGTGCGTTAATGTTGAGTGTATCTATCAAACACCCTGACTCTGAAACTTTTATTGATGCCAAGATGGAATCTGGAAAAGTTACAGGAGCTAATGTATCTGTAAAAATGGATGATGATTTTATGGATGCTGCAATAAATAACAAACCTTATACGCAACAATATCCGGTAACTTCCAAAACACCATGGTTTACAAAAAATGTAGATGCAAATGCAATCTGGAAAAAGATTGTACATAATGCTTGGCAATCGGCCGAACCAGGTATACTTTTTTGGGATACCATTATACGGGAGTCAGTTCCTGATTGTTATGCTGATTTAGGATATAAAACAGTTTCTACTAATCCCTGTGGCGAAATCCCATTATGCCCTTACGATAGTTGTCGTTTATTGGCTATCAATTTATATTCGTATATCAACAAACCATTTACAACAGAAGCTTCTTTCGACTTCGAATTATTCCACAAACATGTTGGGTTAGCTCAACGAATTATGGATGACATTATTGATTTGGAAATGGAGAAAATTGACAAGATTATCTCTAAAATTGAATCAGATCCTGAAGACGACGAAATTAAAAACACCGAATATCAGCTTTGGGACAAAATTAAAATTAAAACATCACAGGGACGCCGTACAGGAGTTGGCACCACTGGTGAAGGCGATATGCTGGCTGCTTTAGGATTCCGTTACGGAACAGATGAAGCAACTGATTTTTCAGAAAAAGTGCATAAAGCAGTTGCAATTGCTGCTTATTCATCATCGGTTACTATGGCTAAAGAACGTGGAGCATTCGATGTTTATGATTCAAAACGTGAAATAAATAATCCATTTATTAACAGGTTGAAAGAAGCTTCTCCCGATTTGTATAAAGAAATGGTCAAATATGGTCGCCGTAATATCGCTTGTCTTACGATTGCACCTACAGGAACAACTAGTATTATGACTCAGACTACTTCAGGAATTGAACCTGTATTTATGCCTGTATATACTCGTAGACGCAAAGTTAATCCAAATGATAAAAACGTAATTGTCGACTTTGTAGATGAAAACGGCGATTCATGGGAAGAATATGTAGTTTTCCATCATAAATTTATGACATGGATGGAAGCAAACGGTTATTCAACGACAAAACATTACAGCAAAGATGAAGTTGAAGTAATAGTTGCCAAATCGCCCTATTATAAAGCAACTGCAAACGATGTTGACTGGTTGAAAAAAGTTCAGATGCAGGGTCGTATTCAAAAATGGGTAGATCATTCCATTAGCGTTACAATAAATCTACCTTCAGATGCTACTGAAGAACTAGTTGGTCACTTGTATGAAGAGGCTTGGCGTTGTGGTTGTAAAGGTGTTACAGTATATCGTGACGGTTCACGTGCAGGAGTACTTATTGCCGTTGAAGATAAAAAGGATGAGAAATCGGACGAGAAAAAAATATGTTTTCCTTATGAAGAAGGATATCTGATTCGACCAAAAGAGCTTGATTGTGACATTGTACGATTCCAGAATTCAAAAGATAAATGGATTGCATTTGTAGGATTGAAAGACGGAAGACCCTATGAAATTTTTACCGGACTTGCCGACGACGAGGAAGGCATTCTACTACCAAAAACAGTGACTGAAGGAAAAATTATTAAAGTAGTTGACGAAAGTGGGAACAAACGATATGACTTTCAATTTGTGAACAAACGAGGGTACAAAACTACTGTTGAAGGACTATCTCATAAATTTGATAAAGAATTCTGGAACTACGCCAAATTAATTTCAGGTGTACTGCGTTACGGAATGCCTATCGATCAGGTTATCAAACTTGTATCAGGATTACAACTTGATAATGAATCCATTAATACCTGGAAAGTGGGTGTAGAACGTGCACTAAAAAAATATATTCCGGATGGAACACAAATCAATGAACAGGCTTGCCCTAGTTGTAAACAACATACCTTGGTGTATCAGGAAGGTTGCTTAACCTGCAAAAGCTGTGGTTACTCGAAATGTGGTTGATATTATTCCATTTTTAAATAAAAAAAACGAGGTAAAAACCTCGTTTTTTTTTTGTTCTATTTCCAAAAATCAGAAAATGTATTCATGCCTCTCAGGTAATAATTGAAAATAATGCTCTTTTGTAAGATTTCATTGTGATTTTGAATCGTTGAAAGTTGAATATTTTCTTTGCGTTTTTCTTCAAAATCCGGTAACAGCATTTTATAATCTTTTCGGGCTTTAAATATGCTGAACGCATTCTGTGGTTTTCCAGTTATAAAAAGCTGTAATGCAGCTGCATAGTCAAATATAAATCGCCAAAACAATATATTATTCAATACCTTTGCCGGTAAATTTTTATAAAGCATCAACAAATTATTTCTAAAATTCAAATAGGTTTTATATGGACTTTCAATGTTTAAAGTACCACCACCAATATGAAAAACAGTACATTCCGGAATGCAAACAATTTTATAACCACGATTTTTAAATCGCCAACATAAATCTATTTCCTCCATATGAGCAAAAAACTCATCATCCAACCCTCCCACTTTCCAATACGTAGCTGAACGCACAACCATACAAGCTCCGGTAGCCCAAAAAACATCTGATATTGTATCGTACTGACCCTTGTCTTCTTCTGCAAAACCTAAAACCCGACCTCTGCAAAATGGGAAGCCAAACTTATCAATATAACCACCGGCAGCTCCGGCATGTTCAAAATGTGTTCGGTGAAAATACGATAAAACTTTAGGTTGACATGCAGCAACATCTTCATGTTCAAGCATATAACTTATCATAGGTTTCAGCCAATTTTGAGTTACTTCAACATCAGAATTCAATAAAACGTAGTAATCAGCTTCAATTTGAGTCAATGCTTTATTATAACCACCGGCAAAACCATAATTTTGGTCGAGAACAATGGTTCTTACTGTAGGGAATTGCTCTTTCATCATCAATAAAGATGAATCAGTCGAAGCATTGTCAGCAACAATGATTTCTATTTCTGGATTGTTTGTGTATTTAATTAAAGCGGGTAAAAACTGTTGTAAGTATTTTTCTCCGTTCCAATTCAATATTACTACTGCAGTTTGCATCAAATAAATATATAAATGAATTAGTTGCGTTGATATTTCCAGCGTCTGTGCGACCAAAGCCAGTATTCAGGAGTAGTTTGAATCCTTTTTTCCAGCAATTGCATATACTTTTCGGTAATATCAAACTCGTTAGTCTTTGTTGGTTCTAAGGAGATTGGAATAAATTCACAGTGATAATATCCTCTTTTTGTACACGTTATATCGGCGTAAAAAACAGGATAATCGAATTTAACCGCTAACTGTTCTGTTCCGGTGAGCGTTGCAGTATCCTGATTCAGAAACTGAGTCCAAAAGAAATTTGCACCCGAACCGGTCGGAGTTTGGTCAGAAATCATCCAAAAGTTACCCCGTTTTTCTTCTTTTTTTAATCGAAACAGAACACGGAGAAGTTCTTTTTTCTCAATTAATTCAGCCCCGAATTTCGATCGTAACGAATACATCAATTTATCGAAATTTCGACTTGATTGTTTCATGTAAATAGGATTTGAAGCCTGTAAACCGGGCATAAAGAGCGGAAAACCCAGCGTCCATTCCCAATTCCCATAATGAGCTGTCATAATCATTACGCTTTTCCCAAGTGAATATTGTTCCAGAATTCCGCTTACATTACCATAGGTCATTCTACGTTTTATTTCGTACTCACTAAAATGTATTTCTTTCATGGTTTCAAAAAACAAGTCACAAAAGAAACGATAAAACCTACGTTCTATTTTCAATATTTCCTTCTCTGATTTGTCAGGAAATGATTTTCGAATGTTTGTATGAACAACCTTTTTTCTGT
The DNA here is from genome assembly GCA_903901975.1 of uncultured Bacteroidales bacterium. Taxonomy (GTDB): domain Bacteria; phylum Bacteroidota; class Bacteroidia; order Bacteroidales; family Paludibacteraceae; genus Paludibacter. Next base: position 21,865 of record CAIUTB010000001.1, read on the forward strand.
AGCCAACTACATAATATACAATAGGATATAACAAATCCGACAGTAAATATAATAGTCTCAACGGAAGAAGGGTAATTAGCCATACTGTGGCAAAAAGAAGGTAATACATGAACCCAAAATATAACAATGTTCAGATGAAAAAAAACACCAAGTAATCGGAAATATTTCCTGGTGTTTGATTTTTTTATTTATAACAACATAGGATATTAGTCCTCATCCTCGCGATAAATCCCAAGTGACTTACCATATTCATACTCACCATCCAGAATAAACTGAATATCATCTTCGCTTAAAAGCATTTTATCTTTTTTCGAACATTTCAAAATAAACTTAAACATATCCTCTTCATCAATGCTAGCTTCTTCAGTAGAATCTTCGTCAATCAATCCATTTTCATCATAATATTCGTATACCACATCCAAAACATATTCAATTTTCTCGTCATTTATGCGTTCTTTAGCATCAGCTGGCAATGAGTTTAGAATAAATTTAACTGCTTCGTCTTCGTCATAAACCAACAAATCGTCTTCCTGTGCTTTCATAATGTATGAGTTTTTAAATTTATATGATTATATAAAATATTTAAGTTCAAAGATATATCAATTTTGTAATATGCCATTAATATATCCCGTTTTTTTGAAATAAAATTTATTTTTTTTTATTGAACAACAAAAGAGACTCAACAATGAAGTTGAAATCTCTTTCATTTGAGAGCGGAAGACGGGACTCAAACCCGCGACCCTCAGCTTGGAAGGCTAATGCTCTATCAACTGAGCTACTTCCGCGATTTTAATGTGCCAATGAGACAATATGCTAATGTGCCAATTACTTAGCACATTGACTAA
>CAIUTB010000002.1 GCA_903901975.1 uncultured Bacteroidales bacterium
TTAGTCAATGTGCTAAGTAATTGGCACATTAGCATATTGTCTCATTGGCACATTAAAATCGCGGAAGTAGCTCAGTTGATAGAGCATTAGCCTTCCAAGCTGAGGGTCGCGGGTTTGAGTCCCGTCTTCCGCTCTCAAATGGAACGACGAAAGTCAAAACAGGATACCGAAAAGTCGGGGAGATTCTGTTTACTCTTATTTTTGAATAGTAAAATGAGAAATTTGGAATGAGTTTCAGTCCAATTCTGCTGTTGTAGCTCAGTGGTAGAGCACTTCCTTGGTAAGGAAGAGGTCGCGAGTTCAATTCTCATCAACAGCTCAACTTTGTAAGCTTTTTATAAAACATATAAATTAATTATTAAATAATCTTTGAGTTATGGCAAAAGAAAAATTTGACAGGTCAAAACCCCACGTTAACGTAGGTACTATTGGACACGTTGACCACGGTAAAACTACCTTGACCGCTGCAATTACGATGGTACTTGCTAAAAAAGGACTTTCTGAAATGCGTTCATTCGATTCAATCGACAATGCACCTGAAGAAAAAGAACGCGGTATTACTATTAACACTGCTCACGTAGAATACCAAACAGCTTTACGTCACTATGCGCACGTTGACTGTCCGGGTCACGCGGATTATGTTAAGAACATGGTTACGGGTGCTGCTCAAATGGACGGTGCTATCATTGTAGTTGCTGCAACTGATGGTCCTATGCCACAAACACGCGAACACATCTTATTAGCTCGTCAGGTAAACGTTCCACGTTTGGTTATCTTTATGAACAAATGTGATCAGGTGGATGATGAAGAAATGTTGGAATTGGTAGAAATGGAAATGCGTGAATTGCTTTCATTCTATGATTTCGACGGTGATAATACTCCAGTTATCCGTGGATCTGCTTTAGGTGGATTGAACGGAGTTCCTGAATGGGAAGATAAAATCATGGAATTGATGGATGCAGTTGATACCTGGATTTTATTGCCAGAACGTGCTGTTGACAAACCATTCCTGATGCCTGTTGAAGATGTATTCTCGATCACTGGTCGTGGTACAGTTGCTACAGGTCGTATTGAAACTGGTAAAATCAAAACAGGTGAAGAAGTTCAAATCATTGGATTAGGATCAGCTGCCCTTAAATCTGTTGTTACAGGTGTGGAAATGTTCCGCAAAATCCTTGATGACGGACAAGCTGGTGATAACGTAGGTTTATTGCTTCGCGGTATCGACAAAGAAAGTATTAAACGTGGTATGGTTATTACCCACCCGGGAAAAGTAACTCCTCATACTACTTTCAAAGCTGCTGCTTATATCTTGAAAAAAGAAGAAGGTGGTCGTCATACTCCATTCCACAACCGTTACCGTCCACAATTCTATATCCGTACATTGGATGTAACTGGTGAGATTACTCTTCCGGAAGGAACTGAAATGGTAATGCCGGGTGACAACCTCGAATTAACTGTAACATTGATTTATCCGGTAGCTTGTAGCGTAGGTTTACGTTTCGCTGTTCGTGAAGGTGGTCGTACAGTAGGTTCAGGTCAGATTACTGAATTGTTAGACTAATATTTTTAGTTACAAGTTACGAGTTACAAGTAAAAAAGTCTTGTAACTTGTAACTTGTAACTTGTAACCTTTTTTTTTACGGGCGTAGCTCAGTTGGTAGAGCACTGGTCTCCAAAACCAGGTGTCGGGAGTTCGAGTCTCTCTGCCCGTGCAAATTCTATTTATATATGAAGATTATTAGCTATATCAAAGAGTCGTATTTAGAACTAGTTCAGAAAGTTTCATGGCCATCGCGCTCGGAACTAACCAGCAGCGCAATTGTGGTATTGATAGCTTCCATCATTCTTGCATTAGTTGTTTGGCTTATGGATTTAAGTTTTGAGTCTATTATGACATTCGTTTACGGAAAACTGTTTTAATTTTAATCAAAGGAGGTCAACAAAGTGTCTGAGTCAACAGAATTTAAATGGTACGTAATGCGTGCCATTAGCGGAAAAGAGAACAAGGTAAAAGAGTATATTGATGCAGAAGTCAAAAATTCGGATCTTGGTCAGTATGTTGCTCAGGTGTTAATCCCCACTGAGAAAGTTTACCAGATTCGTAACGGCAAAAAGATTACAAAAGAACGTAGTGCAATGCCGGGTTATATTTTAATAGAAGCGAATCTTATCGGAGAAATTTCTCACCGACTTCGTAATACACCCAACGTCATCGGATTCCTGAGTGAAAAAAACCATAGCCCTATTCCAATTCGAGCTACAGAAATGAATCGGATTTTAGGCAAGGTCGACGAACTTCAGGAAACGGCAGAAGAAATGATAACTCCTTTCTATGTCGGAGAAAACGTAAAAGTGATATTTGGTCCGTTTACCGGATTCAGCGGAGTCATTGAAGAAGTACACAACGAAAAGAAAAAACTCAAAGTTATGGTTATGATTTTCGGACGGAAAACTCCGCTCGAACTCGCCTTCACACAAGTAGAAAAGGAATAGCCGGTTCCTGTTACAAACCGGGCTTTCCACTTTAACAACAAAAATAAATATTATTATGGCTAAAGAGATTGCTGGACTAATTAAATTACAGATTAAAGGAGGGGCCGCAAACCCATCTCCACCGGTAGGACCTGCATTGGGTTCTAAAGGGATCAATATTATGGAGTTTTGCAAACAATTTAATGCCAGAACCCAGGACAAACCAGGTAAAATTTTACCTGCAGTCATCACCTATTATACAGACAAATCTTTCGACTTCGTTGTAAAAACTCCGCCAGTTGCCATCCAATTATTGGAAGCAACCAAACTGAAAAGTGGATCCGCAGAGCCAAACCGTAAAAAAGTAGCTGAAATTACCTGGGAACAGGTTCAGACTATTGCTACAGACAAAATGGTCGATTTAAATTGTTTCGAATTAGAGGCAGCCATGAAAATGGTAGCCGGTACAGCAAGAAGTATGGGTATTACCGTAAAAGGTACTTTTCCAAGTAAAAATATATAAACTTCAATTAAAATGAGTAAACTGACAAAAAATCAAAGGTTAGCTTTAGAAAAAATTGAAGCAGGAAAAACCTACACACTCAAAGAAGCAGCTGGTTTGGTAAAAGAAATTACCAACAGCAAATTTGATGCTTCTGTTGATATAGATGTACGCTTAGGTGTTGATCCACGTAAAGCCAACCAAATGGTACGCGGCGTAGTGTCGTTGCCAAACGGAACCGGAAAACAAGTAAAGGTTCTTGCATTATGTACTCCCGATCAGGAAGCAGCGGCCAAAGAAGCCGGAGCTGACTATGTAGGACTCGATGAATATATCGAAAAAATCAAAGGTGGTTGGACAGATGTTGATGTGATTATCACTCAGCCTGCAATCATGGGTAAATTAGGCGCTTTAGGACGTGTTTTAGGCCCTCGTGGTTTAATGCCAAATCCTAAAAGCGGTACAGTAACCAATGAAGTTGGTAAAGCTGTGAAAGAAGTAAAACAAGGGAAAATCGACTTTAAAGTTGATAAATACGGTATCGTTCACACTTCAGTAGGAAAAGTTTCTTTTACTGCTGAAATGCTCGTTCAAAATGCCAAAGAATTTGTGAATACTTTGATGAAACTAAAACCTACAGCCGCTAAAGGTACTTATGTAAAGAGCATTTATCTTTCAAGCACAATGAGTATGGGTATTAAAATTGAACCCAAATCAATAGACGAATAAAATAAAAAGTTTATGAAAAAGGAAGATAAAAGCGCTATTATAAAACAACTCGAAACAACCATCAGCGAGTATGCACACTTCTATTTGACGGATATTGCCGGCTTAAATGCAGCGCAAACCAGCGAATTAAGAAGAGTATGTTACAAAGAAGATGTAAAGCTTGTAGTTGTAAAGAATACATTGCTCCAAAAAGCACTTGAAAACTCATCAGTAGATTTTAGTGAACTTTATGGTACGCTCGTAGGTGAAACTTCATTAATGCTTTCGAACACGGCTAACGTGCCTGCGAAATTGATTAGTGAATTCAGCAAACAAAAAAGCAACAAGCTTAAGAAACCAGTTTTGAAAGCTGCTTATGTTGAAGAAAGTTTCTTTATCGGCGAAGACCAATTAGATGCATTAATCCACGTGAAGAGCAAAAACGAACTTATCGGCGAACTTATTGGCTTATTGCAATCGCCTGCTAAGAATGTTATATCCGCACTCCAGTCTGGAGGAACAACTATCCATGGCGTATTAAAAACGTTGTCGGAAAGATAATTTCAAAAAAAAATATTAAAAATAAATTTATAAAAAATAAGTAAAATGGCAGATTTGAAAGCTTTTGCAGAACAATTGGTTAACTTAACAGTTAAAGAGGTAAATGAGTTAGCTCAAATTTTGAAAGATGTATATGGTATTGAGCCAGCTGCTGCAGCCGTTGCTGTTGCTGCAGGACCAGCCGCAGCTGCAGCTGATGTAGTTGAAGAAAAAACAGCTTTTGATGTAGTATTAAAATCAGCTGGCGCAGCTAAACTACAAGTCGTTAAATTGGTTAAAGAATTAACTGGTTTAGGTTTGAAAGAAGCGAAAGACTTAGTTGATGCAGCTCCTTCAGTAATTAAGGAAGCTGTTTCAAAAGACGAAGCCGAAGCTTTGAAAAAAGCACTTGAAGAAGGCGGAGCTGAAGTTGAACTTAAATAAAAACTCCTGAATATCAGGTCTTTGGTTTAGATTCCTACAATCCGTAGGATTCTAAACCTTTTGTTGTCTATAAAATAATTGAGTTCACCGCACCAAATAACCTCTTTGAAAATGTCGTCATTAACAAAAAATCAAAGAATAAATTTTGCTTCTATCAAGAATCAGTTGGAATATCCTGACTTTTTGGAAGTACAATTAAAATCTTTCCAGGACTTTTTTCAGATGGACACAGCTCCTGAAAAAAGAAAATCAGAAGGTCTGTACAAAGTTTTTTCTGAAAACTTTCCGATTGCTGATACCCGAAATAATTTCATCCTCGAATTTCTAGATTATTACGTTGACCCTCCACGTTATTCGATTGATGAGTGTATAGAACGCGGACTGACATACAGTGTGCCTCTTAAAGCAAAGCTGAAATTATATTGTACCGATCCCGATCACGAAGATTTTGATACGGTAATACAGGATGTATATCTGGGACCAATCCCATATATGACAGCCAAAGGAACATTCGTTATAAACGGTGCTGAACGCGTTATTGTATCGCAGCTTCACCGTTCACCGGGTGTATTCTTCGGTCAGAGCACGCATGCTAACGGAACCAAGTTGTATTCAGCACGTATTATTCCTTTCCGCGGATCGTGGATAGAATTTGCGACTGACATCAACAACGTGATGTATGCTTATATCGACCGTAAAAAGAAACTTCCGGTAACTACTTTGCTTCGTGCCATTGGTTTCGAAAGCGATAAAGATATTTTGGAAATCTTCAATCTGGCCGAAGAAATCAAAGTCAGTAAGACAAGCCTTAAAAAGGCAATTGGTCAGAAATTAGCTGCACGTGTTTTGAAAACCTGGGTGGAAGATTTCGTAGATGAAGATACCGGTGAAGTGGTAACTATCGAACGTAACGAGGTAATTATCGACCGTGAAACGATACTTGATAACAGTCATATCGACGATATCATCGAATCGGGCAGTCAGACTATATTACTTCACAAGGCAGATGCCAATGTAAATGACTATGCCATTATATATAATACACTTCAAAAAGACCCGAGCAACTCGGAAAAAGAAGCTGTGTTATACATTTACCGTCAATTACGCAACGCTGTGCCCGCTGATGATTCAACGGCTCGCGAGGTAATCAATAATTTATTTTTCTCAGAAAAACGCTATGATTTGGGCGATGTAGGTCGTTTCCGTATCAACCGTAAACTGAATCTGAACATCAATCCTGATATTAAGGTATTGACCAAAGAAGATATTATTGAAATTATCAAGTATCTGATTGAGTTGATTAACTCAAAAGCAGATGTTGATGATATTGACCACTTGAGCAACCGTCGCGTACGTACAGTTGGTGAACAATTATACAATCAATTCGGTGTTGGACTTTCCCGTATGGCCCGTACCATTCGTGAACGTATGAACGTTCGTGACAACGAGGTGTTCACTCCTATCGATTTGATTAATGCTAAAAGTATTTCGTCAGTAATCAATTCGTTCTTTGGAACAAATGCCTTATCGCAGTTTATGGATCAACAAAATCCCTTGGCTGAGATTACGCACAAACGTCGTATGTCTGCCCTCGGGCCTGGCGGTTTGTCACGCGAACGTGCAGGTTTCGAGGTTCGTGACGTACACTATACACACTACGGACGTCTTTGTCCGATTGAAACTCCTGAAGGACCAAACATTGGTTTGATTTCTTCGCTTTGTATTTATGCCAAAATCAACGAATTAGGATTTATTGAAACTCCTTATCGTAAGGTTACCGACTCAATGGTTGATACGACTGAAGCCGGAATTGAATACTTCACAGCTGAAGAAGAAGAAGCGTTGGTAATTGCTCAAGGAAATGCTCCACTAAACGACAAGGGCGGATTTATCCGTACCAAAGTAAAATCGCGTTTGGGTGCTGATTTCCCTGTCGTTCCACCTTCAGAAGTTAACCTGATGGATGTTTCTCCATCTCAGATTGCATCTATCGCAGCTGCCCTGATTCCATTTTTGGAACATGATGATGCGAACCGTGCGTTGATGGGATCAAACATGATGCGCCAGGCAGTGCCTTTGTTGCGTTGTGAAGCTCCGATTGTAGGAACAGGTATCGAGGCTCAGTTAATTCAGGATTCACGTACTCAGATTACTGCTGAAGGTGAAGGTCTGGTTGAATTTGTTGATGCAAATTGTATCAGTATCTGCTACGACCGTACTGAAGAAGAAGAGTTTGTTAGTTTTGATACAGCCGTTAAAGAATATAAATTACCGAAATTCCAAAAGACCAACCAAAATACAACCATCGACTTACGTCCGATTGTACGTAAAGGTGAGCGGGTTACTACCGGTCAGATTCTGACTGAAGGTTATGCTACACAAAACGGTGAACTGGCTATCGGTAAAAACCTGAAAGTGGCATTTATGCCCTGGAAAGGTTATAACTTCGAGGATGCTATTGTTATCAACGAACGGGTGGTTCGTGAAGATGTCTTCACTTCTATCCACGTAGTTGAACAATTGCTTGACGTTCGCGAAACGAAACGTGGTATAGAAGAATTTACTTCGGATATTCCAAACGTAAGCGAAGAAGCTACTAAAGATTTGGACGAAAATGGTATTATCCGTATCGGTGCACGCATTGAACCGGGCGATATTATTATCGGTAAAATTACTCCGAAAGGGGAATCAGATCCTTCACCGGAAGAAAAACTGCTTCGTGCCATCTTTGGTGACAAAGCCGGTGATGTGAAAGATGCTTCTCTGAAAGCAACTCCATCCTTGTCGGGTGTGGTTATTGGCAAACGTTTATTCTCGAAAGCACAAAAGAACCGGAAATCGAAACTGGCTGACAAAGCAGTTCTTCCCCGTTTGGATGAAGAATTTGAAAATCAGGCAGCCATTTTACGCAATACCCTGGTTGAAAAACTAATCGTATTACTTGGCGATAAAACGTCGGCAGGTGTAAAAGATTTCTTAGGATCAGATATAATTTCAAGAAATTCAAAATTCACCGAAGATCGTCTTCGTGAAATTGATTATTCAGCCATTCAACTAAGCAAATGGACTACCGATTCGCATAAAAACGAACTGGTAAAGAAATTGATTATGAATTATCTGAGAAAATACAAGGAATTGGATGCTCAGATAAAACGTCAAAAATTTAATATCACCATCGGTGATGAATTACCAAACGGTATCGTGCAAATTGCGAAAGTCTATATCGCCAAAAAACGCAAAATACGCGTTGGTGATAAAATGGCTGGTCGTCACGGTAACAAAGGTATCGTATCACGTATCGTTCGTCAGGAAGATATGCCGTTCCTTGAAGATGGAACTCCGGTAGATATAGTATTGAATCCACTTGGTGTACCTTCACGTATGAACCTTGGACAGATTTTCGAAACTGTACTTGGTTGGGCTGGAAAAGAATTGGGTGTAAGCTTTGCTACTCCAATTTTCGACGGTGCAAACATCGATGATTTGAATGCCTGGACTGACAAAGCCGGTGTGCCAAATTATGGTAAAACATACCTGTATGATGGTGGAACCGGTGAACGTTTTGACCAGACTGCTACAGTTGGTGTAATTTATATGTTGAAACTGGGTCACATGGTTGAAGATAAAATGCACGCGCGTTCTATCGGACCATACTCACTTATTACTCAACAGCCTCTGGGTGGTAAAGCACAATTCGGGGGTCAACGTTTCGGAGAAATGGAGGTTTGGGCACTTGAAGCATTCGGTGCTGCTCATATTTTGCAAGAAATTCTGACTGTAAAATCGGATGATGTTATGGGACGTGCCCGCACCTATGAAGCTATTGTAAAAGGCGATCCAATGCCAACACCGGGAATTCCGGAATCGCTCAACGTATTGTTGCACGAACTTCGAGGATTAGGTCTGAGCATTAATTTAGAATAATAAGCCCCTAAATCCCCTAAAGGGGACTTTTGAGTTAGTTTTATTTTCTAAGTTATATTTATCCCAATTGTCAATTTGTAAATTGTAAATTGTAAATCAAAAAAAAGTTATGGCTTTTAAACATGATAATAAGGTAAAAAGTAGTTTTAATAAAATCTCGATCGGTCTTGCATCGCCCGAAGAAATATTAAAATTATCGAGTGGTGAGGTTTTGAAACCGGAAACCATTAATTATCGTACCTACAAACCCGAACGCGATGGTCTGTTCTGCGAACGCATATTTGGTCCTACCAAGGATTTTGAATGTCATTGCGGTAAATACAAACGTATCCGTTACAAAGGCATTGTCTGCGACCGTTGCGGCGTGGAAGTGACCGAGAAAAAAGTTCGTCGTGAACGCATGGGACACATCCAACTGGTGGTTCCGGTAGCTCACATTTGGTATTTCCGCTCGTTGCCGAACAAAATCGGTTACCTGCTTGGTATGCCAACGAAAAAACTGGATTCAATTATCTATTACGAAAAATACGTTATCATTCAGGCTGGTATTCTCGAAAACGGTGAAAACATCGCTTTAGGTGAATTACTTTCTGAAGATGAGTATCTGGATATTCTGGAAGCACTTCCAAAAGAAAATCAGATGCTGGATGACACAGACCCAAACAAGTTTATTGCTAAGATGGGTGCTGATGCTATTCACGATATGTTGAGTCGTTTGGATTTGGATGTTTTGTCTTACGACTTGCGTCACAAAGCAAACACAGATACATCACAACAACGTAAAAACGAAGCGTTGAAACGTCTGCAAATTGTAGAATCGTTCCGTGCTTCCCGCTTGCGCAACAAACCGGAATGGATGATTATCAAAATCGTTCCTGTAATTCCACCGGAATTGCGTCCCTTAGTTCCATTGGATGGTGGCCGTTTTGCTACTTCCGATTTGAACGACTTGTATCGCCGCGTTATTATCCGTAACAACCGTCTGAAACGTTTGATTGAAATCAAAGCTCCGGAAGTAATTTTACGTAACGAAAAACGTATGCTTCAGGAAGCGGTAGATTCATTGTTCGACAATTCACGTAAATCGAGTGCCGTTAAAACTGACGCTAACCGTCCGTTGAAATCACTTTCCGATTCGTTGAAAGGTAAACAAGGTCGTTTCCGTCAGAACTTGTTGGGTAAACGTGTGGATTATTCGGCTCGTTCGGTAATCGTCGTTGGACCTGAATTAAAAATGCACGAATGCGGTATCCCAAAGGATATGGCAGCAGAATTATACAAACCCTTTGTTATCCGCAAACTGATTGAACGCGGTATCGTGAAAACGGTAAAATCGGCAAAGAAAATCGTTGACCGCAAAGACCCGGTAATCTGGGATATTTTAGAATACGTGATGAAAGGTCACCCCGTATTACTAAACCGTGCTCCGACTTTGCACCGACTTGGTATTCAGGCTTTCCAGCCTAAAATGATTGAAGGAAAAGCTATTCAGCTTCACCCACTTTCGTGTACGGCTTTCAATGCCGACTTCGACGGTGACCAGATGGCTGTTCACTTGCCACTTGGTAATGAGGCAGTTCTGGAAGCTCAAATGTTGATGCTTGCTTCGCATAATATCTTAAATCCGGCTAATGGTGCTCCTATTACCGTTCCTTCACAGGACATGGTTCTTGGGTTGTATTATATTACAAAACCACGTACAGGTGCTTTAGGCGAAGGACTTATTTTCTATTCACCCGAAGAAGCAGAAATTGCATACAACGAAAAGAAAGTAGCTCTTCACTCATGGATTAAGGTGAAAACCAAAGATTTAAACGAAGATCGTGAAATTGTTGACAAAATCATTGAAACAACAGTTGGACGTATTTTATTCAATAAATGTGTTCCACCTCAGGTTGGTTATATAAACGAGTTACTATCTAAAAAATCATTACGCGATATTATCGGTAACGTAATTGATATTTGTGGAGTTGCCCGTACAGCTGCTTTCCTTGATGATATTAAAGATTTGGGTTACAGTATGGCTTTCAAAGGTGGACTTTCGTTCAACCTGAACGACGTAATTATCCCACCTGAAAAAGACGAACTGGTAAAAGAAGGTAACGCTGAAGTAGAAGAAATTCTGAATAACTATAACATGGGATTCATTACTTTCAACGAACGTTACAATCAGATTATCGATACCTGGACTCATGTCAACTCGAAATTGTCAAACATTTTGATGAAACAGCTTTCGACTGACAATCAGGGATTCAACTCTGTATATATGATGTTGGATTCAGGTGCCCGTGGTTCTAAAGAGCAGATTCGTCAGCTCTCCGGTATGCGTGGTTTGATGGCAAAACCTCAAAAATCAGGTGCTGAAGGTGGTCAGATTATTGAAAACCCAATTCTTTCGAACTTTAAAGAAGGTCTGTCGGTGTTAGAGTACTTTATCTCTACCCACGGTGCCCGTAAAGGGTTGGCCGATACGGCTCTGAAAACTGCTGATGCAGGATATTTGACCCGTCGTTTGGTTGACGTATCACATGATGTGATTATCAACGAAGATGATTGCGGTACATTACGTGGTTTGATTGCCACTGAAATGAAGAACAACGAAGAAGTGATTTCGTCACTTTACGAACGAATTCTGGGTCGTGTTTCGGTTCATGATATTTATCACCCGCTTACAGCCGAATTACTGGTTGCTTCTGGTGAGCAAATTACCGAAACGCATGCCCGTAAAATTCAGGATTCACCTATCGAACGCGTTGAAATTCGCTCGGTATTAACCTGCGAATCGAAAAAAGGTGTTTGTGCCAAATGTTACGGACGTAACCTTGCAACCGGTAGAATGGTTCATATGGGTGAAGCTGTGGGTGTTATTGCAGCACAATCCATCGGTGAACCGGGAACACAGTTGACACTGCGTACTTTCCACGTCGGTGGTATCGCTTCGAACATTGCTGCTGAATCGAAAATCGTCCTCCGTTATGATGGTCGTCTTGAATTTGACGAACTTCGTACGGTAGATGCAGCTGACGATGTAAATGTTACTCACCAGGTGGTTGTAAGCCGTTTGGCCGAAATGCGTGTGATTGACAAAAATACTGGAATTGCCCTTACTACTCAAAATATACCTTACGGTTCGAAATTATATGTAAAAGATGGCGATAACGGAGCTAAAGGCCAGCTGGTCTGCGACTGGGATCCGTTTAATGCTGTAATTATATCGGAAACTGACGGTAAAATTGAATTTGAAGACGTAGTTGAAAATCAGACATTCAAAACCGAAACTGATGAAGCAACTGGTTTGCGCGAGAAAATTATTATTGAATCGAAAGATAAAAATAAAGTTCCAAGTGCTCACATTGTTTCCAAGGATGGTTCTATTCTTCGTACATACAACTTACCGGTGGGTGCCCACTTAGTGTTGGATAACGGCGATAAAATTAAGACCGGTCAGATGCTGGTAAAAATCCCGCGTGCCGTTGGTAAAGCAGGTGATATTACCGGTGGTCTTCCACGTGTAACTGAATTGTTCGAAGCCCGTAACCCGTCCAATCCGGCTGTAGTAGCTGAAATCGATGGTGAAGTGGAATTCGGAAAAATCAAACGTGGTAACCGCGAATTGTCTGTAACTTCGAAAACTGGTGAAATCAAGAAATACATGATTCCACTTTCGAAACAGATTCTGGTTCAGGAAAATGACTTTGTACGTGCCGGAACTCCGCTTTCGGATGGTGCAACGACTCCTTCGGACATTCTGTTGATTAAAGGACCTACTGCCGTTCAGGATTATATCGTGAATGAAGTTCAGGACGTTTACCGTCTGCAGGGTGTGAAAATCAATGATAAACACTTCGAAGTAATTGTTCGTCAGATGATGCGCAAGGTAGAAATTCTGGAACAAGGTGATACCCGCTTTTTGGAAAAACAAATTGTTGACAAACATGAGTTTATGGAAGAAAACGATCGTATATGGGGCAAAAAAGTAATACTTGATTGCGGTGATTCAGTCAATCTTAAACCGGGACAAATAATCACTCCCCGTAAGCTTCGTGACGAAAACAGTATGTTGAAACGTCGTGATATGAAGTTGATCGAAACGCGCGACGCTATTGCCGCTACTTCGAATCAGATTCTTCAGGGAATTACCCGTGCAGCACTGCAAACGAACAGCTTTATGTCAGCTGCTTCGTTCCAGGAAACTACAAAGGTTCTGAACGACGCTGCAATCAACGGAAAAGTTGACCGTTTGGAAGGTATGAAAGAAAACGTAATTTGTGGTCACCTGATTCCTGCCGGAACCGGACAACGTGATTTTGATAAAATCGTTGTTTATTCTCGCGACGAGTACGACAAGAAAGTGGATGCCCGACGTAATGTGCTGGATATCGAAGAAAGTGACTCTGAATAAGACAATAATAAGAGTATAATTATTTTAAAACCGGATTACTAGAAAAAGTAATCCGGTTTTATATTTTATGACAGCATAAATTAAGAAAATTCACTATATTTGCAGTACTAAATGCTGAAATATGAATACTTTACAGACAACCGATCAAAATAAACCAATCATTGCATTGATAATTCCAATTATCAATCATTCTTTTTTTTCTAATATTGCCGATCAGTTGACATCATTAGCTTATAAAAATGGATATTTAGTTACGGTATTCCAATCAAACGAAGACTATCAACAAGAAGTTGAGATTGTAAACTCCATTATCGCTCAAAAGTTTGCAGGGGTTATTGTTTCAATTTCAAAAAATACCGTTGACAGTACCCACTTCAAACAGTTGCAAGATGCAGGTATTCCTCTCGTTTTTATCGACAGAGTATGCGAAGACATTATTGCTCCCAAAGTATTAATAAATAATCATGAAATCACCTATAAAATCACGGAAAGTCTTATAAAGAAAGGGAATAAACGGATTGCACTAATCATTGGCACCAATGATATTAATGTTTTTCGGGAAAGACAACAGGGTTATCTCGATGCCCTGAACAAACATGAATTACTCTATCAAATGCCGGTTATTGTGGACGAGTTCAGCATTGAGAAAGGAAAAGAGATTTTTGTAAAACTCTGGAGTTCAGAAAACAGACCAGATGCCATTATCTCATCTTCCATTCACTTGACAATGGGGATTTTGTTACAAACCAAACTTTATGACGTAAAAATCCCCCATATACTAGACTTAATTACCTACGTCAGTCATATTTCTTTTAAAATTTTACAACCTCATATTACCATTATCGACCAACCCGAAAATGAGATTGTGGAGTCTTCGTTTGATTTCCTGGGAAAATTAATATCCAACCAGATCATAGCTGAAAACGAAATGATCAAAATAGTAAATGCTAAAATTGCATTGAAAAATTAATAATATTTATTTCTATGGTTCTTTCGCTTCGCAACACAATGCTAACATGGTTACGCCATGCTCGGTAAATGCAAAATGTAATTTTCGTGTTCCTCCCCAACTTGATGTTCCATTTTGGAATATCAAGTCAAATACTTCATTTGTGAGTTAAAACATAAAATCAACAGGGAATCTATCGGCGTTTCGTTTAACAGCCTTATTCAGATTCTTAGTTAGCTCATACATCAATGCTAAATCTTTATCTAAAATTACTTTTAGACCTCTTATTTCGTAAATTTTATTTTGTATGATTTGTAATTCCATCCTTTTTTATTTTTTATACGCCAAATATCCTACTGCTGGAATTGGCTTTTTGTCTTTTTCGGTTTGGCTTGCCATTTCGGTCAGAGCCTGATAAATATCGCTGAATTGCATATTGGTTTCCAACATAAAGGTTTCCAACTTCAGGTTGAGTTCGGCATAGCCTAATGCATACTGTCGAAGTATTACAAATGCTCTTACTATTTGTATATTTACTTCAATGGCCTTTTCGCTTTTTAATATGCTTGCAAGCATTGCAACACCTTGCTCTGTAAAAGCAAAAGGGAGGTATTTAGTATGTTCGCCTCTACCCGGACTCTTTAAGGTCGCAATTTGCGTCCTTAGAAGATTATACTCCTGATTTGTCAGCACAAACATAAAGTCGTCAGGAAAACGATTAAGATTTCTCCGGACAGATTCCTTAAGACGTTTTGTTTCTGTTTCGTACAAATTGGCAAGGTCAAAATCAAGCATTACACGTTGTCCACGTATTTCGTAAATTTTATTTTGTATGATTTGTAATTCCATACTTAAAATATCTAGAGCGGTATAATAACTTGAAAATAAATTTGCTGTCTGTTCTTTCAGATTTTGTAATTGCTTTTGCAAGGATAAAAGGAATTAAGAGAATAGCAAGACTTTAGCTTAAAAAAAAAGAATGTCAAACCTATAGATAAGTCCTGAAATTCTTAATCATTTTAAATGCTAAAAAAAGAATACTAAACTATCAATTCTTGGTAAGCCAATCGAAGATGCCGTTTAGCGCTAGCAGCAAAGCCGAGCGGTCAATTTTCAATTTTCAATTTTCAATTATCAATTAAGCATTCATTTCTTCTTCATCGCATCCAGTATCAATCCAATGATAAACATAACCAGATTAGTTCCCAGGGCATAGAAGATATTCCAGAATAGTTTCAAGAGCAGGCTTTTATTGGTTTTGGCGACTTCCAGTAATTTATTGGTATCACCTTTGGTAATTTCAAACATACAACAGTAATGGTGGTCAAGGCACTAATAACGGCACAAAATATATTCCACCCATGCAAGCCTTTTGGGTGCAGGTACCGTCTACTGGTACGGGATCAGTAACATTTCCAAACACGGCACGTTCACATCAAGATCAAAGCGTTGTGAACAATCAGTTGAAAGCGCCGGCAATAAATAATCAGAAAGTTTTACGTTTAAACGTTTCTAACACTATAAACACGGACGAAACAGTAGTATATTTTGATGCCAATGCTGCAGATGTATTTGATACCTACGATTCACCTAAAATGAGTAATAATAACGTCGCTATTCCTGAGATCTATACTAAAGTTGGAACCGAAAACCTGGCTATTAACGGAATGAACGCTATTCCTTACGACACAGAAATCCCACTTGGCTTTACTACAGGGCAGGCAGGTTCCAACTTTAGTATCAAAGCTTCACAACTAGCAAACTTCCCATCAGGAACAAAGCTTATTTTGAAAGATTATGCTGATGCCAACAATCCCGTAATTACTGATCTGAGCGATGGAAGCACATATGTATTCAGCTCGAATGCAACAAGCAATAATACCAGCCGTTTTGCACTGCTGTTCCATGCACCTTCGATAACTACCGGAACTAATCCAACAGATAAGGACAGTTTCTGGATTTCGACCAATGCCAATGGGCAGATAATTGTGAATGGAAACTTAAATGAGAACAGTTCGGTAGCAATTTATAATGCAATTGGTCAGAAAATTATGTCGAAAAACCTTACCCAAACTAATGCTCCGTTAGGATCTTCGCTTCAGCCCGGTGTGTATATCGTAACGGTTAGTAATGCCGGAAAAACCTTAACCAGGAAAATAATTGTTGATTAATTGAATATTTTTAATTAGGGAAAGTGTTTGTTTATGTTTGCAAATTCAGGTCTTATTAGCCCTAAACGCTAATAAGGCCTGAATATTAATCTTTCCACGTAATACTAAAACCGCTTAAAATCTGATAATATGAACACAAAAAAACAAAAGTACTCAGCTCCTGAAATTGAGTGCATTGAACTGGATAATGAAATTTCCCTTCAATTGGAATCTACACCACCACCGGCTCCGGGTGAAACAAAACTAAATACTCCGGAATATTTTCAAAATGATCCGTTTAAAACAAATCTTGCCTGATTGTATTTTCTGCTTTCTAGCTAAAAATTAGTATTTTTAAGGCAGCAAAGAAAGTGTGTTGTTAATTCATTAATATTACTTATTCTTGCTCTAAGTACTTCAATTATATTGCTTTAAATCCCTTAATAGTTCACTGCATGGCAGCGAACTATTTTTTTTAATGAACATTCTTATTTATTTTAGACGCTACTTAAATAAGGAAAATGATTTTCTTAATATTATTGGCTACTAAGGGCTATTTAGTTAGATAATTCGCTGACGCTTTATCTTATGAACCCTTAGTAGAAGTAATTGGAAAAGAATTCTCCCCCTTATTATCAGCAATTTATGAGACTTCTTCGGTCGAACTCACGTTAATATCAAATATTACAGCTTTAATATCAGATATTATCTGACACATGAATTTTGAATAAATATCTTTGCATTCTAAAATCATCTTTCAATTTAATTATTATGAACGAACAACAAATTAATCAGGCGTTTGATTATGCAAAGGCACGGTATGCCGATTTAGGACTGGATGTCGAAAACGCCATAAAAGAATTAGACAAATTATCCATTTCGCTGCACTGCTGGCAGGCCGATGATGTCGCTGGTTTTGAAAACGGCGACGGTGAACTTACCGGTGGTATTCAGGCTACCGGAAATTATCCGGGTAAAGCCCGCACCATTGCCGAACTTCGTGCTGATATTGACAAAGCTATGTCCTTGCTTCCGGGCAATCATCGCGTGAATATTCATGCATTCTACGGAGATTTCAAAGGCGAATCAGTTGATCGCAATCAGATTGAACCAAAACATTTCCAAAGCTGGATTGATTGGGCGAAAGAAAAAGGATACGGACTGGATTTCAACTGTACCTGTTTCTCGCACGAAAAATCGGCTGACGGTTTTACCCTTTCGCACCGTGACCCGGCTATTCGTCAGTTCTGGATCGACCATGTTATCCGCAGTCGTAAAATTGCTGAAGAAATGGGTCGTCAGTTGGGCAACAAATGTATCCACAATATCTGGATTCCGGATGGTTCGAAAGATTTGACCGTTGACCGATTATTGTACCGCAAGAATTTGAAGGATTCGCTGGATAAAATTTTCGAATATAAAACCAACGATGAGTATATGCTCGACAGTATTGAATGTAAATTGTTTGGGATTGGTAGCGAAAGCTATGTGGTTGGTTCGCATGAGTTTTATATGGGATACGGAATTTCCAACAACAAAATGATTACCCTGGATTCAGGTCACTTCCATCCAACCGAAGTTATCTCGGATAAGATTTCTTCTTTATTGCTTTTTGCCTCTGAAATCATGCTTCACGTAAGCCGTGGTGTTCGCTGGGACAGTGATCATGTGGTGATAATGAATGATGAATTACTGGCTCTTTCGCAGGAGATTATCCGCTCAGGAGCGCTCGATCGTGTGCATGTGGGGCTGGATTATTTCGATGCATCCATCAACCGAATCGGTGCGTATGTGATTGGCGTTCGTGCCATGCAGAAAGCCTTGTTACAGGCTTTGTTGGAACCTATCGCACAATTGCGTACTTTTGAGGCCAACGGACAGAATTTTGAGCGTTTGGCTTTGCTCGAAGAAGCAAAATCATTGCCCTGGGCTGCTGTTTACGATAAGTATTGTCAACGTAAAACTGTTCTTGCAGGCGAAGCGTACATTGCCGATATCCAGAAATACGAAGTGGATGTAACTTCAAAAAGATAAAAAAGCCTCCCCAATCCCACCAGAATAGGGGCTGTAAAGCAATCCAAATTAATCTATTTAATCACAATTAATCGTCTGCAAGTTCCCTCTTTTTGGGAGGGTTAGGGTGGACTTAAATTTATGAATGCACTCTTAGGGATTTTATTTCACTCGATAGGCGGATTTGCGTCCGGTAGTTTTTACATGCCTTACAACAAAGTGAAAGGATGGGCTTGGGAAAGTTTCTGGATTGTCGGCGGGTTATTTTCCTGGTT
This sequence comes from uncultured Bacteroidales bacterium, assembly GCA_903901975.1. Classification (GTDB taxonomy): domain Bacteria; phylum Bacteroidota; class Bacteroidia; order Bacteroidales; family Paludibacteraceae; genus Paludibacter. Next base: position 18,383 of record CAIUTB010000002.1, read on the forward strand.
GATCGTTCCGCCATTGGCTGCATGGCTTACCATTCCTCATTTTTCAACTTACATTGCTGCTTGTTCTACTCAAATTCTTACCATTACTTTTACTATGGGTCTTCTTTGGGGAATCGGTGGTTTGACGTATGGTTTGGGGGTTCGTTATCTGGGTATGTCGCTTGGAAATTCAGTAGTACTTGGATTCTGCGCTGCTTTTGGAGCTATTGTTCCTTCTATTTACTACAACTTTTATCCAACTGTTGGTAAAATTTCATTCACCGACATGATGGCACATCCGGGCGGACAGTTGGTTCTACTCGGAGTTCTTGTCTGTATAACCGGTATTGCCATATCAGGCAGAGCCGGTATTTTGAAAGAAAAAGAACTTACAAAGGAACAACAGGAGGCATCTGTGGCTGAATTCAGCTTAGTAAAAGGATTAATTATTGCAGTTGTTTCGGGTATCCTGAGTTCGTTTTTCAACTTCGGAATCGAAGCCGGAAAACCAATGGCTGAGGCAGCCAACGAAGCTTGGAAAGCCTTGCATCCGGGTCAGGGTGAATTCTTATATCAAAACAATGTTAGCTATATTATTATCCTTTGGGGTGGTTTGACTACCAATTTTATATGGACCACTATTTTGAGTCTGAAAAATAAATCGTATAAAAACTTTACGGACAAGAAAACACCTATCACCAAAAATATCATTTTTTCTGCCTTAGCAGGAACAACCTGGTTCTTGCAATTCTTTTTCTACGGAATGGGTGAAAGCAAATTAGGAAATGGTGCCAGTTCATGGATTCTACACATGTCGACTATTATTTTGACTGCTAATATGTGGGGTATTGTACAAAAAGAATGGACAGGTGTTTCACCCAAAACGAAATGGACAATTACGGGTGGTATTGCCGTAATTATGTTATCAGTTGTTTTGGTAGGTATTGGTAATTCAATGTAACACACAGATTGTGAATGAATTTAAAGGAGTTGTAAACAAATTACAGCTCCTTTTTTATATTCAAGAAACATGAAAGCCAGCATTATTTTTTTACTTTTGGAGCTTTTCTTTGTATATCCTAAATTCACGATAGCACAAAGCCGGGTCGCTCTCAATACAAGAGGCTAACCCGGCTTTGCTGTTTGGCTTACACGGTATCTACAGTTTATAATGAATCAGAGACCGGAATATAGAGTTCAACAAAAATCCGTTAATTCAACTCAAAAGGCTGTTACAATTAGAATATCTTCCAGCCGAGCGAAACAACAATTGTATTGGCTGGAATGCTTGTAAGTGATGACGCTGATAATGGATTTTTGTACATGTCAGCAATCAGGTTGTACCGTAAATCCAGTGCAAACATCAATACATCCACACCGATACCTGCTTCAAGACCTAAATTGGCTTTTTGAACTTCATTCACTAATGTGCTTGTATCAAAAGTACTTCCTGAAGTTAAGTTTTTAAATGAAAGCGAAGAACCTGCATCGAAGCGCAACATTGGACCAGCAAATGCCCTTAGATTAATTATTTTCAAATCCAACAACTTTGCCCCAACCAAAATGGGTACATCTACCGTGCTGAAATTGGCAAAACGATCAACTGTGATATTCGATCCTTTACTTATTAAATCCGGAATACCAAGAGTAAAAGTCTTTTTCTGAATCGAATACAACAATTCTGGTTGCAAATATATCACTTTTCCCAAAGGAATGCGGGCAAATAATCCGGCGTGGAAATCGTTCCAGACTTCATTTCCTACATTTGTCAAATTATACGTTCCGTTTGTTACATCACCGATATTGCTTAAGGTCAGTGAAGAATTATAACCCGCCATAACTCCTAAGTGAAACTGTGCCTGGCTAAATGAAAAACTAAGCAGAAGTACTGCCGTAAAAAGAATTTTTTTCATACTTGAATGTTTTAAATTATGGTTTTAAAAAAATGAATTAGAACGTGACCCATAGGGGGTTATGAATTTTTATTTTTGTGCTATTGAACTTTAAATCAGCCTTATCAGGCACTTTGATAGTATATTCTTTCGCCTCTTTGTTTATAAGTTTGTTATCACGTAACCAAAAATTGAAATCTTTCAGTTGAGCATAACTAATTCCGTTTTGTTGTGCCCACCTTGTCCAGTCGGGTACTGCCGTTTTTACAACTACATCTTTCGTGCCAATTGTTTGATAAAACTGATCATGATCGATCATATAACCAAAGACTTTTGGATTCTCCAAAAATTGCTTCATCGCCAGAATCCGAAATATATAACGGCTCGTTTCGGGATTCAGATATAAATCAAAAGCCTCATCGACCTGTTGATTTTCTTTTTGTTCAGAAATTCGTCCCATGCCGGCATTATACGAAGCCGCCACCATCAGCCAGTTTTTGTATTTTTCGTATGCACTTTTAAAATACCGGCAAGCTGCTGCAGTCGATTTTTCCAAATGATAGCGCTCATCCACTTCGTCGGTCACTTCAAGTCCAAATTGTTGCGCTGTTTTTGGCATCAATTGCCACATTCCGGCTGCCAGTGCTGGTGAAACGACACGTAAATCAAGATTGCTTTCAACTACTGCCAGGTATTTAAAATCATCCGGAATTCCATTTTCTTTCAATACCGATTCAATGACCGGAAAATACCGGTTTGCCCGCTTGATAATCAGCAAACTGGCAGAGTGATTGTAGGCAATAATACTTTGCTCACGGTCGAACCGTTCACGCATATCGTAGCGTTCGAGCGATATAGTTTGCCCTGCATACGCTGTTTGTAACGGAATGGGGAATGAAATAATTGGTTCTACGCTTAAAACCGACTGACAGATACATCCCCACAAAAACAAGATTAATCCGGACTTTATCCGCATAGTTGAAAAATGTTAGTTAGCAGGAAGACAAATCCTAAAGCACAAAGATAATTAATATGATGAAATTTTGTACTAAAAACAAAAAAAAACAAACTAATGAACTCTATTTAAACAGCAGACGTTAAATTCATCTATCTTTGTGATTGAAATTTTTTATTTTTGCAAAAAAAAAATAGAATCAGAAATATAAAAACGCCATGAAACGAGCCATTTTCCCCGGAACTTTCGATCCGTTCACCGTTGGTCATTACAGCATTGTGATGCGTGGGCTGACTTTTTTTGATGAAATTATTATTGGAATCGGATTAAATCAGGCAAAAAAAACACTTTTTTCTGTTGAAAAGCGATTAGACCTGATTACCCAGGCTTTCAAAGAGGAGCCAAGGGTAAAAATTGCTTCATACAACAGTCTGACAGTTGATTTCGCCAAGTCGGTTGATGCAGATTATATTCTGCGTGGTTTGCGCTCAGTAGGTGATTTTGAGTATGAACGCACGGTGGCAGATGCCAATCGTAAACTGACCGGTATCGAAACAGTTATTCTGTTTACCGAAGCTGAATATTCTTATATTTCGTCCACTGTAGCACGTGATTTGATTTCGTACGGTAAGGATATTTCTGCTTTTTTGCCACCAAATGTGAAGATTTAGGTCAATTATCAATTCCCATTTATCAATTATCAATTCCCAATTTTCAATTTCCAATAAATTGTGATAAATTCATGTTTAAGAAAATCATATTTCCAATCCTATTTCTCCTAACTTTCGTTCATTCAGTTTCCGGCGCATCCAAACCCGATCAACGGACTTTTCGTATCAGTAAAAACCTGACAATCTTCAATTCTGTTTTTCGGGAATTGGATTTGTTTTATGTCGATACGCTGAATTATGATAAAATGCTCAAGGGCAGTATCGATAATATGCTCGAGAAACTTGACCCCTATACCGTTTATCTTCCTGAGGAAGAAACCGATGATCTGACTTTTATGACCACAGGTGAATATGCCGGAATAGGTTCAATGATTATGAAAACCGGAACAGAAGTAGTGGTATCTGAACCATACGAAGGCATGCCGGCTCAACGAAATGGGATACGTGCCGGTGATGTAATACTTGATATTGATGGGCAGAAAATTAGCGGAAAATCTGTGAATGAGGTAAGTGCTTTACTAAAAGGAACTCCGGGCACTATTATTAAACTGAAACTGAAACGACCGGGTGAAAAAAACATACTGGAAAAATCATTCAACAGGGAAAAAATACAAATCAATCCGGTGCGATATTCAACGCTGGTAGCAGATAAAATTGGTTACCTGATGCTGAGCGAATTTACCGACCGTGCTGCTATTGAACTTAAGGCGGCAGTAAACGAGATGGTTCATAAAAACCAGATAGAATCGCTGGTATTGGATATCCGGAATAACGGGGGTGGATTGATTGACGAAGCCATTAAAATAGTGGGTTATTTTGTACCAAAAGGAACTGAAGTGGTGACGACAAAAGCTAAAAACAAGGAAGCCGACCGTACCTATAAAACCCCCACTGAACCGATTTTTCCTCAAATGAAACTGGTTATTCTGGCAAACCGTTCTTCGGCTTCTGCTTCCGAAATTGTAGCCGGTTCTATACAAGATTTAGATCGAGGAGTAATTGTAGGTGAGCGGACTTTTGGTAAAGGACTTGTACAGAATATCCGGCCTGTTGGCTTTGGCGGAAACCTGAAAGTGACCACAGCCAAGTATTATATTCCCAGCGGGCGCTGTATTCAGGCCATCGATTACAGTCATCGAAACGAGGATGGTAGCGTAGGCCATATCCCGGACAGTCTGACTTCTGAATTTAAAACCCGTATTGGCCGCAAAGTGCGTGATGGTGGAGGTATTATTCCGGATACACTCACTAAAGATGAACGGAAATTGAATGTCGCCTATTATATTTTTGCACAGAATCTGTATTTCGATTTTGTGACACAATATGTGCTGAAACATCCACTTATTGCCTCACCGGTTGATTTTAAACTTTCCGAAGACGATTATAAGGCGTTTACAGATTATCTGATTTCCAAAAAATTTAGTTACACGACGCAAACCGAAAAGTACTATAAAGAACTGCTTGAAATGGCGCAATATGAAGGTTTAGACAGTCGTGCAAAAGATGAATTTACAGCCTTAAAAACTAAATTAATGCCCGAAGTTTCTAAAAGCCTGGAGGAAAACAAAAAGGATATTGCTGAATTGTTGAGTCTCGAAATCATTAAACGCTATTATTATCAAAAAGGGGAAATTCAATATTCACTTCGTACCGATAAAGAGTTGAAAGTGGCTCTTGATTTATTGAAACCTGACGGGAAATATAGCCTGATTCTGAGTGGAAAAAAGTAAAAACTTGCCTTTATAAGAATTTCATCCGATGACTCTAAACTTGTTTTGTGATGTTTAATATCATGATCCACAAATAAATATGCTAACAAACGAACGGGATACGCGGACTGAACGTCTGCTACATGTGGCCAACGAAATGATGACTGCTGCACGAACAGCACCGAAAGGAAAAGGCTTTGATATTATAGAAGTGGCATTGTTATCGGGCGAAACGATCAAACAGCTTTCCGAAGCTATGGTTGAATACAGTGAAAAAACCGGTTTGAAATTTGTGCTGAGAGATTCGGCAAACATTCTGCAGGCTGAAGCAATTGTACTTATTGGAACAAAACAACAGATCCACAATTTGAATTGTGGTTATTGTGGTTTTGAGACCTGTGCCGAGAAGATTAAATTACCTGAAATCCCTTGTTCAATCAACTCTGTGGATGTAGGAATTGCAATTGGCTCAGCATGTTCTGTAGCAGCTGACCGACGGGTGGATAGCCGGGTGATGTTTTCAGTTGGTCGTGTAGCTCAGGAAATGGGATTAATGCCCGGTTGCAGCAATATTTACGGCATTCCAATTAGCTATACTTCTAAGAATCCTTTTTTTGATCGTATTTCAGCCAATCTGTCTAAAAGCATTTAACTGTTGCAGTCGCGGGTACATTCTACAAAATCAGCAATTAAAGCAGGATTTTTTTCGAAGATATTTCCGACCACTACCAAATCAGCACCTGCTTCAAAGGCGATTTTCAGTTGGTTGGTATTTTTAATTCCACCACCAACCAAAAGAGGAATATCCAGTCCGCTTTTTACCGTTTCAATCATTTGGGTACTTACAGCTTGTTTTGCTCCACTACCTGCTTCCAAATAGATAAGTTTCATTCCTAGTAATTCAGCTGCCACAGCTGTTGAAAGGGCAATCTCATTTTTATCACTCGGAATGGGTCGGGTGTTGCTGATATATTCCACCGAACTTGGCTTGCCACCGTCAATCAACAAATAGCCTGTTGGGATTACCTCTATATCGGAATTCTTAATTGCTAAGGCTGAGCTAATATGATGTCCGATAAGAAATTCGGCGTTCCGTCCCGAAAAAAGTGACAGGTATAACAACGCATCCGCCTTGGTGCTGAACTGAGCTGCATTTCCGGGAAATAAAACGACTCCGGCTGTGGTTTCTTCTTTTAAAAGTTCTATCAATGAGTCGGTGGAAGAAACCGTATGGCTGCCACCCACAAAAATAAAATCGGGTGAATTTGATTTTAATGCAGCAATAGTACTCGCGAGCAAACTTCCCCGACATTGATCCGGATCGAGCAAAACAGCCAACATTTTTCGGTTTTCCTGCTTATTTATAAGAAGTTGATTGTAGATATTTTTCATTTCATTTTAGGTTTAAACGACACAATACACTAAGGTATAAGTCTCATTTTGAATATAATGCAACTGATATTTTTGTTTTGTCGAACTGTGTTCAGCGTTGAATAATCCTTCACTTGCTACTTCAAATGGAAATATATGCAAGTGTTTGGCAAAGTCGACAGCCTCTTTACCAATGATTTTAAATAAAGCTTCTTTGCCCGACCATGCCAGCAACAATTGATTTAGGTTTTGCCCATTCGAAAGTTCCAACTGTTCCCGTTCATTTAAAAAACGCTTGTAAATCTTTTGAATTTTAGCTGTCGGAACTTCAATATCGATTCCAACCGGGTGATTTGGATCTGCCATCACCGCAATCCAATCTGCACTATGCGAGATGCTTATATAATAACTGTCATCTGAAAAACGGGGTTTCCGATCCGCATCATATTCTATCTTTTTTTCGACGCCTAACATATTTTTCAGCGCCACCCGAACACCCAGATATTCCCGTTTTCTTTTATCGGAAACTAATTTCGAAAATTCGTCAGGGTCAACATAATCGAGCTGTTGATATAATTCGTCAATGGATTGACTTAACTGAAAAACCAATATCCTTGCGTTCTGGATTGTAATAGTTTGGCTGGTCGACATCATTATTTTTTCCACTCAAAACTTTCCATTATATGTATAATATCCTCCCGGATATATTCCGACATGGGTGCTATTGAATCTTTATTGGGTATATTATCGAAATACAAGGCTCCACGGAAAAAATTCTTCGTACTGTCTGTCAACACAAACTGAACGGAGGAAGCCGTATTTCCTCTTAAATCATATAGAATTCCGTGTACATTTTTTTCGTTATGGTCATAGGCTTTTTCGCCAATTCCATCAGCCCGAATACTGTGTTTGTATACAATTTTGCGAGTATCTTCCAGTAAATCAATCAAATTCCCTTTTACCGGTTTATAGCTGCAATAAATACTGGCATTCAAATTCGGATAATAAATATCCACCCAGAATTTCCCATCTTTTGAATCACGGCAGATTAGTTTTGCCTGCTGAGGTAAATCAAAGCGATAAGGCAGATTGAGCGTATCGATCATTCGGTAGCTATGTGGCGCTATATCAACCCTGAAATAGCCATAGGGATGAGGAACCGCTGTTTTACGACAGGAAATAAAGCTTGCCAAAAGGCAACTAATCAAGATGATATTTGAAAAACGGATGACTTTCATTAGTTTATTCTTCTTCTGACTTTTTAAAGTCATCTTTAATATACAATTTTACTTTTTTTATCCGGCGGTTATCTGCAGCTACAATTTCGAACACATATCGGCCGTGATCTATACGCTCATTTTTTGCAGGAAAATCACCTTTCAATTCCAGAATTAATCCCGCCAGTGTTTCAACATCATCAGTCACTTTAAGGAAGTCATCTTCTTCAATTTCAGCTATTTTAAAAAAATCATTTAGCAGGATTTTAGCTTCAAAAATAAAAGTATGATTATCAATTTTAGTAAACATCTCTTGTTCATCATCGTATTCGTCACTGATATCACCCACTATTTCTTCCAGAATATCTTCCAGGGTAATGAGACCCGAAGTTCCTCCATACTCGTCAACAACCAGCGCCAAATGCACGTGATTTTCCTGAAATTCAATCAACAAATCGTCAATCATTTTGGTCTCAGGCACATAATATGCCTGTCGCATAAGGCTCTGCCAACGAAAATTTACGGGTTTATCCAGATGAGCTAATAAATCTTTACTGTAAAGCAAGCCTTTTATATTATCACGTGTTCCGGCAGAAACAGGAATTCGTGAATAACCCGATTTGATGATAATATCCAGCAATTGCTTGTAATTTGATTTAATATCAGCGACCACCATATCGACCCGGGAAGTCATAATCTCAACCACCTGAATATTCCCGAACTTAATAATTCCTTCCAGTATTTCTTTGTCTTCATCCTTGCTGTTCGAAGTAAGTTCCAATGCCTGTGAAAGTTCATCCATCGAAATATTGGATTTGCTGTGCCGGGCAAGTCGGTTGTTGACAATGGAGGTGGAATTTACCAACAAACTAACAAAGGGTCCAAACAACTTTTCCATAGCTGTCAGTATTGCTACAGTATTGTAAGCCGTTTTCAATGCAAATTGCGTGGCATACACCTTGGGTATAATCTCCGCAAAAAGTAAAATGCTAAACGTGATAATGATCGTTTGAAAAATAAAACCAAAAACCGGAACTGTATCAAAATTGAAAATTGAGGTCGTAAAATAGGTAATGAGTAGAATGACAGCCACATTCAACAAATTACTGCAAATCAGAATCGTAGCGAGGAGCCGTTGGGGTAATTTGAGTAAACGGAGAATACGCGAATCGGCTTTTCGTTCATTTTCTTCGAGCTTATCCAGAATTTGAGGACTAAGCGAAAAGAAAGCGACTTCTGAAGCTGAGATAACAGCCGAAAAACACAATAATAATAAGCTAATAATCAGCGAAATAATAGCAGATGTAGTAACCGGATGAATTGAAATCCCGGCGATAGTAGTATATATAATATCTTTGTTCAATTTAATCGGAGTTTAAAAACGGACTAAAAAATGCAGCATGTTTAGTGCAAAAGTAACTATTTTTTCTGATATGAAACGAATAGACAATAGGCGCCACCCATAAGTGGACTAAATCACAGGAAAAAAAGAAGAAATTGCAGAAAATACGTCGCGATTAATTTAAAGATGTGTTATATTTGCAAACAGATTATAAGACTCATTTTGAACTGTCATAAAAAAAATGTTTCCCAAAAACATTGAATTATTTAAATTTGGCTATCTTTACAACGATTTCACACAAGAACAATTGAATCAGAGATTACTTTCATATTAATTTGTAAATCAATAAATTAGTTCATCATGGAAGATAAATTAGTTACGCTAGCCATTCGTACTTTCCATCGGGCACAAATGATAAAATCCGTTATGGAAGAAAACGGGATTGAGACAGTGATTCATAATCTGAATCTCGAGCAACCTGAACTTGCCGTTGGTGTTCGTGTTCGAATCAAAGAAAGTGATTTGCCACGTGCGTTGAAAATTGTGGAAGAAATGGAAAGTGCCTGGGAAAATGAACCGGCAAGTGGAAGTAATGATTGTCCACAGGTGCTGATACCCATTGATTTAACCGATCAGGTTTCAAAAGCAACCGATTTTGGATTTCATTTTGCGGATATCTTAGCTGCCGAAGTGCTGTTTTTGTATGTATATTTCAGTCCGGCTTTCACCATTTCATCCAATAACGAACTGAGCACCTACAGCATAAGCGACAGTGAATTACTCCGAAGAATTATCAGTACTGCCAATGCTGAAATTGAAATAATGACCCGCCAGATACACGAACGTATTGCTAAAGGCGAACTTCCGAACATTCCATTCAGCTTCGAAATGAAAGAAGGAGTGCCTGAAGATCAGATACTTGATTATTGCAAGAAAAATACACCGGCATTGGTGGTGATGGGTACTCACGGCAAAAAACTGACCAACGAACTGATTGGAAGTGTGACTGCCGAAGTGATGGAGTCTTGTATCTCTCCGGTTTTCGCCGTTCCGGTGCTTATGAAAATGCAATCGCCGGATGAGATTAAACGTATCGCCTTTTTGACCAATTTTGACCAGAAAGACCTGATTGCTATTGACCGTGCAATTTCACTGTTTGGATCAGCTAGGATTGAACTCTATTTTGTTCATGCTTCAGAGAAAAAAGAAGCCTGGGATGAAGTCATGCTTTCGGGTATAAAATCTTATTTTGCGAATCATTATCCACAACTGATTACAAATTATGCTCTCCTGAATGCCACCGATACTCCCGAACTCCTGAATACATTTATGATCGATCATCAAATCAATGTGTTAGCTTTTAATACACGTCGTAGGAATCTTTTTGCCCGACTGTTCAACCCAAGTCTGGCCTATAAAATGGTACTTCACTCCGACACACCTTTGCTGGTTACACACGTGTAATGTGTTTTGTTTTTAATTGACTAAAAATATCCTATACTTTAAATCATTTCTTTTGAAAGCTGGTTTTATAATGAAAAAGTCATCTATTTTAATCGTTTTTCTTCTGAGCTTCTCAATTTACTCATTTTCCGGGGAGCAACTGACTAAGATTTTGAAAAAACATATAGTTGACATTTCGCTCAATCCATTTCTGCAGAGTGAAGAAATGCAAAATCTGGCAACCATTATTTCTAACAAAGGGAATACGACCGACCTAAGTCTCAGGGAACTTTACATCAATACCTATCAACAGAATAGAGATTTAGAGCGAATTATTAAATCTCAAAACCCAGATGGCTCTTTTTCAAATATTAATTATAACGACCCAGCGTTAAGCAGTTGGGACCCACTAAACCATGTTTCCAGGTTGCTTTATCTTTGCAGAGCTTATTATTCGCCTAACTCTCCCTTCTATCAAAACGAAGAAATTTCAAAATTTTTACATCGCGGGCTGAATGCATGGTTTAGACTTAAGCCTGTTTGCAAAAACTGGTGGTATAATCAGATAGGTGTTCCTAAAACACTCGGAATAGTGTTGATTCTTCTTGAAAATGAATTATCGAAGGAAGAGAAAATAGAAGCTCTTAAGGTGATGAATAATTCCCAATTCAATATGACCGGTCAGAATAAAGTGTGGCTTGCCGGAAATGTTTTATTAAGAGCACTTCTACTGAATGATGAGCAACTTATACAAGCCGCCCGCGATACCATTGCTTCTGAAATTTATCAAACCACAAATGAGGGAATTCAGCCCGACTACAGTTTTCATCAGCACGGACCGCAACAGCAATTCGGAAACTACGGACTAGCCTATATTTCCAGTTTATCGTATTATGCCAATGTTTTTGGTGGAACAGCACTTGCTTTTTCGGACGCTCAACTGAATATCTTACGCAATTATACAGTTGATGGCGAGAATTGGGTGGTTTGGCATGGATCTATGGATATTAGTGCGTGTAACCGACAGCTTTTCAAGAAAGCGCAAATTGGAAAAGCATTAAGTCTCTGCGTTGCATTGAACCAAATGAGTCAGGCTGATCCAAACCATAAAAACCTGTATGATGAGATAATTCTTCGAAACATGCGACCCGGAAGTTTGCCTGAAATGGCCGGAGTAAAACATTTCTGGCGATCTGATTTGTCGGTTTTCAGAAGTGCAACCGACTATATTTCAGTACGTTCCTGTTCGCCAAGAGTAAAAGGAACGGAATTTACCAACAATGAAAATAAAAAAGGCCATTTTATCTCCGATGGCTGTACTATTTTTATGCGAAGAGGCGATGAATATAATGATATTTTTCCCATTTGGGACTGGAATAGAATTCCCGGCGTAACTGCTCCATTAATTGATTCAATACAATACCACCCGAAAGACGATTATCGGAATAAGGATTCATTTGTGGGCGGGTTGGCTGTTGGAAATTCAGGAATTTCCACTTTTCAATTAAACCGCAACGAGGTTCATGCCAAAAAATCCTGGTTTTATCTGAATGGTCTGCTGGTTTGCCTGGGAGCTGATATTCAGTCCAATACAAAAAAAGAGCTTGTTACCACCCTAAACCAATGTTTACAGCGTGGAAGTGTTAGATTGCAGACCAGCAATGAGTTAAAATCATCCAAAATGGCGTTGTCAGATTCTGTTTTTAGTTCAACTAATCTAAAGTCAGTATGGCACGATTCAATTGGGTATTATTTTCCAATAACGATGCCTGTCAGTTATTCGTGCAAAGTTCAGACCGGAAACTGGTTTATGATTGCCGATCCGTATTCGAAAGAGCAAATCAGTAAGGGGGTTTTCAAATTGTGGATAAATCACGGAGTGGATGCAACTACGAATAATTCATACCAATATATGGTTTTACCTTCTGTTTCAAAGGCGGAATTAAGTACATTCACAATAAATCCAAGCATCGAAATTCTCTCAAACAATTCGACAGTTCAAGCCGTGAAACGGAAGGATAATTCTGAATTTCAATTTGTGTTTTACAAAAAGAACCGTATCAATACCTTCACGGCAAACGATTTTATGAGTGTAAAAACTCCCGGATTAGTACAAGTTGAAGTAGATAAAAGCTTTCATATCAGGCTCACTGTCGCTGACCCAACTCAAAAGCAACTGGTCTATAAACTGGCACTTAGTGGGCAATATTCAGGGAATCAGGCTAGGTATAATGCTGCAACAAAGCAAACTGAGTTGAAAATCGCTTTACCCCAGGGTGCTGAAGCCGGGAAATGTGTAACAGTAGAACTGACACATTTATAAACCGCTTGCCAGAATATCAGCCAAATGAATGCCTTTTACCGGAGAATTGTGTTTGGCACAATAGCCATTAATATTCATCAGGCAGGAAGCTTCGGTACTTACCACAAATTCAGCACCGGTAGCCACCGCATTTTCCACTTTTTTCTCAGCCATAGCTGTTGAAATAGCCTTGTTTTTCACGGCAAAAGTCCCACCAAATCCACAGCAGGTATCACATTCTTCCATTTCAATCAGTTCAAGTCCTTCCACCTGTGCCAATAACCGACGAGGTTCATCTTTGAGTCCATATTCCCGTAATGCAGAACATGAATCGTGAAACGTAACTTTATGTGGAAACTTTGCTCCAAGCTTTTCAACCTTCAATACATTCACCAAAAAATCAGAAAGCTCATAAATCTTGGTTTTCATCAGCGTATGACGAGCCAGTAATTCGGGTTTATCTTTCAAAAGTTTATGATAATGATGAATCACAAAACTCGAACACGAACCCGATGGCGAAACAATGTGCATATCGGGCTGAAAATCGCTCAGAAATTTCTCTGCCAGACTTCCGGCTTCATCCCAGTAGCCGCTGTTGAAAGCCGGCTGTCCGCAACAAGTTTGATTCGGATTATAATGCACCGTGCAGCCCGCTTTTTCAAGCACTTTTATGGTGTTAAAACCGGTCTCGGGATATAACTGGTCAATATAGCAGGGAATAAATAGTTGAACGTGAAAGCCCCCTAAATCCCCCTTGAGGGACTTAACATCTGTTGTTATATTATCTTCAATCGTTTTCATTGTTCTTTTTTTAAAATTCAGAGAATAAGTCTTTAAGTCCCTCAAGGGGGATTTAGGGGGCTTATTTATACCAAAAATCGGCATACACAGGTAAATGATCTGAAAAGCCTTCCTGGTATTTCATGCCTACAAAGGTACGAAAAGCTTGCTTACCAAGATAGGTTTTATCGTTTTCCAACAAAAAATCTGCATCAAAAAAGTGCGCATCGGTTGGTCGGGTATAAAAGGAAGCCGATGGATTAAGCAAAATCCCCGACACAATCATCTGATCTAATGCCCCCCAGTCGCCCAAATGTTTATTAGAACCTTTTCCTTCGGAATGAAGTTTATAAACCAGGTTGTATAAATTCCGTTCCGAAATAGAATCGTTTAAAGGCTTTGCTTTCAACACTTCCAGCATACTTTTATTGGTGGGGAAATCATTAAAATCGCCCATGATAACTATCTTTGGCTTAAGGGTGGCTGCAAAAATACTGTCCACTTTCCGTCGTAGCACCGAAGCCACAAACAGCCGCTTTTCTTCCGATTCCAATTCCCCTTCCAAGCGTGAAGGAAAATGGCAGACAAATAGATGCAAAGTGTCGCCGTCCGGAATTATGCCCGAAGCAAACAGAATATCACGGGTGCGACTGTGAGTTGCATTGGGAAAATGAATGGGGATGGCTTCGTCGTGAATGGGTTTAAATTGCTGTGGCTGATAGAGCAAAGCCACGTCAATGCCTCGCGGGTCGGGCGATTCGTGATGCAAAAACTTGTAGCGAAGATTTTTCAAGCCTGAATAGCGTGTCAAATCAATCAGGCATTTACGACTTTCCACTTCACACAAACCTACCAACTCCGGTGCATCCCAACCACCAATGGCCGTAATTACTTTGGCAATGTTGGCTTGTTTCTTTTTGTATTTAGAAAAAGTCCAGCCACGGGCTCCGGTTGGTGTAAATTCGGTATCGTTGGTCAACGAATCGTGAACACAATCAAAGAAATTCTCGACATTATAGCTCACAATTTTGAAATTCTGTTTTTCCTGAGCCTGAAGCAGGTAGCTAAAAAGCAATAATACAGGAAGTAATAGTTGTTTTTTCATATTGAACCAATAAAAAAAAATGAGTCACATTTCTTCGTGTTTACAACGACTGGGTGAGCGGAAAAAGATCATTGTTTCACTATTTTTCCGGCTTTCAGTAACGCACCATTGGAAGAAATACGGTAGAGGTACAAGCCCTTGTCAAAGTTTGATATATTTAGTGTGTTTTCAGAAGATGTTATTGTAGTTCGTAGCATCACTGAACCTTTCAGGTCGAGTAATTCGAAGGTACAATTATCAGTCAGATTACTAATTGTGATTTTATCTGTGGTCGGATTAGGCAATACGGAAATGTTTGATTCGGCTATAGGCTGATTAATTCCGGAAATAACCAGTGGAACGCCCCAGGTAGATGAGCCTTTTTTGTAGTAAACTAATGAATTTTCAGTACAATCCTTAAAATAAGGTCCACCCAACCCTTTTAAATAAGTATACGACGGCATACAACCATCTACGAGCAATTTAACCCAACAATCCTGATTTTTGTAAAACTTATCATAAACAGGGGGTTCTGTTTTACTTATTGCTGCCGATATATTCATTAGATACTTAAATGTACATGAATTGTGATTAGGACTTGAAGGTTCAAAACTAGTCTCAAAAGGTAACTTATCAAAGTTTTTATTCAATGATATTTTTGAAATGATAGTGTCGTGTTTATAGGGATTTGATTGAGTTCTATCAACTTTATAAATAATTGAATCAGTGAAATCTTGTCTTGAAAGGTATTTTATTATGGTTTGATTTTCGCTATAATACTGAGGTGCACGTGGATAAGGATACTCTTTGAATGAAGTATGTAATTCGTCTCCAACCTGAAAATCAAACACATCAAACCATGTAAGATTCTGAACTCCTATTTTTGGGTTAGTAATTCCGACTAAAGAATATATTTCAAAATAATTGTCTGACCCTTGGATATAGTCAAAGTATTTAGTGAAATTATAGAGATTACAGGTTTTGATAATCCCATAATGCTTACTCAATAAAATTATTGATAAAACATAATCATTACCATATCCTGTAATATCAATGGTTTTTACAGAATCTACTACGCCCAACACAGTCATAGTATCAATACCCGTAATAATAGCTTCTTCTAAGACATCTTTTGTTTTAAGCATGATCCATGCTTCATGATATTTTGCATCAGTTTTAATCTTTATCGTATCATTGTCCTTATTAAAGAAATAGTTCCAACCCGGTTTAATTAGAATTTTAGATCCAAGCCAGGATGCACCGTAAGGCGTATAACAATATTGATCTAGTTTTTGAATGTTTTTAAGCGGATAAAATACAGAATCCTGACCATCTAAAGCCACAGAGTCAATACGCATTCCTCTCAGGTTTTTATTGCTGTCTGCAAACAAAGACGCACGGTGTGAATAAACGCTTTGGTAATTGTAGGCAGAAAGGTTGCAAAATGCAACTAAAACAAGGCTAAGTAATCCGATAATCCGTTTCATAATGTATTGTTTTTTGAGGTTTAATTAATTCTTCACTATCTTTCCGGCTTTCAGCAGACCTTCCTTACCTGAAATCCGATACAAATACAAACCTTTGTCGAATTGACTCAGGTTTATGGTGCTCTGAGAAGCGTTTACGGTTGTTTTCAGGATGATTGAGCCTTTCAGGTCTAGTAGTTCGAAAGTGCAGGATTCGGCGCTTAAATCACCATCTATACTTAATATTCCTAAGGAATTCAGGCTCACTTTCAGCGTGCTGTAGTTTTGCTTTGGCACTTCTGTAAAGTAGGCACAATCGAGTGTTCCCGGCACGTGATAAGTGCCGAAGCCGGGGTGAACATAGCAACGGAGACCGGTATATACAGCTGACTCATCGCAAAGTGGCATCCAATAGATATTAGAGTTGAAATAATACATTTTATCACCTATTCCCTCAATAATCTTTGATTTTGAAAAAGGCATTAGAATACCATTTCCTTTTGGAAAAACCATACTGTAAGTTACATATTGAACTTTCAGCAATTGACCAAAAATAATTTCTGAACCAATACTATCCACAGAAGTAGTTACTTTTGTATTAGGATAATCAATATCCCAGGAATCTCCTTTTTGAGCATTATACACATATAATGTGCTGAATTTCTCACTTGTAGTATTATAAAAATAGACAGTGTCGTTGCTTTGGTAAATCGAAACAGTGTCATCATATCCAAAACACATCGGTTTACTTCGTAAGTGTTGCATCACCTTACAGTTTTTTCCTTTCACGACAGTTTCTCCGGTTATTTTTACTGAAAAATAATTATCATTGAAAATATTGGCAGGAGGAAATATATATTCTTTTTCACCATAATACCATTGTGTGCCTGCTTTAAGAAAGTCAATTTTGCTTTTTTCGGGCAAATAATCACATGCTTTTAATGACCAGGAATGTGAAAAGCCGGGTGAATTGTAACATCTTATGTTGCCAGTAGCCGGTCTATCCATAGGTTGATTGCAAATATCTAAAGGTAACATGTAGCTTAGACAGCCTATACCTTCAACTATTACTCCGAAATAATGCTTTTGGGAATTTTGGTATGGACTGGTATAAATTGCTTTAAAAGGTTGATTCTCAAAAGTCATGGTTTTAATACTATCAACCACTATCTTACCCGCCGGACAAGCCGGATAGTTCGGATTTGAAAAATTGAAATAATTCGGAACCTCAGTTAAATCCCAAATATCACCTACCGTTGGATTAAAGTCATAAATGAGAACAAATTTGTTGTTGGTGAATATAAAAACCTTATCGCCCTCCTGATAGGTTATCAATGAATCCAATTTGTAAGTTTTGTAAACACCCGGATATTCATAAGCCGACTCAGTAATAAGAAGAAATCTACACGGTTTTGAAGCTACAACAGTATCTTTGACTGATTCAATTTTCACATAACCAGTTGCCATTTGTTCATAAAAGTCATAATACCAGGTTGCCCCAATTGGAGCCCATTCTTTTTGCGCTCCAACACTGATAGCTGCTATCAGCAAAAGAAAAAGGATTGATTTTTTCATAATTTGAGAATATGTTTATAATTATCGTTGAATTGTGAATCTCAGTGTTCCTGAATGGATTTTATCTTTCAGTGTAAAGTAATAAACTCCTGAATTTAAATTGCTTACATCGATCTTAAATCTATTGGAAGTTACATAACCTGAATTCATATATTGACCTAAAGAGTTGAAAACAGTATATTCTGCTGTAGTAGTTTCATTCGGGAGTTCGACAGATAACTCAGAAATTGCTGGCTGGGGATAAAGTTTTATTTTGTAATTAGTTGATTCAATTGAGTTTAAACCAAGTCCCAACAAATAATAATCTTCTGAATAATTTGGATTATGATAAATTGTTTTAGCATTCTCTTTTACAAATAATAATTTGTAATCAACATCGAAAGTAATATGTTTCTCATTTGGCATAAAGGGAGAAACCGAACTTCCAATCCCTTCAATCCAGAATTCGTTATTCCAATTTTTGAATTCAATTTTTTTCCTTCCTTCGCCATCAATAATTATTTGTTTCACAGTATCAACAATACAATATGACCATAAGCTGTTGATTGTTAAAGTATCTTTTGTTTTCAATGAAAAATCATATAGTAAAACATTATTATTCAGATATACTTTTTGATTAATGCTATCTTCTCTTACTAGTAAATCTGAAGGATACCAATTCTGCATCAAATAATCAACACTATATTTTATTTTTTTGTATAAATGAGCGTTTATCAATGTATCTCCTGATAGTTTATAATAGGTGGTAGTTGTTAATTCACCAATATACCAGTAGCTTGTTAGAATGGCCCATGTTTTATTTTCACTTAATAGAGTATGATACTTCTGCGCTCCCGCACTGATAGCTGCTATCAGCAAAAGAAAAAAGATGGTTTTTTTCATAATAGATTTTGTTTCGACCTCCCCCAGCCCCGGAAGTTTATTCCGCTTGCGGGAGGAGGTGTGCGATATGTCTGATTTAGAAATTTTTTGTTGACATAATTTTTTGTTTACTTTTCATGTATTACACTCTCTATTCCCCTCCTTGGAGGGGTTAGGGGAGGTCAGTTTGAATTTTATTTCGTCAATTATATTCATCACATTTTGCAAAACTTCCTCATTCGTAAATCTGATAACTCTAAATCCTAATGCATTTAAATCATCTGTTCGGTTGGCATCTTCCTCTTGCTGTTTAAGATGTATCTTTCCATCAATTTCAATAATCAGTTTTTTAGGGAGACAAACAAAATCAGCAATATATTTCCCAATAACGTGTTGTCTTCTGAATTTATACCCGGTCTGATTATTCCTCAGGTATTTCCACAACATTATTTCAGCATGTGTGGGCTGATTCATAAGTTCTTTTCGAGCATCTTTGATATATTTATAATCTATTGGATCAGCCGTGTTATATTCAGGAAGTTTTTTATTTTAGACCTCCCCCAGCCCATCCAAAGAGGGGTGTAATGTGTCTGATTTTGAATTTTCATTGGACATGTGAATCTAATCTATTGATTTTTACTTTACAAGAATATTTTTTCATTGAACCTCTTTCAGAGCCAAAATTTTTTATCATATTACAAAACAATCCCCCTCTATAAAATATTCTACCTATTTCCTTCTCCTTTGGAGAAAGTGTACGAAGTACGGAAGAGGTCTGAGGGGAGGTCAGTTTTATATTTTCACTGATTACTTTGATGTGAAACCCTATCTCTGCTAAATTTGATTAAAGACTTTTTGAGTTCCTCGTCGCTCATCCGAAATATTTTCATAAGAGCTGAATCTGCTTCTGTTGGGTGTCCTGTTATAATAACTGGACCTCTATTCGGCCTTGCTCTGCGTGCTACAATCGAATCGTGATAATTCTGTACACTGCCAAATTGTTTTAAGATTGTTTTTTGAGATTGTTCCGACAGTGGTTTAGCAAAATGAAACTCTTTTTCCACATCGGTGAAAGTAAGCGGTTTATGAACTGCCAATTTGGGGCTACAAGAGATAAGAATCAATACACATGCTGCTATAAACAGACTTGATTTTGAATATTGGGGGCTGCTAAACTGAGTTGTTTTCATATTAGATAGTTTAATATTGATGGGTTTTAGTTGTGAACCCACAAAATTAACGAATATATTTTACATTTATTCTGTTTATACAATTTATTTTTACTAAAAATCACAATTTATTTTTGCAGCACTCATTCAAACAGAAAATGGAAGCGAGACTTTATGTCCACTCCCACTAAAATATTTAGTAACCAGCCTATTCAGAGTTCATTAACCACGGATATGGCTAGGAAATAAATTGTTTTTGAATTGATAAAAAAGATGAGTGAAAACGATTGTCTGCCCGTTTACAATGCTTCTGTAGTTCTGAAGCAAGCCAGAATTTTATCTCAGCTTATTGGCAGTAGAAGTGAGAAACATTAGGTGGGAATAGATTGTGATATAGGCTGTAGGTGACACTGTTGTACTCAAGAAAGTTTCTAATGTAACAGGAGAAAGTTAACGATGTAAAACCAGAGGAATGGTGTGGTCTGCCAATCAAATTTCAAGGGAATAGGGAATAAACAAAAAAGCCTTCCTGATAGAGGAAAGCTTTTTGTTCAATAGAGAAAAGAGAAGTATTACTTTTTAGCTGCACCAATAGATACTTTTCTGAACTCTTTCAATAATTTTTCCAGATCCAAAGAGATTTTGCGGGCACGAGTACCAGCAGCTTTGTTACCTTTTTCAACCTGCAAATCTGCATCTGTTGCAAAAGCCGCACATTCGGCTTTAATCTTTTTTACTAATTCTTGCATTTTCAATTTTTTTAGAGGTTATTTTTTTATTGACTGTATAGATACAATCAGAATCTGTCCGCAAATATAATCATTTAAGTATAAACACAAAAAAAAAAGTAACTTTTCACAGCAAAAAGTGAATAAAAACGCAATTATATTGTTATAAAAGTTTAAAATATATCTAAATAACTGATTTTAGAGTGATTGGAATGGTCAATGGTGACCCCGGTGGGATTAAACCTCAGGCGTTAAGTTTTTTGCTATTTATTGCAAATGACCGGTTTTGATGAACAATATGAGAGATTACATCAGTGTGGTTAGTAAACATAATTCGGATTCATTCGAACTAATAATTTTTTTGAACTTCCGACCAGTCCTCATAAAAAATTCCAGTAGTCGAATCAACAAGCTATAACATTTTAATTAAAAAATATCTTCGTCCGGATATGGATTGTAAATCAGTTCAGATATTCATCTTTTCTATTTGGTTGAGAAGTCGCTTTAGCACACTGCCTTTTTGAATTACTCAATCATACAATTCTTCCTTAGATGATTAAAAAGCTTGCTGTCTGTATTCTCATTTCAATAGTTCATTATATATTAAGGATTATATAAGTTCTTTCGTTTTGATAATTGTAGGGGGATGGAACATACCGACTTGTCGGTATGTTCCATCCGCGTTCCATTTCTTTGTTTTAAAATATTTAATTCAATATATCAGATACTTACAACTTGTATAATGCCTATTGAACAATTGACATTTAGTGATGGAATAAATGCTGATTAAAAGAATCTTACTCCCGACAGCTTGGAAATGGAGATTAATGTGTTAATAATATTCAAGTTTTTGACAATAATTTTTAATTTAAGCCAGGTGTTCTTTGAATTACAGTTCTATTTTATTCACGTATAAAGTGGTAAAGAATAATATAAAAGTCAATTTCAATAGTTATTTCGAACTGATTCTTACTTTTTCTTGTGATTTGTTTTTGGCCAATCTGTTTTCTGAGAAAACAACGGCATTTACAAAATATTAAAAAAATGTTTAAATGAGAAATAAATAAGCTAATAAATTCACAATACGAGATAACACTAAATATAAATTAATAATTAAGTGACTTTATGAGTCGATAAATAACAAAAATTATGATAAAAATATGCATATGTTTTGTACATTTATACATAATACAACTAAAGTAATCAAAAAACAGAAGATAATTATATATATAAATTAAGATAGACAATAAAATGTTGTTTGTAACTGGAAAAAATACCACATGCTTTGGAATAAATACCTATATAA
>CAIUTB010000003.1 GCA_903901975.1 uncultured Bacteroidales bacterium
AGTGGCATGGATATGGATTCCCAATCAGATTGTAACCTTTATAGCTTGCACCAGACCAGGTTAAAGCGACAGAAACAGGAGAATTTAGGGAGTTCAGACTTCCTCCGGTTTGAGTAGAAAAAGTCAGCGTCTGACCATCAGTACTTGGTAGGGCGATATAACCTGTTCCGCGTACAAAATTAGAAGTACTTATTGCCTGCCAACTTGCGCCTGCTTCATTACGTTCAGAGAAAGTATAACCCGAACCTGGTGCTTGTGCATTACTTACGGGTGAGGAAACATACCAGTTACGGGCATAACTAAGGTATTGCTGTACGTTAGAATTTGTTGCTGTTAGTGTACCACCATCTTTCAATGTTCCTGTTCCGTTCGCTCCACTGCTTAATATGTTAAGTGTTGTTGCAGCAATTGAACCGGAAGTTGTCAGTTTTGAACCAGCATTAACAGTCAGGATATTGACTGAACCGGAACTCAAAGCTGAAGCTGAAAGAGTTTGTTCTGAATTTCCTGCAAATGCCAGTGTGCCTGTAGATCCGGTATTAATTACACCTGCAGTAGCAGCGATTGTTCCACTGATAGTGAGTGTATTTGCAGCTGTAGTCAATGTTCCGGCAGTCAATGTAAGTGTTCCGCTAATGTTTTTGGAATTATTTAAACTTACATTAGTTCCGGAATTTTGAATGCTGACATTAGCCGGAGAGTTGGTTGTCGGCCATTCTTTATCGGTTGCTGAGTATGAACCACCGCTATTATAAATTAATGTGCCATTACCAGTATAAGTAAGAGAATTTGTTACAACTGACCCACCAGAATTCATTTGAAGTATACCAGCTATTGACAAAGTATTAACGATATTAATTGTCAAAGCTCCGCCGAGTGTTACAGTTACATCGGAAGTTGTGGCAAGACCACCACCACTAGTCTCAGTAGAAAACGTACAACTGCCTTCTGTTGCTAATACACCTCCGGCAGTACTGCTGGATATAGTTTTAGTTGTTGCGCCACTCGCAGTTCTTAATGTAATAGTTGCTCCTGTCTTCATGGTTAAGGTCTTTCCATTCAAATCCAACCCACCGGTGCTATGAAATTGCAAACCTAATTGTGCTGCATTAATTGTAAAATTCGATCCGCTAAGTTTTAAATCTGCTACGCTTACTAATTTCAGAAAATCAATTGTCTGATTTGAACTACTGGATAATGTTTTGGAAGTAGAGCCAACAAACCAAATTGCCCCGCCATTGGTATTTAACGTTCCATTATTCGTTAAGTTTCCGCCAAATTTCAACCCGTTTGTTACAAGTGTTGGTGGTAATTTCAGGGTAGATCCAGCGCTAATTAATAAATTTCCGTTTAATAAGTACCAGTTATTAGCACTATTATTACCACTAAAGTCAATAGTAGTATTAGTCCCATTTCCAATTGTAACATGCTGAGGTACACCTATTCCTGTTGAAGGATTAACTGTCCATTCAGAACCCATTCCAGTGAGGGTAGTACCCGTATTGTAAATTAAGGTAGATGAACTGCCATAAGTCGGTGCATTTGTCGTCATACTGCTACCGGAGTTAAGTTGGAGTGAACCATTAACATTCACAGTTGTTGAGTTGTTAGTTAGTGCTCCATTCAGTGTCAGATTATTCAGCGAAATTGTTCCGCTAAGTGTACCTGCACCCGCAAAAATCACTGTACCTGCTCCGGCTGTAAAGGTGGAAGTTCCGTTTGCCAGCGTACCAGCAGCTCCAACCGTAAGTGTACCACCAGCGGTCATAATGATAGAACCGCTATTGCTGGTAGTACCTGACACGGTTATAGAACCCGATGCTCCAAATGTAAGAGATGATGATGCGGTAACAGTAAGTGCTGAAATATTATTTGTAGCAGCTGCATTCAACGTAATATTATGGGCGATAGTTACAGCCGAACTTGTAGGAGGAACCGCAGCGCCCAGCCAGGTTGAACCTGTATTCCAATCGGTGGCAGCGCTCGTAACAAAACCCAAATCGGCATACGATGAACTTGAAGTATAAGAATCTACACCATCCGAAACGTAAATAGCACCACTTAAGCCTGCTGTAGCTACAAAGGTTATGGTCGTAGCATTTTTTGTAAAGCTCGATATGTTAGTACCACCCGAACCTCCTACTTTTAATGTACTAATATTATTCAAATTTACTCCTGTAATAGTAACGGTAGTACCAACATATCCCGATGTTGTGGTCCCATTGTTATTCGCAGTTGAAAAAGAAGTAATGGAAGGTGTAGCAGTCACAGTCAGCGTTTGTTGAACGTTTGTTGCTGCATCATAATCAGTACTTCCAGCTTGCGAAGCTGTAATGTTAGCTGTTCCAGCTATTCCAACAATATGAATTTGATTGTCTACTATCGTTGCTACAGCTTCATTTGAACTTGAATATGAAATAGTTAGACCCGAAGCCAAACCTGTACCTGTTGATATAGTTGTTGCACCGGGTGAAAAATTGGCATCGCCTACTGCTTTTGTTGCCAATGCTCCAAATGAAATGGTCTGTTCTCCTTTGTATTCCTCCATTTTTAAGCAGTTAAGATATCCCATTTTAGTACCAGTTACATAAGGTGCATTTACAACATCTAATGAAATTTTTGTTGTATTCGGATAAATAAATGGAGAAATATATAAACTTGTTGTATTTCCGTTAACACCTGTACCACCCAGATTTGCAAAAGTTGTTTGCAAATCTCCACTTGTAGTTGTTGATCCTGTGAGCGTATATCTGCTTACACGCTGGTCTGTAGCAGGTCGGCAACCAAAAATATAAAATCTGTATCTTTTAGCAGAATTTAACCCTGTTATATCCATACTATTTTTAGTATCTGCAGTACCAGTATAAAAAGCATCCATCGTGGCATTATTTACCTGTAAGTCATTTCCAATAGACGTACCAGTTAATCCGAGAGAAATAGTATTGTTAACAGTAAATGCTGTGGTAATAATGGCATTAAAATTTGTTGCTAAACCTGTAGTTTTTTCCACAAAATTGGATGGAGACGTTCCATCTTTTACGTTGTTAGTAAAATTATTCCAATTGGTAGGCGATGTAGTATTTTTATTAAATGTACCATCAGTGCCTCCAAAATCAATTAATATCGAACTCGTTAAGGAGTAAGGATTAGTTGCTACTGTATATGAATAATTACTTCCCGAATTATTGTTATAATTGATAGTATATAAATCTGCATCGCTACTCGAAATGGTTAATCCATTTCCCGAAGTAAAAACATAATATTTAATATTTGTATTTGCAGATTGCGCAGGAATAGTTGCAGTGTAAAATGTTCCTGAACCTATCATTGATACAACCGTAGAATTTGAAAAGTTATCGGTCGAATATCGAAGATATGCTCCTTGTCCTGTTGGAAAAGCTGCACTTAAAGTAGCATTGACTGTTACCTGATTCCCTAGATATACAGTCGTAGCTGATGGGTATTGTACAACTGAACTTACAGTTGCAGAAGCACCACCTAATTCAAAAAAGACCCAATCTCCGGTTGGTGATACACTTGCGTTTAATGTTTTAAAAACATATCGATTAGACAAGCTCGAAACGTTTCTTTTCCATGCACCGGTTGTTGTACAAGTTACAATTGAACTGTTTTTAGTGCCTGGTGTTACAAATATATCACTACCTCCACTAATTTGATAATAGGTACTACTCCAATTAATTGCTAATCTCCAATACTGGTCTCCTGTAGCTTTGGGAGTTAAATCTCCGGAAGTATACGTAGTACCTGCACTTGCAACAAAATTAACGTAATCCAGACTGCTTGTTGGACTACAAGTACTACCCCAACCTGTAGAGAATCCGGTTCCAACAATTGCATTTTGAGCGTTCAGCAGATTGAAAAGCCCAACCGAAACGAATAATAAAAAGATTAGTTTTTTCATGATATTGATAATTTAAGGTGATTGATTGATTTTTTTCAGGACTGCCAAATTGAATTTGTCAGTATATCCGATACAAATATACACTGACTAATAATTGAATATTCTCCACCTCCAAAAAATATAATTGAATATTAGCATTATGGATCTTATATGCCAGATAAACAGCTGTATATGCTCAGGAAAGTACATGAAAAATATAATGAAAATAGCAGGAAAGAAATGAATATTTCAATAGAATTTAAAGGGTCAGAATTGGATCAATTTTATTTCAACCAATAGAGTCGTAATGAATTAACCATAGCCTGATTAATCGAACCATTCATATTTTCGTTTTGGGGTTCAAAAGCCAACGTTAAGGTATGCGTTCCCTCCGTCAGTTTCACTTGTACAAAATTACTGTTCCCTTTGTTCGACCATTCGTTTTTACCACGCTGCGGAAACACAATTGTTCCTGCAAAATTACCATCCACCTGCAGGCTGCGGATGGCGCATTTGTTTTCGGTATTTACCGGTCCATTGCCATTTGAATAACTAAACTGAATGGCATAGCTTCCGGTTTTATCTACTTTTACCGGAATCGATACTTTTTGGTTTAGTGATTTACTGATCTCGATGCCATTTGTTTCCTGATTGCCTGAGTTTTCAGAAATCAGCTGTTGTGGATTGAGTGCTTTTTCAAGCACTGCAGAACAAATGATAAGGGGCTCTGACGCAAAACCGCCTGTTTGCTTCTCATCCACCGCAATAACCTGATATTCAGCAAATCCATTCTCTTTGATTTGAATAAAATTTTCGTTGGTTTGCTTCACTTTCTCAGCATTTTTCAGGATTGTGTATGAACTTGCTCCATTGATTTTTGACCAGCTAAGTTTTCCGGTTTCATATTTTAAGACCGGTGTTTCAATGCTTGTATAATTACTTACTTTATTGATAGTGGCTTCTGCCATTTTTTTATCAACCAGTATGATTTTAAGGCTATGCTTTCCGTTCAGAGAATAGGGAATAGTCGCTGATTGAAGGATTGAACCATCCAGTTCAAAACCTTGAATTATATTACCAAATCCTTGTAAATCAATGTCAAGAATCGCATTTCTGTATTTAAAATTGTTGAGTGTGCGATTCCCTTTGAAGGATTCGGGCACAAAAGGATGGAAATCCAGACTTTCCTTCTTAAATTCAATCCCGAATAAAAGCTTTTGAACTAACGCCAAACTTCCCGAAAGACTCCACAACATATTGCTGGAATTGATTTGAGTACCTGCGAAATCACCGTTATCGGCAACAAAATTCTCTTTGTCGGTAAGAAACAAAGCGGCAGGTCGATATACGGCAGCCAGACTTTCGAGTACCGATGCCGGATTACCTGCTTTGGCTGAAGCTAAGGCCCAGTAAGTCTGCACAAAAGGCCACACAGCATTGTTGTGATAAGGCGGAATGCCGGGAATCTGTGGATAAATACAGGAAACGCCATAATCCATTTGAGGCATTTTTGAAATAATCCGTTGAGCCTGATTTTCGTCAGCAATCCCAAAAATCACACATAATGCTTCGCCCAGGGTTTCGGCGCGTGGCGAGACTATTTTATAATTCCTTCCGTATAAATATTGCCCATAATAGCCTTTGTCGCTCAGCCAGAGGTATTTGTTGATCCCATCCTTTATCTGCTTTGCGATTGCGCTGTGTTTTTCGGCAGTTGGTTTATCATTCAGCAATTTTGCCATTTCCGATAAAACAATATTGGCCTGGTAATGAACGGCATTCGTACCCAGACATTCCGATTCGAAAATATCAGCCGGTTGCATCCATCGGGGATAGGTTTGCTCGCGCCAGTCGAGGAAGGAAGATTCACCTTTTACCATGCCTGTAGTTGGGTCGTAAACGTTTTTTAAGTCATCTTCAATCGAATTTTTAATGATGCTGTACGCCTGTTTGAGCCAATCCTTATCGCCGGATACTTTATAAAGTTCCCACGCAGCAACAGCCCATACAATGCGGTCGGTAGAAACCGGATAAGCTCCACCTGTTCCTGTATCCTGAATTATATGGTTATTTTTTACTTTGCTGAGTAAACTGTATTTTGCTACGCTGGGTTGTAAATGAGCCATTGAAAGAATAATACTGTAGCTGATATCGCGTGTCCATACGCCTGCCCATTCCTTGCCTGTACGGAAAGTGCTGTCGGGCTCAACGGCTTTTATCATTTCTTCGGTGGCCAGATTATAAATGGCATCCGAAACGGCAAAATTGGATTTGTATTCCGGAAAAGCCGAAATATCTTTGCTGAGTTTCCAATGCCTTTCGGTTTGTTTTTCGTCCTTTTTATTATTCATAACCAGGGTGGTTTCGTATATCCCATCGCCATCGGGGTCTTTGAGTTCCAGGGCTGTTTTAGTATTTAAATTACTAAAATCCCATGAAAGCGGTGCCGCGTTTCCTGCGACATAAACGCCTTTAAAATCAGTTTTTCCTAATTTATCAGCATTATAAAAAGTATAAAATCCAAGCGTTGAGAATGCATTGAGCACTTTTCGCATATCCAGCCGTATAGTCCAAATCGTATTTTCGGCTAAATTTACCCCTACCGGAACAGTTGTTGTTTCGTTTAATTGCTCCCCAAAAACAACGGTTGTAACGCATTTGCCATTAATAGGATTTAATGTAACACAGTGGTCTTTCCCGGCAAGCATTTCATTATCACGGCAATTGATGCTAAATTTAAACGAAATATTGGGGCTGAATTTATCTGCATCGGGACTGCGGTAATTTGACACAAGTTCAGTGGCTGAGATTGCTTTGGCAACAAAATCAGCCTGAATAACTTTATCAGGGTAAATGCTATAAGCTTTAGATTGGTAAACAGCTTGAGCACTTAACGGCCACTGAGCAATACATAAAACCGATAATATGAGAACTAATATACAGATCTTCGAATTCATTACGGATATTTTTTTTTTAATTTAGCTACCAAAACCAACTAACTATTCAACTAATACTCAACCACAACCATATCCCAGTAGCGCAATTCGGGCAAAATAAAACTCACTTTGTTGGCCAATTGGGTAAAATTGAGTGAACGGGAAGCGCCACCATTCACATCGGGAGAGGCAATCCATATTTTTTTCACAGTGGCATCGGATGTCAGAACTACTTTTGCATCTTTCACCAAAGCCGGCATTACCTGAATTCCTGTATTATCACGCCATTTCTGTGTAGTTGCATTGCTGAAATTGATTAAATGAATTACCTGACGGGTATCCACTTTTTTGCCGAAAACCGCTACTTTTCCAAGCGAAGAAGGCCAGGCAGAAATCGCAATCTTGCTATCAATGGATGATAAAGTCACTGAATTAAATGTTCCTCCATCGCGCAACAAATTTTCATACGCTACCGAGAAATCATAATAATTTATCAGTGCTTTGTTCAAATCATCCTTCATAGTTAGGCTGCTGTTTGGGAAATACTCACGACAAAGCATGTGTTCACCCATTTCGATATGTGAACCACCAAAAGCAAAAATCACTGCATCGGTTGTCAATACCGATGGCGTATTGAAATAACCAGGAGTACTTGCCATGTCGTAGTTCATATAGGCTGCCAGAACCGTATTTTTGGTATTATTACACAAGGTATTATTTTGCTTGATGATATTGGCTAAATCGTTATAACTGTCGGATGGTGACCATACTTCAGTGTACAAAAAGTCGGATGTAGACGTAGCAATTCCTTGTTGGCCATATTGAGCTACCGCATTTAGGACATTAAATTTTGTTGGTACAGCCGTTTTAATGGCATCGATAAAAGGTTTAAATGCATTCGACAGTAAGGCATTGGTTCCATCGTAGCGATAACGAGTGCCCCGGTCGCCGACCTGATCCATGTGATAACCATCGAAAGCTAAGTATTTATATACATTATTAACCTGATTAATCATATAATTTTGCCAACCGCTATTAGCAGGGTCAAGCAGATAAAGGTTGCTCAGGAAGGGTGAACTCAATGCAAAAAAATCGCGGTTGGTGTGGGTCGGATCATTATAAATAGACCATTTTACATCCACTCCGTCGGCTTCGGCATTTTCCCATGCTCCATACACCAGATCGTAAAACATGGCTTTCATTCCACGCCCGTGAGCAGAACTAATATATTGCTGAATGCTGGCTAAATAGTTATCACGTCCGCCAATGTCTTTCCAGCTTGCAAGTGGCGTTGTACCAACTATAGGCAATGGGATATGATGTTTGTTTTGCCAGTCGTAAAACTGTAGTCCGTTGATATGCAGTCGGTTCAGATTGGCTATAACCGAATCGACGGAAGTCTGGGCCAGAATCGGGTATTTCGAAATAAATCCATAACGTGGAAATTTTGTCCAGATGGAAGATACGTCAACAGCGCTAACTGCATAAATGGTTTCAATATTATTGGCAGTAGCATAAACTTCGGCTGTATATCCCCGAAAATCATCCGAAGGTGTTCCCCATTTCCAGCCTGCTGTGCTTACAATAGCTTCTGAAACAACCGTATTCAGATATTTGTACCTCACTTTGGCTCCTGCCGGCAGTGTCGAAATATCCATCGAAAAAGTAACGTCATCGCCCGGTTTATAAACGGCTTTATCAGTTTGAATACTTAAACTGTTGAAGACCGGAGTGGGCGTATTGGCTGGAGCATCGGGAGTAATATCGGGAGCTGTACCTTTGCAGCAACTAATGGAGTTCAACGTAATAAGCAATAAAATTAAAATAAGAGTCTGACTAAACTTGTTCGTTTTCATGACATTA
Source organism: uncultured Bacteroidales bacterium (assembly GCA_903901975.1). Classification (GTDB taxonomy): domain Bacteria; phylum Bacteroidota; class Bacteroidia; order Bacteroidales; family Paludibacteraceae; genus Paludibacter. The sequence goes on from CAIUTB010000003.1 coordinate 8,701, forward strand.
ATTTGTTAGTTTAAATTTCGCAAACTGAAATTATATACGTTATTTCTTGAAAATTATATTCGTTTTTATAACTTTAGCTTCTTGCTGCACTGATATGAGATAAGCTCCTTTAGCATAGGATTGAAGTTTAATAGTTGTTGGTAAGCTATTTACATCCTTTTTTAGTACTATATTTCCGGCAATATCGCTTAGTATAATGCTTGTATTAGCTTGTTCCAAAAGAGATCCGTTAGTTGATTCAACATTTACATAATCGCTTGTCGGATTGGGATAAATATGGATATTTTCATCTGTAATTTTAATGCTTTTTAAATCCGTTTGAATATCCTGATATACCCGAACAAAATCAATTTCGGTCGTAAGCGGATAAAGCGTATCATCAGGTGTTCCGCCCCAGGCACCTCCTACCGCATCGTTTAAAATTAGCCAGAAAGGTTGGTCGAAAGGCCATTGAACCTGGGAATTCCCCAAATTGGCTTTGCTAACACTGAAGTAGGTATTGTCATCTACATAAAAACTGATTTGGTCGGTTGTCCATATCATTCCATATACATGAAAACTTGTGTCGTAATTATTAATAATATACGATGAAGTGACTTGTGAAATGTTGTTATATGCTTGTGAATGAACGGTACCACTAATATTATCCAACACTTGAGAATGTTCCATGATATCAATTTCTCCACAGAGAGGCCAACCTATGCCGGTATTAAAAAAGTTTTCGCCCAACATCCAGAAAGCAGGCCATGACCCTTTGCCACGGGGCAACTTCATTCGTGCTTCAATTTTGCCATATTTAAAAGTTTTTTTGCCTTGCGATTCAATTTTTCCGGAAGTGTATTCACGTGTAACCGGCTGCGTCATCCAGGGACCTTGTCCGGTATAAGTTTCTTTGCGTGCTATTAATTTAAGTGTCCCATCAGAAACTAGTATGTTTTCAGCACGAGGCGTGTAAAATTGAATTTCGCCATTAGCAGGATTACCATCATTTACTTTCGACCAAACTACCTCGTCGAGGACAGTACCATTAAATTCATCCGACCAGGATAAAACCCAGTTAGGCTCGTAGATTTTTGTGTCGGAAAATACGAAATAATCAATATTGCAAACACCACTTATTCCTGTGGCTACAAAATACAAATCATGAACACCGCTTGCGTTTTGAACTTTACAAGTCTGCTCTTGAAAACTTGTCCAGCTATTGGTACTTGTTGGATAAAAAGTACCGATTAAGGTACCATTTATGCCATCAATTCGCATTTCGATAGCACCTCCAACACTCGCTTTTGCAACATTCATAATTATACAGGCAGGACCTGTTCCAAAATCTACGTTTCGATAGGCCATCCAGTCACCGGCATCAATAAAGCCAACCGTTGTATTTGAGTTTTCAAATTGCACACCCAACATAGAACTATAACTCTCGGCTTCTATTCTTGTGTAAGCAGTTGCATTGACTGAGGCTAAAAGCAGAATCAGACAAAATACAAAACTAACTATCGGTTTTTTACAATACATCAGAAAAAAAATTAGGTCAAAATAATAGAATTGAAGCAATATTACAATTACTATTTCATTGAAAAATACCTATAATACAACTTTAACTATTGAAGTGTTCAAATCAGTCTTCACCCGTACCAATAATAAACTATTTCGGATATCAGGTTTTAACTGAATCAGGTTTTTTTTAAAACCCGAATTCATTTTATAAAGTATTTGTCCACTCATACTGATTATTTCAATTTCGGCATTTTCGTTGTTATTTATATCCACCAGTATTTGATTGCTGGATTTAAGGACAAAAACCTGAATGTCCGGTGATTTTACTTCTAAATTGGTTGTCAATGAGCTTTTTATAGAATAATTTAATAAAGCATCATTGAATGAAATAACATAAGAGCCTGTGATAGGAATAGTAAAACTCAAATTCGGCAATCCACCGGTACTGAGGGTTGTCGTTCCGATTAAACCTGAAGTATTACCCCAATCGTTGCCTGTCCAATTGGATGTATTGGCAAATTTCAGTTGATAACTCCCGGTTTGTAGTGCAACCCCACTACTAATCCAGTTATTTCCTCCGGTATTTGTCATCGGATTGGTTGACAGATTCCAGGCATTAAATGAACCACCGACAAACATTGCAGCTTGAGGAGCAACAGTTGATACGGTATAGGTTTCGGAACTTACAAATGAATTCTCCATTCCTGATTTTACGGCAATTGCCTTTAAAACTGTATTCGACGAAATAAGAATTGCTGTTGTAAGCGTGCTGGATGAAGTTGTTGGAGTCGTTCCATCGAGCGTGTAAAAAATACTTGCTCCTGCTGTGGAACTTGTAAGATTAACGACACATCCTCCGGAAAATGTACCGGTCTTTACACTCATTGCAGGAGATGCAACTTTAGTCGTATTTGCCGAAATTCTGAAAATCTGACAGACATGTGTAGCAACAGTTCTGCTCAAAGAACTGACACTTCCAACATCAGCATGACTCCATAAATCGCGGACAAAAACATTTCCGCTTAGTCCTAAATCTGTCGACAGATTGATGGAACGTGATTGAGAACTCGTTTCCCGATTAAAAAAACCAACAATCCAGTCGCCGTTACTCATTTGTCCTTTCCAAACCTGACTCAAAGCATTAGTAGGGTCACCGGATAAAGGTTTTCCGACAAAACCATCCTGATTTAAGGCAAGCAATTCTCCATTCTGATAAATCCAGAGTGAATTTCCAATCGTATTATACTGATCGGCAACTGAAACTGGTCCACCGGCCATCAGATGAAGTGAAACAACTGATTTTCGTTCTTCATCATTCGCAAAGGTATTCAGTCGGATAAAATCCCCATCGAGAATCATTTTTCCTTTTCCGGCAATTTTCGACCAATAGCTGTAGCCATCAAACGGATTCGCATACTGTGACCAACCGCTACGTTTAACTCCCCGGGCATTGTCGCTGAAACGTGTCCAGGTACCATCAGAACAATCCTCATCAATTCTCACCATGTGACCGTATTTTTGTTCGGTAATTCCATCGTTAGTCAAATTTGGCATTACTATACTCAGAAACATCCCATTGGCATCGCAAGCCTCGCGTATCCATTGCAATGCTGTTTGATAATTGGCAAGGGTGCGAACAGGTCCGACTGTCCCCAAATATCTGTCCCACCCACTTTCGTACCACGATAGAAAATCAACCCGAAAAAATTTCACTCCCATATCAGCATAGTGTTGTACATAACCTTTAAGATATTCCTTAGCTCCCGTTCGGTCAACCTGTAACCAGGTAAACCATTTCGCGTTTTCAGAAGTATTTATCAAACTTGAAAGTAAAATATTTGTTCCTGTAACTTTTACACCTGCATTGGCAGCGTTAATATTTACCCAAAGTGGATTATCGTAAATGCCAAGGGTCATACCTTTACTTTGCAAAAAAGTTGACCACCATGCATAATCATGTGCCCACATCGAGGAATGTTTGGTTCGATAACCGTATTGGTCATAGCTCATTACATCACCCCAGCCATCAACACAGACCATATTGTACCCACAATTTCTCAAATTTGTATCTACCCAATTGATATTAGCCAGGAAATCGCTTTCTGAAATATAATTATTTGCTACTCCGGCTTTTTCCTGTAGAAAATTATTTTCATAAACATCCCAATAAAGAGGTGCTTTGAATGGGTTTACAGGATTTTGAGCACACAAATTACTGCCGACTATCAGGACTAAAGCACTAATTATATTTTTGATTTTAGGGGACATCTAATGTTGTATTTTATTTATTTTCCAAACAGTCTATTTAAACTATATTCGTTTTAAACGGATCGTTGTTGAAATACTCCGGAGCAAGCAGTCTTACTTCACCCGGAGCAGGTGGTGGTGTGGATTCCAGCTGAAGTGCAATATCATTATCCAGCTCAATGCGCTTAATTTCCGGCCTGTTGTAGTCGGATTTCTGAGAGTTAGTATTTTTTTTCATGGTATAGAATTTAATTTTAGTGTAAAAAATTTTGTTCAAACCCACTCTGACCTTTTCAGAGTGGGCTGAACCATTTAAAACAAATAAACAAAGTCAAGAAACAGGTTAAAATAATCAATCAATAATTACTTTCTTTGTACTGTTTTTTCCACCCGACAATACCCTAACCAGATAAACTCCGGGATCAAAACGCTTTTCAATGAGCAGGGTGGAAGTCTGTGCTTGTTTTTCAAACAGTTTCTGACCAACAGCATTATAAACAGCCACTGAACTTCCAACATTCGACATTCCATTTACGATAATCTGATTCGTTCCGTTTACTGAAATCCAACTATCCTGTTTTGTATTTTCGTTGATAGCGGTAGTTACTGAAGGAGCTTTGAATACTACTGCAAAACGGCTGCTATTATTGCTTGTTATGCCGGAGCTGAATACATAGCTGCTTCCATCGTTCAGGTCGGTAATCACCGGATTGTTTAAATCCAGATAGTCTTTCAGAATTACCCGTGTTCCGGCATCAAAGTTGCTCAGTTGGGATGCTTTGATGCTAAAGTTGCTACCAGTCTGACCGCTTGTAAATCCGAGCGGAATCTCCGTATCGAAAGGTATCGCATTCATTCCGTTGATAACCAGATTTTCATTCCCTACTGTTGTAAAGATTTCAGGAATAGCTGCGTTGTTATTACTCATTTTAGGTGAATCGTAGGCATCCAACCCGTTAGAAGCATTGACATTGAAATAAATCAAAGCTTCATCGGTAGAAATTCCGTTCGAAACCTGAAGTCGCAAATTCTGATTAACCGCATTCTTAGCTGCAGGAGCTTTTAATGGATTTGACGACTGATGAGAAAGCGTCAGTTTACTGTCCAAAATCAAACTGCCGGCCGTTTTTGCACTCACCCAAAATGCCTGCATGGGTGGAATAATTCCGGTTACCCCTGATGGCACACCTTGTCCGCTGTGAGCATTGAAGGTTTGAAATGACCATAAACCACTTGCATTGGTAGTACCGGCATTCGTTCGATACCAAATGCTGGGATTTATCAGTGCAGCATTGCTGACGTCATCCACAAAAGTTGTTGTCCAAGTTAAGTGACATGGATAAGGATTACCAATCAGATTATAACCTTTGTAGCTTGCACCAGACCAGGTTAAAGCAACAGAAACAGGAGAATTTAGGGAGTTCAGGCTTCCTCCCGTTTGAGTAGAAAACGTCAGCGTCTGACCATCAGTACTTGGTAAGGCGATATAACCAGTTCCGGGTACAAAATTAGAAGTACTTATTGCCTGCCAACTTGCGCCTGCTTCATAGCGTTCAGAGAAAGTATAACCCGAACCAGGTGCTTGTGCATTACTTACAGGTGATGCAACATACCAGTTGCGTGCATAGCTAAGGTATTGTTGTACATTAGAGTTTGTTGATGTTAGTGTACCACCATCTTTCAATGTTCCTGTTCCATTCGCTCCACTGCTTAATATGTTAAGTGTTGTTGCAGCAATTGAACCGGAAGTTGTCAGTTTTGAACCAGCATTAACCGTAAGGATATTGACTGAACCGGAACTCAAAGCCGAAGCTGAAAGAGTTTGTTCTGAATTTCCTGCAAATGCCAGTGTGCCTGAAACTCCGGTATTAATTACACCCGCAGTAGGAACAATTGTTCCACTGATAGTGAGTGTATTTGAAGCTGTAGTCAATGTTCCGGCAGTCAATGTAAGTGTTCCGCTTATGTTTTTGGAATTATTTAAACTAACATTGGTTCCCGAATTTTGAATGCTAACATTAGCAGGAGAATTGGTAGTTGGCCATTCTAAATCTGTTGCTGAGTATGAGTCACCATTATTATATATTAAATTACCCGAACTATAAGTAGCTGCAACAGCACTAGTGGATTGAACATAACCATTACTGTTTATTTGCAATGTACCTCCAACAATAAATGTTCCGTATTTACAAAGTATGCCCCTGCTGAGTGATAGTTTAGCGCCGCTGTTTACATTGATATTATAGAATTTCTTTTCATCGTCGGCACTTGATGTGGCATTTCCGGTTAAGGTTGTAGTGCTCCCGTTTGAAATTGTGAGTTGTAAATCATTATTTACACCATTATCTGTCCCATAAACTGATCCACCAGAAATACTTATCGTTTGGGTCGTGCCATTCATTGTTAACGTACGAAGTGCACCAGTTGCCTGCAATGCACCTCCACTAATTGTAAGGTCACCTGTCAATGAGCGATCTCCCGTCAATTGAATCCACGAATTTGTGCTTAATGTAACAGATGAAGGACCGGATGTTGCCGGCCATTCTAAACTTGTATTATATTTAGCTGCAAAACCGTTGTTCAAATTGTAATTTAATATTCCGGCAGAACCATAAACGGGAGAATTAGTCAATAAACTTGTTCCGTTATTCATGATTAGTGTTCCATTCACCGTAGGAGCATTGTTCATGGTAGTTGTGCCATTCAAAGTCAGATTATTAAATGTGGAAGCTCCCGTAATGGTTGCAGTTCCGGCAAAAGTAACTAGTCCGACACCTCCCAGACTTGCAGTACCGTTGTTAGTTAACGAACCACCTGCATTAATAGTCAATGCGCCTGAAGCTTCCAATGTCAAACTTTTTCCTGAATTTATGGTTACAGAAACAGGATTGTTTGTTGCAGTAGCATTCAACGTTACCGCATTGGCAATTTGGACAGCTGAAGCTGCTGAAGGTATTGCTCCTCCCAACCAGGTTGAACCTGTATTCCAATCACCATTGGCTGTGGAAATATAACCGAGGTTTGTATAAGTGGCAGCACTTGTTGCAGTAGCTGTACCATCGGTCAGCCATAGAGTACCTGTGGCATCAATGGCATTGAAAGTGATCGTAGTTGGATTTACAACTGTAAATAATGAAACGGCTATTCCGCTTGCTCCGCCCACTTTCAGCGAATTTATGCCTGATAGATTGGTGCCCGTTATTGTAACTGTATTTCCCACATAACCCGAAGAACCGGAACCCGGACTTGAAACACTGAAAGTTATATCAGGACTACCTGCAATAGGCGTGTAGGAATAGTTTGTACCAGCATTATCGTTGTAATTGATGGAGAATAAATCCGCATCAAAACCATCGGCAGCCGGATTTGTTCCTCCACTTCCCGAAGTGAAAACGTAATAATAAACAGGATTCCCTGCTACATTAGTTCCTGAAGGAATAGTAGCCGAATAAGTTGTTCCCGAGCCGCTCATTGCCACAACGGTGGAAGTGGCAAACGTAGCACTGGTTGAATAGCGCAAATACGGAATCTGTGTTCCGGTAAATGCCCCCGAAATGGTGGCTGTAACAGTACTGGCATATCCGGCATATACACTGCTCACTGATGGACTTTGAGTAACCGACGATACAGTTCTTACCACACCGCTTGCACCTAAGTCAAAAACTACTGCAGAGGCATTGATGGAAGTAGTACCATTCGTTTTAATAAGGTATTTATTCCCACTTGTTCCGTTAAAAGTATACGAATTACCATTTGCTCTGGAATCTGTAGGCATAGCGAATGCTGTTGATAAAGAGACTGTTGAATTACTTGATGGTCCATAATAAAATCCACTTCCGCTTACATCACTGAAAAATTTGAAATAAACCGTACCGGCTGAAGATGTTGTCTGAAGAGAATAAGATGATGAATTTGTTGGAGCTTTTCCACTCAAAGGGGTCATATAGGCAGAGTTTTTTTCTGACCATGAATTGGGCGGATTGAAGTTTCCTGAACAAAAAAACAGAGGTGCAGGATTGCCGGCTACTGCCGGTACAATCTCTCCGGTTGAAAGTATTGTTGCAAATGAACCGGAATAACCTGAAAAAGTAATACGGGCCAACTGACTCGCAGTTAAACCTGAAGAAGAATTGCCAACAAAAATATGTCCGTTTGTACCCGTGGAACCTGCTGTCCCCGACCATCCTGAGATCGTAAGATTTCCAGTCCATGTTGCGGAAGAACTATTGGCGAAATAAAGGTTTTGGGTATTGCTTGAAGCTGCTAGTGAAATGCTTGCACTACCAGAACCAATTGTCAGCACTCCCATTGGATAAGAACTGGTCCCACAGCTAAATCCTGCTGAACTTGCACCGGTGCTTAATGTGCCCCCATTGAAAGTTACTGCACTTTGAACACCTGATGCTCCCGAAGGAATAGCATTGTTTATTCCCAATATTAATGAGCCACCATCAATCTGAGTTGTTCCCGAGTAAGTGTTTGTAGCTGAAAGTGTTATGTTTCCGTTACCGACTTTTGTAAGTGAATTATTTACAGAAGATGTTGTACTGTTTGCAGCAAAACCATTAGTCAATACTCCGGATACAGAAAAACTTGTATTGCTCGAACCCAATGACATTGAGCCACGATCAGTTAAAGTATGTTGGTTTGTGTCAGCACCCAATCCCCAATAACATCCCATATTTCCGCCACCATCCCAGTCATCTTCCTGATAAATACTATAATCAGTGATTGGTGATGATTGAGCCAACTGAACATCAAAAAAGTAAGAGGTTGTGGTGCCATCAGTCATAGTAATATTCATTCTATCGACAGCAGTCAGTGTCATTGTGAATGTGAAATTCTTCCATGTTGGGCTTTGATTACCACCAAAAGATGCAGTTGCGGTTGTTCCACCGTTTGATTTAATAGTCCAGTTTCCCCAAGACCCGTAAAGTGCTCCTGGAAGATAAACAGAAACAGCATAATTACTTTCTCTGTTTGTAAAACTTGCTGTTGCTGACGGAGAGGATAAAAGTGAAAATCCTATCAAACCATAGGCTTTGGTTGCCGATACAGTAACCACAAATTGGTCTCCGATTTGCATACTTCTGTCGCTCGAACTTCCGGCTGAGCCATCTTGTCTGAATTTTCGCCAGGCAACAACTTGTTTTGGAGACGATGCGTGGGCAGTCATTCCTACCTGATAGTTACCATTATTACCAAAAGTTCCACCATTATTGCTGCTAGCATAATAATTTGCAATACGCTGTGTATAAGTTACAGTGGTTTGCGCATTGGTAGTTAGTTGCAATCCAACCAACATAAAAAGTCCGAAAAGGATTCTTGTATTTTGCGAAAGTAGAAAATGTATGATTTTTTTTGTTTTCATAATCACATTTTTTTGATTGAACGAACTAATTTGATTAGAGTATAAGGCGTTATTGTCTGTATTTTACAGAATAACAGATACATAAATAGAAAACTTAAGAAAAGCTAAGCTTATTTGAAGGAGAAACCAGAACCTAATCCAATTTCATTAAATTAAAGAATGAAGTAATGAAAATCAACTCCCACCGGATAAAGTGGGAGTTAATTTAGGTTTTAGTTTTTGACAAATTTGAATGTCTTATTTTCAGCTTTCAACAAGTAAATTCCTTTGTTGAGGGTAGAAACAGGGATAATTCCATTTTCAGAATTCCCGGATAAAACAGAAGCTCCCGCCACATTAAAAATATGATAATTGAGGTTGCTGCTGTTTTCAACTTTCAATTCATCGCTAACAACATTAGATAACAATGAAGGATATTCCTGATTAGCCGTTGATACACTTGTGGCTGTATTTGTTGCGATACTAATTGCTAAGGTGTTGGTGTTAACTGTAACTTTATAGTTTCCAGTAGAAGGAACAGACCATTGAACATCAGCTCCCCCTAAGTTCATTAAAACATCCGATGTTTTTACATAGAATCTCTGACCAAAATCACCTTTTGAAGTTGAGAACTTGAAACTCCCAGTGCTCAATAATGAACCGGTATAGGTATATTCCCAAGCGTTTCCTGTTGTTTTAGTTAATTCCGGAGCTGTAGCCAGATTCCAACCGTTTGCTGTTGCGCTACCAATAATAAACAATCTGTTCACCTTGATCGGGATGGTTTCAGCCATTGGTACAATGATTACAGTTAGTGCCGTTAAATCAATGGTTATAGAGTAATTTCCGGCTGTTTGAATATTGAATTTATTGTCAGCGGCAGCAAGTGATCCGGTATATCCGGTCGAAGGCATAGTAGTACCATCGATAGTAGGTCCCCAACATGGATTCCAATCCACATTCGTTGAAAATTTTAATTGGCCAACGCTTAAATAACCATTAAATGTGTACTTAGTTAAATTCGTTTTATCCTGAATCATCATTACAGGACCATACTGAATCCAACCATTTATAGCTGCAGGTCCATTAAGACCTACGTTGTCACTTTGAGCAAGCATTTTGCTCGAAAAAATTAAACCAATGCACAAAAGCATTGTTACACGAAAAAGTAAATTTGTTTTCATTAGAATTAAATTAAATTGTTTTAAAAAAATAGATTATTGAATTTTTAGTTGATATTTAGTTTGGATTGCCATACTTTAATATAGCAATCCATTTTTTTATCATTATTGTTTCACAAAACTAAGTGACAGGGTTTCGAGATTTGCCGTGATAACATAATTACCTGCCGTGCTAATTGTCCACTTCTTATCATCTGCTTGTCCGCCTATATGTCGATACATGTGGGTATCGTCGGTTCTCATATACATATCCTGTCCCCAATCGCTGTTACGGTTTACCGGGAATTTGAATCCGCCGACAAGCATTGGTCCGGTATAGCTGAATATGCAACCATCTGTCACATCTTCAGTCATTTGAATCGCATTGGTGATGGTCCAACCAATGGATGTAGCATCTCCTACCATATATAATTTTTCCCGATAAATTGTCAGAGTATTATCCTGCTGATTCAGCGTAATAGTGTAGAATCCTTTTTTTGCAATAGTCCATGGGTCATCACCGGCTGTTCCACCCTGGTGTGTATAAAAATGTGTATCATCCGTACGCATAAACATATCCTGATTGCCAGCAGGGTTGGTATTGACTGGGAATTTGAAACTGCCCGCTTTCATCACGCCTTGATAACTGAACACAAAGGGATTAGTCGTACTTTGTGTAAGTTTGGTTGCTTTCGTTAAATCTGTTCCGTTTGGTGCGGCCGTTCCACTAAGATAAACCTCACCATAAGCCGGGTAATTTATTTTTGTCACCGAAGCTGTAAGGTCAAGTAAACTTATTTCCACGCGGTACACGCCTGCCGATTTGATTGTAAACAGGTTATTAGGCTGTCCGGAATCGGTACGATATACTATTTTGGTCGTGTCGGCGCCCATGTTATACGATGGAATTTCCTGTCCTTTGGTTGTTATGAATTTCAAAGTTCCTGCATTGAGCATTCCCTGATATTCAAAAACAGTAGGGTCAGTTTGTTCCTTAAATCCCAGCGGACTAATCAGATCATTAGCTTTTGGTGAAGCTGTACCATATAGATACAAAGTTTTGCTTACCGGTTGATATGGAGTAACTTTAAGACTTACAACCGCAGATGTTTCACTGTTTTGAGGGCTAGAATAAATAGTAGAAACTACACGGACTTCCAGATTGGCAGCTGTTCCCGGAATACAATCCCAGTGTCTGAGTAAACTGTCGTTCAGTTCTTCAACCGTGAAGCTGCGCGAATAAATCCCCTTTCCCAAATTCAGACTAAGAGCTTTCGAGAAATTATTACCTTTTATATCCACTTGAAGAATGTACGAAATTGATGCACCTGTACCGTTATTTGTTCCGGTTGTCCAACTGAAATTTAATGCAGTTGTGGTTTGGCTGTTTTTCTGATTAAGTACAAGTTCCGATTTAGTGGCACTTACTGCCAGTGTGCCCGCTTTTGCTATATCATTCGGCAAGTTTTGCTCACATGATGTAAAAAAGACTGTTGTCAGTAAGCATTGCAGCAAAAAAATACTGAATATTTTTATTTTTTTCATCTCTTCAATTATGAATTTTGCATTTTTAATTATGAATAGCATTAATATCCCGGATTCTGAGTCAGGTTCGGATTTGCATCACGTTCTTTCTGAGGAACTGGAAAAAGCAGGTATTTGGAGCTCATATTTGATTTTCCAATAGAATGAAGAAAATCGACACCATATTGTCCTCCTTTTACCCGAACCAAATCGAACCAGCGTTGACCTTCGAAAGCAAGCTCCATGCGGCGTTCATGCAAAATCTTATCACGCAAATCGCTTTGATTTAATCCGGTAATACTCAATAATCCGGCACGGACACGCACTTTGTTGAGTGTCGCATTAGCATCGGTGGCAAGCAACTGAGCATCGTTGTTGCGACCAAGTTCATTCAGGGCTTCGGCTTTCATAAGCAATACATCGGCATAACGCAACACTGGGAAATTCATCGGACTGTTGTCATACGTTAAATAAGTTGATGTGGGCACTAAAAATTTGCGCAGATTATAACCAGTTGTGGAATACGAGTTTTGATAATCCAATCCATCAAATTTTGGACAACCCTGATACAGGATGGTACCATCCTTTCTTAAATCAGCACTTTCATAAGCACTTACAAACTCTTTAGTAGGTTGATTCCAACCCCAGCCACCTGCTACCATATTTGAACCACGTGGTCCCGTAAAGGTACTTAACCACGAAGACTGGTTTTCGTTACTCCAGAAATCCCCCCCTGTTACCTTTCCGAAATATTGAACTTCAAAAAGTGATTCAGTACCATTTTCTTTCGTAGGATTAAAATTATCGCTATAATTTGTGTTTAAGCTGTATCCCAAATCTTTTACAGAATCACACAGACTGATTACTCGTTGATAATTACCAAGAGTCAGCTCCACTTTTGCCAAAATCCCTTCTGCCGAACCTTTGGAAGCTCTACCAATATCAGATCCTGAATATTGTTCTCTTTCAGGTAACAGATTGATAGCTGCAGCAAGGTCTGATTCAATTTGCTGGTAAACAATTGCTTTGGCTGTTCGGAAAGGACGCAAATCATCGCCCGAAGTTACCGGAAGTAAGACTAAGGGTACATCTCCAAAAAACTGAGTAAGCAGAAAATAGTAATGTGCCCGCAAAAAATAAGCTTCACCCAAAATCCGATTTTTCAGGGATTGTTTAATAGTCATTGCCGAAACTCGTTGAAGTACAATATTGCAGCGTAATATACCCGGCCAGGGACCCCGCCAAAAATCTAATACTCCCTGATTGTCGGTGGAAGTTATAAAGTTCGCTTCGTCCTGTGTTTCAATACCATCAGTTCCGCCACCCGCTCCGGTCACACTGTTGCCGGCCATAATATCGGTAGTCCACATACGCATATTGTATAACTTGGGCCATTGAAGTGGCTGGTAGGCACCATTTATGGCATTTATAGCATCATCCTCGGTTTTAAAATAACCATTACTGTTAATTGAATCTTCAGGCAATTTGTCTAAGAAATCGGAACAGGCCGTCAATAATACAGCTATGATTGCGAAATATATAAATTTTATGAGTTTCATTTTTATTTATAAATTATGAATTATGAATTACATTCCTAAATTAATTCCAATACAGAAAGTTTTAGTAACCGGATATATATTGTTATCTATTCCATTCACACCAACTTCAGGATCAAATCCTGTATATTTTGTTAATGTCAGCAGATTTTGTGCACTGAAATAAAAGCGGGCAGTAGTTAAATGAGCTCGTTTAAGTAACCCTGAAGGGATTGTATAACCGATGGTCACGTTTTTAATACGCAGATAAGAACCATCTTCAATATAACGATTGGATGCGCGTGCGTTTTGATTTGGGTCATTATAAACTGCTCTTGGCATGGTATTGCTGGTGCCTTCGCCTGTCCATCGGTTTAAAATTGCAATTGTTTGGTTTTGAGGGATGGACATGGCTTCACTCCAAAAACGGTTGGCATTCAGAATTTTGTTCCCTTCAACTCCCTGTAGAAATATACTCATATCAAAACCGAGGTAAGTAAAGGTATTATTCAACGCAAACGTAAATGAAGGATTCGGATTTCCAAGATACGTACGGTCTTTGTCATTGATAACGCCATCGTTGTTTAAATCCTTAAAACGAATATCACCGATGGACGTACTTTTAGTCGGATCACTCCCTGAAACCTGCGAAGCATGATTATTTACTTCATCCTGTGTTTGGAAAATGCCATCGGTTACATATCCGTAAAACTCATTAATGGGTAATCCGGCTTTAATCAATGCCAGGTTTTTGTTCAACCCAAGGCTACCTACCGGCATAGGAACAGTATCGTTTATACTAATCACTTTATTGGCATTAAATGAAATATTAAAGGTAGTATTCCAGCTTAGTTTTCCTTTCAGGTTTTGGGTGTTTATCGTTAATTCAATCCCCTTGTTTTCCATTTGTCCGGCATTGATGCTTGGAACATAAATATCTGAATATCCAGAAGACACGGGCACACTCATGGGAACTAACATTTGATCCGTTCTCTTTAGATAGGCATCCAACGAAATGTCGACCCGTTGATTCAATATCGATGCATCAAACCCGATATTTCCCTGTTTTTGCGCTTCCCATTGTACAAAAGGATTTGGCATAACCACAGGTGCCACTGCCGAAACAATCGTATTGTTGAAATTGTATTTTATGGTACTCAATTGGGAGGCAAAGGAGTAATTACCAATATTCTGATTTCCGGTTTCGCCGTATCCTGCACGTACCTTCAAGCTGTTAATAAATTCGATGTTTTTGAAAAAATCTTCTTCTGAGATACGCCAGGCGAGGGATGCTGATGGGAAAAGTCCATATTTGCGGTTTTCACCAAAGCGGGATGAACCATCGTGCCTAAGACTTGCTGTAATCAGGTATTTGTCGGCGTATGAATAATTTACACGTCCCAAATAAGATAATATTGACCAGCTTGAAGTACTTCCGTCGATGGTTGGCAGTAAAAGACCATTGTGTAATTGATTAATATTATCATCGGCAAAACTCTGAATCGAACCGTTGATAAAATTATAACGGTTTTCCTGAGCACTCGTACCCGCCATAACATTTAATTTATGTTTGTTGAATGTAACATCATATGTAAATGTATTATCCCACAGCCAGCTAATATTTTTGTTATATTGTTCACTAACTGAAGAAAGGTTTGTATTAGGATCCCAATCACCGCGTTTTGGTGTCCAGTTACGGGAATCCCAAAAATTTGCCTGAATCCCAAAAGAGGATTTGAATTTCAACCCTTTCAGAATTTCCAACTCTCCATAAATATTTCCCATTAAATTATAGCCATCCGTCGAATTCTTAACAGTTTGGGCAGTTCCAATCGGGTTGATTATATCGCCTACGTAGATTGGCAGCCCATCAGGGTGACTATAAGTGCCATCTTCATTGTAAATTGCTTGTGTTGGCAATGCCAGCATGGTATTTTGAATATTGTAACTTCCACTTGTTTTTAGATCATGGTTTAATGTTAAACTATTTCCAAACTTAAGAAATGAAGTGATTTTGTTTTCGGTATTTAGCTGGAACGTAAATTTTTTATAACCGGTTCCTATTACAATGCCATCCTGGCTAAAGTAATTACCTGAAACATAAACGCTTGATTTATCTGAACCTCCTGAATAATTCAACGAGTAATTCTGCATAGGTGCAGATTGAAAAAGTGCTCCAAGCCAATTACTCCCAACTCCCAAACTGGCAGGGTCGGCAAAGGCCGGATTTTGCATCAGTCCGGCATTGTTCATCATTTCGTTGTGAAGCGTTGCAAATTGGCTGGCATTTAGCATTTTAACCATATTGGTGGCACTTTGCATACCATAAGAGTAGTTGAAACTAACTTGCGATTTTGCACCCGTGCCGTGTTTGGTGGTAATGATAATAACGCCGTTAGCACCACGAGAACCATAAATAGCTGTTGCCGATGCGTCTTTTAATACCTGTATCGTTTCCACATCGTCCATA
Organism: uncultured Bacteroidales bacterium; assembly: GCA_903901975.1. Classification (GTDB taxonomy): domain Bacteria; phylum Bacteroidota; class Bacteroidia; order Bacteroidales; family Paludibacteraceae; genus Paludibacter. Next base: position 24,487 of record CAIUTB010000003.1, read on the forward strand.
TTCAACTGGTTTAAACCACCATCAATGGGAAAACCATCAATAACTACTAAAGGATTTGCATCATTTATAGTTCCTGTACCACGAATGCGGAATATGGCATCAGAACCGGGTGTACCTGAAGAAATTACCTGAACTCCGGCAGCTCGTCCCTGTAGTGCATCGCTTATACTCGGTACCGGTAATGATTTGATATCGCTGCTTTTTACAATTGAAACAGAACCTGTCAGGTCTTTTTTGCGCATGGTACCATATCCTACCACTACCACATCTTCCAGTTGTTTATTGGTTTCGCGAAGTTCTATTTTTAGAATATCGGAGGGCTTGGGACTGATTTCTTTAGATTCGTAGCCTACGTACGAAAATGCGAGGGTTAGATTTTGTGCTGTAGATTGCAGACTGAATTTGCCGTTTATGTCGCTAACTGAACCGGTGGTTGTGCCTTTCACAACTATACTTACACCAATAAGTGCTTCCCCTTTAGTATCTGTAACTATTCCTGCATAGATTTTAGTAAGCTGTTGAGCCATTAAACTCGGAATGGCAAAAAACATACTACTCCACAATAGTATCCCGAGAATACTCGTCTTCTTTAGCATCATTTCTTTTCGTATTAATTTAAGATTGACAATCTGTCGTCTGAGATGAGCACATTCGACAATGCAAATGTACTACGAGGATAGATATAATATTTTAGACAAAATAAAAATGTAGTTGTTTTTAATGCTTTACATACGTATTCATCTGAATATCAAAATTATGACAATAAAAACAATCGGAAAAATGTAGTGAGAATATAATAAAAAAAGGCCTCTGAACGTAGTTCATAGACCTTTTTTTTGTTGGTTTTTAATAAATTATTCAGCCGCCAGCCCAATTTGCATCACTTTTTCTTCAAACTCATCGCGGTTACCAGCAGCTTTATTTCTGATTTTAGTGCGGTAGTTATAAATAGTGGAAAGTGAGCAACGCAGGAAATGCGAAATCTTCACACTGTCCGAAATGCCCAACCGAATTAAGGCATAAATTCGTAATTCGGTATTAAGCAACTGTCCCGTTTTCAATTGTACATACTCATCGTCGATAAGTAGACTTTTAAAATCTTCCACAAATCGTGGAAACAATTGAAGGAAGGTAATGTCAAAATTATTGTAGAATTCTTTCAGTTCGTCTTCAATAAATTCTTTTGATTTTAATGCCAGTAATAAGTCCTCCACTTTTCCTGAAGTGGCTGTTTTATTGAGCATTCGGCGGTAATTATCCAACTTGTCAATATACTCCGAACATTGATCCATATATCGCCCGATATATTCTTCTTTAATCAGATTACTTTCCGACAGGGTTGTATTGGCTTCTTTTAGTTCGATATTAATATTCGAAAGTTTATGGTTAAGTGTATTGAGTTTATCATTTGCCTGACTCAGATTTTTCCGTGCCACAGCCAGTTTTTTCATCTGTCGGTAAACAAAGAAAACTGCAATGGCAAGCAAGATGGTGAGAATACTGATACTGATAATGGTAATGATCATTTGACGTTGCCTCGATTCTGTCTGGTGCTTGAAGGCTTTATCAATAATTGGCATCATGCGCGAAATCTCGTAGGTTCTGAGTCGGGCATTACAAAATAACGCATCATCCAGCGATCGTTTCATATAGCTGTAAGCCCGATCAATATCCCCATCTTCATAGAGCAGATAAGCCAGATTCCGTAACGAAATATATTCTTTGGTGGAGCATTGTATATCGTTTATTGCCGAAAGTGCCAACCAGTGTTTTTCCAATTCACGATGTCTTTTCCCTTCGTAAGCTAGTGCAATGCTGTAAGCTATGATGGCTTTGCTGTGATAATCATCCTCTTTAATCGTAGGAAAATAATTCAGCAGAATAACCAATGCTTCATCGAATTGTTTACTTACGATCAACTGGTCGGTCTTGACCATCACATGTGTACCTGTTTTAGGTGGATTTGAAACCAGCAACGAATCGCGAAATGCTTCGATTATTTTATCATATTTCATTTTCTCCTGACTGGAAACCGTATAATCAGCCATATAACCGTAAATGGTCCGGTAAATATGAAAATAATAAGCTTTCAGGTCAGGTGCTTCGGCTATATTTATCGAAATCAGAATATCCATAGCTTCTTTATAAAGACCGGCAGTCCCCATTATTGATGCCAGATTCAACTGGGCATCAGTCAGGCTGCGTTTATTATTTAATTTCTCAGCAATTTGCAATTTTCGGCGGGCATAGATGAGTGCAGAATCGGATTTATAAGCGCTATATTCATCATAAAGCTTTCCGCAGATTTCATATTTTTGAGGTTCAGAAACGGTAATACGCAACGATTCCTTCAGCTTATTCATCCTTTCCTCTTTTATCTGCGAGAAATGCTGATAATTCTCAACGGTCTTGTCAAGCACTTTCAACAAAGAATCCATGTCATTCTGAGCATACAGAAAAACTGGCAGAATAGCAAGGAATAATAATATTTTATTTTTCTTCATGAGTCTTAATAAATACGAATGAGCAAATATACTCTTACAAATTGAAAAGTTTAAATTGAAAACAGACTACAGCCTTTTATGCTTTCTCGTATTTGATTTCCATGATTTTTTTCTCAAAAAGCTCGTTTGGAACAATGGATTTGTTTTTTACCTTGGTTTTGTAGGTATTAATCGTATGCACTGAATAATTGAGGAACTTGCCAATTTTTTCGCTTTCGTAAACTCCCAGACGTATGAGGGCAAAAATACGCATTTCGATGGTAAGATTGTCATTCTCTAAATTCAGTTCATCCCATTCTTCAGGCGGGAAAAGGTTTTTAAAATCAGTTACAAATTCGGGGAACAGCTTAAGGAAAGTTTCATCAAACGATTTGTACATATTCGTTCGTTCGTTTTCCAGGTCAGATTCTTTAAACATTTTTGCCAGTTCCTCAGCCTGTTTTGAAGCAACTTTCCGGTTTATCATGCGGTAAATGTGTTCCAGTTTGTCGATATACTGATAATTGATATAAAAGAAATGTCCGATATATTTATCCTTAATATTACTGGTTTCTTTCAGTTCCCAGTTTACGGTTGTTAGTTTTTCATTCTGTTCTTCAATGGTCAATCGCGCCGCCTTAATTTTATTTAATTGCTTGTAGATTATCAGCGTGGTGCCCAGCAAGGACAATAACAAAATACTTACCAGTGAAACCATCCATATCAACATGTTTCGTTGATGTTCCACCGCATCAATCCGTTCTTTTTCAATAATTGGAAGTATAGACCCGATTTCAATTTTGCGGTGACGGGCATTGTAGCACACGGCATCATCCAGTGCAATTTTAATATATTTATAAGCCCGGTTAATGTCTTTCTTTTCCTGATAAAGTTGAGCCGCCAGCAACCGAAGTGCAACGGTTTCTTTGGTCGATGACTTAATATCAGCAATAGCTGCTTTAATAATATGTATTGTTGCTTCGTCGTTTTGGTTTGTAACCGTATAAATGTACCCCAGACTGGAAGCAGCAATGGCATATTCGTGATTGTCAGCCGTTATGGCCAGTGCTTGTTGAAATTCTTCCGCAGCTCCGTTATAATCCTTCTTTTTCATTTTGAGCAGACCCAGCGAACTCAGTTTTTCGGAACTATTATCAGGAAGTAAAGAGATGATAGAATCGCTGTATTTTAATCCCGAATTATCATATTGTGATTTGAAAGGTTTAACACTGTTGTAATCAGCCAGATCATAATATAAACGAGCCATTACTTTGTAGTATTGTAATTTTATGGTTGGAGAACAGCTTTTCACGTTTATACTTGTTGCCAGATCGAATGCTTCTTTAAATAGCCCTGAAGAAAGATAACAGAACACAAGACGTGTTTTAGCTTCAGTAACTTTTTCGGAATTATTCAGGTTTTTAGCAATGTCGAGGGTTTTCAACGCATAATAATAAGCCGAATCGTATTTAAAAGATTTATATTCTTCAAAAAGCTCAGCGCTGAACTGAAGTTGAAGGGTGGTATTTCTGTAATTAGACTTGAATTTTTTGGTCAAGCCACCAATTTTATTCTCCTTAATTCCTATATAATAATCACTTTTGGCTATATATCTATCCAGTTCTACAAACATTGAATCGAGATTTTCCGAATAGAGTAAGTTCGAAAAATTTACAAACATGATAACAAAAATAATTTTTTTCATTTCAAGAGTATTATGATTAACGGTCAGTAAATATAAGGAAAATAATTAAACAAACTGCGTTTTGAAATTTTGTGTAAGTAGAAATTCAATGCCATAGTTTTCAATTCATCTGTCAGCAATAAAATTATAGCGTTTAATACATATCCAATGAGCTAAAGTGTAATTTGCAGAAGAAAATTATTCTTTGTTCAATCAGATTCCGTACAAAGATATTAATTTGTTTTATATAAATAAATATCGATTTGAATATTAAAGAATAGATTAGGAGAAGCGGAAATTAATCCCGTTTTTCCTAAAAGTCAAGGGCTTTGTTGGAGGATTAGCCACTTTGATTCTATGTTATAGTAGGCTTGTTGAAAAATTAAATATTAGTTCGATCTTCTGAATTTGTGGCAAAGAGTAAGCGTATACAGGTCACAAAAATTCAGTTATAAGATAGTTTTGAACTTTTATTGTAAATTTGCAGCAAAATAAATTCTTGCATGCCCCTCAACAAAGTCATACTCAAAGAACAACTTGCTCAGCTTTCCAAAAAAGAATTAGCCGAAATGGTACTGAAACTTGCCGGCAAACGTTATAATTACGAGTTTCTGCTGGTGAATTTTTTGGATACCGAAGGCGGTGAACAAACGCTTTACGATGAGGCTGTAGAGGATATTGATGCGCTTTGGCTAAAGGAATTCAAAGGAAGTACTGAACTGAAACGCCTGGTGAAAAAGCTGAATGCCTGTGTGAAACGTATCAACGAATTTACGGTAGAAACCAAAAGTAAAAAACTGGAAGCTGACTTGGTGCTCTATGTGCTGGAATTGCAGTTCCTGCAACCTGCAAAAGTGTTCGGAGCGCGGGTTTCGGGCTACGATTACAAAGTGGGTTTGTTGCTTAAAAAACTTATTTCGCTTGTTACTAAAAAACTGCATCCCGACTATCTGGCTGATTATCACGAGAAAATAAACGAAATACTTTTACGTTTGCACAATACGTCCGACCGGATTAATACCATTAAGGAATTGCCACAGCAGATTGATTAATTTTCGATTAATCTTCGTACTTTTACGCTTTCAATCTCCAACATTCCAATGCTCAAACGAATCAAACCTTATATGATGCCCATTGCCATGACGGTGGGGGCAATTTTTTATTCGTTTTTCGGGAAGCTTTCCTTTCTGACTCCCTTTCTTATTTTCGTGATGCTTTTTCTGACTTATAGCAACCTGAAACTAAACGATATGCGTTTCAAATGGCTTCATTTATGGTTGCTGTTGATTCAGTTTGGCGGTAGTTTGGCGGTTTATTTTCTGATTCTTCCTTTTAATACCTTGCTGGCACAAGGAGCGATGATTTGCGTACTGGCACCTACCGGAACAGCCGCTCCGGTGATGACTGGTATGTTGAAAGGAAATGTGGAAAGTATTACGACTTATTCCCTGATTAGCAATATGTTGCTGGCAGTAGCTGCACCAATAATTTTTTCGTTTATTGGCACTAATCAGTCTTTGCCCTTTATGGAATCGTTTCTGGCCATCGCTCAACGCGTGATGGTTTTACTGATTTTGCCGTTTATTCTCGCGCTGATTTTGCGGAAATTCACTCCCAAACTGATCACTAAAATTGGCTCTTATTCCGGATTATCGTTTTACCTCTGGTCGCTTGCACTGTGTGTGGTGACAGGCCGCACCGTGGAGTTCATTATAAAACAAAACGCCACTAATCACCTTATTGAAATACTGATAGCCATTACAGCTTTAATTGTTTGTGTATGTCAATTTCTGACAGGCAGAGCCATCGGAAAAGCTTATGACGACACGGTGGCAGGTGGACAAAGCATCGGTCAGAAAAACACAATTCTGGCAATCTGGATGGCACAATTGTACCTTAATCCGATTGTATCGATTGGTCCGGGAGCGTATGTATTGTGGCAAAATATTGTCAATTCGTATCAGGTTTGGCGGAAAAGGAAAGTATTGTAGACCCTAACCCCTAAAGGGGAACAAAGAAAAATAGAATTATGATCCGAAAGAAACAAATTATCCTCTGTATTATTGTGTTGTCCATCAATTTTTTACTTGACAGAGTAACTAAAATTATGGCTGTAAACTACCTACAGGGCAGAGAAACTTTGTCGTATTTCTACGACACCGTCATGCTGCGTTATACCGAAAATACCGGAGCTTTTCTAAGCATGGGTGCAGGTTGGCCCGACTGGTTGAAATACATTCTTTTGCTTGCAATTCCCATTTTATTATGCCTATACGGGCTTTATTACTGCGCGTTTAAACTGACTGACAAAAAGCTTATTATTGCCTTTGTATGCATTGTTGGTGGTGGTCTTGGCAATCTGGTCGACCGCCTGATTTACGATTTTCATGTGGTTGATTTTCTGAATTTCGGTATTAGTTCACTGCGCACCGGAATCCTGAATGTGGCTGATATGTCGGTTACTTTTGCTGTTATTTATTTGCTTGTTATTCAATTTAAAACAGATAAAAATCCTGAGAATTAAACTGTTTTTGAATTTGAAAGTCTCAATTGGATATGAAACGACAAATTCTCATTTTAACTATTTTATTTATTACAATCCTTTCATTTTCCCAATTTAAGGGCGCATCGGGCGTTTATTATTTGGGAAGTGCTGATATTGCTATTCCTGTCTCAAAATATTCAAATCCATCCATCTCCGGTTTAGTTTGTCGATTTAAATGGGAATCGTGCGAACCAACACCTGGAACATTCAACTGGTCGTACATTGACGGTGAAATTCAAAAAGCCAAAACTGCCCGAAAAAAAATTTCATTGCAAGCCCTGGCTATTCCGGCATGGATGAAAGACATTCCTAATGTTCAACATTACTATTCTATCGACAATAATCAATACCACAGTACTTTTGGTAAAATAATCATGGATGTAATTCCGTGGAATTCAGCCTATCTGGATCGCGTAAAATTGCTGCTGCAACAACTTTCGGTTAAATACTCAAACGACACAACTGTAGCATATATTAATGCTATTGGTGGACAGATTTCGCGTGGATTACCAGATACAGTTTTGATTGACACGATATTAAAAACAAAAGTAGCATTTTGGAAAGCATTTCCGTATAATGCCGACAATGTTGCAAACGCTATGTTGCCGGTTATTGATTATTATATGAACCTTTTCCCTAAAACAGCACTTTGGTGCTCAGTCGATTATGTGAGTTTCGAACCCAAAGCATCCGGCAAAACTCCAAATTATCTGGCTTCGCTTTACTGCAATTATGGTATAACAAATTACCCCGACCGTTTTGGTCTTTGGCGTGAAGATATTGCCGGCTGTACCATTTATCCGGCATTGTCGGGCAGTCAGTGGAGAATCATGCAAAATTACCCTGAACGCACGGGCGGTCAAATGCTGTGGTCGGTGCAGGATGGACCCACAAGAATGAATAAGTGCGGAATTACTCCAAATACAAAACAGGAAGTGTTGGATTCGGCTGTAAACAAGGGATTGACTTACGGAATGCGATATGTCGAAATCTATGGTGCCGATATTGATGACAGCTCATTAAGTTCGAGTATTCAAGTTGCTAATAATAAGCTTATTGAGCATGGAGAACAACTAAATTCAACCGGAATTGAGAGTGTAAAAACCTCAAGTATTAACATATTTCCAAATCCTGCCAAAGATTATTTTACAGTTGATTTTCCTGCTCATATAACTGATATTAAGCTTATTGATGTTTCAGATCGGGTTGTGATTTCACAAAAAGCATCTGACACAAGATTTAATGTAAATAGTTCATTTATTTCGAGTGGAATGTATTTCTTGCAAATAAATAATGAAAAAAATACGATTTCTTTTTCAAAGATAATTGTTTCAAAATGAAACGAGCAGGAATGCAGGCATTCACCCGCTCAGCTTTGCCGCTTGGCTTGCCAAGAATTCAGATGAAAATTGAATGCGAGTTCCATGTAACCATTAATAAAAAATTATTTACACATGAAATAGTTGTTTACTTTCCGAACAAAAATGCCTTGAAATCAGTTAGTTTAATAAACAAAAACTAAAAATGGATTTACAAATAAACGAGTATAAATTCGGCGAAAGACCCACAGTAACCCGACCGAATATGGAATTTCTACAATTTTTAGGAGAGGATGGCATTCGCGCGATGGTTAGTCGTCATTACGATTTAATGCGCCAAAGCCCGATTAAAAAACTTTTTCCGAGTGAAGATGCTGAGTTTGAAAAAGCAAAACTTCGTTCTTCCGATTTTATGATTCAAATACTGGGTGGCCCGGAGCATTATAATAGAAATCAGGGACAACCATTGCTTGCTAAACGCCACAGACCATTTACCATCACTTATCCCGGCAGAACCGTCTGGCTTACTTGTTACAAGCAGGCATTACTTGAAACTAATGCTCCCGAACACCTTATAGAATCATTTTGGGATTATATTAATGTTTTCTCAATTTGGATGGTCAATATTCCAGACAAATAACCCTTTAAAATAATATTATGAATCTGCTCGAACAACTCAAAACTTACACCAAAGTGGTGGCCGATACTGGCGATTTTCAATCGATTGATGCTTATAAACCAGCCGATGCAACGACCAATCCCTCATTAATTTATGCAGCATCGCAAGATCCGAAATATGCTTCGCTTATTGACGATGCCATTGCGTATGCCAAGGGAATTTCAACCGACAAAGCCGTTCAGTTAAGCAAGGCTATGGATAAACTGGCCGTGAATTTCGGACTGGAAATTCTGAAAATCGTTCCGGGTCGGGTTTCTACCGAAGTAGATGCGCGACTTTCGTTCGACACCGAAGCCAGCATTGCCAAAGCGCGCGAACTCATTGCGCTATATGAAGCCAACGGAATTTCGCGCGAGCGGATTTTGATTAAAGTGGCTTCGACCTGGGAGGGAATTAAAGCATCGGAAGCCCTTGAAAAAGAAGGAATTCATGGTAATTTGACCTTGCTTTTTTCCATAGCTCAAGCAATTCGATGTGCTGAAGCCAATGTAACATTGATTTCTCCATTTGTGGGGAGAATTCTGGATTGGTACAAAAAAGACCGTGGCGTTTCCGAAATTTCTGCCCCTGAAGATCCGGGTGTATTATCCGTTGGTCAGATTTATAATTACTACAAGAAATTTGGCTACAACACTATTGTAATGGGAGCGAGCTTCCGCAATATTGGCGAAATTATTGAGCTGGCTGGTTGCGATGCACTGACCATTGCGCCGTCCTTACTCAAAGAACTTGAAAGTACCGAAGGAATTCTGGAAAAGAAATTAGTTCATGAAACATCGAAAGGACTTGATATTAAGCGAATTCACATGGACGAAAAAACTTTCCGCTGGATGATGAACGAAGATGCCATGGCAACTGAAAAACTCGCCGAAGGAATCCGGAATTTTACCAAGGATTTAATTAAGCTCGAAACTAAAATTTCGCAACTTCTCTGAAATATTTCCTCCTTTTGATATGTTTCTGATATTCGTAGTACAACTTTAAGTTGTGCTAAGAATACATCAGAGCCAGAAATCAAGAACCAAGAAAAAAACCAAGACGTTCAATATCGTCTTGGTTTTTTCTAATTTCTAATATCTTGGTTCTTGGCTCTAAAATCTACTTTTCTTTCTTTTCTACCAACTCAGTAAAACTCTTTGCTGCTTTGGTAAATTCCGAAGGAAGCAATACAATGGTCGTAGTGTTATTGTCGATACCGATTTCGGAAAGCATTTGCATACGGCGTAATTCAAGTGCAATCGGGCTACCTTCCATTACAGTTGCGCCCTGAGTAAGTTTGATAGATGCCTCCAGTTCGGCTTCGGCTTTTACAATACGGGCACGTTTTTCACGAATAGCTTCCGCCTCACGAGCCATAGCGCGTTGCATGGCTTCGGGAATTTCCACATCTTTCATTTCCACCATTTCAATTTTAATTCCCCAGGGTTCGGTAACCGAATCCACGTTTTTCTGTAGTGTGGCATTGATTTGTTCGCGTTCACGCAGTACTTCATCAAGCGAATGTTGTCCGATAATATTACGTAAGGCCGTTACCGAGAATTGATAAACCGCTTTGTAATAATCGGCCACCTGAATAATGGCACTTTCGGGATTGGTGATTCTGAACCAAAGCACGGCGTTCACTTTAATGGTTACACTGTCCTTGGTGATGGTTTCCTGTTGTTCCAAATCAACGGTTTTGGTACGAATATCGACCCGTTGTTGGGCATCAATGAGTGGAATAATCCAGTATAAGCCGGGACCTTTGATTGATTGAAATCGTCCGAGACGAAAAATAATGGAGCGTTGATACTCCTGAGCAATTCTAAATCCTGAAAGAAGGATGAAAATAACGACACCGATAATAATTTCGGGAATTGGGAGAATTTCCATTTTTGTAGATTTTAAAGGGTTATGAAATTGGGGTTCAAATACGCTTCAAATTTACATAAATAAATTATTAATAGTGTTGTTTTATACAAAAAAAAACGATAATAATTCAGTCTTGAACTTCAATCGTTTTTTAATAATTCATGAAATTTATTTTGACCCCAGATACAACAGGAACATTCCAATCAAAACGCCAATCATATCGATTAATTTAAGTTTGATATTTTTGTCCTTCATTACAAAAGCGCCGTACAGAAAAGGAACTACCACACCTGAGCGACGAATGGTTGACACGACTGATATCATTGATTCAGGTAACGTCAGTGCGTAGAAATATACAAAATCGGCTGTAACCAAAAAAAACGAAATCCAGAAAATAGCCCACTTGAAGCTAAAGGGAGTGGTTTTCTTGCGGGATGGTGCCCATAAAAACAGGGTGATGAAACCCATGATGATAGCCTGATAAAAAGTATAGTACACCTGAACGGACATTGCGTCGTATCGCTTCATCAGGTATTTGTCATATAAACCACTAACTGCCCCTGTTAATGTTGCTAAAACAATGAACCAGAACCATTTATTCGTTTTGAATGAAATTCCTTCTTTTTTTCCGGCAACCGAAAACAGATAGAACGAAAGCAAGGTGATTCCAACACCTGCAGCCTGAAATCCGTTCAGTTTTTCACCAAAAATAAGCATGGCACCCATCACAGTCCAAACCGGCTGAGTAGCTTTGATAGGAGAAGCAAGCGAAAGTGGTAAATGTTTCAATGCAAAATAGGCAAATAGCCAGGAAGTCAGCACAATAGTAGCTTTCAGCACAAACAATATGTGTGCATGAAAATCAACCCGTGGCACAAAGAATATCGAACTTATAATCGTTTCGGGGAAAAATTCAGATAGAAAAAGAAATGGTGTAAGCGTTAGGCATGAAAACAATATCGAGACAAAGATAACCGGAATAACCGCATTTTCTTTTAAAGATACCTTTTTAAAAACTTCGTACGAACCTAACAGAATAGCAGAAACAAAAGCTAAGAATAACCACATCAGGAATTTACAATTTAAGAATTTACAATTTGGAAAAACGGAATATGTGGTTTTTTACTGGAATAGATTTTCAGGATATTGAATGTCAACTAAATACAAACCCTTTGCCGGAACAGAAACCCCCGCTTTACAACGGTTTTTAGCTTCGATAACAGCTCTGAATTCGTCGACTGACATTCTATGACGACCCACTTCGAACAATGTACCTACAATTGCCCGCACCATATTTCGCAAAAAACGGTCGGCTTCGATCGTGAAAACCCACTCATCGCCCTGACATGTCCATTCGGCACGGCTAATGACGCAATTATTCGTTTTTACGTCGGTGTGTAGTTTGCTAAAACTCGTAAAGTCTCGGTATTCGGATAGAATGGCAGCTGCTAGATTCATCGCTTCAAAATCCAACTTGTCACTCAATCTAGCAGCCAGTTCTGTTTTGAATACATCTTTTTCGTTAACTATATGATATTCATACCGGCGGGAAACTGCATCAAACCGTGCATGCGTTTCGGGCTGAACTTCAACGATTTTATGAATGGAAATATCGCATGGTAACACGCTGTTGAGCTTATTCGTCAGATCAAACTCTGCCGGTAATTCTCCTTCAACATCAAAATGCGCAACCATAAGCCGTGCATGAACTCCAGTGTCGGTTCGGCCGGCTCCGGTAATTTCGGTTTCGATGCGCAAAACAGTGCTCAAAGCCTTCGTCAGTACTTCCTGAACTGAAATTCCGTTGGGCTGAATTTGCCAGCCGTGATAAGCGGTTCCCTTGTAGGAGAGGTATATGAAGTATCGTTTTTTCACGTTGCAAAGATAGGGCTTAATTTACAATTTACGATTTACGATTTGATATATTTGTGCCGAATTGAGCTTAAAATTCAGAATGTCAACCACTTATTAAGTCTTAAAAAACAACCGACCCCGTCGTTTAAAGCGACGGGGTCGGTTAATGTATTTTTATTATGCAAACAATTTCTCAATTTGTTCAGCGTAGAATTCCTCTATTACGTTTCGTTTGATTTTAAGGGTAGGAGAGAGGAAGCCATTTTGTTGCGTCCATTCTTCAGCGACAAGCTGGTATTTTTTTACTTTCTCTGTGTCACCGAAATGCTGGTTTTGATGTTTCACTTCGTCGTGTAATCGTTTCACAACCAGTGGATTTTCAATAATTTCTTCGTTTGTAGTGCATTTAAGTTTGTGCTGCTTGCACCACGATTTAAGGTACACAAAATCAGGTGAAATTAATGCGGCGGCAAATTTTTTGTTTTCGCCCACTACAATCATATTTTCGATAAATGGTGACTCAGTGAATCTGGATTCAATTAGTTGAGGATTAACGTATTTACCAAATGAAGTCTTGAAAATACTTTTCAACCGACCGGTAATAATCAACTGACCTTCTTTGGTGAACTTGCCTGTATCACCGGTGTGTAACCAACCTTCCACATCAATCACTTCTGCAGTAAGTTCAGGATCTTTGTAATAACCCAGCATTACATTATGACCGCGACAACAAATTTCATCACGCTCGCCCAGTTTTACTTCAACGCCTGGCAATGCTAATCCAACAGTGCCGAATTTTCGACCATTTTTTCCTCGTTGACTTACAGCTATAACCGGAGAAGTTTCACTCAGACCGTAACCTTCAAAAACCGGCATTCCAATAGCAGAAAAGAATGATGCGATATGCGGTTGAATGGCCGATCCACCCGAAACAACAATATCGAAATTACCACCAATTGCAGCTCTCCATTTGGAATAAATAAGTTTGTCGGCGAGCTTGAATTTCAGGTTATAATACCAGCCCCGGCCTTCCAACTGATAGTGTGTGGCTAAATTAAACGCCCAGTAATAAATCATTTTACTGACCAATGGTAGTTTTTTTCCCGACAAGTAAAGTTTATCGTAAATTTTTTCGAGCAAACGTGGAACGCACGACATCATAGTCGGGTTGATTTCCTTGATATTGTCGGCAATGGTAGCTAAACTTTCGGCATAATACACCGACATACCGAGGTACTGGTACAGATATACCAGCATACGTTCATACGCATGGCAAAGCGGCAGAAAACTCAGTGCTGTTTTGCTCCATTTGGCTGGTGTTGCTTCCAGATTTTTAAGTTGATTGACTATATTGCTATGCGAAAGCATCACACCTTTTGGGAAACCAGTAGTGCCGGAAGTGTAAATGATCGTTGCCAGTGTTTCGGGTTTGATGGCAGCTTTCAGTTTAGTAAGCTTTTCAAGTTGCAGATTCGCTTTTCCGCTCTCAATCAGTTGGTCGAGGTATTGATAATCATTTTCCTGATTGACAAAGGTGAATATCTGCTTTAGCGTCTTGGTTTCTTCAAAAATTGGTTTCAGCTTGTTACCAAGTTCTTTGCCTTCGATGAAAATCATTTTCATTTCAGCATGATTCAGAATGTGGCGGTAATCGGCCTGACTAATAGTAGGATAGATTGGAATAGAAATGGCTCCGATTTGCATAATGGCAAAGTCAATCATGTTCCACTCGGGGCGGTTGCTGCTAACGATTCCAATTTTATCACCCGGTTTGATGCCAAGTTTCAGCATTCCGTAACTGATAAAATTAGTTTGTTCGCTGTATTCCTGAATGCTGAATTTCTTCCATTCACCCTCTCGTTTACAAGCCAGAGCGGCTTCCTGATTCGGATAACTTTCGAGGTAATTATCCAGAATGTCAAACAATCGTGTTACTTCCATAATACCAATTTTCAATTATTCAATTCCCAATTTTCAAATCCTTATGAACATGTCAAGCAATTAACCAATCACCAGTTACTGAAAAACAATTGTTCGGTTTTTGTAAGCCAGAATTTTGCGTTCGATATGTTTTTCAACAGCATGCGAGAGAACAATTTTTTCCAGATCACGACCTTTTTTAATTAGCTCTTCTACTGTGTCTTTGTGCGAAATATGCGTAACATCCTGATCGATAATCGGTCCGGCATCCAGGTCGGTGGTAACGTAATGACTCGTTGCACCGATTACCTTCACACCACGTTCGTGGGCTGCATGGTAGGGTTTTGCACCGGCAAAAGCAGGAAGGAACGAGTGGTGAATATTGATAATGCGGTCGGGATATTGTTCAATGAAATCAGAAGAAAGCACCTGCATATAACGGGCTAATACACAGAAAGTAACGCCGTTTTCTTTCAGCAAAGCAAGTTGTTTGGCTTCCTGTTCGGCTTTGTTTTCTTTGTTTATAGGGAATACGTGATAAGGAATATCAAATCGTTTGGCAACACTTTCCATATCGGGATGATTGCTGATAATCAGTGGAATTTCCACGTGCCACTCACCGGCTGCATAGCGTGCCAGTAAATCATACAAACAATGTGACATTTTGGAAACAAAAATAGCCATTCGTGGTTTCGTGTCCGAAAAATACAATCTGAAAACCATATTGAAACGCCCTGCAATAAGGGTTTCGAAATACTCCCCAATTTTTTCTTTTGGAATCTGAAATGTATCAAGTTCCCATTTAACGCGCATGAAAAACACCTTTTCTTCGCGGTTTACGTATTGATCGAGATATAGAATATTTCCCTTATGCTGATTAATAAATTCTGTAACCACAGCCAGAATACCAGGACGGTCGGGGCAGTGAATCAAAAGTACTGCCGTATTATCATTTCCTTTCATCAAATTTCAATTTAATACTAATTTCAACTTGCAAACTTACATAAAAATCGTTGATTTTAAGCAGTTCAGATAAAAATCAAGACTACATTTTCTAAAAGTACAGCAAAATTTTTTCCGAAGCTATTAATAAACCTAAAGTTAGAATGAATTTATAGAGGAAAGGATAATAAATATACTATTTGTATGTCTTATTTGGTACTTTCATACTACGGTTGTTTTTAGAAGGTTCATTTTTTATGATAAATTGTTTATGTTTAATTTTAAATGTCTGATTAATAGTTTATTAAATTGATAGTGGTCATTCATGCTTTTTTTTCAATTTTAGGAACGATATTTGTTTATCACTGACTTTTTGTTTGAAAAAGTTTTTTTAAGCACAAAAGCATCAAAAAACAGCAGAACATCTTGGACATATATACTTTATTCAGCCAATGAAATGTAAATTTGGAGTACTTTTATGGAAATATGAAAAGAAAATTCTAATTTTGCACTCCCATAGTTCAGTTAAAATAAAGTTTTCAGCAACTCTTTAAGCAAACCAAAAGTACATGAGCAATACAAATAGCGATGTCTTGAGAACAATCGGGATTTTTAACGACAGTTTTCCTCCTATTATGGATGGAGTTTCACTCACAACAAAAAATTACGCTTATTGGCTTCAGCAGAAAAATCAACCCGTTTGTGTTGTAACCCCCAAATCACCCAATTACTTTGATAATGAGCAGTATCCTATTTACAGGTACACTTCCATTCCAATTTTAATGCGAAAACCCTATCGGTTTGGTATGCCTGATATTGATTTGTCATACAAAAGGGAAATTAATAAAGTTTCATTTGGACTGGTGCATGCTCATTGTCCGTTTAGCTCCGGTAAAGAAGCCCTGCGAATTGCGCGAAAACAGAAAATTCCAATAGTTGCGACGTTTCACTCCAAATATAGATCAGATTTTGAACAATCACTCCGAAGTAAATTTATTGCAGGTTTGATGACAAATGAAGTAATCCGTTTTTATGAAAAAGCCGATGAGGTATGGATTCCACAGGCTTCTGTCGAGGAAACAATTCGTGAATATGGGTATAAAGGGAAAGTTGAAATAGTAGATAACGGGAATGATTTTGCTAGTAAGGACCCGATTGTGCCAATTAAAAAGGCAGCACGAAATAAATTGAATATTCCTGACGAACAATCCATACTTTTGTTTGTAGGCCAGCATATTTGGGAGAAAAACACTCGGTTGATAGTTGAATCGCTGGCTGAAATTAAAGATTTGCCTTTCAAAATGTTTTTTATTGGTGTGGGTTATGCTGCTTCTGATTTAAAACAATTAGTCACAGACTTAGGATTGAACGATAAAGTTGAATTTTTGGGTATGATTACTGAACGTGATACACTAAAACAGTATTATGCCGCAGCCGATTTGTTTTTATTTCCTTCGATTTACGACAATGCTCCGTTGGTAGTTCGTGAGGCAGGTGCACTGCATACTCCATCTGTATTAGTTTCCGGTGCATCGTCCGCAGAAAACATAACTGATGGATTTAATGGATTCTTGACTGAAAATTCGGTTGAATCATTTTCGGCAAAATTACGCGAATTGATTAGTACCCCCGAAAAAATCCATATTGCCGGATTAAATGCTTCGCAAACTATTGCTCGCTCCTGGGAGAGTGTGACTGATGAAGTGCTCGACCGCTACAATCACTTAATGATTAGGAAATGGAAGAAATAATCCAACAAACAGAAAAAAAAAATTCAAAACCATATAAAACCTATCAGGTTCTTATACCGGTTTTACTTGGCTTATTTGTTATCGGTTGGCTTTTTCTTGACGAATTTGATACCGATGTTTTCTTATCGTTTAACTTTACTTTTGTCAGTGCTTTATTTATTGTGTTGGCATTTATACTTATGTTGACACGTGACTTTGGCATGATGTGGCGCTTTAGATTGCTGACAGATAGAGATTTATCCTGGAAGCAGGCTTTTCATATAAATGTATTGAGCGAATTTACCTCGGCAGTAACTCCTGCAATTGTGGGTGGTTCAAGTTTGGTAGTTATTTTTCTGATCAAAGAGGGAATCAATGCCGGACGTAGCACTACGATTATGTTTGTCAATTTGTTGTTGGATGAATTGTTCTTTTTAGTCGTTTGTCCATTGGTGTTTTTGTTTATTCCATTAAAGGAATTATTTAATTCTTCATCAGTAATTGTATCAACTTTTGCAGTTGTTTTTACAAGTTTGTATTTCACTCGGTTAGTTTGGACAAGTATCATGTTTATCGGTATTTTCAAGCGTCCAAACTGGATTCGTCAAATGCTACTGACACTTTTTAAATTGCCGGTTTTGCGCCGTTGGTATTCAAAAGTAGATTTGTTGACTAATAATTTGTTACAAGCATCCAAAGATATAGGTAATCGATCATACTGGTTTTGGATTCAGGCTTTTTGTACCACTTTATTGACCTGGTCAGCACGTTTTTTGGTTGTAAATGCCGTATTTATGGCATTCAATCCTGAACATATCAATCACTTGATTGTATTTGCACGTCAAATGGTACTTTGGGTTTTTATGGTGGTAAGTCCTACCCCCGGCGGTAGTGGTGTCACTGAATATGCATTTAAGGAATATTACAGTGATGTTTTTTCGTCTGCCAGTGCCGTTATTTTTGTTACTTTTGTGTGGAGAATAATTAGTTACTATTTATATTTACTGTTGGGCATTTTGGTAATTCCAAACTGGATAAAAAAATCATTTGGTAAAAATGTAGCAGAATCTACTCAAAGTACATTAGTCTGACTTCTAATTGAATAAACATTTTTCGTTATGATAAAAAAGATATTTCTCACAATTTTGCTTGCACTTTCATTGAATGCCGGATTTGCCTGTACCAATTTTTTAGTTGGAAAAGCTGCCACACTCGACGGCTCGACGCTGATTTCGTACAATGCTGATTCATATTTTCTTTTTGGTGCGTTATATCATTATCCGGCAGCCACTTATCCTGTAGGAGCAATGCTGGATATTCACGATTGGGATTCAGGGAAATTACTTGGAAAAATCAAGCAAGTTGAGAAAACATACTCAGTCATTGGAAACATGAATGAGCACCAACTCAGTATTGGCGAAACAACTTTTGGTGGTCGTGAAGAACTCGTAGATACGACTGCCATAATGGATTATGGAAGTTTGATTTACGTTACACTACAACGTGCTAAAACTGCTCGCGAAGCTATAAAAGTCATGACTGATTTGGTAGCAGAATATGGTTATTACAGCGAAGGTGAATCATTTTCCATTGCCGATCCGAATGAGGTTTGGATTATGGAAATGGTTGGGAAAGGTGCTCACAATAAAGGTGCTATTTGGGTAGCCCAGCGCATTCCTGACGATTGTATCTCGGCACATGCCAATCAGGCTCGAATCACTACTTTTCCTTACGACGATAAAAATGTTTGCATGTATTCGGAAGATGTGATTGCATTTGCCCGTGAGAAAGGCTATTTCAAAGGAAAAAACAAAGATTTCAGTTTCTCTGACACCTATGCTCCTCTCGATTATGTGGCCTTACGAGCTTGTGAAGCTCGTGTATGGGCATTTTTTAGAAAATTCGATCCAACAATTGATAAATATATTTCATACATTAAAGGTGAAACGTTGGAGCGTATTCCCTTGTGGATAAAACCTTCGGTTAAGCTATCGGCTCAGAAATTGAAAGAATGTATGCGTGACCAATACGAAGGAACTGAATTTGATATGACTAAAGGTATTGCTGCCGGACCATTTGGCAGTAAATTGCGTTGTAGTCCGCTCACATATAAAGTGGACAGCGTGGAATATGTTCATGAACGTCCAACAGCTACTCAACAAACCGGTTTTACATTTGTAGCACAAATGCGGAGTTGGATACCCGATTATATTGGCGGAATTCTTTGGTTTGGAGTTGATGATGCTGCCACAGGACTCTATGTGCCTATTTATTGTGGCATGGATAAAGTACCGGAATGTTACCGTCAGGATAATGGCAGTTTGTTGGAATATTCTCCCACTTCTGCTTTCTGGATTTATAATTCAGTGGCAAATTATGCCTACAGCAAATATTCATATATGTATGCCGATATTAAAAAAGTACAAACCAAATGGGAGAACGACTTTAACTCCCTTGTTCCTGCCATTGATAAAGTCGCGGTTGGTATGTCCGAAGCAGATGCACGCGTTTTCCTGACCGATTTTAGTGTTGCTCAGGCTGAAAACTCAACGGCTGCGTGGAAGAAATTGGGTGAATATTTGTTGCTGAAATATATGGACGGGAACATTAAAAAGGAAAAAGATGGAAAGTTTGTTCAAAATGAATATAAAATCCCTACATCCATTATCCGTGCAGGTTATCCGGAAGAGTTCCTGCGTAAAATGATAAAAGAAAATCCGGGTTTTAAAGTGAAAACTGTAGAAGAAATGAAGAATAGAAAGTAAAGAACCTAAGCTGTTTTTTAACAAGGGAGAAAATTGTAGAAATTATTCTCCCTTTTTTATTCACAAAATCAAACATTTTATTAATGTCGAGCGTTTAAAAAATAATAGTTGATAACAATAAAATTTAAAAAGGTATGAAAATAGTTGTTTTTGGAGCAACTGGTAAAACCGGTTCTCTTTTGATAGAACAGGCATTGGCAAAAGGTCATCAGGTGACAGCGTATGTTCGTAATCCGCAATCAATAAAAATTGAAAATCCAAATTTAAAAATTGTGGTTGGTAATCTGAGTGAAACGCTCAAACTGAAAGATGCGTTGGTAGGAGCTGAGGCTTGTTTTTCAACACTTGGTGGCAATTCGCTTACGAAACGTTCGCCAGATCTTGTTTTGGGGATTGAAAATATTGTTCAAGTAATGGAGCAGGAAGTTGTGCCTCGCTTTATCTATTTATCGAGTTTTGGTGCGGGTGACAGTAAATTGTTAATGCCCGGAATTTTGAAGTTTTTTATGGTAGATTTATTTTTACGCGTTCCGCTAGCCGATCATAATATGAACGAGCAACGAATTATGAGCAGTAAGCTTCAATGGACATTAGTGCGTCCCGGTGGTTTAACCGAGGGACCATTCACCGGAAATATAAGCTTTGGTACTGATGCTTTTAAACAAGGGAAAACCAGCATTTCAAGAGCCGATGTAGCTGCCTTTATGCTCAGTCAGTTGGAAGATTCAAGCTATAGTAAAAAAGCCGTCTGGTTGTTTGAAAAGTAATTATTCTTCACGCCAACGTTTGGTCAAATCACCAAAACTGTCAATCCGGCGGTCACGGAAAAAAGGCCACATACGCCGAACTGTTTCGCTTCTGTTGAGATCAATTTCAATAATAATATTTTCTTCTTTATCGTTTGATGCTTCAACGATAATCTCGCTCTGTGGTCCGACTACGAAACTGTTTCCCCAGAATTGAATGCCATTAGTTACGCCGGATGGATCAGCTTCATAGCCAATTCGATTGCAGGTAATAACGTGAAGCCCGTTAGCCACGGCATGACCTCGTTGAACGGTTATCCATGCTTCATTTTGCCTTTGTTTTTCGTCATCTGAATCCGTGCTTTCCCATCCAATAGCCGTTGGGTAAATCAATATTTCAGCTCCGGCCATCGCCATTAAACGGGCTGCTTCAGGATACCATTGATCCCAACAAACCAATACGCCGAGTTTTCCTACCGAAGTCTGAATCGGTTCAAAACCCAAATCTCCGGGAGTAAAATAGAATTTTTCGTAATAAGCCGGATCATCCGGAATGTGCATTTTGCGGTATTTCCCGGCAATAGTTCCATCTTTTTCAATTACTACTGCGGTATTGTGATACAAGCCTACAGCACGTTTTTCGAATAACGAAAGCACCAACACAATACCTAATTCTTTCGCCATTTTCCCAAATTTCTCAGTTGAAGTACCGGGAATAGTTTCGGCTTGTTCAAAAACAGTTGGATCTTCAGTCTGACAGAAATATAAACCATTATGAAGTTCCTGTAAAACAATTAATTCAGCTCCTTTTGCAGCACACGAACGAATGTTTAGCTCCAGTTTAGCCAAGTTTTCAGTATGATTGGCAGTGTTGGATTGTTGGATTAATGCTATTTTCATGACCCCTCCTGGCCTCCCCTAAAGGGGCGGAATTAAGTTAGTATTGTTTTAAATTTCAGTGTAAATTATATATTAAACCTCTTTTTCCCCTTTAGGGGCTAGGGGCTTTTGGATATTGCATTGTCACACAATGAAGCGAGCCGTGTTGTTTGATTAAAGCATTACAATTGATGCCAATAATTTCTCTGTCAGGAAAAGCTTTTTGTAACTGTTGTTTTGCAATTTCGTCTTTTGCTGAATTGTATGTTGGCACCAAAACTGCTCCATTGATGATTAAAAAATTTGCATACGTTGCCGGAAGGCGTTCGCCTTCAAAATAAATTTCATCAGCCATTGGAAGTGGAATAAGTCGGTAATATCTTCCTTCGGGAGTTTTAAACATCCGAAGCTCTTTTTTCATTTTCTTTAATTCCAAAAAATGCTCATCCGCTTCATCTTCACATCTTACATAAGCCATGGTACTTCTGTCGCATAATCGTACCAATGTGTCCACATGACTGTCAGTATCATCACCCGCCAGATAACCATGTTCTAACCACAAAACCTGTTTCAGTCCGAAATAATCTTTCAACCGTTCTTCCACATCATCCTCGGACAAATTATTCCTGTTGTCAGAAAGTAAACATTCCGCTGTTGTCAAAATAGTTCCTTCTCCGTCCGATTCTATGCTGCCGCCTTCCAAAATAAAGTCATAACAGTTTTTATGTCCTGAATCACCAAAGATACCAGCCATATATAGTTTTCGGGTAATCAGATTGTCATGATTTGCGGCAAATTTCATTCCCCAACCGTTAAACGTAAAATCGTAAACCACGCGTTTATCATCTTCAAAAACCGTTATTCCTCCATGGTCGCGCGCCCAGGTATCATTGGTTGGCATTTCGGCAAAAGTAATTTTATCCAGTTCATCTTCCATGAAAAATCCTTCCACTTCCTCGGCATCCACACACACAATCAGCAATTTTTCAAATCTGAGAATGGTTTTGGCAATGTTTACGAAACATTCATTCACTTCGTCGAGCATTTCAACCCAATCAGTATTCGCATGTGGCCAGGTAAGTTGAACGAATTCTTGTTCAGCCCATTCGGCAGGTAATATTTTTGTCAGAGGTGCTTTCATTGGTTTTGCAAAAATACAAAAAAACCTTCATTTTAGACCGAAATAACAAAAAGTCATGAATATTGCGAAGATTTGCAGTGTTTTGACTATTTTTGTGCTCCAAAATTTGAAAATATGAAGGATATTGTAATACTTTATTCGGGTGGAATGGATAGTTCGGTGGCTCTTTATCAGCATGCCGACCGAATCCGCCGGGCATTGACCTTTAATTACGGGTCGAAACATAATTTGCGTGAAATAGAATATGCAAATAAAAATTGTGAAGCGCTTGGCATTGAACATCATGTGATTGACCTTGATATGAATAAAATGGGTTTTGTGTCCGATTTATTACAATCGGGTGGGGAAATTCCAAACGGGCATTATGAAGACCAAAATATGATTAAGACGGTTGTTCCGTTTCGTAACGGTATTATGTTGAGTATAGCTGCCGGAATAGCTGAAAGCATTGGCTGTGATAAACTTATGATTTCAAATCATGCCGGCGATCATGCCATTTATCCGGATTGTCGCGAGGAATTTATCCAGACTATGAGTCGTGCAATCAGCCTTGGAACATACAATCATTGTGAAATTATGGCACCATACACCAATCTTTCAAAACGAGAAATTGCATTGATTGGTAAAGAAATCGGTGTGCCATTCGAAGATACTTATTCTTGCTATAATGGACATGAGGTTCACTGCGGAACCTGCGGGACTTGTACTGAACGGAAGGAAGGACTTGCGGGATTTGATCCGACAGTTTATGTGCAATAAAAATAGCATGAATAAATATACCTGAATTCGTCAAATAATATCTATTTTTGTATTGTTCAAAATTGAGAATTGAAAATAAATAAATTGATTATAAAATGGGAAAAGTATTGATTATCGGCGCTGGAGGCGTGGGAACTGTTGTACTGAACAAAGTGGCTCAAAATACCGACGTATTTACTGAAATCATGTTGGCTAGTCGCACCAAATCAAAATGCGATGTTATTGCTGCGGACCTAAAAAAACGCTTTGGCGTTGAAATAAAAACGGCTCAGGTTGACGCTGATAATGTGCCGGAACTGGTTGCACTACTAAACGATTATAAACCGGAACTTCTTATCAATGTGGCACTTCCATATCAGGATTTGACTATTATGGATGCTTGTCTGGAAGCGGGTGTAAACTATTTGGATACTGCCAACTATGAACCAAAAGAAGAAGCTCACTTCGAATACAGCTGGCAATGGGCATACAAAGAACGTTTCGAAAAAGCGGGTCTGACTGCTATTCTTGGTTGCGGTTTCGACCCGGGCGTAACGAGCATTTATACCGCTTATGCAGCCAAACATCATTTCGACGAAATTCATTACCTCGACATAGTGGATTGTAATGCCGGTGACCACGGAAAAGCATTTGCTACCAATTTCAATCCGGAAATCAATATCCGTGAGGTATCGCAACGCGGAAAATACTGGGAAAACGGACAATGGGTGGAAACTGAACCGCATCAAATTCACAAAGCATTAAATTATCCGGAAATAGGACCAAAAGAATCATATGTTATTTACCACGAGGAACTTGAATCGTTGGTGAAGAACTATCCAACCATCAAACGTGCGCGTTTTTGGATGACATTTGGTCAGGAATATCTGACGCATTTACGTGTTATTCAGAACATTGGTATGGCTCGCATCGACGAAGTGGAATATAATGGACAAAAAATTGTTCCAATTCAGTTTCTGAAAGCTGTTTTGCCAAATCCGGGCGATTTGGGCGAAAACTATACCGGATGGACTTCCATCGGTTGTCGTATCAAAGGCATCAAAGACGGACAGGAAAAAACATATTACGTGTATAATAATTGCAGTCACGAAGCAGCATTTAAAGAAACCGGAGCTCAGGGCGTAAGTTACACCACAGGCGTGCCAGCCATGATTGGTGCCATGATGTTTATGAAAGGTATTTGGAAAAAATCCGGCGTGTACAACGTAGAGGAATTCAATCCCGATCCGTTTATGGAACAACTAAATATCCACGGTTTGCCGTGGGTGGAATTGCATAATATTGATTTGGAATTGTAAACTGTCTGAATTATGATTTATATGATTAAATGATTGTTGTGATTTTTTGATTGCAACAGTCATTTTTCATATAAACGAATAAAAGAAGTCTATTATGATTGATGAAAAGTACAAGTATTCAAAATTGACTGAAGCCATAATTGGTTGCTCCATGGAAGTTCACAAAATTCTTGGAAATGGTTTTCAGGAAGTAATTTATCAACGTGCATTAGAAATGGAAATGGGTTTACAAGGACTCAATTTTAGTAGGGAACATGAAATGCCGATTTATTACAAAAATAAACATATTGGTACCAGACGTGTTGATTTTTTGGTCGAAGGAGTTATTTCTGTTGAGATTAAAGCGGTAATTCAATTGGAAGATGTTCATTTGGCGCAAGCTATAAATTATTTAGAAGCTTATAATTTAGAAGTCGGATTATTGATTAACTTTGGAGCGAGAAGTTTAGCATTTAAAAGACTAACTAATACAAAGTTTAAATTATAAAGGCTGAATATCATATTAATCATTTAATCACCAAAATCATAGTGCAGACACAATTTATACCTTCCCCTTGCTACGTTCTTGACGAAATCGCATTCCGCAAGAATCTTGAACTCATTAAATCTGTAAAAGATCGTGCAGGTGTTGAAATTATTCTGGCTTTCAAGGCTTTTAGTATGTGGAGTGCTTTTCCCATTGTGCGGGAATATATTCCGTATTCTACTGCCAGTTCATTGGCCGAGGCCCGACTGGCATATGAGGAAATGGGCAGCAAAGCACATACTTACGGACCGGCTTATACTGATCGCGAATTTCCTGAAATCATGCGTTGCAGCAGTCATATCACTTTCAATTCGTTGCAGCAGTTTGAGCGTTTTTATCCTCAAACCCAGTTTGAAAACATATCCTGCGGATTGCGTATAAATCCTGAATTTTCGGATGTGGAAACCGATTTGTACAATCCCTGCGCTCCCGGTTCACGTTTAGGAATAGTGATTGATTTATTGGGCGAAAAATTACCGGAAGGAGTGGAAGGTCTTCATTTTCATACACTTTGTGAATCAACTTCTTTCGATTTAGAAAGAACTTTGGCGGTAGTAGAAGAAAAATTCGGCAAATACTTTTCTCAAATCAAATGGCTCAATATGGGTGGTGGTCATCTGATGACCAAAGAAGGCTATGATACCGAACATTTAATTTCGTTGCTAAAAAACTTTCAGGTTAAATATCCTCATC
Source organism: uncultured Bacteroidales bacterium (assembly GCA_903901975.1). Lineage (GTDB taxonomy): Bacteria > Bacteroidota > Bacteroidia > Bacteroidales > Paludibacteraceae > Paludibacter. The sequence goes on from CAIUTB010000003.1 coordinate 50,301, forward strand.
TCCAATTAATACTTGAACCCGGAAGTGCTTTTGCCTGGCGCACCGGTGTGTTGGTTTCAAGTGTTGTCGATATTGTTGAGAACAAAGGTATTAAAACGGCTATGTTAGATGTTTCATTCTCATGCCACATGCCAGATTGTCTCGAAATGCCCTATAAACCAACAATTATTGGAGCAACCGATGCTATATCAGGCAAACCAACGTATCGTATGGGTGGAAACAGCTGTTTATCAGGTGATTTCTACGGTGACTGGTCGTTTGATAATGAACTTAAAATCGGCGATAAGCTTGTTTTTGAAGATATGATTCATTACACGATGGTAAAAACCACCATGTTTAATGGCGTTTCGCATCCGTCAATTGCTATTTGGACTAAGGAAAATGAATTAAAACTTATCAGGGAATTTGGTTACGAAGATTATAAAAACCGTATGTCATGAAACTGGAATTAAGAATCGATTGGAGTGAACTGGATGTACTTGGACATGTAAATAACTTACAGATAATGAAATATGTTCAGGCAGCCCGGGTAAATCATTTGGAGAAGGTTGGAATATCTCAGTCGCATGCTGAGCAGAATGTTGGAGCTATTTTAGCTTCTATTCACACGCTGTTTTTAAAACCGCTTTTTTATCCCGGAAACCTGTCTGTATTTTCACGCGTTGAATATATCAAAACTTCAAGCATAAAGATTCACTATGAGATTTATAACGACAAAAATGAACTCGCTGCTGAGGCTCAGGATATTCTCGTATACTACGATTTTGATAAAAAACACAAACTTAGCATACCACCTGATTTAAGAAAAAAATTTGAAGATTTAGAAAAAAAGATATTTGATTTATAACAAAAAACCACCTCGTGAGGTGGTTTTTTGTTGAGAAGTAATTAGTTAGCAGGAACCGGTGGAGTTGGTGGAGTTTCAGGATGATGATTACCACCTCGTTTTTCACGATGTTCTTTCATTTTTTCCATTTTTTCAGCCCGCATATCCTGAAGTTTTTTGAATTTTTCAGGACCGATAATTTTGGTCATTTCTTCCTCATTTGCTTTGCGTTCTGCGTCAAATTTGACCTTCATTTCGGCTTTCATTTTTTCGGCTTTTTCCATTTGTTCTTTGTGCTTTGCATCTTGTTTTTCAAACAATGCCTGAACTTTCGCTTTTTCAGCAGCACTTAAACTTAATTCCTGAGCCATTTTTTCTGCTCTTTTTTCAGATGATACCATGGGTTTGTCACCTTGATGAAATTCTTTTCTAGGTCCTCTCTCTCCTTGTGGTTGAGTTGGATTTTGTGCAGAAACGGCTATGCTAAACATAAACGCCACACCCAATACTAACATTCCATACTTTTTCATAATGCTCTAATTTTAATTGTTATTAATAATTTGTTTGTAATCTGTATCTATTGACTTCGAAACTACTGAAGAGTTTAAGCAATCAATTTATTTTTTGAATATTTAATAATCTATATGCTTGAATAAATACTCTGTTTTTTTAACTTTCATTTTTTTTCTTGCATAGGTTGTGAGGAGCAATACAAGCATTAAACCGGTAAAAATATTTTTCCATTTTTGAGTAATTTTTTTTAGAATTAATTGAAAAAATAGCTATAAATTGAATTGACAAATAAAATCAGACAGTTTCCGGCAAATTTTGAATGAAAATTTTGAAGAAAAAAGTATCTTTGTAAGCTAAATTTCAAAAGATGAGTAGTTCGAAGACAACGATATGCACTAATTTTATTGCCGAATTGGATGCGGCAATAGGAACGCAGGCAGCTGAAACCATTTATGTATTGGTTGACACTAATACCGAAAAGCTTTGTTTGCCAACTGTTATGCAGTCTGAAAAACTAATTGGTTGTCATGTGATAACTATTCCAAGTGGGGATGAAAATAAAAATGTTGAATCGGCTGTCAAAATTTGGCAATATCTGAGTGAAAATGGAGCAACACGTAAATCGTTGATGATTAACGTGGGTGGAGGAATGATAACTGATATTGGTGGATTTACAGCTTCAACTTTTAAACGTGGGCTGCGTTATATTAATGTTTCAACAACTTTACTTGGTGCTGTGGATGCAGCCACAGGTGGAAAAACCGGAATAAATTTTGGCGGACTGAAAAATGAAATCGGTGTATTTGCTCCGGCTGAAACGGTTTTGATTAATATCGATTTCTTTAAAACACTGAATGATGCCAATCTACGTTCGGGTTATGCCGAAATGCTGAAACACGCATTGATTGATACCCGCGAAGAATGGGATGAAGTATTGAAATTTGATTTAGAAAAATTTGACTTTGATAAGCTTAAAGTCTTGCTTGACAGAAGTTTCAAGATTAAAGAACGTATTGTGGAGCAAGATCCTTTCGAAGCCAATATCCGTAAAGCGCTTAATTTGGGTCATACTTTTGGTCATGCTTTTGAAAGTTATTCCTATAGAATGAAACGACCAGTTTTACATGGTTATGCCGTGATGTGGGGTTTACTTTGCGAGTTATACCTATCGTTTATTAAACTTGGTTTTCCAAAAGCTGATTTGCTAAGATTAAAATACCTTATCAAAGAATATTATGGAACATTTGAGTTTAGTTGCAAGGAATATGAAGCATTTTTTGAGTTAATGACACACGATAAAAAAAACGAGACGAAAGAAATTAATTTTACACTTTTGGGAAATATTGGTGACATCCAAATCAATCAAACAACATCGAAAGATGTGATTTTTGAATGTTTAGACTGGTTTAGAGAAGGATAAGCTAATTTACAATTTTAGATTGAAATTTATATGGGAAAAACATTAATAATTGGGGCTAGTAATAATCCAGAACGTTATGCTTATAAAGCTGCGGAACGCTTGATGGCTCACGGTTTTGAAATAGAATTAATTGGCAAGCGACCTGAGCTTATTTTCGACAGAACAATTGACACCGAAAAAAAAGAATTTGAAGATATAGACACTGTAACGCTCTATATTTCAGATAAATTTCAACCGGAATATTATGATTATATTATTTCATTGAATCCGAACCGTGTCATTTTTAATCCCGGAACTGAAAATCCTGAATTTGAGGAATTGCTGATACAGAACGATATACATGTGGAAGAAGCATGTACGCTGGTTTTGCTGGGAACTGGACAGTATTAGTGGTTAGTTAATTAGTTAATTTGTTGAATTGTAATAAGAAAAATGAAAATTGCATTAATTGGATATGGTAAAATGGGTAAAACCATTGAGCGGATTGCACGTGAACGTGGACATGAAATTGTGTCGGTAATTGATGTGGATAATCTGGATGACTTCGATTCAGAAGCTTTTAAAAGTGCCGATGTGGCAATAGAATTCACTATTCCCAAAGTAGCACTGAGCAATTATCGTCGGGCTTTTGCTTCGGGTGTCGCTGTAGTCTCGGGTACAACAGGTTGGACGGAAGAGCTTCCCCAACTCAAAAAAGAAATTGAAGAAGCTTCCAACACCTTGTTTTGGTCGTCAAATTTCAGCTTGGGAGTTAATATCTTTATGGCTGTAAATAAATACCTGGCTAAAATAATGAATGAATTTCCAAACTATAACGTCGAAATGACTGAAGTTCATCATACGCAGAAGCTTGATACTCCGAGTGGTACAGCTATTACCTTAGCCGAAGGAATTCTTGAAAATATGGATAGAAAAACCACTTGGACAAAAGAAACTGAAAATAAGCCTGAAGATATGGCCATTAAATCTATTCGAAAAGGACAGATTCCCGGTATTCATACCATTCGTTATGAATCGGAAGTGGATTCAATAGAAATTACACACGATGCCAAAAGTCGCGAAGGTTTTGCGCTGGGGGCTGTGGTAGCTGCTGAATTTACTGCTGGTAAGAAGGGCTTTTTGGGGATGAATGACCTTTTGAATTTCTAATTAGATATTGATGGTTTTTAATCACATCGTTTAAGACTAATCGATGAATTTGAACATTCAATCTCAAAAAGTCAGAAAAATTTACATTTATATTTAAAATATAGTACTATGTATAACAAGGTACTGAAAATATATGTATTTTCGCAAAGTGTTTAAATAGGAATACATTATACAGGTTCTATAAAAGTTTAATTTTGAAAATTAAAAAAAATCATGAGTGAAGAAAAAGAATCAACGCGTTTCGATAAACCGATTAAACAATGGATTAAAGCCGGAATTTGGTGTTTGATTTACATATTGTTTATTGCCTGGGTTGGTAATTATTGGTGGCTATTGGGTTTGCCGGTAGTGTTTGATGCATTTGTAAGCGGATTTATTCCGTGGACGTGGTGGAAAAAATCTGAAAATAAAGCTGTTTTGGCTATTATGGGTTGGGTTGATGCCATTGTATTTGCTTTGGTAGCTGTATATTTTATAAATACCTATCTGTTTCAGAATTACCAGATTCCGACTTCTTCGCTTGAAAAAAGCCTGCTGGTTGGAGATTTTTTATTTGTAAGTAAAGCCAGTTATGGACCTCGTGTGCCGAATACACCACTTTCATTCCCCTTAGTTCAACATACTTTTCCCTTGTTGAATTGCAAATCATTTTTGGAGTATCCCCAATGGGACTATAAACGTCTGAAAGGTTTTGATACTGTGAAACGCAATGACATTGTAGTGTTTAATTTCCCAACAGGTGATACGGTTTGTGTAAATCAGCAAAATCCCGATTATTACACCTGGTGTTACTATCGGGGTCGTGAAGCGGTTCGAAATGATAAAGCATTTTTTGGAGATATAGTTTATCGCCCGGTTGACCGTCAGGAAAATTATGTGAAACGATGCGTTGCCATTGCCGGCGATTGGATGCAGTTGAAAGATAATCAGGTGTATGTAAATGGAAAACCACAGGAAAACATTCAGGGAATTCAGTTCAATTATTTTGTACAGGTAGCCGGATCGTCGTTGACTAATGAGATGTTTGAAAAACTTCACGTGAGTGTTGAAGACAGATTGTTGGTTGATGATAATACAGCTAGGATGAATTTTGGTTTTGAAAGTGCTTCTGAGCTTGCTAAAGCATTCAATTTTGATCCGAATCTTCAGATTTATCATTTCCCAATGAATGAAGATTCAAAGACTAAAATCATGGAAACTCAGGGGGTTAAAGTCGTTTTGGAAGTTTCTAATCGCAAAGATGTTTTTCCATTAGGTGGCGGCAAAAATTGGACACGTGATAATTTTGGGCCTATCTGGATTCCGAAAAAAGGAGCAACACTGGCTATAAACAAGTATAATTTGCCGATTTATGAACGCATTATCCGGGTTTACGAAAAAAATAAGCTGGAAGTGAAAGGAAATGAGTATTTTATCAATGATATACCTGCAAAAACCTATACTTTCAAAATGGATTATTACTGGATGATGGGCGATAACCGTCATAATTCAGCTGATTCACGTTATTGGGGTTTTGTTCCTGAAGATCATATAGTTGGTCGCCCGGTACTGGTTTGGCTCTCGTTGGATAAAGATAAAGGTTGGTTTGATGGAAAAATCCGTTGGAACAGGTTTTTTAGAAATGCAGAAAAGTAAATCAACAGTAAGCAGTAAGCAAGCAGTAAGCAGTGATAGAAAATCAGTTTGTTTGACTTCGGCTTATTTAGCTCCGGTAGAATATTATATAGCATTAGCGAATGCTGAAACAGTATATTTGGAGCAATTTGATTTTTACGAAAAGCAAACTTATCGGAATCGTTGTAATATATTGAGTGCAAATGCTGTCATTGCATTGACAATTCCTGTGGAAAAACCTTCCGGCGAAAAAATTCTGATATGCGATGTCCGGATTTCGGAACATAATGATTGGCAAATCCAACATTGGCGGTCAATAGAATCGGCTTATAATTCAACTCCTTTTTTTGAGTATTACAAGGATGATTTTCTTCCGTTTTATGAGAAAAAATGGGATTTTCTATGGGATTTTAATTTTGAACTTCAGTCTAAGGTGCTGGAATTGTTGGATTTACAACCAAGGATAGAATTTACTGAAAACTATCAGGCAATTTTGAATGAAGGAATGATTGATTTACGAGAAAGTATTCATCCGAAAAAGATAACTCAAACCGAGAATATGAAATCGTATTATCAGGTTTTTGAACAACGATTTGGTTTTCAGAAAAATCTGAGCATAATAGACTTACTTTTTAATATGGGGAACGAAAGTCAATTAATTGTTGGCCCCTAATTAACTCCCTTTGGTCGTTGACCATTGGTGTCCCCTGAAGGGGACATTAAAAGTTAGTTTCTTATAATTTCAAACATATAATTTAATTTAATTCCCCCTTTAGGGGGTTAAGGGGCTACAATATGGAACAAATAGATTGGGCTAATTTGGGTTTCGGTTATTTAAAAACTGATTTCAATATTCGTTGCCGGTTTAGCAACGGTGCCTGGAGTGAACTTGAAACACATGATAGTGAGTATATGTCGATACACATGGCGGCAACCAGTATTCATTATGGACAAGAAGTATTTGAAGGACTGAAGGCATTTCGAGGACAGGATGGCAAAATCCGTATTTTCCGAATGCGCGATAACGCTTTACGGATGCAGGACTCCTGTGCCGGAACTATGATGGCTCAACTTCCTGTAGAAATATTTGAAGAAGCAGTTTTGAAAGCTGTGAAACTGAACGAACGATTTATTCCTCCTTACGAATCCGGTGCTTCGCTTTATATTCGCCCATTCTTATTTGGTGTGGGTGCTCAGGTTGGCGTTCGTCCGGCCGACGAATATTTGTTTATCGTTTTTGTAACTCCTGTTGGTCCCTATTTCAAAGGTGGTTTCCAGACTACTCCATTTGTAATTATGCGCGAATTCGACCGTTCTGCACCGCTTGGTATGGGAAAATACAAAGTTGGTGGAAATTATGCTGCCAGTCTGGTAGCCGGACAAAAAGCACACGAAATGGGCTATTCTAATATATTTTACCTCGATGCCAAAGAAAAGAAATATATTGATGAATGTGGTGCTGCTAATTTCTTTGGAATTAAAAATAATACCTACGTTACACCCGAATCGGCATCCATTCTTCCATCCATTACCAATAAAAGTTTGATGGTACTGGCTCAGGATTTAGGAATGACCGTCGAACAGCGTCATGTACCGGTGGAAGAACTGGCAACTTTTGAAGAAGCCGGTGCTTGCGGTACTGCAGCAGTTATCAGTCCGATTGAGCGCATTGACGACTATGATATGAAAATTACCTACATGTTCGCCAAAGATGGCAAACCAGGACCTGTATGTGATAAACTCTATCATAAACTACGCGGAATTCAATACGGTGAAGAACCCGATACGCACGGTTGGGTGACTTTGGTTGATTAATGTACTAATTTTCAATGTGCTAATGAGCCAATAAAATGATGGAATTTTAGTATATACTTAATTGGCATATTGGCACATTAACTTATTATCACATTATTCTATGATTCTCAAATCTTCTATTTTTCCTATAGGACAAATCAACAAAACGCATGGCGTTAATGGTGAGATGTCATTTTCATTTAGCTCCGATATTTTCGATCGGGAAGACGTACCGTATTTTGTCCTTGAAATTGATGGCATTCTGGTACCTTTTTTTCTGGAGGAATATCGTTTCAAAGGAAGTACCACCGGACTGTTGAAGTTGGACGGAATCACCACAGAAGAACAGGCAAGGGCTTTTTATGGATTGACCATTTACCTGCCTAAAAAATTTCTGGAAAATGTAGAAGATACGGAGATTGAATTGGATTATTTTGCCGGATTTAAATTGGTAGATGCCGAGAAAGGAGAACTAGGAATCATATCGGAAGTCGATCAAACCACTGAAAATGTGCTTTTTGTCATTCCAACTAAAGACGATGAATTATTGATTCCTGCCGGTGAGGAATATATTGAAAAAATTGACCACGACAAAAAAATTATTTATGTTCGATTACCGGAAGGATTGCTTGATTTATAGCTCACCACTCTTCCAGCGGTTTGTAAAATTCCCGGTAAGTAGTATCGTTTGAATAAAAGTTGAGGCGGTCGAGCATACCGGCTGAAGTTTTATAACCATAGGCAAGAATGGCTGTTACTCCGGTTTCGCGGCAAACATTCTCAAATTCCTGATATAGTTTTATCCCTAAAATGCTGTGTTGATATTCGGTTTTTACGGCACAAAACCAAATCATAATCGCTCCGCTTACCATTTTTTCGCCACTGATAAAGCCTTTAATCTCTCCTTCGGTTTCATAAATCAAAGTCAGACAGCGGTCATTCAGTACCAGTTGTTCAATCCACGATCGGTCATAAGGAACTTTTTCGTTGTATTTGAATGGTTCCATATCCAGGATGTTGTGAATCAAATCTATATCATTCTGATTTGCCTTGCGAATGGATTGAGTTTTCATTTCTTAGCCATTTTGTAAACTATTTCTTTTACCCAGCCTGCCCATTGTTGCTGTGACTTTGATTTGTCGAAAGTCTCCCACGGAATGGGTTTGCCAATTCTTATGCTGAATTCATTTCCCCGTTGTTTGAAAAGTTCATCCACCAAATACAACATTTCGATATTTATTTTAATTTTCAGAAATTTACGAAGATTTGCCAGATTGTAGAAGAAATTAGAATTCCGACCTTCGAAATAAACCGGAACTACATCCCGTTGAAATTCAATGGCTTTTGAAATAAAATTTTTCTTCCATTCCAAATCCACAATCTTCCCATTTACTTTTCGGGAACACATACCGGCCGGATAAGTAATTAAATGATAATCGGACTCGTATAATTCCTTCATTTTTACCGCATGATTTTTACTCTGAGAACCGACTTTATTGACCGGAACAAACATTTCTTTTAATGGTTCTACATTCATTAATAGGTCGTTCGAGAAAAATTTGATTTTGTCATCATATTCTTTTCCAATAATATAGCCGGTTGTAATTCCATCGAGGCCACCCAGCGGATGATTCCCGACAAAAATATATTTCCCCCCTTTGGGCAGATTTTCTTTTCCTTCAATTTTGATCGAAACATGTAAATCATTTAGCGTCGCTTCAATAAACTCAAGATTTTTTAAACCCGGATATTTCCTGAGGAATTCATTCAATTCATCTTCATGTACAATACGTCGTAAATAATTGACAAGAAATGTTGGAATCTTCGTGTTTGGTGCTTTTTCCTTCAATACCTGCGCTATATTAATACTGATTATTTTATGCTTGCTCATATTTTGTTGGTTTTTCGACTTCTGCAAATGTACAAAAAAATGCGAATTAAATGAAGATGAACAATATTTCTTCATTTCTAGAAAATTTTGGTTGATTTTTTGTCTATGCAATTTTATTTTACTTCCCCACTTTTATGTCATTTTTTTTTATTATTATTTATTATGATTTAAATATCTGTATAACAAGTATTTGAAAATGTGTAGATGAAATAAATGAGTTGTTATAATATGTTGAAAAGTAGTTGAAAAGTGCTGATTTTAAGATAATAAGCTGTTGATAAATTTTTTGTGGGGAAATGTGGGGAATTCAAAATTAAATTCTTACTTTTACCGTTGAAAAATTAGACTCAATTCGATATGTCAACATTTATAGGAAAATATGAAGCAAAAGCCGATGTAAAAGGAAGAATCTTTATTCCTTCCAATTACCGTAAGTTACTGCCCAATGATGAAAAAGAACGGGTAGTGATGCGTAAGGATGCCGAAAACGACTGTTTGATTATCTATCCCGAACATGTGTGGAACGAAATGGTTGGTGATTTTAAATCGAAGTTGGATGAGTGGAATCCTACCGACCAGTTATTGTTGATGCAATTTGTATCCGATGCAGATTGGCTTGATATTGATTCTCAGGGTCGTATTTTGATTTCCAGGAAAAACCTGCAACTCATTGGAATTGAAAATGCTGAAGTGTTATTTGTCGGAATGTTAGATAAGTTTGCGGTTTGGAGCAAAAGCAGGTATGAACAAAATAAATTGTCCTCAACTGATTTTGCTGCTCTTCTAAAAGAGCGAATGATGAAGAAGCCCCTAGCCCCTAAAGGGGAATAAGAACCCCTAATCCCTAAAGGGGGATTAAAAGGATTCATTAATTGTAAAATTGAGAATGAAAAAAAATATAACAAACGTAGGTAATTCAGTTCCCCTTCAGGGGTTAGGGGTCTATCACACTCCTGCACTGCTGAATGAAACTATTGACGGACTCAATATAAAGCCAGATGGGATTTATGTGGATGTCACTTTTGGCGGTGGCGGTCATTCGAAGGAAATTTTGAATAAACTTGGACCGAAAGGCAAATTGCTTGGTTTTGACCAGGATGAAGATGCAGTAAAGAATATTGTTGAAGACTCCCGGTTTATATTTGTTCAGAGCAATTTTTTGTATCTAAAAAATTTTCTCCGTTATCACAATATTGAAAAGGTCGACGGTATTTTGGCGGATTTGGGCGTTTCGTCTCACCATTTTGATGTGGCTGAACGTGGATTTTCGTTTCGATATGATGGAGCACTTGATATGCGTATGAATACTAAATCGCCTCTGACTGCTGCGGTTTTATTGAATACTTATTCTGAAGAACAATTGGCTGATGTGTTTTATTTGTATGGCGAATTACATAATTCCAGAAAAATAGCCCGAACCATTGTCATTGCTCGTTCCAACGCACTTTTCGATCGAATTTTTCCTTTTATCGAAGTGTTGAAGCCATTTTTCGGTCGTGAAAAGGAAAAGAAAGATATGGCGCGGGTATTTCAAGCCTTACGCATTGAAGTGAATAAGGAAATGAATGTGCTGAAATCACTCTTGTCGCAAAGTCTTGAAGTGCTCCAACCCGGAGGAAGATTGGTGGTTTTGACTTATCATTCGTTGGAAGATAGATTGGTAAAGAATTTTTTTCGCAGTGGAAACTTCGAAGGTAAATTGGAAAAAGATTTTTACGGCAATATATTATCGCCTATGAAAGCGATTAATAATAAAGTGATTGTGGCCGACGAGGCGGAAATTGCACGTAATCCGAGAGCAAGAAGTGCCAAACTTCGTATTGCCGAATTGAAGGTTGGTTGATTGGGTTGAATGGTTGATTAAGTAATTGGAAATTGAAAAATTGATAATTGAATAAATGTCCTGGTTTAAAAAAATAGTAGATGCGGTTCGTGGTAGCGAAGATTTTTCGGATATTAAATCCAGTAGTCTTCGCGATATTTTGAACGGAGATATTCTGACCAAGAAATTTTTTCAAAAACAATATGGCTTGGTAATCATGATTGCCGTTTTGGCTTTTCTGTATATTGATAACCGTTATTATTGCGAAACTCAACTGGCAACTGAAATTGAACTAAAAAAGAAAATTCTGGACGCCAAATATGAATCGTTGACCATTTCAGCAGAATTGATGGAAATAAGTCGTCAATCGAATGTAATGAAAGCGGTGAATGACAACGGATTAGGATTAATTGAAAATACAACGCCACCCATTGTAATTGAAGACAGCATAGCAAAGAAATAAATGACTGAAAAACGTAGAAATATTGTCCTGCGGTTTGGCATAGTGTACACCATCATATGTCTCTCATTTGTTATGGTGCTTTATCGAATTGTAAAGATCCAGTTTGTAGAGCGTAATCAATGGATGGCATTGGCTGCAAAAAGTGTAAAAACCGATATTGTGGTAAAGCCCAACCGAGGGAATATTTATGCCTGCGATGGTCGATTAATGGCCAGTTCCATTCCTACTTACTACGTTTATATGGATTTACGCGTAGATGCATTACACAAAGATGAAGGTGCACTTTTTAGTGAGAATATTGATTCATTGTCCATTTATTTGTCCAGCTTTTTTCGTGACAAAACACCTACAAATTATAAATCGATATTGACAAAAGCCTATCAATCAGGAGTGGGCGAATTCCAACTTTCCGAAAAGCGAATCTCCTATGCTCAGCTTAAACAACTTAAAACATTACCATTATTTCGTTTGGGTCGAAACAAAAGTGGTTTGATTACAAAAGAATATTTCAAGCGCGTCAGACCATTTGGATCATTGGCGCAGCGTACCATAGGTGATATTTTTGCGGATGAATCGAAAGGTGGGAAAAACGGAATTGAGTTGAGTTTTAATTCCAGCCTGATCGGAACTCCTGGCGTTTCTATTCGTCAGAAAGTGGCAAATAATTACATGGAAACTGTTCAGATTGAGCCAATTGATGGTATGGATATAAAATCAACCATTGATATAGATTTACAGGATATTGCCGAAAAAGCCCTGGTTGATGGTGTGAAACAGTTTGATGCTGCAGTAGGATATGCCATATTAATGGAAGTTCACACCGGTGAGGTGAAAGCCATTGTGAATATGCAGAAAAACAAAGATGGTTCTTATACTGAAAACAGAAACGGTGCTGTTTCGGATATGACTGAACCGGGTTCAACGTTCAAAGTGGCATCGGTGATGGCTGCGCTGGATGAAGGGAAAGTAAAAATGTCGGATACAATCAATACTTTTAATGGACAGTATAAGTATGGTAATCGGACCATGACCGACCACAATGCTAATCATGGTGGCTTTCACAAAATTACTCTGGTACAGGCAATTTATGGTTCTTCCAATATTGGTGTGTCGCGTGCTATTGTCAAAGCGTATGGAAAAGATCCCGGAGCTTTCGTGAACAAATTGTATGCAATGAAACTGAACGAACCTCTGAAACTAGAAATTCCCGGAACAGCCAAACCCTTTATCCGTCATCCGAATGATAAATCGCACGAATGGTCTGTAACCACATTACCTTGGATGTCAGTTGGTTATGAAACGCAGGTACCGCCTATTTATACTTTGACTTTTTATAATGCCATTGCCAATGATGGAAAAATGATTCGCCCATTTTTTGTGAAATCAATCAGTAAAAATGGTCAATTAGTAAAGGAATACACGACTGAAGTAATTAATCCTGCCATTTGTAAACAAACTACCCTTGCTGAAATTCGATCTGCTTTGCTTGGAGTTGTGGAGGATAAAATGGGAACAGGAAAACCTGTTTTCTCAAAATATGTACGTATTGCCGGAAAATCGGGTACGGCACAGGTTTGGACAAGCGGAGGAAATACCGGCAAGCATCAGGTGGCATTTTGCGGCTATTTTCCGTACGAAAATCCATTGTACAGTTGTATCGTTGTGATGCGCGAACCGGGAATCGGTCATGCTTCGGGGGGACACATGAGCGGGTTGGTTTTCAAAAATATAGCCGAGCGTGTTATGGCGTTGAACTCCAATCGCAAACCGACACATGTTGGGTTGGATTCTATTAAAGCTGAAGATTTATGTCCGAATACAAAAGTTGGCTATTATAAAGCAATTCAGACTGTTATGTCCGGTTTGAATCTGCCTTTGGCAGCAAATTCAACTGATTGGGTAAAAACCTATGCAAAACAAAGCCAGACTGCTGTTCAGCCAATTACTGTTTCAAATAGAGTAGTTCCGGATTTATGTGGGATGGGAGCAAAGGATGCGGTTTATATTCTAGAGAATATGGGCTTTAATGTTCAGGTTCAGGGTCGTGGAAAAGTTATTTCGCAAAATATGAAACCGGGAACTTATTTTAAAAAAGGAAGTTCTGTAATGATTAATCTTCAATAATTCAATTTGTTACAAATGGCAAATATGATATTAGACGATATACTGCAAAACGTGATTCTTCAAAAAGTAATTGGAGAAACCGAAATAAGCATTAAAAGTATTCAGTTCGATTCGCGAAAAGTGGAATCGGGGAGTGTTTTTGTTGCAACTCGTGGAACGGCTTCTGATGGTCATCAATTTATCCCGATGGCTATTGAAAAGGGCGCAAAAGCAATTGTTTGTGAAGAAATTCCAACTGAAATTAATTCTGAAGTTAGCTATATAAAAGTAGCCAATAGTGCCGATGCTCTTGGAAAAATGGCTTCTGCCTGGTATGATTTTCCATCTTCCAAAATGACTTTGGTTGGAGTGACCGGAACAAATGGTAAAACAACAATAGCTACACTTTTGTATCAGCTTTTCCGTCAGTTAGGTTACAAATCAGGTTTATTGTCAACGGTTTGTAATTATATTGACGATGTAGCCATTGAAGCAACTCATACAACACCCGATGCGTTGGCATTGAATGATTTACTGGCTCAAATGGTTGATGCCGGATGCGAATATGCGTTTATGGAAGTAAGTTCGCATTCGATTGAACAACGACGTATCGCCGGACTGGAATTCGATGGTGGAATTTTCACCAATATCACCCGTGATCATATCGATTATCACCTGACTTTTGAAAATTATCTGAAAGCTAAAAAGCAATTTTTCGATGAGCTTTCGGCTGATTCATTTGCACTTACCAATGCCGATGACAAAAATGGATTGGTAATGCTTCAGAATTCAAAAGCGAAAAAATACAGCTATTCACTTCGCGGCATGGCCGATTTCAAGACCCGTATTCTCGAACATAGTTTTGAAGGTATGTTGCTTGATATGAACGATAAAGAAGTGAATGTGGCGTTTATTGGAAAGTTTAATGCCAGTAATTTATCGGCTGTTTTTGGTGCTGCCGTTTTACTCGGACAGGATGAATTGGAAGTGTTACGCATTATCAGCTCGTTGCATTCGGTTTCAGGCCGATTCGAAACCTTGCATGCGCCCACAGGTTATACAGCTATTGTGGATTATGCTCACACACCTGATGCTTTGACGAATGTAATTGGAACAATAAATCAGATTTTGCAGGGAAACGGACGATTGATTACAGTTGTTGGTTGTGGTGGAAACCGCGATAAAGGCAAACGCCCGATGATGGCTCGTGAAGCGGTTAATGGTAGTTGGAAAGCCATTCTGACATCGGATAATCCACGTTTTGAAGAGCCTCAGGATATTTTAAATGATATGTTGGCTGGACTGGATGCAGCAAATAAGGCTAAAAGTCTGACTATTGTTGACCGACGCGAAGCCATTAAAACTGCTTGTGCATTGGCTCAGGCAGGCGATGTGGTTTTGGTTGCGGGCAAAGGTCACGAAGATTATCAGATTATTCAGGGTGTAAAATACCATTTCGACGATAAAGAAGAAGTAAGAAAATGTTTTTAAAATAGAACGATTATGATTTATCATTTATTTCAATATTTAGAAAAAATATTCACGTTTCCGGGTTCGCATTTGTTTAATTACATTTCGTTCCGAACTGGTTTGGCATTTATATTGGCGCTTTTGCTTTCCACTATGTTTGGTCGGCAGATAATTAATTATTTGCAAAAAAAACAAATTGGTGAAACCATACGTGACCTTGGATTGGAAGGTCAAATGAGCAAGAAAGGTACGCCGACAATGGGTGGAATTATCATTATTATTGCCATTTTAGTGCCAACACTTTTACTGGCGAATCTGACAAATACCTATGTACTTTTAATGATAATCACTACCGTTTGGTTGGGACTAATTGGTTTTCTGGATGATTATATTAAAGTTTTTCTAAAAAACAAGGAAGGCCTAAGTGGTCGTTTTAAAATTGTCGGACAGGTTGGGTTGGGTATCATAGTTGGTTTAACCATGTATTTAAGTTCAGATGTTGTTATTCGGGAGAATCTTGAAGTGAAAGGTATTACAAGTAATCGTGTTGAATACGTTGTGTATGCCAAACATGATGTAAAATCAACCAAAACGACCATCCCATTTGTAAAAAACAATAATTTTAATTATGCTGATGCATTCAATTGGGCAGGTAAAAAAGCCCAACGCTACGGCTGGATATTATTTGTGCTTGTAGCCATTTTTATTGTTACAGCTGTTTCGAATGGTGCAAATCTGACGGATGGATTAGATGGTCTCGCCACTGGTTCTTCAGCCATTATGGGAGTAATTTTGGGGATATTGGCCTATGTTTCGGGTAATATGAATTATGCCGGATACCTGAACATTATGTATTTACCAGGCACTGGCGAATTGTTGATATTTGCCGGAGCATTTATTGGGGCTACCATCGGATTTCTATGGTACAATGCTTACCCTGCTCAGGTTTTTATGGGCGATACCGGCAGTTTGACCTTGGGTGGAATTATTGCCGTTTTTGCTATTGTTATCCGAAAGGAATTATTAATCCCCATTTTATGTGGTGTGTTTTTGGTTGAAAGTCTTTCAGTTGTAGTGCAAGTAAGTTATTTTAAATTGACTAAAAAACGGTTTGGCGAAGGGAAACGCATTTTTAAAATGACACCCTTGCATCATCATTATCAAAAACAGGGGAATGCTGGCATTCAGTCAATATTTCAACGTCCGATACAAGCCATGCCCGAATCGAGGATTGTAATTCGTTTCTGGATAGTTGGAATTATTTTGGCAGCAGTGACTATTATAACCTTGAAAATCAGATAATGAAAAGAATAGTTGTACTAGGTGGAGGCGAAAGCGGTGCAGGTGCAGCAGTACTGGCGAAGAAGCAGGGCTTTGATGTTTTTCTGTCCGATTTGTCGGAAATAATAGCAGAATATAAAGCGTTGCTTGACAGCTATGAAATTGTGTGGGAGGAAAAACAACATAGCGAAGAATTGATTCTGAATGCCGACGAAATTATTAAAAGCCCTGGAATTCCGGATAAAGCGCCATTAATCAAGAAATTACATGCAATTGGCACTCCTGTAATTTCCGAAATTGAATTTGCAGGTCGTTATACCGATGCTAAAATGATTTGTATAACCGGAAGTAACGGTAAAACCACCACCACGATGCTGGTGTATCATATATTGAAAAATGCAGGATTGAATGTTGGTTTAGCAGGGAATGTGGGTCAAAGTCTGGCATTGCAGGTGGCAACTGAGAATTTTAGTTATTACGTGTTGGAACTCAGCAGTTTTCAGTTGGATGGAATGATCGGATTTAAAGCTGATATTGCCATTTTATTGAATATTACTCCAGATCATTTAGACCGTTACGAGTATAAATTTCAGAATTATGTGGATTCAAAATTCCGCATCACACAAAATCAAACGGCGAATGATGCCTTTATTTTCTGGGATAATGATCCGGTAATTAAAGCAGAACTGGCAAAACGGAATATTCAGTCAGCCATGTATCCGTTTGCCATTGAACGAAATGAAAAAACAAAAGCGTTTATCGAAAACGATGAATTGATTATACAAACTCTAAAATCACTATTTACTATGCCAACTACAGAATTAGCACTTCAGGGAATGCACAACACCTATAATTCAATGGCAGCAGGACTTGCAGCCTCTATTGTACATGTTCGTAAAGAGAGTATTCGTCAATCGTTGCAGGATTTTCAGGGTGTGGAACACCGTTTGGAATATGTAGCGACTGTGAAAAATATTCGTTTTATAAATGACTCAAAAGCCACTAACGTTAATTCGTGCTGGTATGCTTTACAGAGCATTAAAACACCGGTTGTGCTTATTCTTGGAGGAACAGATAAAGGCAATGATTATGCTGAAATTGAAGAGTTGGTAAAAGGAAAGGTGAAAGGACTGATTTATATGGGGTTGGATAATGCGCCTTTGCATACATTTTTTGATGGAAAAGTTCAGAATATTGTTGATGTGCAGTCGATGGAAGATGCTGTAAACGCAGCGTATAAAATGGCCGGTGAAGGTGAAACCGTTTTGCTTTCACCTTGCTGTGCAAGTTTCGATTTGTTTAAAAACTACGAAGACCGGGGCAAACAGTTTAAAAATTGTGTCAGAAACCTTTAATTAGTTGACAGTTAATAGTTGTCAGTTGTATGGAAACATTATTTAAACGATATTTAAAAGGCGATAAAATCCTGTGGGTTGTGTTTTTGACATTGTGCATTCTTTCGATTATCGAAATGTACAGCGCTTCAAGCACGCTGGCCTACAAGTCATCTAACCATGCAATGCCGGTAATCCGTCACGTCGGATTTCTGACCGGTGGTGTGATTATTGCTTTTATCGTTCACATGATTCCATATCGCTGGATTCGGATTGTATCGTATCTGGGACTTGCACTTTCGGCAGTTTTGCTGGTATTTGTACTTTTTAAAGGACATAGCGAGAACGATGCAGCTCGTTGGTTGGTTATTGGTGGAGTGCAATTTCAACCTTCAGAATTGGCCAAACTCTCGGTAATTATTGTGGCAGCCGACTTAATATCCAGAATCAGAGACAATACCAAAGACGAATGGATTTATTTCCGTAATACAATTATCATGTTGATTGCAGTTTGCGGACTTATTTTGCTCGAAAATTTCTCGACAGCAGCCATTTTGTTTATCGTGGTTTTTATTATGATGTTTATCGGTCGGATTTCGTTCAAATATCTGGGAACATTAGCAGGTGTAATATTAATTTCATTGTTGTTGGGATATGGTGCTGTGAAAGCTATTCCCGAAACAGCAATGCCAAAAGCATTTAAGCGTGCTTATACATGGGTTGCCCGTATTGAGCGACATTCCGACAAAGGAGCAAAAGAAAATAAATATGTGATTACGGATAAAAACCGTCAGGAAATTTATGGTCAGATTGCCATTGCAAGGGGCGGTATTTTTGGTGTTTTTCCGGGAAACAGTGTAGAACGTGATTATCTTCCGCAAGCTTATTCCGATTTTATTTATTCTATTATTGTTGAAGAAATGGGTCTGATTGGTGGTATTGGAGTAATTATTTTGTATTTAATTTTGCTTTTTCGTGCCGGGCGAATTGTTATGAATTGTTCCTCGGTTTTTCCGGCTATTCTGGTTATGGGTTTGTCGCTAATGATTGTACTTCAGACATTTATAAATATGTCAGTGGCTACCAGTCTTATTCCGGTTACGGGGCAACCTTTGCCGCTGATTAGTAGGGGAGGTACATCCATCTTGATAACCTGTATTTATTTTGGTATCATTTTGGGAATTACTCGCCAGATTGTTGCTGACGAACAACCAAATGATTCTTTTTTAGCTGAGGAGGCAGAACAACTTCCCGTGGTTGAGCTTGAAAGCTTGTAATTCATTTTAAATTGTGTAAATTTGCGAGTTAAGTCAGAAAAATAAGAAGTTATGAAGCATAAATTTTTAATCAGTGGAGGCGGTACTGGAGGACATATTTTTCCTGCTATCAGCATTGCCAATGCGTTGAAAAAGCAAGTTCCGGATGCCGAAATTCTCTTTGTTGGAGCTCTAGGACGAATGGAGATGGAACGCGTTCCTGCTGCAGGTTATCCCATTGAGGGTTTGCCTGTAAGTGGTTTGGATCGTAAAAATATGCTTCGCAATATCAACGTTTTGTGGAATTTAGGTCGAAGTCTGCTATTAGCACGGAAAATTATTAAGCGATTTAAACCGGATGTGGCTATTGGTGTTGGTGGTTATGCCAGTGCACCTACGCTTCGGGCTGCATCGGCTTTTGGAGTGCCAACGGTTTTACAGGAACAAAATTCGTATGCAGGAGTAACCAATAAATTACTTGCAAAGAAAGCTAAACGGATTTGCGTGGCATACGAAGGAATGGAAAAGTTTTTCCCAAAAGAAAAAATAGTCCTAACCGGAAATCCTGTTCGACAGGACTTATTTTCAATTGCACCTAAAACGAGTGAAGCTTATAATTTCTTCAATTTAGACCCCAAAAAGAAAACCATCTTAGTTGTTGGAGGAAGTTTGGGAGCGCGAACTATCAATCAAAGCATAATAGCAGGTTTGAATAAATTGGCAAAATCTGATGATGTTCAGGTAATCTGGCAAACCGGTAAATTTTATATTAAAGATGCCCGTAAAGCTACTGAATGTCATACAACCATCGGTTTATTGGTTACTGATTTTGTCTCACGTATGGATTTGGCATATTCCATTGCCGATTTGGTGGTTTCCCGTGCAGGAGCAAGTTCCATTTCAGAACTGTGTTTGCTCGCAAAACCGGTCATTTTGGTTCCTTCGCCTAATGTGGCTGAAGATCATCAGACACAAAATGCACTGGCTTTGGTGCGTAAGGATGCAGCAGTAATGATAAAAGATGTTGATGCCAAAGAACAATTGGTTGATAAAGCACTCGAATTGATTAATAATGAGGCGGAACTGAAGAAGTTGAGTGATAATATTCTGAAAATGGCTGAAAAGGATTCAGCTGACAGAATTGCAAATGAAATATTAAAACTAATTTGATAATTTCCAATTTCAACCAATGGATAATTGATTGAAAATAATTGCTAATTGAAAATTGGAAATTGAATAAAAATGAACAAGTTTACACAATATTATTTTTTGGGAATTGGCGGCATTGGGATGAGCGCATTGGCACGGTATTTCTATACCAAAGGCTTTCGCGTGGCGGGTTACGACCGAACCGAAACCAAACTTACTTCCGATTTGCAAGCAGAAGGAATTGCAGTTTGTTTTGACGAGGCCGTAAATCAAATTCCGACAAGATATACCAAACCTGAAAATACACTGGTTGTAATTACACCCGCCATTCCACAAGATCATCCACAACTAAGATACTTTCAGGAGAATAATTTTACGATACAAAAGCGCGCTCAGGTATTAGGCAATATTACCCGCCAGAGCAAGGGTATTTGCATAGCCGGAACGCATGGAAAAACAACTACTTCCACCATTACAGCCCATTTATTGTATCAATCGCAGGTTTCTTGTAATGCGTTTTTAGGCGGTATTGCCAATAATTATAACAGTAATTTGTTGCTTTCATCTGAGAGTAATTTGGTGGTAATCGAGGCCGATGAGTACGACCGTTCATTTCATCAACTTTCGCCATATATGGCTGTAATCACCTCAGCCGATCCGGATCATTTGGATATTTACGAAACAGCCGATGCTTTTCGTGAAAGTTTTGAGCATTTCACTTCGCTGATTCGTGCAGGTGGTGCTTTGATTATGCGAAAAAGGATTGATGTTACACCTAAATTGCAGAAAGGAGTAAAACTTTATACCTATTCAATGGACGAAGGGGGAGATTTTTGTGCTGAAAATATCCGAACAGAAAAAGCTGAAATACGATTTGATTTTGTAACACCAACTGACCGGATTAACGATGTTCGACTTGGAGTTCCTGTTCGTATTAATGTGGAAAATAGTGTGGCAGCAATGGCATTAGCCTGGTTGAATGGAGTGTCAAGTGATGAGATTCGCACGGGAATATCTTCTTTTTCAGGGATTTATCGCCGGTTTAATGTAGTTTATAAAACGGATAAATTGGTTTTTATGGACGATTATGCTCATCACCCCAGTGAGTTGAAGGCTAGTATTTCCTCCATACGAAATTTGTATCCCAATCGGAAAATTACAGGTATTTTCCAACCTCATTTATATTCAAGAACCCGTGACTTTGCACCGGCTTTTGCTGAAGCATTGTCGGAATTGGATGACTTGATTTTACTAGACATTTATCCAGCACGTGAATTGCCGATTGAAGGTGTAGATTCTGAGCTTATTTTACGTGATGTTAAACTAAAAAACAAAACTTTGTGCTCAAAGGAAAATCTATTACCTTTGCTGAAAGAAAAGAACTTAGATGTGTTGGTTACATTTGGTGCAGGCGATATTGATAAACTTGTGCCGTTGATTAAAGAACAGCTTAGATCAAGATGAAACCGGTCTGGAAATACATATTGATTTCATTCTTTAGCCTCGTGCTACTGGGATATATTGGGTTCTCAATCTGGTATTTTTCGGGTAGAAATCAGGAGAAAGTTTGCGGACAAGTGGTTGTCGTATTAGATAAAAGTTTGGGTTCTCAATTGATTACTGAGAAGGAGGTTGTTCAGATTCTGGAAGATAAAGAACTGAATCCAATCGGTAAAACGGTGAAACATATACAGACCGAAGCGATTGAACAGTTATTGAGAAAAAACTCAATGATAAAAAGTGCTGAGTGTTATAAGTTAGCATCAGGACGGTTTGATATAATCATACAACAAAGGGAACCGAAATTCAGAGTAGTAGGCTTAGGCAGCTATTATATTGATGCTGATAGAAAACCAATGCCAGTTTCACCGAATTTTGCGGCTTATGTACCGGTCGTTTCAGGTCATGTAACGATTTCGATGGTTAGCGGAAAAATGTATGATTTTGTGCTATTCTTGAAAGAAAACCCGTTTTGGAATGCACAAATTGAACAGATTTATGTTCGCGAAGATCAGAAAATTGAACTTGTTCCGAGGGTTGGTGATGCAATCATTTTGTTGGGAACACTTGATAATTATCAGAAGAAGCTCGAAAAACTGCGTAAATTGTATGCTAATGGCTTTAATGTTATAGGTTGGAATAAATATAAAGTGATAGATTTGCAGTATAAAGATCAGGTGGTTTGTAATAAAAAGGAAAATTTATATTTACCGCTTAGAGTTATAGTTGACTCATTGAAAAGGGTAGACAAGTTGAAAAAAGATAGTTTAATTGCCAAAAAAATATGATTTCAAATAAAGTTGTTGCAGTAGATTTTGGAAGCACGCGTATTTCGGTTATGGCAGCCGAAGTTCTCGAAAGCGGAGCTGTGAAAGTGTTTTCGGAGGAATCAAAACCATCGGATGAAGTGAAATGGGGAATTGTAGAGAAACCTACCGGTGCATCATTTAAAGTGAGTGAATTACTTAAATTACTCACTAACAGTTCCAAGATAGGGAGTATTAGTTTGGTTTCGGTTGCTGTCGGAGCAAAAAGTATGAGAATAATTCCGGTAACTGTTAGTCGCTCATTGGGGAAACTTTATGAGATTACCGATGAATTATTGCTTGATTTGCTCGACGAATGTAAAAAAAATACAGTCTTATCCAATCTAACATTGTATGAGCTTATTCCAGTGTCCTATATCATTGATGGAAAACAGATGGATGATCCGGTTGGACAAACTGCTAAACAAATTAGTGCATCTTACAATGTTGTTGTTGGAAATTCAGTTATCAAGACCGAATTAGAGCGTTGTTTCGATAGGACAGGTGTTTTGATGGAGTATAATCCCTTAGCAATTGAGGCTTTGTCCACTGTAGTTCTCGAGGATAACGATAGGGAAGTTGGATGCGCTTTAATTAATCTCGGAGCAACTACTACTACATTGGCAGTATATCACGATGGTATTTTGAAAAATTACATTGTGGTGCCACTTGGTGCAAACAATATTACAAAAGATATTCAGGAGTTGGGAATTAATGAAACCAATGCTGAGAAACTCAAATGTCTGAAAGGTTTTGCTATGGATTCATTGGTTGAAGAACCGGTTTATATTCAGGTGGCTGCTGCTGAGGAAGGAGCAAAGCCGGTTAATATTTCAACCAAGTTTTTGGCAACAATAATCGAGGCACGTCTGGAAGAAATTCTACAACCTGTTTTCGACAGTATTTCAAATCTCTCGTTCACCCTGGAAGCCGGTATTGTGATAACAGGCGGTGGCGCTAAATTAAACAGTATAATTGAATTTATTGTTGAAAGAACCGGAATAAATGTACGTCTTGGTGATCATTCAGACTGGTTGTCGGATGATACGGATAAGAAATTCAACGATCCAAGATTTGCTCAACTAATTGGCACCATCTTGTTAACACATGATAATCGGGTTGAACATCCGGAAGTAGAAATAATTTTGGAAGAAAAAAAGAGAGATAAGAAACTTCCCGGTAATGGTTTGATTACTAAACTGACCAAAAGATATACAGATTATTTTAGTGGCGAAATTCCATTTTAAAAATCAATAGAATTACAATAATACTGCATGTCAACTATAAGAAATAATTTCGAATAATAAATAAAAATATGGGATATTTAGACGAAAGTTTGCCATTGGAATTGCCGCTTGTCGACAGTTCAATTATTAAAGTGATTGGTGTAGGCGGTGGTGGCGGAAATGCTGTAAATCACATGTATCGACAAGGAATCACCGATGTATCCTTTGTCGTTTGTAACACCGATAATCAGGCCTTGCGGAAATCGCCGGTGCCAATCAAGATACAACTTGGAGCTGATACAACTGAAGGGCTCGGTGCCGGTGGAAAGCCTGAAGTCGCTAAATTGGCAGCAGAAGAATCAATAGAAAAGATTCAGGAGCTACTCAAGGATAATACTAAAATGGTTTTTATCACTGCCGGAATGGGCGGTGGTACCGGAACTGGAGCTTCACCTGTGGTGGCTAAGGCAGCTCACGATTTGGGAATTCTCACCGTTGGTATTGTGACTATTCCATTTGCTTTCGAAGGAAATATGAAAATTCGACAGGCATTGGAAGGCGTTGCAGCTTTAAGCGAACATGTTGATGCTATTCTGGTGATAAACAACGAAAAATTGAAACAAATCTATCCCGATTTGGAACTTTCCAACGCATTCGCCAAAGCAGATGATGTGTTAACCAATGCAGCCAAAGCTATTGCCGAAATAATTACTGTTCCGGGCTATATAAATACTGACTTTGCTGATGTGTACAGCATTATGAAAGATGGTCATGTTGCCATTATGAATACTGGTTATGCGTCAGGCGAAAACCGAATCACTAAAGCTATTGAAGATGCATTGAATTCACCGTTGCTGAATACCAGCGATGTGAGTGGTGCAAGCAAAATCCTGTTGAGTTTGTATTGTTCCAACAGCGACCAGATTCGTATGGAAGAAGTGGAGCAAATTCACGAATTTATGTCTAAAGTAGGTCCAAATGTACAAGTTATATGGGGTGCCAGTTTTGATGAGGAATTGAAAGAAAAAGTGAAAATTACCTTGATTGCAACCGGTTTTGAAGTGAGTGATATTCCCGGAATGCCGCTTGCTATTGCAAAAGCTCATCCACATAAACCAACTTTGATAAATAGTGAACCATCAGGATTCTTTAATTTTGGCAAAAAAGATAAAAAAGATGATGAAACTGAAACAGAATCAGATGATGAAGAACAGGAAGCGCTAAAACCTGACATAGACAAAACGTTTAATGAATATTACGTGAACTCGCTTCATTCAGAACCTGAAAAAGTTCCGGAACAAGAACCAGAACTTTTTGTTGAACCTGTAGTTGAGACAGAACTGGAACCAGAATTAGAATATCCAGTTATTAATCTGGATGATTTGGATGATGAATCTACCTTGAAAAAAGTGGTTAATATTCCTGCTTGGAAGAGAAGGTTGATGAAGTAAGAAGTCGGTAGTAAACAGTCGGCAGAAAAGATAAATACTTAATAAACGAACAATGAACGAATTATTTGATAAAGTCAGTGGCGATATAAAAACTGCCATGTTAGCCCGTGATAAAGTGGCTTTAGAAGCCTTGCGCGGTATGAAAAAAGAATTTTTAGAAGCTAAAACTGCCAAAGGAAGCGATGGTAACCTTTCCGACGAAGTAGCTGTGAAGATTATTCAGAAAATGCTGAAACAACGCAAGGAATCGGCTCAGATTTACACCGAACAAAACCGGCCGGAGCTGGCTTCAACTGAATTGGCAGAGGCTGCCGTTATTGAAAAATACCTACCAGCCCAAATGTCAGATACTGACCTTGAAGCTGCTGTTGCAGCAATAATTGTTCAGGTTGGAGCTACCGGTCCCCAAGATATGGGAAAAGTGATGGGAGTTGCAAGCAAACAACTTGCCGGTAAAACTGAAGGCCGGTTGATTTCTGAAAAAGTAAAAGTATTGTTGGCTAAATAAACTTTTGGTTGCTTAAGAAAATAAACTCCCGCACTTCAATAGAAATGCGGGAGTTTATTTTTCTATTGTTTCATAATTTCCTGTTGGTGTCTCACCGATTCTTCGTGAATTGCGACTAAAACATTTTTCATAAACTCTCTATCCATCCCCATTTTTTCGGCTTGTGTAATACGATTTTTCAGAATTTCATCATAGCGTTGTTCCTGTAGAATAGGCATGTTGTGTTCTTTTTTATAGGTGCCTATTTCTTCGGAAACGCGCATACGGCGTGCCAGTAATTCAAGTAAACTGTTATCGAGTTCGTCAATTTGTCGACGTAACGCTGTCAGATTTTCAGTTGTTTGCGTCATGTCACGGATAACGAGTGTGCTGAGAATTAAGTCAAGGACTTCAGGAGTTACCTGTTGAGCTGCATCGCTCCATGCTTTTTCAGGATTACAATGAGATTCAATAATCAATCCATCGAAATTCAAATCCATAGCTTGCTGACAAAGTGGTGCAATCAATTCTCGTTTTCCACCAATGTGACTTGGATCACAAATTAAAGGTAGGTTCGGAATCTGGCGTTTCAGTTCAATTGGAATATGCCATTGTGGGAGATTCCGGTATATCTTTTTGTCGAAGGTACTGAAACCACGATGAATAGCCGCAATACGACGAATACCTGCATTGTGAATACGCTCAATAGCTCCTATCCATAAATCTAGATCCGGATTTACCGGGTTTTTTACAAACACAGGAATATCAACGCCTTCTAACGCATCAGCTATTTCTTGTACTGCAAAAGGATTTGCAGATGTACGTGCGCCAACCCACAGAATATCAACGCCGTGTGCTAAACATTCACGAACGTGAACAGCTGTGGCCACTTCTACCGCAGTATACATCCCCAATTCATTATGTACACGTTTCAGCCAAGGTAAACCGATAACACCTATTCCTTCGAAACCACCAGGTTTGGTACGTGGTTTCCATATTCCGGCACGGAAGATTTTCACCCCACGAGCATGAAGTCGGCGGGCTGTTTCCATAACTTGTTCTTCGGTTTCTGCACTACAAGGTCCGGCTATTATGAGTGGACGCTTGGCGTCAACACCGGGTAGTAAAATTGATTCGAGTTCCATGTTTTATTTACTATTTGTTCATTTACTATTTAATAATCAATTAAATGGTCAACAAATCAACCAATTAACTTTTTTATTCTATTGAGTGCTTCACACAACATTTTATCATTGGCACAAAGTGAAATTCGAATGTAACTGTTTCCTTTGTCACCGAAAATAAATCCCGGAGTGATAAATACCTTGGCTTCGTAAAGCACTTTGTCTGCGAGTTCACCACTATCGGCGTACTCTGCCGGAATTTTCCCCCAAAGGAACATTCCCACCTGTGTTTCGTCATATGTACAGCCGAGTGTTTTCATTATTTCTTCAGCCAAATGACGACGGTTACGATACAATTCAATGTTCATTTCGCGGTGCCATGCTTCGGAATTGTTGAGAGCTGCAATGGCAGCAACCTGCATAGGCTTGAACTGTCCACTATCAATATTACTTTTTACCTTGAGTACCCATTCCACAAATTGTGGATTCGAAGCAAGCATACCCATACGCCAACCCGGCATATTGTGAGATTTGCTCATGGAATTCAACTCAATACAAATATCTTTTGCACCTTCCACCTGAAGAATGCTGAGCCGGTTGTCATTCAGGATAAAGCTATACGGATTGTCATTACAAATCACAATGCTGTGTTTCTTACCGAAAGCCACCAATTTTTCAAACAATACAGGAGTGGCACTTGCTCCGGTTGGCATATTCGGATAGTTTACCCACATCAATTTAACGCCTGTCAAATCCATTTGTTCAAGTGCATCGAAATCAGGTTGCCAATTGTTGTCTTCATCCAAATCATAAGTCACCACCTTGGCTTGAACCAGATTACTAACCGACGAATAGGTAGGATAGCCGGGATTTGGAACTAACACGCCATCTCCCTGATTCAGAAATGCCAGTGAAATATGTAAAATTCCTTCTTTTGAACCAATTAACGGTTGAATTTCGTTTACCGGATTCAATCCAACATTGAACCATTTTTTATACCAATCAGCCAAGGCTTTACGCAATTCGGGAATTCCTACATAAGGCTGATAACCATGCGTATTGGCTTCGACAGCTGATTTTGTCAGAGCATCAACCGTTTCTTTCGATGGTGGTAGGTCGGGGCTACCAACGCCAAGGCTGATAACATTCATTCCCTTTGCATTCATCTCCGCCACTTCTTTCAGTTTCTTTGAAAAATAGTATTCAGAAACAGAATTTAATCTCTCTGCAGGTTTAATAGTCATTTTGTTTATTCTTTCTTTTTACTGATAACTGCTTACTGCCAATTTATTCTCCCGGTGTTATTCCTTCCGGATATTCTCCCAGGGTTTTTAATTCGTTGATTAAAGGCTTAATAGCCACCAGAGATTGTTTGTATCGTTCGAGGTCGTCAAATTTAAAATCAACATAGAACTGATACTCCCATTCACGACCTATAATTGGCAACGATTGAATTTTTGTCAGATTGATGCCGTAGAATGAGAATACCGACAAAACTTTCGAAAGACTTCCTTCGGAGTGGGGCAAGGTGAAAACAACAGATGCTTTATTTATTGCATCATCTTTCTGAATTTCTTCCACTACCCACGGGTTTCCAAATATCAGAAAGCGCGTGAAATTTCGTTTGTTCGTTTCAATTCCACGTGCCAGAATGTTCAGTCCGTAAATCTCGGCAGCCCGTTCACTGCAAATAGCTGCATTTCCAATCAAATTGTGCTGTTGAATGTCTCGCGCAGCTAATGCAGTATCTTCATGCTCCACCACTTTTACTCCAGGCAAAGTACCCAAAAAATCACCACACTGCATCAGCGCTATTGGATGTGATTGGACTTCTTTAATGTCGTGAATTGTTTGTCCGGGTAATGCCGCCAAACAATGAGAAATCCGCAGTTTGAATTCACCGGCAATAGGCAACTTATGTTCTTTAAGCAATTCGTAGTTTGGTAATAGACTTCCCGCAATAGTGTTTTCGATAGCCATAATTCCTACTACATTCGAGTCTTTTTTAATAGCTGAAAATATATCACGAAAAGTGATACAGGGAATGATTTGTACATCCTCATCCCTGAAGAAAATCTCAGCTGCAATGCCGTGATAGGCGCCCAAACCTCCCTGAATAGCTACTCGTTTCATACTAGTTTATAGTTGGTAGTAAATAGTTTATAGTTATAAAAAAATCCTGCTCGTTGTGAAGCAGGATTTTCATGTATTTTCTATTGATTATAGTTTTGTTATTTACATAAAGGCTATCCTGCTCTCACCTACTAAAGTAAAAGTAAAAATAAAAGTATGTAAAAAATCGGTTTACCATAAGAGTTGTCTTTTTCTTAGACGCTGCAAAAATAGTATTATTTTCAACAAATACAACCATATTGTCAAGAAAAAGTTCAGAAAAATTTCAAATTAAAATTTATCAGACAAAAAATGTCCCAACAAATTGTTTTAGTTGAAACTTATTCCAGGACAATTTTCTTTTTTCTGCCTGTTAAAATATAAATGATTGGCAGTATTCCAAGCGTATTCAAAAAGGCAATACAAATAAACCATATTACCTGTTTATTTCTGGCCGATTTCCACATAGCGATTATTTTCCAGGTGAGATCCCAAAGCACCAACAAAAGAATCGGAATTTCGTAAGGTGCCATTTTCCAATGAAAATTTTCCAGATTATTCATAAAATTGGATTTAAAGTGTGATTAATTGAAGATAACTTGCACTTCCAATAAATCGATAACCATTCACTGGAATTGACACCTCAAAATTACTTATTTTTATTTTAATCCAACATAATTAAAGAATTATTTCTTTAATTATTATGTTAAAGTTTTATGTTAACCCCGACATTGAAATTTATACCCGGCATTGGGTAGCCATAATTAATTTGATACTGTGTATTTGTAAGGTTACTGCCAACTACAAAAATTTCAAGTTGCTTCATTGGACGGGTTGAAAGACGTGCATTCAGCAGACAATAATCTGCTGTGCTTTCCATGACAGCTGCAAATGGATTGGTCGTGTTGAGGACGTATAGTTTTTCGATGTATTGAGCTGAAACATTCAGATTCCATATTTTATAGCTATAGTTAGCGCTAATATTCACTTGCTGACGTGGGGCAGCTACGACCGCTTTTGACAGATCTAAGTAGCTATAATTGGCATGAACGAAAAGGTTTTTACAAACCGCATATCTTGCCGAGAATTCAATTCCCTGATTATCGAACGAACCTACATTTTGTCGCATGGCCGGAAATGGAGGAACCACCACCTGAATTATGTTATTACCTTTTACTTTAAAAACAGTCAACTCAATGTTCAGGCGCTTATTCAGCAAGGATTGTAACCAACTGATTTCGTAATTAACCATTCGTTCGGGTTGCAAATTTGGATTGGGCGCATACAGATAAAGTTCCATAATGGTTGGGCTTCGAAAACCTTTTGAAACCGAAGCTTTGAAAGTTGTTTCGTCAGAGAAATTATATGTCAGACCGCCAATGGGAATCAATTCATTGCCAAATTTGGAATTGTTTTCCAGCCTCAATCCGGCACTTACTGTCAGTTTTTCGAACAAAGTTTGCTGTGCATAAGCATAAACTGCCATTTCAGTCAGATTGATAAGCGAATCGTGTTTAAAACCCTGATTGGCAATCCCACCATATTCTTTATAATCAATTCCGGCAGTTATATTTGTTCCTGTAGTCAGTTTAAATGTTTGAAAAAGCATCGCACCGGTGTTGTGGTCAGTGGAGCGAAAACCATCCGACAAAATATGAGTCCCGAAATTGTGATAGAATTTGAATCCACCTTCTGATTTATCAAACTTATTATCCACGGCTAGCGAAGTCTTGCCACGGGTAACATCAATATTGAAAGGAATCGGTGTTGTAAGATAAATAGATCCGTTGTCGTTGGCATTGAATTTTGCCAGACTGAAATCGGCGGTAACATTAAATTTTTTGCTGAGTTCGTAGCCCATTTTTGCATATCCGTTGGTGATATTAAAGTCCGTATTGGCACGAATACCGTCGGTTTGGTCGTGATTTACAGAAGCAAAGGCACTCAGTTTATCTTTTCTGTAACCAATCGTTCCAAAATACTTCTGTGTGTTGTAAGAGCCATAGGATCCGCCCAGATTAACTTTGAATCCTTCTTCCTTTTGCTTTTTGGTAATGATATTTATTACACCTGCCATGGCATTCGAACCATACAAAATCGAAGCCGGACCGCGAATAATCTCCAACTTTTCTATATCTGAACTTACATAAGCATCGGCTAGCGGATGACCGAAAATGCCCTGATATTGTGGATTACCGTCAATCAATACCAGTACATCCGTGTTTGGTGAACTGCTGATACCACGCATGGTGATTGCTCCGGATGCAGTACCCGAAACTCCAAATCCAAGCATATTACGTTCGGTGACAAAAATTCCAGGTGTAAAGGTATTTAGTGCCGGAAGGATGTTCATCTGTCCGGTACTTTCTATTTCCTGTTTCGAAATTTGTGAAACTGAAAGTGGAACTATCTTGCGTGATATTTCTGTTTTTGAACCGGTTATTACTATGTCGTTGAGTTGTATACTGTCTTTTTTAGTTGATTGGGCGAAAATTAATTTGGTCGTCATAACCAAAAGTAGAATTACGTGAAGTTTTTGTTTCATCTGTTTATTATTGTTTTATTATTAAGTCGTGTTATTCTATTATAAAATCGTGTTACTTTATGGGCAAAAAAATTAATCCACTTTGCTCATAATTAATTTACCGTGTTCTATGCCTTTAATACTTATCAGTGCTTCTGAAAGTTCGGTAAGCTTGTGTGAAGGACCTTTTACAGCAATAATTTCGAGCGCTTTTTCGGCTGAGATATAAAAATTCTGAGCTGAAAGAATTTCATTGATTGCATTTTTCTTAATCTCTGAAATTTTTACCTGAACCTCATTTTTGTTGTAATTATAAGTGAGAATAATTGCACCTGCAACAATATTGTTGCATTTCCACTTTTGTTCAACAATATTTTTCTCAATCAAATGGCGAATGGCTTGCGATCTGTTCGGAAATTTATTTTCCTGAACAAACACATCAAGGGCTTCAAGCAAGTCATTTTCAAGCGAAACTCCAAATCTGGCTACCGGCATCGTGTTACTTTTATTTATAATAGTGGCACAAAATTACGAAAATAGTTGTAAATTTCTATACATTTTGTTGGGTTTGATATTGATTTTATGAAATATAATGTAAATTGTTGGCGTAAACGGAAATTATTTTGATATTTTTATGGATAAATAATTTACAATAAGACATATTTTTATTACTTTTACGGGCCATAAAAATAATCGTTAATCCAATGAATAAAATTCTCAGTAAAGAGTATTTCTCTGCTAATGTTGTAAAATTTGAAGTGGAAGCACCATTGATTGCCAAAGCCAGAAAAGCCGGTCATTTTGTTATCTTAAAGGTTGGAGCTAAAGGTGAACGTATTCCGCTTACCATTGCCGATGCTGATTTGCAAAAAGGAACTATTACGCTTGTTATACAAAAGATGGGCGTTTCGTCTTCAAAACTTTGTGCGCTCGAAGCAGGTGATTATATAACTGATATGGTAGGACCTTTGGGCAGAGCCACTCATATTGAGAATTTCGGAACAGTTATTTGTGCTTGCGGTGGAGTTGGAACAGCGCCAATGATGCCGATTGTAGCTGCGTTGAAACAAGCTGGTAATCGTGTGATAACTGTTTTGGCTGCACGCAACAAGGATTTAATTATTCTGGAAGAACAAATGCGTAATTTGTCTGACGAAGTTATTGTTATGACAGACGATGGTTCGTACGGAACACAGGGTTTAGTGACTAATGGAGTTGAATCGGTGATTAACCGGGAAAAAGTGGATTTGTGTGTAACCATTGGACCGGCTATCATGATGAAATTTGTAAGCATTCTGACTAAAAAATACGAAGTACCAACCCTGGCTTCGCTCAATACGATTATGGTCGATGGGACTGGTATGTGCGGTGCCTGTCGTGTAAGCGTTGGTGGAAAAACAAAGTTTGTGTGTGTAGATGGTCCTGAATTTGATGCTCATCAGGTTGATTTTGATGAAATGCTGATGCGCTTGGGTGGATACCGTGACATTGAACGTGAAGAAATGGCAGAATATAGTAAACGCTAGGCAGTTGCAGTAGGCTGTTCGGGATTTTCCAATCAACCTAATCACCCAATTACCCAATCATCTAATCAACCGAAAAAAACATATATGACAATTATAGAAGAAAGAGCAGAACAATGGCGTGCTGATTTACGCGGATCCATGAAAGCCAAAGAACGTACTGATATTCCCCGTGTTCACATGCCCGAGCTGGATGCTGAATACCGTAGTCACAGCCGTTTAGAAGAAGTAAACCTCGGTCTAACTGCCGAAATGGCTATGTTGGAAGCTAAACGCTGCCTCGATTGTGCTAACCCGACTTGCATGGAAGGCTGTCCGGTGGGGATTTATATTCCTAAATTTGTAAAACATATCGAAAAAGGAGAATTTCTGGAAGCTGCTAAAACCTTGAAAGAAACTTCCGCTTTACCAGCAGTTTGCGGACGTGTTTGCCCTCAGGAAAAACAATGTGAAGAACGTTGTATTCACCTGAAAATGAAAAAAGAATCAGTCGCTATTGGTCATTTGGAACGTTTTGCTGCCGATTATGAGCGTGAAAGTGGAAATATCTCAGTTCCGGAAGTTGCTACCGCTAATAATATTAAAATTGCTGCTGTAGGTTCAGGGCCTGCAGGACTTGCTTTTGCAGGTGATATGGCTAAACTGGGGTACGAAGTAGTAGTATTCGAAGCCTTACACGAAATTGGAGGTGTGTTAAAATACGGTATTCCTGAATTCCGTTTACCGAATGAAATTGTGGATGTAGAAATCCAAAATCTTCAGGCAATGGGGGTTCATTTTGTTACAAATTGCGTAGTGGGTAAAACCATTTCAATACAGGATTTGGAAGACGATGGTTATAAAGGAATTTTTGTAGCCAGTGGTGCGGGACTTCCCCGATTTATGAATATCAAAGGTGAGAATCTGGTAGGTGTAATGTCATCGAATGAATACCTAACCCGTGTTAACCTAATGGATGCTGCCAGTGAAGATTCTGACACTCCGGTTTTCAAAGGCAAGAAAGTAGCCATTATTGGTGGTGGAAATACGGCTATGGACTCTGTTCGTACGGCACGCCGATTGGGAGCTGATCGTGCTATGATTGTATATCGCCGTTCTGAAAGTGAAATGCCAGCCCGACTGGAAGAAGTGAAACACGCCAAAGAAGAAGGAATTGAATTCTGGACATTACATAATCCGATTGAATACATAGGAAACGAACAAGGGCGAGTAACACACATGCTCTTGCAGGTAATGACACTGGGCGAACCCGATGAATCAGGTCGTCGCTCACCCATTGAAATCCCCGGAAAAACAGAACTGGTGGAAGTTGACGAAGTGGTGGTAAGTGTTGGCGTTTCGCCAAATCCGCTCATTCCGCAGTCGGTTCAGGGGTTGGAAGTTACCAAATGGGGAACTGTAGTAGTCAATAACGATACAATGCAATCAGCTGTGCCAATTATCTTTGCCGGTGGTGATATTGTTCGTGGTGGCGCAACGGTAATCCTTGCTATGGGCGATGGTCGTAAGGCTGCAAAGGCTATGGACGAATGGATTAATTCGAAGAAGTAGGCAGTAGCAGTTGGCAGTTTATAGTTTATAAAAATGCGTTTCCCAGTTCGGGAGGCGCATTTTTGTTCTAAGCCAAATCGACCCCGTCGCTTCGAGCGACGGGGTCGATAAAAGATATAAGATAAGATCTTTATTGTATATTCAATTCATTAATCAGTCGGGTAGCACCGCCCACTTTATCCATAATAAACAGAATATAGCGTACATCCACATTGATGGTGCGTTGCAGGTTGGGTTCAAAAATAATATCGCCACTCATAGCTTCCCAGTTCCCATCAAAAGCCAACCCCAGCAATTCGCCTTTGGCATTGAAAATGGGACTGCCGGAATTTCCTCCGGTAATATCGTTGTTGCTGAGAAATGCAACATGCATTTCGCCCGTTCTTTTATCTAAGTATGCACCGTAGTTATTTGTCTCAATCGCAGTTTTGAGTTTTTCGGGAACTGTGAACTCCTCATCGCCCGCAATTTCCTTTTGCAAAATACCTTTGGTAGTGGTATAGTACTTATAATCTGTAGCGTCGGCACCATTGTAACCGCCTACTTTTCCGTAAGTCAGACGCATAGTGGAGTTAGCATCGGGGTACATGGGTTTGCCAGTTTCGGCAGTCATAGCTTTAATTCCACTTTCGTACAAGCGTTCAGCATCGTGAATCCGGTCGGAAAGTTTATCGTATTCAACTCCACGAATTGTTTCCATTGTCTTTCTTACTTCCTGAGCAAAAAATACAGCCGGATCTTTCGAAAAATCAGTTTTTTTGTGCTCAATAACTTTGGTTATTTTCTCCAAACTTGTAAAATCAGATTTCTCATACACAAATCGAGCGTAGTTGGCATTATTGCCTTTGAATTTTTTCTGAATCTCGGTATAGAGTTCAGGAAGTGCATCGGCATCCACCGATTTTTTATAGACTTCCAGCATAGCGACCATAGTGGCCTGATCTACAACCGGATAATAATCCTTGTAGCTTTCCTTAAGCTGAATCATAAGCGAGTCCTTTGGCATATTCCTTTTGATAAGTTTGCTAATCTGCGAGGCAATGCGTGGCATTTCAACTCCACCTGAGAGAGATTCCATCAGATAATTGGCTGCTTTGCTGTAAGGGTAAATGCTGGTATAAGCTTCATCGAGAGTTTTCAACACATTGCCATATTTTGCTTTACGTTCGGGATTTGCATTTACCCATTTGCTAAAAGCTTTCTCCTGTTCTTGTTTCTGAGCAATAACGTTTAATTTGCCAATGGCTCTATTCATTCCAATGCTGTTCTTCCAATAGTTAGCACTACGGGCAAATTTACTGGCATAGGCTAAATTAACAGCTTCATCCACTCGCATAAACGAATGCCACACATCCTGCTTTGCACCACGCACATCGATGCGTGCCTGATTGGTGTTTTTCATGCGGTTATTCACACCCCAAGATGACAAATAGCGGGTTGTGGTTCCGGGATTTCCTAAAATCATGCTGTAATCGCCGGGTTGGTATCCTTTGTTGGAGATGCTGGCAAAACGTTTGGGCGAAAAAGCTATATTGTTTTTGGAGTATTTGGCAGGTTTTCCAACTGAATCACTGTAAACTCTGAAAACTGAAAAGTCGCCGGTATGACGTGGCCACATCCAGTTATCGGTTTCGCCTCCGAACTTACCAATCGCAACGGGTGGTGTAAATGCCAATCGAATATCGCTATATTCCTGATAAACGAAAAGGTAAAACTCATTTCCTGAATAGAACGAGCGAACCCGTGCCGAAAAACCGTCTTTTTTTGAAACTTGTTTTTGAATTACTTTAGAAAGTGAATCTATTTTGTCAGTCCGTTTCGTTCCCAGGAGTGTATCGGGAAGTTGAGAAACAATGCGTTCGGTTACATCTTCAATTCTTGATAGAAACTTCACCGACAAGCCCTGACAAGGGATTTCATCCGATTGTTTTTCAGCTGTAAATCCATTTTTCAGGTAATTATGATCCATTGTGCTTTGTTTCTGAATGGCATCATACCCGCAATGGTGATTGGTAAATACGAGTCCTTGCGACGAAACCATAACACCGGTACAGCCATTCCCGAAAATTATCACGGCATCTTTCAGACTTACATTTTTATCGCTGTAAATCTCATCAGCAGTTAGTGATAAATCCATACCATTCATTTTCTGGATGTTAAGTTTTTGAATCAGTGGCAACATCCACATACCTTCGTCGGCTTTTAATCCGGCAAATAAGCTGAGTGAAAGCAAAATAACAATTAGTTTTCTCATTTTTGATTAAAAATATTAATGCCCTGTTTTAAGTTGGCAGGGCAGATTATAAATTTGAATATTAATACAGGACAAATGTAAGAAATTAATTTTGAAAATGAATAAAATTGGTTAATAGATACAGTAATCTTAAAAAAAATTACTGCATACTTCGCAAAGAAATAAAAAAAAGAGAACCGCAAAGGATGAATTAATATCCTTTGCGGTTCTCAGTGTAAACCTTGTTTTCT
Organism: uncultured Bacteroidales bacterium; assembly: GCA_903901975.1. Lineage (GTDB taxonomy): Bacteria > Bacteroidota > Bacteroidia > Bacteroidales > Paludibacteraceae > Paludibacter. The sequence continues at coordinate 87,174 of CAIUTB010000003.1, forward strand.
ACACGTTTATTTTAAAATGAAACTGCAGCACCCAGCATAAAATTAATTCCCTGCACATCGTAGCCATAGAAATCCTGATACTGACTATTTATAAGGTTATTTATTTTGGCAAAAGCGCCGAGTTGTTTGTTGTACTGGTAATTCACACTGAGGTTAACATCCATTTTGTCCGGCATTGTGATAGCAACACTGCCTAGTTTTGCAAAGCGACCACCTTCATAAAAACCATTAACCGCAACGCTGAAACTCTTATCGATTTTATAGCCTATATTCAGTTCGGCTTCGTATTTTGGCTTGTTCCAGGCGTATTGTTCAGTAGCCACATTCCAACCGTTATAGGCACCTTTCAACTCCACATTCAGAATATCCTGCCAGTGGTAGCTTATCCTCGCACCCACTTTTAACAATGTTGAATTACTGTAGATCACATTGAAACGATTGCTGAACAGCGAAGAATCAGCTACTGTCAAAGGTGTTGGAGCATTAATTAGCTTATATTCTTTATTCACGAAGAAATATTGATTATTTATCTGACGAAAATTCACATACGCATCAACCAACACATTATAAAATGGCTTCGCTTTTACTCCGGCAAAAAGATTCATAGGCGTGTAGGTATCGTTTACCCTAAGGTCGGAAAACAAATAAGGATTTTCAGCAAGGGTTTTATCCAGCGAATTCAGTTCGTAACCGCCTGTTATTCCAGCGTAAACCGTAAGGACTTTCGGAAAAAGTTTCCACTCACCGCTAATATCCGCTGAAGGGCTAAAAATATTTCCTAGAACAAATGAAACGGCTGATTTTACACCCAAGCGTACATTCCATTGTTCACGATCAATGCTATAATACGGATTCAGATTCAACACGGAATAAATATTCCAAAAATTGAAAGCAGGAATAGTGGTCGAATTATAAATCATATTATATAAATCCATATCAAGCCCCATTCGGTCTTTTTTGCTCGGAGAACTGAACTTTGCCACCGTATGAATCTGATGTTCTGTGAGTCCATTGATGGAACTGAAAAGATTGTACTTTACTTCAGCCTGATACCGAATATCTTTTGCCAAAGCAAGCGATTGTAAACCCACCACGGAATTAAGTCGCCAGAACGTGTCGGCGCTCGGATCGGTTGCTAACGCATTTACTGTGTATAAACGGCTGGCTGAATTTACTCCTGTGCGATTTATTTCGGAATAAATGGAACCTCCCTGGGTTATTGCTATCGAACTGAAATCTGCAATGGTATCCCGGTTGAAACTATTTCCATAATACTTTACATACTCATGACCACCACCCACACCGGCGTAGAGATTAAAGGTTTTGAAAAGTTTTGAAAAAGAAATATCTGCTTTGCTGCTAGTGTGACATCGTTTTGCTTCAAGGGTTCCCAAATGATTCAAGGTCACATTCAGCAACATATCCGAAGTATTGATAAGCGGAAAAGCCGCATCAACGAGCGTGTTCAGGTAAGTTCCAAATCCAATACGGGCAAAATTCTGTTTTCCTAGGTTCTTCTCTGTGGCTAATTCTGCAGCCGGTAGCGTATGAATATTGAAATCAGCATTCAGTGGCAGATTGAAATCACTGTACTTTGCTGCCATTCTCTCGACTTTGGATTCTAACACCTGAGGCAAAGAATTTATCTTACCAGCATCCTGAATAACTGGACGGTAGACACGTTCCACCAACACATTTCGGTTCAGAATAGTATCCTGCCCTTTTGCAATAATCCCGGCACCACTTAGAAATAGAAGAATAAGACCTAAATATTTTGAAGTTTTCATTGATAGAGTTTTTCAATTGGTAAATGATAATTGGAAATTGATTAATTGATAATGTTTTTCTTTTCCCTTTCATTGATTGCATTCAACCGTTCAGATATAAGTGTTTGAATCTCATCAACGGGTTTGTAATTTTTCTGCAGACTGAGCAGATATTGTTTGGCCTGAAAATCGTTATTCAGTTTGATATACATATCGGCAAGCAGTACAAAACTTCGCGCCAGCCAAAATTGATGTGGTGTGTTTTTCTTTGCAAATTCCATTACCGCCTTTTCTACATCGGTCATTTTTCCCTGATCAAAATATAGGTTTGCCAGCAGGTAATTGGCTTCAGCACCAGTAGCCAATCGGGTATCAGCCGAAAGTATTTTCAAATCAACCATGGCTTCAGAATATTGATTCAGAGCCAGATAAGCTTTGGAACGGTTATAAAGAGCTTCTGTTTTCAGTTCATCACCGGAATGCGGATCGGCAGCAATTTCGTTAGCAATTTTCACGGTGGTTTGATAATCGTTCAGTAAAAAGCAGCAACGTAAAATTCCCAAACGACTGATATTTTTATTATCGGCATATTGTGCTACTGTTTCCAATTGTTTGTAATAAGTCAGTGCTGAAGCATAATCTTTGCGGTCGTAGGTAATTTCGGAACATCGCAAAGCTGCTTCTTCAGTATATTGATTTCCGTTTATCTTGAGTGCTTCCTGATAAGCTTTCAACGCATTCACCTTGTCTTCGGTTACATAATAACTTTCGGCCAGATAGTATTGAGCCATACCCGCATATCGTGCATCCTGACCAAACTGATTCAGGTAAGTCTGCAATCCGCTTATGGCTTTTGGATAATTCGCATTCATGTATTGATGCTCGGCAGCGATGTATGAGATTGAATCTTCTGTGCCCGATTTCGTTCCCATGCCCAGCGTTTTGATATAAGTCATATATTTTGAGACTTCATTGTTTTCGATTGAAACCGTTTGCAGGCTTTCGAGAGCTGTGTTAGCTTCTTCCGTACCCGGATAGTTGGCTATCACATTTTTATAAGCTGCAATTGCATGGTCGTAGTTTTTGTCGTTGAAATAAATCATACCGATTTCCAGAGCTGCTTTGCGGGCTAAATCAGCGCCTGGTTTCAGTTCGAGTAAACGTTGATACGTTGCAATGGCTTTCGCATTATTTTCGAGCATCAGCCAGGCTCGCCCAATTTCATAAAGCGCATTATCTACATATCCCGAGCTTGGAAACTGACTTATCAGACTTTCCAGTTTGCTTATTTTGAATTCATAATTTTTCTGTAATCCCGTCACATAAGCAGCCTGAAACAAGGAATAATCAGCTGAGGCAGGGCTAGTCGATGCCGCTTTGCTGTAAAATGTCTGTGCTTTGCCAAAATTGCGGTTATTAAAATAACAATCACCAATGCGGTTCATCGCGTCGGGATAACTTGTGGCCTTCATATTGTTTTCGCCGTCAATATATTTCAAAAACCAGTTGAGTGATTCGCTGTAGTTTTTCTTTGAAAAATAGGAATAAGCCATCAAGTAATTGGCCATAACCTGATTCGCACTCGAGTTCAGGTTGCTGTTATTGAAAAATGTTTTCAAATCGCCTATAGCCTGCTCAGGTTGGTTTATGCGATACTTACTTTCGGCACGCCAGTACAGACATTCAGCTGAATACTTTCCGGCAGGAGCAAATTCCAACGCCAGCGTAAAACGACTGATGGCTTTTTCAAAATTATTCTGAACAAAAGCTTCCGTACCTAATTGATATAGAATGTATTGTTTGGTTTCAAGGAATGCAGCACTGGCCGATTTAATTTTCTGAACGGACTGATAGGCAACTTCATAGTTTTTGGTAGTCAGATAAACGGTTGACAAATAATCGAAAGCTTTTTCGGCGTGTTTCGAATTCGGAAATTCATTCAGAAACTGTTCAAAAGCCGAAATGGACTCACCAAAAGCCGAAGTTGATTCGTAGCAAGTCAATGCGTAATTAAACAGAGCTTCTTCCCGAACGGATGTATTGAAATTACTTATCAGTGAAGCTTCAAAAGCCAGTTTGGCATTTGCAAAATCTTTTAGTTTAAGGCATGCATTTCCCAAATGCATATAGGCATTCTCGGTCATTTCATCTTTTTCATTCGTAGCCTTCGACAAGTACTGAACAGCATTGCTGTAATTTTTGGTTTGAAAATACGATAATCCCAATAAATACATATCGTTTCGAAGTACTTGTGAGAATAGTTTTTCATAACTTTTCAGGTAACTGATCGCTTTTTCATAATTCTGTTTTCGGTAGGCAATTTCGCCGGCAATGCGGTATATTTCAGCATTATTCTTATTCTCCGGATTGTTTTTAAGCAGAATATCTGCGCGGTCATTCAGTTTTTCATAGTCCTTTTGCGCATAATAAATCTGCACTATGTAATAAGCAACGATGGTTTTATACTGTGGATTGTTTTCAAGTTTTAGAAACTCCGCCAAAGCTGCAGTATAATTTTTCAGACAATATTCCGAGTAAGCAAAATAATAAGCTGATGAAAACTTGTATGCAGTATCCTGTTCCTTCAAATTTTTATAGATGGTCGAAGCAGTGGAGTAATTTTTCGTTTGAATGGCAGCATAAGCCTTTGAAAACAAACATTCTGTCTGACTATTTTGTCCCAAATGAGTTGTATTCACCTGATTAAAATATTGCATGGCGAGTACGAAGTTTTTAGTATCCGCTACCATCCGTCCGAGCCGGTAATTTACTTCATCCGCAAAAACTGTATTCGGGTATTTTGTCAAAAACACTTTCAACAGATTAGCAGCATTCTGTTGATGCAATTCATAAGCATTAGCAGCAAAATAAAATTCAGCTTCTTCTAACTGACCGGCCTGTTCTATCTCAGCATTTTTTAAGAATTCAACAAAACAAGGATACGAAGCAGCAAATTTGCCCTGAGCAAAAAGCTCTTTTCCTTTGATAAACTGTGCATCGGGATGTGTAAACACCTGACCATGTTGAGCAAAACCAGTGACCAAACATGTGATAAACAGCAGGTTTATAATTATTATTTTTCTCATTGTATAATTAGAATTAGAAGCCCCTAAATCCCCTAAAGGGGACTTTGAGAATACTTTTGATTTTAATATTTTCGTTGATTAGACACCATAATACTTGTCATTCCCCTTTAGAGGTTAGTGGTCGTTTTTCTAAAAATATTCCCACAGCTTTCTGAATGGAATTCAACCCGAAAAGTTCCGGCTTTAATTCCTTTAAGGGCACAAACCAACAATCTTCGACATCGTCAGCAGGTTTCAGATTTTCGATGCTTTCCAACTTGCAGCTAAAAAACAGATCAAGCGTTGGAACGCTTAAGCCGCTGTAAAGATATTCGTTCGGCAACGAAAATTTATAAGTAACTTCAATGACTTTAGCTCCCAATTCTTCCTCAATTTCACGAATGATGGCTTCTTCGGCACTTTCATTTTCATCCACAAATCCGCCGGGTAAATCCAGTGTCCCTTTTTCCGGTTCTTTCCCTCGTTTACAAACCAGCAATTCGTTTACATCATTCTGAATAAAACCCGCCACTGCAGCTGATGCGTTCATATAGAAAACAAAATCACAGGATTCACAACGTTTAGATTTGCTGTTGTTTAAAACATATTTTTCTGAACCACAAGCCGGACAGTGCGTAAATAAGCTTGAAAAATGCATAGAATAGCTGTTTATTCGTTGGTAGTAGCAAAGATACTATTTTTTAGTTTAGAGTTCAACGGTTAGGTTGGCATTTTGGTTGAATGGGTTGATTAAGTTGAATTAAGTTGACTGGGTTGAATAAGTTGAATAAGTTTATTGAGTTGAATGGGTTGATTAGGGTTATTAGGTAAAAGGCAAATTTGTTGGAACATTTTTGACTTGAATAATTTTCACGCAAAGAACATAACTATAATAACCCAGTAACCTTAATGAACTTATTCAACTTATTCAACCTAGTCAACTAAATCAACCCAATCAACTCAATAACTATATAAACTTCTGACTAAACAAATATCATTCCTAAAACGAAAAAACTCACTTATTGGTATGTGAAAAATCTCTTTCTATGTCTTTTGCTGTTAATAACTTTTTGCTAAACGGTTTATTTATTGCATTTAAAATACTATTTTTGCAGAAAATAAAAAGATATGAGCCGCAAATTATCTTTTTCAATGGATGATGAATCCGGTGATTTAGTACAGCGATATGAACAATTTCTTTCCGGAAAAGCCAATGGCTATTTCGATGTGGAAGAATTGGAAAATATCGTGGAATACTATCTCCGTCGTGGTCGTACTAAAGATTGCAATAAAGCCATTGATTTGGGCCTACAACTGCATCCCAACAACAGCGCTTTGAAAACTAAACGCGCTAAAATCTACCTGATAACCGGTGACGATCAGAAAGCATTCCGTGTGCTGGATTCTCTGGCCGAATCAACAGATTACGAAGTTGTTTTGCTGAAAATTGAAGTGTTGTTAAAGTTGGGAAGGCTTGTTGATGCCAGTCAGCTGACAGATAGATTACTTGCTGATGAGTCTGAGGATTTGGATAATGTTTACCTCGATATTGCTTATTTATATCTTGGTCAGAGCGATAATGAAACCGCGCTGGGATTACTCGAAAAAGGTTTTAATTTCAACAACCAAAATCCCGAATTACTTTACGAATTGGCTTTTTGCTACGAACAGCAGGAAAATTTTGATAAGGCCATTGATATTAACCATCAAATAATTGACATTGATCCTTTTGCAAATGAGGCCTGGTTTAACCTTGGTCAGTTATATTTCGCTCAGATGGATTTTCCAAAAGCCCTAGAAGCTTATGAATATGCATTGGCAGTGGATGAAAATGATTCCCTGACTTGTATTCAAAAAGCTCATGTACACTTTCAACTCAACCAATTTGAAGAAGCCATTGAAACCTATCTTGAGTACAAGAAATTAACGAATTACGGGCATTGGCAAACAGACATTTTTATTGCCGAAAGCTATGAAAAACTCGAAAAATTTGATGACGCAATTGTTTATTACAGAAAATCACTGGAAGAACAACCCGAAAACTATGAAGCCCTGACCGGAATTGCTATTTGTCTGCTCGAACAGGAACGCTTTGTAGAAAGTATGCCCTATATTGAAAAAGCCTTAGTTATAAACCCTGATGCTCCTGATGCATGGGTTTATATGGCTGAAACATATATTGGATTAGATGACGTTGATAAAGCCTTATTGGCTTATATTAAGTCTGTTTCGATTGACCCTGAACAACCTGATACACTTATGGCCATAGCGAATATATGCCTCGAAAAAGCAGAGTTTGAACTGGCTATCAAATACTATTTTGCTGCTCGCGAACTCGATGAATACCTTGAGTTTGTCAATCTTTTTATTGCTGTTTCCTGGTTCAAGCTAGGTGATCTACACAAAGCAGCGGAATATCTACACAAAGCAGTTGAGATGGATAAAGACGCCAACATCCTGTTTTTGGAGCTATGTCCCGAGGCCGAACATCTTGATAATCTACTTTAATTTTACACAATATCTATGACTAAGAATATTCTCATCATTTTATTTCTCATTTTATCATTTTTCAAGGGAAATGCTGCAGAACAGCTACAATCTGGTCAACTGGCACAAACTACTATCAAATCGCTAAGTTTTATTCAGCATATTGAATCCTGGTATAAAGAAAATACTAATTATTACAGTATTACGGTATTGATGGCATGCGAAAGTTCCATTTTACCTGTGCCCTCGGAAATGGTAATTCCACCTGCCGTTTATGTAGCAATGGAACCGGACAGTAAATTGAGTATCTTTTGGATTATCATTTTCGGAACGATTGGGGCATTAATTGGGGCATCGTTTAATTACGTGATGTCAATGTGGTTAGGACGTCTGGTAGTCTATAAATTTGCCGACAGCAAATTGGGAAAAGTGTTTTTGTTAAGTAGTCAGAAAATACAAAAGTCAGAAGCCTATTTCAACGAACATGGAAAAACATCTACTTTTGTTGGACGATTTATCCCTGTAATCCGTCACCTTATTTCCATTCCTGCCGGGCTAGCTAAAATGAATTATCTGAATTTTATTATTTATACTGCTCTTGGCGCCGGACTTTGGAACTGCTGCCTAGCCCTGCTGGGCTATTTGGCTCACGGACAGCAGGATATGATTAATAAATACAGTCACGAGCTTTCGTATGTGTTTTTGGCAGTGGGTGTAGTTCTGATTATTTGGTTGGTGATTAAGACTAAAAGAAAACAGATAAAAAATTAAACACTAAGTCACAGAGACACGAAGAAACACATATATACTTTGTGTCTTTGTGTTAATAAAAAATTATGAAACAATTTGGTTTAATCGGCTTACCGCTCACTCATTCATTTTCGAAGAAATTCTTTACGGAAAAATTTGAACGTGAACAAATTGACGCGCGATACGATTTGTTTGAACTAAAGCATATTGCCGATTTCTCGCTGTTGATTGAAGAACATGAATTGTCTGGTTTGAACGTTACAATCCCCTACAAAGAAAAAGTGATGGAATTTATGGACAAACTGGATGAAACTGCTTCGGAAATTGGGGCTGTGAATGTCATTAAGTTTATCCGTAACAACGATGGTTTGATACTGAAAGGCTATAATTCGGATGCCATCGGCTTTGAAAACTCAATTATACCATTACTCAAATCTCATCATCAAAAAGCCCTGATACTTGGCACCGGCGGTGCTTCCAAAGCCATTGATTATGTGTTGCGGAAAAACGGGATAGAAGTTACTTTTGTGTCACGCACTATTCGCCCGGGTATGTTGACCTACTACCAACTCACTGAAGAAATTATTCTTGCTAATACCATTATAATCAATGCTTCGCCTATTGGTACATTTCCTCATTTCAACGAATGTCCCGACATTCCCTATCAATTCCTGACCGGAAAGCATTTATTATTCGATGTAGTTTACAATCCTGCTGAAACTATTTTTCTGAAAAAAGGTCGGGAACAGGGCGCTACCGGACAGAATGGTGAGCAAATGCTCGTTGGTCAGGCTGTGGCTGCGTGGGAAATTTGGAATAAATAGAAGTTTATAAGTTTGAAAATTTGTTTACTGCTTACTTTTCACTGCTAACTGAAGAAAAAGTCCTTCACACGCATCTTCCAGTAAATCAATCACATTTTCGAAGCCCTGATCACCACCATAGTATGGATCAGGAACGTGGTCGGCTTCAATATTTCTGCAAAAATCAGTCATGCGGAAAATCTTTCGCGTTTCTTCCAATGTGTGAGCCAGGTAATTCAGACCGTTGATATTTTGATCGTCCATACCGATTATCATATCAAAACGGTCGAAGTCGGCACGGCTAAAAGGGCGGGAGCGATGCGTAAGAGAATAGCCACGCTTTCCGGCATGGTAGCGCATACGGCTGTCGGGTAATTCACCGGCATGAAAACCAATTAGTCCGGCAGAATCAATAGTAAAACGTTCGGTAGCATGTTCACGTTCCAGAATACGCTGAAAAACAGCTTCTGCCATGGGGGAACGACAGATATTTCCGAGACAGACGAAGAGAATATTCATTTTTATCAGTTGACAGTTATCAATTGATAGTTGATAGTTAAGAGAATTGGAGAGTTCATTAATAATTGTCAACTATCAACTGTCAATTATATAGAAAGCATTTGCAATACGCCCAGCAGATTTTCATTTACCGGTTTGTCGTCTTTAATGGCTTTGGTGAATGGAACATGTACAATCACATCGTTTACAATACCAATCATAATGCTGCGTTGTTCATCCATTAAAGCATCGATAGCAGCCACTCCCATACGGCTGGCCAGAATGCGGTCGTATGCAGATGGTGAACCACCGCGTTGAATATGACCAAGAATAGTAACACGTACATCATATTCAGGATGTTCGTTTCTCATTCGTTCGGCCAATCCGTTAGCACCACCGGTAATGTCGCTTTCGGCAACCAATACGATGCTACTGTTTTTTGATTTTCGGAAGCCGTTACTGATAAGTTCTTCCAACTGATCGACCTGCGTTTCGCGTTCGGGAATAATGGCTGCTTCAGCACCCGAAGCCAGGGCGCTGTTCAATGCCAGAAAACCGGCATCGCGTCCCATTACTTCAATAAAAAACAAACGTTCGTGGGATGAAGCTGTATCGCGGATTTTATCCACAGCTTCAATAATAGTATTGAGAGCCGTATCGTAACCAATTGTCGAATCAGTTCCATATAAATCGTTGTCAATAGTTCCCGGAAGTCCAACAATAGGAACATTATATTCCTGAGCAAAAATGCGCGCTCCGGTAAATGTACCATCACCGCCAATTACCACCAACGCGTCAATTTCTTCTTTTTGCATATTCTCAAAAGCCTCTTTACGGCCTTCAGGAGTACGGAATTCAGCGCAACGGGCACTTTTCAGTATGGTTCCACCCTGCTGAATAATATTACTTACATTCTGTGTCTGAAACTCTTTTATTTCACCGGTAATCAAGCCTTTATAACCTCTGTAAATAGCTTTTACACGAATTCCATTGAAAATGGCGGCACGTGTTACCGACCGAATCGCAGCATTCATTCCCGGAGCATCACCACCAGAAGTGAGTACTCCGATACATTTAATTTCGTACTTCATTTTGAAAACTTTTTTGTTACAACCAATCTCAATAGGGAAAATATCTAGCGAATTCCCTGTTTTGCTGCAAGTTCAATCAATTTGTTCTGAACGGCTTCCATAGCCCAGCGGGGTGTTGAGGTAGCTCCGCAAATTCCGATTGTTTTGGTAAAATCGATGTCTAAACTCTCTACTTCCACTGCTTCAGATACAAAATAAGTATTTGGATTCTGAGTTTTACAATGTTCAAACAAAACTTTGGCATTGGAACTCTTTTGTCCGCCTACAAAAACGATGATATCATTTTGCTGTGCAAAGATAGTCATATTTGGCATTCTGTTAGCAACCTGACGGCAAATAGTGTCAGTAAATTCAAAAGCAACATCTTCTTTTTTTATGTCGGAGATGGTTGAGATAAGGTGGTTGTAACCATCCAGCGATTTGGTGGTTTGCGAAAACAGTCGAATAGGTTTTTTTAGGTTTACTTTGTGTAAATCTTCCTCGTTTTCAATGACAATGGCTTTTTCGTTGGTCTGTCCTACCAATCCATTAACTTCGGGGTGTCCGATGTGCCCAAAAATAACAATCTGTGTGTCAGGCGAAGGCAATGTTTCATAAGCATTTTTCACACGCGACTGAAGTTTAAGCACCACAGGGCATGAAGCGTCAATAAGTGTAAT
>CAIUTB010000004.1 GCA_903901975.1 uncultured Bacteroidales bacterium
AGTGGCATGGATATGGATTCCCAATCAGATTGTAACCTTTATAGCTTGCACCAGACCAGGTTAAAGCGACAGAAACAGGAGAATTTAGGGAGTTCAGACTTCCTCCGGTTTGAGTAGAAAAAGTCAGCGTCTGACCATCAGCAGTTGGTAATGCACTATAACCTATTGCCGGAGCGAAAACAGTTCCCGTCGGAACATTAACCCAATAAGCAGTTGCAGGTGCAACTGGACTGGGATTACTTCCTGTCTCATCGCGTTTATAATAAGTATAACCTGATGGTGCTTGTGCATTACTTACCGGCGAGGATACATACCAGTTACGGGCATAACTAAGGTATTGGTTTACACTGGTTGTTCCACCGGTAGTAGTTGTTCCGTTATCAACATATGTTCCTGTTCCACTAGCATCGCTATTTATAGTAAAGTTATTAGCCGTAAATGTCACCCCATTATTATTGGTCACTTTTCCACCACTTGCTATCGTAATATCATGAATAGTTCTGTTTGCATCAATGGTTAATATGCCAGTTCCAGAGACATTTACATCTGCAAATGCGTTGACTAGAACTGTTGAAGTTTGACTACTGCTGATTGTTATTAGCTGGCGATTTATAGTTTGTGGAACAGAAAAAGCAGCTGTTTCAATCTTTCCTGACTGGTCTTTCAACTTCATCCAAAAACCTGCTGAAGCCTGAATTTGTGCAATTGTCTGACTAAAATAGGTGGTAGGGGTGAGTGTTTTTGACCAGATCATTCCACTCACATAAGTAAGTTTTGATATTGCTGTGGAGTTATTATAAGTTGGATCGGGATTAGTTGGTGACCATGCATACATATATATATCCATTCCGGCTTTAAAACCAGAACCTGTTAAATCAAAAGACCAGATAACCGATTGATCTAATGGGTATGTGCCTAAAGGGTTACTAATTATATTTGCCGTTGAAGATGTTGATGCTGGTAAATTGAAAGTTGTATGTAGTGTTCCTGTAATGTCAAGGGTAGTTAGATCCTCGATATTATAATAGAATTGGTTTTCATTCTCAGCAATTTCAGCTGCTGAAAGATTGAATAAAGTTGTTGGCGTAAAAGTCAATGACCACTTTTTACTTCCTTCATTTACCAGGGTAATACGAGAGGTTGATGCCGGTTGCCAAAAATAAATTCCTAAGTTTTCACTTCCGGTTAGCGAACTGCTTGAAAAATCAAATGTAAATTTTACTGATTGGGTTAAAATCGGAAGTGGTGTAGCATCAGCTGTTTTCGTGAAAACAGCTGTAATCGTTGGACTCGTAATCGTTGCTGCATTTGCAAAAGTACATAATAAAGCTGCAACTAAGTAAAGATAAGATATTAGAGTACGCTTTTTCATAAAAATTTGAATTAATGATTTCTGACTGGTATTTTTTTTAATTGGAATATCCGATACAAATATACTTTGACTATGAATCAAATATTTGCTGTCCAAAGAAAATATAATGAAATATCAGTGTTTTGAGAGTTATGTATCAGATATACACATATTTATATTTAGATGATACTATGAAAAATATAATGGAATTATGCCAGTAAAAATGAATTCTTTCAGTGATTATCACGGAAAGAATTCATTTTTTTGTTTGTACTTATCCGGGAATTAGACCTGATTCGTTTTAAAGGGATCGTTGTTGAAATATTCCGGAGCAACGAGTTTTGCTTCTCCGGGTGCAGGTGGTGGTGTGGATTCCATCTGAAGTGCAATATCATTATCCAGCTCAATGCGCTTAAT
>CAIUTB010000005.1 GCA_903901975.1 uncultured Bacteroidales bacterium
ATCAGTTTTTACATTTTATACCGTCAAGTCGGCATCTTCGATCAGCGCACATCCGCTAAATCCGTTAAATCAGCGTTCCATTTCTTTGTTTTAAAATATTTAATTCAATATATCAGATACTTACAACTTGTATAATCCCTATTGTTTAACAACAATTCACCTCATTTTTAACGCATTTTGCTTTTATTATGAAGTTTGGAAAGATATATCAGAATAAATCAGTAACTTTGAAACATATTGTACAAACTGTACAAACTCTAATTTGTCGTTTTGCGAATTTACAGTAAAACAGACAAATCCTGAGAATCGAAAAACAAGCTTTCAGCCATTTTCTATATCCAAAACGCTACTAAAACAATGCAAAACAAGGCACTAAAAGCACCCAAAACGAAAACAATCCCAGAAAAAGTCGATTTCCCTATTGTTGGAATTGGAGCATCGGCCGGTGGATTGGAAGCGTTGGAACAGTTTTTCAACAACATGCCCAAGGACAATGGTATGGCCTTCGTGGTTATTCAGCATCTCGACCCCGACCATCCGGGCATTATGCCCGAATTACTCCAACGGATTACCACGATGAAGGTTTTTCAGGCTTCCGACCGCTTGGTGGTAAAACCGAATCATGTGTATGTGATTCCGCCGAACAAAAGCATGTCTATTCTAAATGGTGCTTTGTATTTGTTTGAACCCATCGAAACGAGGGGCTTGCGGTTGCCCATCGATTATTTTTTTCGTTCGCTGGCAAGTGACCGAAAGGGAAGTATTGCCGGAATCATTCTTTCGGGTATGGGTTCTGATGGAAGTTTGGGACTCAAAGCCATTAAAGAAGTAAATGGTGTGGTATTGGTACAAGAACCGACCAATGCAAAATTTGATGGTATGCCCCGAAGTGCCATAAATAACGTAAATGTGGATGTGATTGCACCCGCTATCGAATTACCTTCACGGTTGCTGGCTTGTTTAAAGTTTATCCCGATTGCCACAAATGAAAAAGATGAGATTAAAAACATCAGTAATCTCGAGAAAATTATCATATTACTCCGCGCCCAAACCGGGCATGATTTTTCGTTATACAAAAAAAACACCCTGTTTCGGCGTATCGAAAGGCGAATGAATATTCATCAAATTGATAGAATAAGTAATTACGTTCGGTTTATACAGGAAAATCCTTCGGAAACGGATATTCTGTTCAAAGAGTTATTGATAGGTGTTACCAATTTTTTCAGAGATCCAGCCGTTTGGGAAAAATTAAAAACTGAAATTTTTCCTCAGTTGTTTAGCGAGTTTCCAAACGAATATGTATTCAGGGCATGGGTAGCCGGCTGTTCTACGGGTGAGGAAGCCTATACCCTGGCCATTGTTTTTAAAGAAGCGTATGAAAAAGTAAAGCTAAAGAAAAGTTTCAGTCTACAAATTTTTGCTACTGACCTCGACCCGGATGCCATCGAAAAAGCCCGTAGAGGAGAGTTTGCGGTGAATATTGTTTCTGATTTGTCGCACGAACGAATCACTCAGTTTTTTAGCGGCAACGAAAATAGCTATAAAATCAATACCAGCATTCGCGAAATGGTGGTTTTTGCCCCACAGAATGTGATAAAAGACCCGCCATTCACCAAGTTAGATTTCGTATCGTGCAGGAATATGCTTATTTATATGGAAACAGAATTGCAGAAAAAGCTGATGTTTCTATTCCACTACAGTCTTAATCCCGAAGGCATTATGCTGCTTGGAAGTGCCGAAAATGAAGGCTCAGGCACTAATATTTTCAGCGTACTTGATAACAAACTTAAATTTTTTAAACGATCCGAAATACCGAAAACACCTGAATTATTGAATTTCCCAAGTTCGTTTTCCCATAAAAAAATCAGACTTACTGAAGTAGAAGAAAAACCCATGATAGAAATAGAAAATATTCAAACCCTTACCGACAAATTATTGCTTCAGCGCTTTTCTCCTGCCAGCGTACTGATCAACGATCAGGGCGATATACTGTATATAACCGGCAAAACTGGCAAATACCTCGAACCGGCAGCCGGCAAAGCCAATATGAACATTTATGCCATGGCGCGCGAAGGCCTGAATAGCATGTTGACCGGAGCGATACGCAAAGCCAAACAGAATTATGAAGCTGTAGAGTTGAAAAATCTGAAAGTGGGAACTGACGGAGGTTCACACTTTGTGGATATAACTATTCAGCAAATTGAAAAACCGGAAGCTCTGAGATCTACAATTATGATTGTATTTATGGATGTTGCCATTGTAGTACCAACGAAGTCGACCAAAAAAGCCGTAGGAAACTTGTCACATGCCTTGCATCAGGAGCTGCAAATAGAACTACAACGAACCAATGAAGACCTTCAAAGTACGCGCGAAGAAATGCAAACCTCGCAGGAAGAATTAAAATCGACGAATGAAGAGCTGCAATCAACCAACGAAGAACTACAATCGACCAACGAAGAGTTGACCACCTCGAAAGAAGAAATGCAAAGCCTGAACGAGGAACTTATAACGGTGAACATGGAACTTCAAAGCAAAATCAGTGATTTTGTGATTGCCAACAACGATATGATAAACCTGCTGAACAGCACCGATATTGCAACCCTGTTTCTGGATAAAGAATTGAATATACGCCGGTTTACGGATCAGCTATCCAAAATTGTTAAGCTTCGCTCCACCGATGTAGGCCGGCCATTTACCGATCTGGTAAATAATATGCAATACCCCGAAATTGCGAATCATTCGCGCGAAGTATTGCGCACGCTGGTTTTTAAAGAAACGGCCATTACTACCAATGCCGGGAATTGGTTTAATGTACGCATCATGCCTTACCGCACATTCGATGATAAAATTGACGGACTTGTTATCACCTTTGTGGATATTACAGTAGCTAAAAAACTGGAAATAGAACTCAATAAAACAGTGGATTTACTCCGCGAGCATAATCTTTACAACCCATGAAAAAGCCTATCATCAATCAATCCAAATCAACGATGCTGCGGCAGGATGCAGAAGAAGAATTAGGAAAAAGAGATTCTTCCGACACCTTTGCTGAGTTGAATAAGCTAAAGCTAATACATGAGTTGGAGGTACACCAGATAGAACTGGAAATGCAAAATGAAGAACTCAAAGCTGGATATATCCAGCTTGAAGCTTTGAAAGAAAAATACCATGACTTATATGATTTTGCACCTTCAGGCTACCTTTCGCTGTCGGAAGAAGGAGATATACTGGATCTTAATTTTGCAGCAGCTGCACTGCTTGGCGGTAATCGAAAATTTTTAAAACATACCCGATTCAGACTTTATATTACTCAGGAATCGCTTCTTACTTTCGACAAAATATATCATAAAACCCTGCTGAACGATAAAAAGGTAAGCGGCGAACTTAGCCTGCTATCAAAGGGGGAAAAACCGGTTTATGTGCATATTAATGCTCATAAATCGGAGAATATCAATGTGTGTTTACTTACGATGGTTGACATTTCGGAGCGCAAACAGGCAGAAATGAAACTCGCTCACAGAGCTAACCAAATTAAAGCCCTGAATGACTGTTATCAGGACTGGGAGTTTTTATTGGATCACCTGAAGGAAGAAGTCAACGAGCTATTGATAAAAGCGGGTGGCGAAAAAAAGTATAGCACTGTAGGATATGAGAGAATGAAGAGCGAGCGTGGTATGTAATTTAGTTTGTATAAATGTGGGTTTTTATTAACCAAATCTAAAGTTTAAGTACCAAAAGTATCAATTTAATTCAACGATATAAGATAACGTGAGTTCGACCTAACAAAATCTCTATTTTGTTGATAATAAGGGAAGATAGCAGATCTTGTCATCTCGGGCAAGGGTTACAGAAGTAAAAAACAAGGAAAAATCATCAAAAAAAAAATGGCCTTTAGTAGCAAAAAAAACAGAGATAAGTCACCCTTTTTAGAATCAAATACTTACACAGGTTGTCAGATCAAACTCAGGGTATGACAACTACTTTTACAACTAATATTATGAAAAAAATAAATGACAATTTAGACGAATCAACTGAGCTTCGGCTGAAAGCAGAGGAAAAATTGAAAAGCCGAAAATCAACTATAACCAAAGTTGAGCTGGATACCGAGAAGTTAATACATGAGCTGGAAGTACACCAGATAGAACTGGAAATGCAAAATGAAGAGCTGACACTATCAAGAAATAAGGCTGATTTGGCGATGGAGAAATACGTTGATTTGTATGATTTTGCACCGTCGGGCTATATTACACTATCAAAAGAGGGAGAAATCATTGATCTGAATTTTTCGGCAGCCAACATGCTTGGCAGCAACCGCTTTCATTTAAAAAATTCCCGATTCGCTCTTCATATTGCCTTTGAATTATTAGACTTGTTTGATGAATTTTTCCAAAAGCTATTTCGAAGCAAAAAGAAAGAAACCTGCGAATTATTATTGCACATAGGTCCCAATAAAAAAAATTGTTATGTACATATTGATGCTATTGTAAATCAAGATACGAATAGCTGTTTGTTAACAATGACAGATATTACCGAACGTAAAACAATGGAAGAAGAATTAAAAGCTTCATTATTAAGATATAAGGAATTGAATAGCTATTTTCTTGATCGGGAGCTCCGTATGATGGATCTTAAAAAGGAAATCAACGAGCTATTGATAAAATCGGGTTGTGAAAAAGAATACCTGATTTAATAATTAAGCTGCAGGGATTTCCAACACCGACAAACTAATTTAAAATATAACAGAGTTTTCGTTTAACGGAATCTCTGTTATTGTTTTATAGGCCAATTTCATTTCCCAATTCAAAAAAAAACACTATTTTTAAACCCTCAAACACGAAACATAATTAAACACGTAACGATATGGAAAACAATGCATTACTAACGGAAGTAATGGCCAAAGCGCAAGCCTGGCTCGATGGGAATTACAACGAAGAAACAAAAAACGACATTCGTCGACTGATGAATGCTGATGATAAGTCGGAATTAATTGAATCATTTTACCGCGATCTGGAATTTGGTACCGGAGGATTACGGGGTATTATGGGTGCCGGCACAAACCGTATGAACATTTATACCGTTGGAGCTGCCACACAAGGCTTGAGTAATTACCTGATTGCTCAGTTTCCGAAGGTTGCGCAAATCAGCGTGGTAATTGGGCACGACTGCCGCAACAACAGCCGTCTGTTTGCCGAAATTTCGGCTAATATATTTTCAGCCAACGGCATTAAAGTTTATCTTTTCGAAGACCTCCGCCCCACACCCGAAGCTTCATTTGCCATTCGTAAATTGGGTTGTCAGAGCGGAATTATCCTTACTGCTTCGCACAATCCGAAAGAATACAATGGCTACAAAGCATATTGGGATGATGGAGCACAAATGATTGCCCCACACGACGAAAATGTGATTATTGAAGTGAACAAAGTAACTGTAAACGATATCAAATTCAAGGGAAATCCGCTGTTGATTGAAAGTATCGGTGAGGAAATTGATAAAGCATTTATCGAAAACATCAAAACACTTTCACTTTCACCCGATTCGATTAAGCGCAACAGTGATTTGAAAATCGTGTACACGCCTATCCATGGAACTGGTGTTATGTTAATTCCCCGTGCGTTGAGAGAATATGGTTTTACAAATATCATTCCGGTACCGGAGCAAAACGTGGTAAGTGGAAATTTCCCGACGGTTGTTTCTCCTAATCCGGAAGAACCGGCAGCACTGGATATGGCCGTAAAAAAAGCCATCGAAACTGATGCCGATATCGTGATGGCTTCCGACCCGGATGCCGACCGGCTGGGTATTGCCGTAAAAAATGACAAAGACGAGTGGATTCTGGTAAACGGAAACCAAACTGCTTTACTGTTTATTTACTACTTAATCCGTCGCTGGAAAGAACTAGGAAAAATCAACGGTAATGAATATATCGTAAAAACCATTGTTACCACCGAAATCATCAAACAAATTGCCGACCGAAACGGCGTTGAAATGTTTGACTGTTACACCGGTTTTAAATGGATTGCAGCCGTAATACGTGAAAACGAAGGCAAAAAAACCTATATTGGCGGTGGTGAAGAAAGCTACGGCTTTTTGCCCGAAGACTTTGCCCGTGATAAAGATGCTGTATCCTCTTGTGCCTTGATGGCAGAAATTGCTGCCTGGGCAAAAGACAATGGAAAAACGCTTTTTGAATTGCTGCAGGATATTTACCTGGAATATGGTTTTGGCAAAGAAAAAGGAATCTCGGTGGTACGCAAAGGGAAATCGGGAGCGGAAGAAATTGTACAAATGATGCGCAACTTCCGCACGAATCCACCCAAAGAAATTGCCGGATCAAAAGTGAGCGTAATAAAGGACTATGAAACATTGAAAATGACCAATGTAAGTTCAGCTGCAGTAAGTGAGCTTGATTTTCCCTGTACTTCGAACGTGTTGCAATATTTCACCGAAGATGGAACGAAAATATCCGTTCGTCCGTCAGGAACTGAACCCAAAATCAAATTCTATATCGAAGTGCGGGGCGAAATGAAAAGTCGTCAGGAATATGCTCAGGCAGATGCAGCTGCTAATGCCAAAGTGGATGCCGTGCGCGCTTCGCTTGGAGTGTAAAATATAGCCCTAAATCCTCTAAAGAGGACTTAAAACCCATCTTTCGGATATTTCGGAAGATGGGATTTTTAAATAACTGATTTTAAGTACAGAATAAAAATTTAATTGAACAATAAAATTTTGAATAAGAGTGTTATTGTTATTCTATTTGAAGTTTGCATTGGATTGACATCGTCTGATGAGCCGAAAAATCGAGTGCAGTAGGCGTAGAAAACTTTTCTGTTTGAGCCTCGACGTATTCCGTCGAGGTGAGTTTAAAAGTTTTCAGCCTACAAACGACTAATTTTTCGAGTGAAGCAGACGGAGTCTTGATTTTTATCCGAAAAATCGGATTGTTACATTTGCTTACTTTTTTGCATCAAGGCAAAAAGAGTAAGTGGGGTTTGGGGCAAAGCCCCATATTTAAAAATTTGGCTTACAATTATTTACAATATATGGTTAGATTTTTGTCATTTACTAATTAACTGATTATTTATTTTTTAAAAGAACGAAATTATGTTAGTCATAGCCATTTCATTTATTTTTGCAGCCTGCATCTTTTACACGGTAGGAGTTTGGTCAGAAAAAATCAGCAAACGACTCAAAATCTGGCACGTCATTGTTTTCTGGTTCGGACTAATCTGTGACAGCATTGGAACAGGCGCTATGGGCATGATGGCCGGGTCTATTATTCAGTTAAATTTCCACGGACTTACCGGCATGTTGGCTATTCTGCTCATGTTGTTTCATGCCGTGTGGGCAACAATGGTAATTGTTCGGAAAGATGAGAAAATGATTGTCCAGTTTCATAAATTCAGTATAGTAGTTTGGATTATCTGGTTAATTCCCATGTTATCGGGTATGATTTTAGGGTCGAATGTGTAATTGCAAGTTGCAAAGTCTGGTTTATTAACACAAAAAGTTTTGTTTCAATCTGAATAAAAACTATTTTTGTTTTTTTAACCCTTAAATACATATTGAGATGAAAAGAACAAAACTAATCCTGATTGTGCTGATTATCTGCACTGTACCGGCAATGGCCGAAAAAATGTCGCTCTGCAAAGCTTTTGAGAAAATTGCCGAATCTTCTAAAAATTCATTTTCTGATTTATCCGTAGCTTCCACCGGCACTTCCACACTTGTAAAAACGTATTCTTCTTCAATCGAAATTGAAAATGCTCAAAAAACAGAAATTAAAACAATTTCGTCCACCGAATTTGTAGTAACTTATGGAACTTATGCCAGTAACGATGAAGGTATTGCCAAAATTGAATCGATTAAAAAAGAATTTACAGCTTGCTATTCTTTTTTCAAATTTAGCAACTATTATAAGGATGTTTTTAAATCCAGATTTTGTAATTTCATTCAGAACTCCGACAAAGGATTGCGGGTATATAGAGCAACTCTGAAACTAGAAAAATGGGGTGATAAATATGAGGTTACATTCCATTTTCCGGCCTACGAAAAGGCTACTTTTAGAAATGGGAATAAATCTGTGCCCACTTATACTGATTATACGCTTATAGACAAAGCACAATTATCCGATCAGTTTAGTAAGGATTTACTGAAGGTAGTTTATAGTGCATGGAATGGATTTGAGAATATGAAGGGTGGTCAAATTGAATCTTCGTTCTACCTCTTTACAAACTATGCTTCTACCTTCAATATCAGCGGCTATTCAGCTTGCTTTATCGAAGACCGAACGATGTCTATTATCAACTTTGTAGTTCCATTATTAAAAGAAGTAGATATGGAAACAATGAAAACACAAAGCCAAAGTATCATGTCGAAAGTGATGGACGCATTGGGTTCTAATTTTGCCTATTCGGCAGCAGCAAATGGAATGAGTGTTACATTTATAAAAAAGAATTCGCCTGAAAGGACCGCATTATCAATAAATATCGAATCTACAAAAAACAACAAATACAATATGACAATGTATATAGCTGCTGATATAACAAAATAAGAAAAAAAAATCATTCAATGAACAAGCTTTTTCTTTTAAAATGTTATTGAAATTTCTTAGGTTTGAGCCTGTATGACTCAAGAAATTGCTATATTTGCAAGAGAAATATTGATACAGCTAACTATGAAATTCAGTCCCGAAAAATACAGAATTTCCGATGAACCCATGAAACCGTTTATTGATCCGGAGGAAATCTGGGGATATATCAACAAAACGGTTTCCAGCAAAGAAAAAGTACGGGAAATAATTTCAAAATCCCTGGCTAAAAACCGCCTGAATCTGGAAGAAGTAGCTGTTTTAGTCAATACTAATGATGCTGAACTGATTGAAGAAATTAAAGAAGGTGCCCGAACGTTGAAACGTAATATTTACGGCAACCGGATTGTCCTTTTCGCGCCGCTTTATATTGGTAATCAATGTTCGAACAACTGCACATATTGTGGTTTCCGGTCTTCAAACAACGATGCAGTAAGAAAAACGCTTTCGGACGAAGAAATTGTCAGCGAAATTGAAGCATTGGAGGATAATGGTCAAAAAAGGCTCATTCTTGTTTACGGAGAACATCCGCATTATACGCCTGAATTCATTGCACATACTGTCAAACTGGCCTATTCGGTCAAAAAAGGAAATGGCGAAATTCGGCGGATCAATATCAATGCTGCCCCGCTGGAAATTGAAGGTTTCAAAACGGTGAAAGAAGCTGCTATTGGAACTTATCAGATTTTTCAGGAAACCTATCATCCCGACGCCTACAAAAACTATCATTTGTTTGGTAAAAAGTCCGACTACGATTACCGCTTAACTTCATTAGACCGTGCTCAGGAAGCCGGAATTGACGATGTGGGAATTGGTGCTTTGTTCGGATTATACGATTGGCGTTTTGAAGTGCTGGCACTGGTTCGTCATACCAACCATTTAGAAGCCTGCTACAATGTAGGACCACATACCATTTCGTTTCCGCGCGTTAAGGAAGCTTCCACACTGGATATCAGCCATCAGTATTTTGTTGATGATGCCGATTTCACGAAACTGGTTGCGATTCTGAGGTTGGCAGTTCCGTATACCGGCATGATTCTTACTGCCCGTGAACCGGCACATCTTCGAAATGAAATAATTCAGTTTGGCGTTTCACAAATCGATGGTGGAACTAAAATTGAATTAGGCAGTTATTCCGACGAACAATTGCACGAAAACAACCTGAACAAAGGGCAGTTTCAGATAAACGATGACCGCTCATTGAATGAAATCATCAATGAATTACTCGATCAGGATATGTTACCGTCGTTTTGCACGGCCTGTTACCGCCTTGGTCGTACCGGTGAGCATTTTATGGAATTCTCTGTTCCGGGCTTTATCAAACGTTATTGCTCGCCGAATGCCATACTAACACTGGCTGAATATCTGCTGGATTATGCACCCGAGAACACAGCTCAAAAAGGGTGGGAAGTGATAAAGCTGAATATTGAAAAACTGGAAGATAAAATCCTGGAAAGTTCAATCCGTGAGAAAATTGAACTAATAAAATCAGGCAAACGGGATTTATATTACTAACCCCCAACCCACTAAAGGGGGCTTTCGGGTAGCACATTATTTTAAAAATTATTTAGGAAGAAAATTAAAATTTCCCCTTTAGGGGATTAGGGGTCATGAAAGGAAAAGATTTTAAACCACATATCGGCATATTTGGACGGCGGAATTTTGGAAAAAGTTCCTTAATTAATGCACTCACGGGACAGGAAGTTGCCATAGTTTCCGAAATTGCCGGAACTACGACCGATCCGGTAAAAAAATCAATGGAAATCTTCGGAATCGGTCCGGCAATCATTATCGATACAGCCGGTATTGACGACCACGGGGAGTTAGGCGAAAAACGAATAGCCAAAACGCTGGACGTGATTAAGCAGATTGATTGTGCCGTGCTTGTTATTGCCGAAAACACCTTTGGGGAATTTGAAAAAATGCTGTTGGAAAAATTCGACAAACATAAAATTCCCTGCCTGATTGTCAACAACAAAACCGATATTGAGCCACTTCAGAACGAAACTATTCGTAAAATTCAGCAACTCACTTCGGCGTTGATAATCGAATTTAGTGCTGTTACTAATTTCAATCACGAAGAATTGATTGAAGCCCTGAAAAGTACTATTCCCGAAACTGCTTACCAAACTCCTTCGCTGTTGAAAGGAATCATTGGACACGGAGATATTGTGATGCTGATTACGCCCATTGATTCTGAATGTCCCGATGGAAGGATGATTCTCCCACAGGTCATGGCTATCCGCGATGTGCTGGATAATGACGCCATCAACGTAGTAGTGAAAGAGACCGAAGCTGAACTATTTCTAAAAAAGACCGGAATTAAACCCAAATTAGTCATTACCGACAGTCAGGCATTTGGATTCGTGAACAAAATCATTCCATCCGAAATTCCGCTAACCGGCTTCAGTGTGGCGTATGCACACATGCGTGGACCGTTTGAAGAATATGTGAAAGGCACAAAAAAAATCTCCGAACTGAAAGACGGTGACAATATCCTGATTCTCGAATCTTGTACGCATCAGGTTAGTTGTGAGGATATTGGACGATTTAAAATTCCAAACTGGTTGAAGAAATTCAGTGGGAAAAAACTGGAATTTGATGTGGTGGCAGGTTTAGCTGAAATTCAAAAACCGATTACCGAATATGTACTGATAATTCAGTGTGGTGGCTGTATGATTACTCGCAAACAAGTTCACAGCCGACTGGCTGATGCCATTGAAGCGGGTGTTCCGGTGACGAATTACGGCTTGGCCATTGCCTATATGAATGGAATTTTTGATCGGGCTATAGCTCCGTTTATGAAGCAAACACCCTAAATCCTCCGAAGAGGAACTTCAAATACGATGTTTAAATCTGTAAACGACATATTAAAGAATACTGAAATTTCCAGAGCAGAAATTATCCGTCTGCTTTCGATAACTGACCGGGCAGAACACGAACTGCTGATAAAACACGCCTATTCCATTAAAGAGAAAAGTATTGGCCGAAAGGTGTACCTCCGGGGGCTGATTGAATTTTCCAATTACTGCAAAAAAAATTGCCTGTACTGCGGTATTCGTTGCGGAAATACAAACGTGAACCGCTACTCCATGACCGACGAAGAAATTTTGGAAACGGTTGATTTGGCTATCAAAAACCGAATTAGCGGAATCGTTTTGCAGTCGGGCGAGCAACAAAGTGCTGAATTCACAGACCGAATTACAAATCTCGTCCTCAAAATAAAACAAGCTATAAATCCCGAATTTCGAATCACACTTTCACTGGGTGAGCAGTCGTTCGATACCTACAAAGCCTGGTTTGAATCCGGAGCGCAACGGTATTTACTTCGGATTGAGACCTCAAGCGAAGGACTTTACCGCAAAATTCACCCCGATAACAAGTTACACGATTTCAAAACAAGGTTAAAATGTCTGAAAGATATTCATAAAGCCGGATTTCAGACCGGAACGGGTGTAATGATAGGATTACCGTTTCAAACTATTGAAAATCTGGCGGATGATTTATTGTTTCTGAAAGAAATGAATATCGACATGGTGGGAATGGGACCCTATCTGGAACATGCCGATACGCCACTTTACGAATATAAAAATTCTTTAATTCCATTGAATGAACGCTTTAATTTATCGCTACGGATGATTGCCATTCTGCGAATCCTGATGCCCAATATCAACATTGCTTCTACCACTGCCCTTCAGTCGATCGTACCAATGGGACGCGAACACGGCCTGAAAGCAGGTGCCAATGTGCTGATGCCCAATCTCACTCCGGGGAAATACCGTGGAAATTACTTATTATACGATAACAAACCCTGCATTGACGAAGAGGCGGACGACTGCATTGATTGTCTGTCAAGTAGAGTACAAATGATTGGTGAGGAAATTGCGTACAAGGATGTTGGCGATTCCAAGCATTATAAAAAACGTCAGCAAATGGAGTAATTGCTGACGTTTTTCTTAATTCCTTGAATGATAATGCGTATGGAGGAGATGATGTGCCATTTCACCTAAGGGCTTGCCTAAAAACTCATCGTAAAGTTGCTTAATCTGAAGATTTTCATGTGACTTCCGTAACTTCTTGCCTTCATCTTCCTTGTAAATAGCACTGATTCGTTTCAGACGAACCGAATCATCTGTAAACCGCGGCTGACCACCACCACCAATACAACCACCCGGACAAGTCATCACCTCAATGAAATGAAACACTTCGCCTTTCTGAACACGTTCAATCAGTTTTCTGGCATTTATCAACGAATGAGCAACACCGACTTTCACTTCCACACCTTCCAAAAATTTCCATTCAGCCAACGTATCAGTTAACTTTAGGGTAGCTATTTTTACACCTTCTAATCCCATTAATGGTTCAAGATGAAGATGTTCAGTAGGAAGTTCCCTTCCTGTAACTAATTCATAAACAGTACGAATGGCGGCTTCCATCACTCCACCTGTATTGGCAAAGATATCAGCAGCTCCCGACGAAACCCCCATAGGATTATCCATAATTCCATCGGGTAAATCCCTGAAAATTATTCCAGCCTGCTTAATCATCTTGCCTAATTCACGGGTTGTCAAAACATAGTCAACATCGGCTATTCCGTTTTGAGTCATTTCAGGTCGCTGCGCCTCAAATTTCTTGGCAGTACAGGGCATAACTGAAACCACTATAATTTCTTCGGGTTTTTTTCCAATTTTATTGGCATAATAGGTTTTGGCTAAAGCCCCAAACATTTGCTGTGGCGATTTGCAGGTTGACAAATTATCAATCATTTCGGGATAAAAAGCCTCTACGAAATTAATCCAACCCGGTGAGCAGCTTGTAAATTGTGGCAAAGCCGCCTCTTTTTTATCCACCAATATAGTTTTCAATCGTGTGAGTAACTCCATACCTTCTTCAATAATAGTCAGGTCGGCAGCAAAATTGGTATCAAATACCGCATCAAAGCCTAATTCACGAAGCGAAGTCACCATTTTACCGGTTACAAGTGTTCCGGGTTCATAACCAAAACATTCACCCAATGCCGCACGGATAGCCGGAGCAGTTTGAACAATCACATGTTTTGATTTATCATCCAAAGCTTTCCATACAGCGCTAATATGATCTTTTTCAACAATGGCACCTACCGGACAAACAGCACTGCATTGACCGCACTGAACACAAATCACGTGACTTAAATCTTCATTAAATGCAGGACTTATCGTTGACTGAAAACCACGTTTTTGTGGAAATAACGAACCAACTCCCTGAACTTCACAACAAACTGTTACGCAACGACGACACTTGATACATTTTCCTGAATCACGGACTAATGCCGGAGTGCTATCATCGATAAACCGATGCGTTTTTTCACCTTCAAAACGAAGATCAGTAATGCCCAACTCATAAGCGAGTTGCTTCAATTCGCAGTCCTCATTGCGAACACAAACCTTGCAGTCACCATCATGTTCGGAAAGGAGCATTTCCACAACAAATTTTCGGGCTTGACGTACTAATTTGGTGTTAGTGGTAACCTTCATCCCTTCAGCAACAGGTGTGGCACAGGAAGCAACCAGGTTTTTAGCACCTTCCACTTCAACCACACATACCCGACAGGCACCCTGAGCTTCATGCCCAATAAGATGACAAAGTGTTGGTATTTTTACTCCGATTTGTTGTGCAGCTTCCAGAATACTTGAACCTTCCGGAACTTCAACTTGCTGATTATTTATATATATGGTAGTCATTATTCTTAAATTGACAGTTAATAATTGATCGTTGACAGCTTTTACTCAAAATATCAAATAATTCTATTTTCCATAATCACAACGCAAACAGCGCCTGGCCTGTAAAACGGCATCTTTCTCTATCCAATTCAGCTCCACTTCATCAAAATTATGTTTGCGACGGTTGGTATCAAGCAATCCGATGGGTTGACGTGGTGTCATCAATGGTTCAGCTTCAGGATTAAAGAATGTGTCATTCACTTTTTCGGTTCGCCAAAATGCATGTTGACTGCCGGTAAGCATTTCGTCCATGCCAATAGCGGCTTTCTCACCCGACGATACAGCTGTAATAACCGATAACGGACCGGTAACTGCATCACCACCGGAGAAAATCCACGGTACAGAAGTCTGTCCATTAATCGGATTCGCATATATCATCGAATCATTTTTCAGGGTTGTGAGTTTTATATCACCAATAATCTCCTTACAATCAAGCGTTTGTCCAACTGCCATAATAACCTGATCGGTATCGAGAACGAAGGTATTTTCATTTGATTCAGGTCTGCGACGACCGCTTGCATCAAAAATACCTAAACGCATGGCGTTGCAAACCACACCGGTTACTTTATTATCTTTGCTAAGAATTTCCACAGGATTGGTGAGCGTATGAAGCACAATTCCTTCGTCAATGGCTTGTTCAATTTCCTCGGCATAAGCAGGCATTTCTTCCTGTGTACGGCGATAAATCACTTCTACTTTTTCTGCACCAAGTCGTAAAGCGGTCCGGGCAGCATCGATGGCTGCATTTCCACCACCAATCACAACAATTCTTTTGCGTACAGGAACTGAACCTCTGAGATTATAGGTTCTCAGGAAATTCAATGCATCAACAACATCTTTTGAATCTGAACCTTTCAGTTTTAGTTGTACACCTTTGGGAGCACCCACGCCAATGAAAATAGCTTCGTAACCCTGATCATTCAGACTTTGAAGCGTAAAATCACGTCCAAGTTTCTTTCCTGTTTCAATTGTCACTCCAAGTCCTTCAATCATACGAATTTCACGAGCCAGAATTTCACGGGGCAAACGATAGGCCGGAATGGTCTGTACCAGCATTCCTCCCGGACGTGGTTCGGCTTCGAACACTACCGGACGGTAACCAAGTCGGGCTAAGAAATACGCGCAGGAAAGTCCGGCAGGTCCGGCACCAACAATGGCAATTTTGCGTTGTGCATTTTCAGCATTATCCCTCACTTCGGGCACCTGAATGGTAATTTCCTGTTCCACCATAAAACGTTTCACCGAACGAATAGCCAAGGCTTCGTCGATAGTGGAACGCCGGCATTTCTTTTCACAGGTATGGAAACAAACCCGTGCGCAAACCGCCGCAAACGGATTTCGTTCCCGGTGCAACCGAAGTGCTTCAGCATATCGTTTTTCACCGATAAGCGAAACAAAACCGGGCACATCTACATTAGCAGGACAACCACTCTGACACGGAGCGCGCACTAATCCGCTACAGACACCAGCTTCACAGTGATTTAACGCTATATGGGCTTCATATTCATCTCTAAAAAATCGAATAGTCGATAAAACCGGATTAGGAGCTGATTGTCCGAGTCCACACAAGGAAGTCCGTTTTATTTCAGTACCTAATTCCACTAGTTTTTCAATATCATCGGGGTGTCCGTGACCATTGCAGATGCGTTCCAAAATTTCGAGCATACGCTTTGTTCCAACACGACACGGAACACATTTTCCACAGGATTCTTCCTGAACAAATTCAAGAAAAAACCTTGCTACATCGACCATGCACGAATCTTCATCCATCACTATCAAGCCACCCGAACCCATAATGGCACCTAATTCGTTCAACGATTCATAGTCGAGTGGAACATTTAAATGCTGTTTAGGAATACATCCGCCCGAAGGACCACCAATTTGAGCTGCTTTAAAAGGTTTTCCACCAATTGTTCCTCCACCAATATCATAAATCAAATCACCCAAACTTGTACCAATCGGCACTTCTACCAAACCGGAATGGTTGATAGAACCTGCTAGTGCAAAGACTTTCGTGCCCTTGCTTTTCTCTGTCCCAAAAGAAGCAAACCAATCACCACCTTTAGTCATAATAACCGGAATATTGGCTAATGTTTCCACATTATTCAGAACCGATGGTTTTCCCCAAAGTCCTTTTTCAGCCGGGAATGGCGGACGTGGACGAGGTTCGCCTCGTTTACTCTCAATAGAAGCAATCAGTGCTGTTTCTTCACCGCAAACGAAAGCACCTGAACCCATGCGGATTTCGAGATTGAAAGAAAAATCTGTTCCTAAAATATTCTGTCCAAGCAATCCATATTCTCGAGCCTGATTGATAGCATTTTGCAAGCGTTCAACTGCCAAGGGATATTCTGCCCGCACATACACATAACCTTCATCGGCACCAATAGCAAAAGCACCTATGGCCATACCTTCAATCACACTGTGTGGATCGCCTTCTAACACGCTTCGATCCATAAATGCTCCCGGATCACCCTCATCAGCATTACATAGAATATACTTTTTATCTGATTTATTTTTATTGGCTATTGACCATTTAATCCAGGTAGGAAAACCGGCACCGCCACGTCCTCTCAAGCCGGATTTTTCCATTTCCTTAATAACACTCACAGGCGTCATCTCTTCAAGTGCTTTTACAAGTCCGGTATAACCTTCATTTCCAATGTATTCTTCAATACTCAGCGGATTAATTTCTCCACAATTTCGCAATACAATTTTAGTTTGACGGTTGAAAAAGCTTATATCTGTCAATACTGGGATGGGTACACTTCCCTGCCCTTCCCTGAAAGTCAATCTTTCTACACAGTTATCATTAACCAAATGACTTTCAACAATTTCAGAAACATCAGAAGCCGTAACCTTATGATAAAATACTTTATCACGTCCCATCAATACAGCAGGTCCGTGTGAACAAGGTCCGAGACAACCGGTTCCGATAACCGATATTTTGTCATCCAAGCCTTTGAATTTCAGCTCTTCTTCAAATCGTGCCTTTATTTTCGCTGAGCCAGAAGCTATGCAACCACCGCCCATGCAAACCAGAATTTTTTCTTTGCTATTGCGGGTTTTGCTGACTTTTTCTTTCAGTGCAGTCAAATCGGCCACCGTTCTTAATTTTGATATTTCCGTGCTCATAATACTGGGGTTTTTAGCAGACATTAATGACGAAATTTAATCCTCAACAGATTTTACAATTTCTGCAACCGACGAAGACTTCACCCGCTGAATCACTTCATCATTTATAGTTATAACAGGTGCAAGTCCACAGGCACCAAAGCAACGGCTCACTTCAAGCGAAAATTTCTTATCTTTCGTAGTTTCGCCTACACCAACTTTTAGAACATTTTTAAATGCTGATAGTAAATCTTTACCACCACGCACATAACAGGCAGTTCCCTGACACACCCGAATCACGTTTTTACCCTTAGCTTTGGTAGAAAAAAAGGAATAAAAACCAATGATTCCTGCCACTTCGCTGAATGGAATTTGAAGTTCTGTACTGATTTTCCTGATTGCGAATTCCGGAAGGTAACCGTACAGCTTTTGAGTTTGCTGTAAGATAGGTATCAGCATACCTGGTTTATTCTTACATTCCTGAATGATGTTGTTCAGATGATTCATTAATTCCTCATCAGTTTCGACATCGTACTGAGTATGTGAATTTTCATTAATCATAATGCATTTATTTTAAAAATGCATAATTACAAAAATATTTTGATTCAACAAAGGAATTAGAGAAATATTTCTTTAATTATTTTTTATGAGCTGATATTTAACTGTTCATCCTCTCTGAAAATAAAATATTGACACATTTTCAATGTAATTGTGCAAAAAATATATCGATTTGAAATTTTGATTTATTAGTAAAAAAAAGCTGCAATTAAATTGCAGCTTTATAAAATATTACCAGTTCAGTATGACTTTTCCACATTCACCACTTTCCATCACATCAAATCCTTTTTGGAAATCGTCAATTTCAAACCGATGTGTAATAACCGGCCTAAGATCTATACCGGTTATCAACATTTGTTCCATCTGATACCAGGTTTCCCACATTTCACGACCATATATTCCTTTCAATGTCAATGCTTTGAAAATGATTTTATCCCATTGTACGGTAGTAGTATTTGGTAAAATTCCTAACAAGGCAATTTTAGAACCATTGTACATATTTTCAATCATACTTTCAAAAGCAATAGGTGAGCCTGACATTTCCAATCCAATATCAAAACCGTGCATATGTAATTGTTTGATAGCACCTTCGATGGTTTCACCTTTACTAGGATTGACCGTCAAAGTAGCACCCATTTTTTTGGCAATTTCCAGTCGATAATCGCTCAAATCTGTTACAACGATATTGCGAGCTCCGGCAAATTTACAAATCGCCGTTGCAATAGTCCCAATAAGACCCGCACCTGTAATCAACACATCTTCACCTATCATTGGAAATGATAAAGCCGTGTGGGTAGCATTTCCAAAAGGGTCCATAATCGCGGCTATCTCATCCGGAATGCGAGAATCTAAATGTACCACATTTTCAGCAGGAAGAGACAAGTATTCGGCAAAAGCACCATCGCGGTTCACTCCCACCCCTATGGTATTCTCACAAACATGCAATTTTCCACGTCGACAATTTCGGCAATGTCCGCAGGCGATATGACCTTCGCCTGTCACCCGGTCGCCTATATGAATATTTTTCACACCACGACCTTTATCTACAATTTCACCTACATATTCATGACCAATCGTCATTGGTGTATTAATAGTACGTGCCGACCAGTCATCCCATTTGTATATATGTAAATCGGTACCACAAATGGCCGTTTTTTTTATTTTTATCAATACATCGTTAATACCTACGTGCGGTATCGGAATTTCTTCCATCCAAATTCCCTTTTCGGGACGAAGTTTTACAAGTGCTTTCATTTGAGTTGATGGGTTGAGTTAGTTGATTTGTTGGTTGAATATGTTGATTTAGTTAATTTAGTTAAATAAGTTCATAACACATTCGTTTTATCTTAGATTAGCATATTGCCACATTAGCACATTAGCACATTTAAGTCTTTTCCCACCTTTGTAAAAGCAGCAATGCATTTATCCAAATGTTCTGTTTTGTGAGCCGCTGAAATCTGAACCCGAATACGTGCCTGATCCTTTGGAACAACCGGGAAATAAAAGCCCGTCACATAAATTCCTTCATCAAGCAAGCGTGCAGCCATTTCCTGGGAGAGTTTGGCATCATAAAGCATTACGGCACAGATTGCTGATTCGGTTGGCTTTATATCAAATCCGACTAGCTTCATTCGTTCAACAAAATAAGCGGTATTCCGGTGCAGTTTATCCTGAAGTTCATTGCTTTCGTCCATCATTTCGAACATTTTTATTCCGGCAGCTGCAACCATCGGCGGAATAGAATTTGAAAATAAATAGGGGCGTGAGCGTTGACGCAATAAATCAATAATTTCTTGTTTTCCGGTAGTAAATCCACCTATTGCACCACCAAATGCTTTTCCAAGTGTTCCGGTAATGATTTCAATTTTTCCACGCAAATTGTAGCGTTCGGTTACTCCACGTCCGGTTCGCCCTACCACACCGGCTGAATGCGATTCATCGACCATCACCAATGCGTTGTATTTTGTAGCCAATGCATAGATTTTATCCAATGGTGCGACATTCCCATCCATGGAAAAAACGCCATCGGTTACAATCAAGCGAAATCGATGAGCTTGAGCTGTCTTTAACTGAGTTTCTAAATCGTCCATATCTGCGTTCGCATAGCGGTAGCGCTGGGCTTTACACAGCCGAACGCCATCAATGATGGAGGCGTGATTCAACGCATCAGAAATGACGGCATCTTCCTCGCCAAGTAAAGGTTCGAAAACACCGCCGTTTGCATCGAAACATGCAGCATATAAAATAGTGTCTTCCGTACCGAAAAACCTTGCAATGGAAGCTTCTAACTGTTTATGAATATCCTGCGTACCGCAAATAAACCGAACTGATGAAACACCGTAACCATGGGAATCTAAACCTTTTTTGGCAGCTTCAATCAATGCCGGACTATTAGACAATCCCAAATAATTATTGGCACAAAAATTCAGTACTTCATTTCCATCAGCCACACGAATAACAGCTCCTTGTGCTGAAATTATAATTCGTTCATTCTTAAATAAACCCACTTCCTTTATAAGGGTCAATTCAGCTTGCAGGTATTGTTTATAATTCTGGTACATAATCCTTTAATTTAAAATTTATTCATTTGCACTATATCATTAAAATTGTCCGAGTTGTAGAAATCATCTTGGTCAACTACTGTAAACAAAAGTAATGATTATTTTGAATTTAAATTCGTATTTTCGGCAAATAAACTTATAAAATAGTACAAATTTGAATTATGAGTCGGCTGTGATAAATCAATAAAACATTTTTGAACGCTAAGTCCGCAAAGATCCAAGAACACGAACTTAAATTAAAATAAATTATAGCAGCAAAAATAAAGAAATAACCTAATGAAATCCCATTTTGTGCTTACTTAAATAAATTGTACTTTTGTATTTCTAATCGAATTATATGACAAACGACAATATGGTGCTCCGCACAGACCATTTATTCAAAAAATACGGAAAACGTATGGTGGTAAACGATGTTTCCATCAATGTAAAGCAAGGTGAAATTGTAGGCTTACTCGGTCCGAATGGTGCGGGTAAAACAACTACTTTCTACATGACAACCGGTCTGGTAGTGCCAAATTCAGGCAAGGTATTCCTGAATGACAAGGATATAACAAAATATCCGGTTTACCGTCGAGCACAAAGTGGCATTGGATATCTGGCGCAAGAGGCATCTGTTTTCCGAAAAATGACGGTTGAAGATAATATCAAATCAGTTTTGGAAATGACAAAATTCAGCAAAGCCTATCAAAAAGAAAAACTTGAAACGCTAATCGCTGAATTTAATCTGGAGCACGTACGTAAAAATATTGGCGACCGACTTTCAGGAGGGGAACGTCGAAGGACTGAAATTGCCCGCTGCCTGGCCATCGAACCACGTTTTATTATGCTTGATGAACCGTTTGCCGGTGTTGATCCTATTGCTGTTCAGGATATTCAGGACATTGTGTGGAAGTTGAAAGATAAAAATATCGGTATTCTTATTACCGATCACAATGTGGACGAAACACTCACTATTACCGACCGGGCTTATCTACTTTTCGAAGGCCGGATTCTTTTCCAGGGAACATCCAAAGAACTGGCTGACAACCCAATTGTTCGCGAAAAATACCTTGGTCGTGACTTTGAGTTGAAGAAAAAAACAAGGATTTAATGAAACCAATAGAATTAGTTGTTGACCAAAACATCCGATTAAAAGAAATTGGTTTTGAGCATTTACGACCAATTTTCAATACTATTGATTCACAACGTGATTACCTTGCTGAATGGTTGCCATTTGTAGAACTTACCCTGGATATTTCATATACCAATCAGTTCATTGAAAATTACCTGAATTCAGATAAAATTAATCTGACTTTTGCTATCACCTATCAAAAACAATTTGCAGGTATCATCGGATTGAAAGATACCGATCTGGATAATCAAAAAACAGAAATTGGTTATTGGCTTTCAGAAAAAAAACAAGGGTTGGGGATCATAACAAATTCATGTAAAGTCTTGATTGAATACGTTTTTGCAATAATGAATATAAATAGGATTCAGATAAAAGCAGCTACAGAAAATTTAAAAAGTCGTGCAATTCCAGAAAGGCTTGGATTTACTTTTGAAGGTATTGAACGTGATGCTGAACTTCATACCCGTGGATTTGTTGATTTGGCTATATACGGCTTGCTGAAAAACGATTGGATTAATCGTTGATTGGGTTGAATTATTGATTGGTTGATTAGTTGATTTGGTTGATTGAGTGAATTAGTTATTTCTTACATTGGCACATTAGTACATTAGCTCATTAACACATTAGCACATTAGCATATTGGCATATTGGCATATTGGCATATTTTAAAAATAAATGCAAAAAGCAACTCTCACTATTTTAGGCTGCGGTTCGGCACTTCCGACCCGAAAAAATTTCCCCAGTGCACAATTACTCGAACTTCGTGATAAGCAATACCTGATTGATTGTGGAGAAGGAACTCAAATTCGTATGCGCCAAATGGGAGTTAAAACAGCCCGACTGGGTCATATTTTTGTTTCACACTTGCACGGAGACCATTGCTTTGGTTTGATTGGAATGATATCCTCATTCGGAATGTTGAACCGCACAGCTGATTTGCACATTCACGCACAACCTGATCTGGAAAAAATACTGAAACCGCAGTTAATGTATTTTTGTCAGGATCTGCCTTTTGATGTGATTTTTCATAACATCAATCCCCGAAAAAACGAATTAATTTATGAAGACCGTAGCATTCAGGTTTTTACTATTCCATTGAAACACAGGGTTCCATGCTGTGGTTTTTTATTTGAAGAAAAGCCCCGTGACAGGCACATTATTCGTGAAATGATTGATTTTTATCACATTCCAACCTGGCGGATTCCAAAAATCAAACAAGGTGAAGATTTTATTACAGAAACTGGCGAAGTTATTACGAATAATCTACTCACTGTAGCTCCCGAAGCACCAAAACGTTTTGCATATTGTTCTGACACAGCTTTTTCCGAAAAAATAATTCCGATGATTGAAGGGGTAGATTGCCTGTATCACGAAGCCACTTTTATGGAAGATGAAACTATCCGTTCGAATCAGACAGAGCACTCAACTGCACGTCAAGCGGGTGAGATAGCAAGAAGAGCGAATGTAAAGAAACTGATAATCGGACATTATTCGGCCCGCTATAATAATCAAAATGATTTATTGACCGAAGCTAAAGCCGTTTTTGAAAATACGGTATTGGGCGAGGATTTGACAGTTTATGAGATTTAATTTTTTTGATACAGTTTCGGCTATGACAAATTACTTCTTTTTAGTAAAAAATTTCTTCATCGTTTGAACAAGTTTCATTCCCATCATAACTCCATCAGCCAAAGTCAGGCTATTTTGAATGGTTCCGAAAATATAAGTTGTCAGCGTTTCCAATGAAAACAGCTTTTTACTTGAAACTGAAATTTGCACACGTTGATTGTAAATTTGTTGTTTTAATTCTGCTTTGTGCGCTATCAAATCATCCAATCCAATTTTCTTTTTCTTTGTATTTGTATTTGAAGTAGGAACAATTTCCATATCGTTAATTTTTAGTTTTGGTCAGAAATAATTTACTCAGAAAGCGTACTATTGGATTGATTATAAGGCCTTTTCGAAAAGCAAAAAGCAACATAATCAAGAGAACGTAAAGTGCTGAAATAATGGAGAAGCTAATCGCCATACTTCCAACTAAAGGTTCGAGTAAGTAAGCCAGTGAAAAAAACATATAAAACAAAGCCGCCATGGCTAAAATGACTACCAGCATAATAATCAGAAATGAGGATATCAATATAGTGAGTTTTTCAACAAACTCGACTCTGATAAAATCTGCTTGCAATTCGACATACTTTTTAATATCGTCATATAGTTGTTGAAAATTTTCAACCGGTTCGGAAGTTGATTTCATATAAATTGATTTACAGACGTTTAAATCTCTGATTTAGTTTCAGTTGGCACTTCAGTTTCATCAGTTTTAGGCAACTTGATTCCCATTTTTTCTAATTCTTCCACAATTTTCTTTCTTGTTTCTTCACCACTTTCAGGTGCCAAAAGCAATCCCAAAGCTGCACCTACCAGTGCACCGCCCAAAAATGCTGCAATAATTCCTGCTGTGTTTTTCATAATCTATACTTTATTTATTTGTAAAGCAATCATTTCATATTATTCTGGATTATATCCGAAACTTCTGAGTTTAATGTCTTTGTTTCGCCAGTCTTTCTCAACTTTCACAAATAATTCGAGAAAAACTTTCTTTTCAAAAAAAAGTTCCATATCTTTTCTTGCCTCAGTTCCAACTTTTTTAAGCGACTTTCCACCGTGCCCAATCAGAATCCCTTTTTGAGAATCTCGCTCAGCATAAATCACTGCATTGATTCGAATCAGGCGATCATCTTCCTGAAATTGTTCTACTTCTACTTCCACCGAATAAGGTATTTCCTTATCGTAGTTCATCAAAATTTTCTCACGTATAATTTCAGTCACAAAAAAACGAGCCGGTTTATCTGTCAACTGATCCTTGTCAAAAAAAACAGGCGATTCAGGTAATAAATCCTTAATTCGCTTGAATAAAACATCAACATTAAATTTCTCTAACGCCGATACAGGATAAATTTCAGCCTGAGGCAGTAGCCCTTTCCATTTATCAACCAACACAATCAACTTTTCTTCGTCAATCAAATCTATTTTATTGATAATAAGCAAAATAGGTGCTGGATTCATCTTCACTTTTTCAACAAAATCTTCGTTTTTTTCATATGAATCAAATACATCAGTCACATAAAGCAACACATCAGCATCCGACAAAGCCGAACGGGAAAAATTAAGCATTGATTCCTGAAGTTTGTAATTAGGCTTCAAAACACCAGGTGTGTCAGAATAAACAATCTGAAAATCATCACCGTTAACTATTCCCATAATGCGGTGACGGGTGGTCTGCGCCTTAGAAGTTATGATGGAAATTCGTTCACCAACCAACGCATTCATCAAAGTTGATTTACCAACGTTTGGATTGCCTACTATATTTACAAAACCTGATTTATGCATTTATATATGTTGTTATTACAAGTCACAAAATCGCTAACTTTACAATTTACAAAGATACAACATTTTATGCATACGATAAACCAAAACAACATATCAACCTTTTTTACTATATTTGACGTTCATTTCTAAAAAAAAAGAACAAACTTTTCTTCGTTCTATATGGCTCTTAAAATCAACAAATTATACGAAATTACCCGTCAACTAAAACTGGCATTTTTGGTTATTGCAGCGGGGATTATACTTGCTTCAACCTATTTCACCAATCGGCTGGCAAATTCACTGGCAGAAGAGGAACGAAAAAAAGTAGAAATTTGGGCTGAAGCTATTCATCAATCCATCTCAGCATCGGAAAATACAAATATCGAAATGGTAATGAAAATTGTGGAAAGTAATACCACAATTCCTATCATAATGACCGATGCTACAAATAAAATGATTTCATCGCTCAATATCAAAGAACCCAAAACAAATATAGCAGAATTCTACGAAAAAGAAATAATTCGTTTAAAAGCCAGGCGAGCTCCAATCGTTGTAAAACTCGACAAAACAACTCAATATATTTATTACGATGACTCATTGTTTCTCAAACAATTGGTTTACTTTCCGTATGTTCAGTTTGGGGTTATAATTGTTTTTTTGCTAGTTGCATTTTTTGCTTTTTCAAGCACGAAAAAAGCAGAGCAAAATCAGGTTTGGGTTGGGTTATCAAAAGAAACGGCTCACCAGCTGGGAACACCAATTTCGTCGTTACTGGCCTGGGTTGATTTACTGAAAATGAGACATTCAGAAGACAAACTAATCGGCGAAATGGAAAAAGATGTAAACCGCTTAGGCATTATTGCTGAACGGTTTTCAAAAATCGGTTCTAAACCTGATTTAATGATAGTTAGCCTGAATGAAACAGTGCAAAATGCAGTTCAGTATATGTCAAACCGATCTTCCCAAAAAGTAGCAATTCAGTGTCATTTTCCAACAGAAGAGCATGTTTTTATTTCGCTTAATATTCCCTTATTTGAATGGGTTATCGAAAATTTATGCAAAAATGCTATTGATGCTATGGACGGAAGTGGCAATATTGATATTACCGTGTTACAAAAAAATGATGAAGTGCTTATTGACATAAAGGATACAGGCAAAGGCATCGATAAGAAAAAATTCAAAATGGTATTTACCCCCGGATTTACAACCAAGAAAAGAGGCTGGGGTTTAGGACTTTCGCTTGCAAAAAGGATTATTGAGGAATATCATGGTGGAAAAATATTTGTAAAACAATCTGAATTGAATGTTGGCACAATTTTTCGCATTATTTTGAAAACAAATCCGTTATAAAATCAGTTATAATTCTCTCGAATTAAAAACAAAAACAACTGATAGTTTAGATTTTTGCTAATATTTTGAATAAATTCACTAAAATAGAAACGAAACTATTTTGTAATAGAACATATTTTCGTACCTTTGCACGATTTTAAATTTTCAAGTAAATATGTCAAAATTTGAACAATACAACGTTGTACTAAAGGATTTAAATGACGAAATACAATTGTATGAGTTTGATTTAGACAATGTTTATTTCAAAAAAATAGACAGTCCCGAGGTTGAAAAAGGGAATGTAAAAGCAAAAATTAGCGTTAAGCGCAAATTTTCTGTTTTCGAACTTCTCTTTACATTGGACGGATCGGTCACCATACCGTGTGACCGGTGTTTGGACAATATGGAGCAGCCGATACATTACAAAGAAAAACTTCAGGTTAAATTTGGAGACAAATTTTCGGAAGAAGATGAAATCGTAATTGTTCCCGAAGCGGAAGGTGCAATAAATATTGCCTGGTTTTTGTATGAATTTATCGTGTTGAATATCCCGATCAAGCATGTTCACGCGACGGGAGAATGCAACAAGACAATGGCTACCAAGCTAAAAAGGCACATTACCAGACAAAAAGATGACGATGATGAAGGAGGAACTACATTGTTTGAAGACGATTCAGATGATGATTTTTCAGTAGAAGAAACTCAAACTGACCCGAGATGGGACGGTTTACAAAACATAACAGAAAACAATTAAATAAACAAAAAGATGGCACATCCTAAGAGAAAAATTTCGAAACAACGCGCTAGAAAAAGAAGAACTCATTATAAAGCTGAAGCTCCAACTTTAGCAACTTGCTCAAACTGCGGAGCAGCTCATATTTATCATACTGTTTGTGGCGAATGTGGTTACTACAGAGGTAAATTGGCAATTGAAAAATTGGCAATGGCCTAATGCCATTTCAATACTATACAATATTTAAAAATTCAATTAAGCTCTAAATATATACTTTAGAGCTTGATTTTTATGTAATAAAAATAATAAGCATGTCAAATATAAGAGCCGTTATTACGGGTGTCGGAGGCTATGTTCCGGAATACATTCTTAACAACCAAGAACTTAGCACAATGATGGATACCAATGACGAGTGGATTACTTCACGCGTTGGGATTAAAGAACGTCGGATTTTAAAAGATGAAAATGTAGGAACTTCATTTTTAGCGGCAAAAGCAATTGAAGATTTATTTTCTAAAACCGGCACAAAACCTGAAGAAATTGATCTGATCATTTGCGGAACAACTACACCTGATCATATTTATCCATCTTGTGCGTCTATGGCAGCTGAAAGAGTTGGAATTAAAAATGCTTTAGCTTTTGATTTACAAGCAGCTTGTTCTGGTTTTATTGTTGCTATGGAAACTGCAGCCAGCTTCATTGCTAGCGGAAAATATAAAAAAGTGTTGGTGATGGGTGCCGAAAAAATGTCATCAATTACTGATTATACAGATAGAACCACTGCTCCACTTTTTGGAGATGGAGCAGGTGTTGTACTACTTGAACCAACAAATGAGGATTTCGGAGTAATGGATTCAATAATTAGAACAGATGGGGTTGGCTATAAACACCTTCACATTAAAGCTGGAGGTTCTGCTATACCAACAACACTTGAAACAGTTGAAAAAGGACTTCAGTATACCTACCAGGAAGGCACAAACGTTTACAAATATGCTGTTATTAATATGGCTGAAGTTTCTGCTGAAATAATGGACAAAAACCAGTTGACTAACGACGATATTGCCTGGCTTATTCCACATCAGGCCAATTTACGCATAATTGATGCTGTTGTGCAACGTACAAAAGTTGATTACGAAAAAGTCGTCATCAATATTGAACGGTTCGGAAATACTTCAGCAGCAAGTATTCCACTCGGAATTTGGGAATGGGAAAAGAAATTCAAGAAAGGCGATAATATCATTCTAACAGCATTTGGAGCAGGCTTTACCTGGGGAGCACTCTGGCTGAAATGGGGATATTAATCTAACTAATAAAAAATAGAAACAGCAAGATTCTTGCTGTTTTTTTTATAACTTTACTTGCCGAATAAAATGAAACCCAAACCGAATTAATCGGTTTGGGTTTCATTTATATTTTATAATTAGCTTCCTATGCGTTTTTTGCTTTCA
Source organism: uncultured Bacteroidales bacterium (assembly GCA_903901975.1). Classification (GTDB taxonomy): domain Bacteria; phylum Bacteroidota; class Bacteroidia; order Bacteroidales; family Paludibacteraceae; genus Paludibacter. Next base: position 28,570 of record CAIUTB010000005.1, read on the forward strand.
ACACGATAGCTTTGAAAGCTTCCGGGTGATTCATTGCTAAATCGGCTAATACTTTGCGGTTCATTTCGATACCTGATTTGTGCAAAGCACCCATTAATTTTGAGTACGACAAACCTTCCAAACGTGCAGCAGCGTTAATACGTTGAATCCACAAAGCACGGAAATTGCGTTTTTTGGTTTTACGGTCGCGGTAAGCATATTGCAACCCTTTTTCCCATGTGTTTTTGGCTACGGTCCAGACATTACGACGACCTCCAAAATAACCTCTGGTGAGGCTTAAAATTCTTTTTCTTCTTTTACGTGAAGCAACGTGGTTTACTGATCTTGGCATAATTAAATGATTTGTGAATGTTAGCGTCGCTTTTCACAGCGAACTTGAGGCTAAAAGCATTCTGATTTTTTGACTAAGAAAAATGGTGTTTTTAAAAGTAAGATTATTGACTATTTCAAGCAAAGCATTTCTTTAACGTTAGTCAAATCAGTCTTGCAAACAAGTGCTGAATGAGTCAGGTTACGTTTTTGTTTGGTTGTTTTTTTTGTCAAAATGTGGCTTTTAAAAGCATGTTTTCTTTTGATCTTTCCTGTTCCGGTAAGGGTAAACCTTTTTTTTGCACCGGAGTTAGTTTTCATTTTTGGCATTGTTACTTATTTTTAGTTGTGTAATCCTTTTTTTTCAACTACTTTTTTACTTTGGGTGAGAACATGATAATCATGCGTTTTCCCTCCAATTGTGGTAGTTGGTCTACTTTTGCGTAATCTTCCAATTCGTTTGCAAAGCGGAGTAATAATACCTCACCCTGTTCTTTAAACAAAATTGAACGACCCTTGAAAAAAACATATGCTTTTACTTTGCAGCCTTCTTTCAGAAAATCGATAGCATGTTTCAGTTTAAAATTGTAATCATGATCGTCGGTTTGAGGTCCGAAACGAATTTCCTTCAAAACAACTTTCGCTGTTTTAGCCTTGGCTTCTTTCTCACGTTTCTTTTGTTGGTATAGAAACTTCTGATAATCAACAATTTTACAAACGGGTGGCACAGCATTAGGCGATATTTCTACCAAATCCAACTCGAGTTGATCTGCGATTCGAATGGCTTCATCATACGAATAAACGCCTTGTTCTACATTATCGCCTACCAAACGAACTTCTTTTAACCCTTTAATTTTCTCATTAATACGATTGGGTTGTTCCTTTACTCTTCCTCTTTGAGGCCTGATGGTCAATTGCTTAGCTATTGCTTGTTTCCTCCCGAACTTTAAATTGTGATTAGTATTTTGTTATGTTTTTTGAGCCTGCAAATATAATACATTTTTTTTAATTACTAACTGTCCTATCAAAAAAAATTAAAACAAACTTCGAATAGAGTTTTATACTATAACTACCAATTAATCTGTCAATTGAGTAGAATGTGGTAATTAATTTTTAATCTGGCTTATGTATTTAGGGCATTCTTGGTAGACTAACGAAAGCGAATCTCTTTAATTCACAGCTAACTGCAACAGAACAAACTTATGCCGTTGTGTATACTGACTAATTCCTAAAACATAAAAGAAATACACTGTTGAGTAAAAAAAAATAATGTGATATAATATATCCCTTGAATTTCTGCTAAAAGCTCTTGCACATTTCCAAAAATTATAGTAATTTTGCAGCACTTTTTTGCAAAAGAAAGTGTGATGGGAAATTAAGCGACTAATCACATAAAAAACACGCTTAAATTTTGAGTAACACAAAAAAACAAACTATTAAATGAAGACATTTGAATTAAAAGGTACAGTGCGTACTGACCTAGGAAAAAAAGCGACTAAAGCTGAACGTGTGGTTGATAACATTCCGGCTGTATTGTATGGTGGAAATGAAAACGTACATTTCACAGCAACAGTGAGTGACGTTCGTAAATTGGTTTATTCGCCTGAGGTATTTGTTGTAAATCTTGACATTGATGGAAAAAAAACCAAAGCCATTATGAAAGCTTTGCAATTTCATCCTGTAACAGATAAAGTTTTGCATATTGACTTTCTACAACTAACTGAAGATAAACCAGTAATTGTTGAACTTCCCGTTAAATTAGAAGGATTAGCCGAAGGTGTTAAAGAAGGTGGTAAATTGGCATTAGAAATGCGGAAACTAAAAGTTAAAGGTTTATACACTCAAATTCCTGAAAACATTGTAATAGATGTAACTTCTTTAGGATTAGGGAAATCAATTCAGGTGGCTAAAGTTTCAGTTGAAAAACTGGAAATTTTAAATGCTAAAAACGCAGTTGTTGCTCAGGTTAAATTAACAAGGGCTGCACGTGGTGCTGCTGCTACAGCAGGAAAATAATTTCATTAGTTTTCAGTTGAAAATTGATAGTTAATAAATTGTTTTCTTTAACTATTAATTTTCAACTATCAACTATCAACTAAGTTATGAAGTACTTAATTGTCGGCTTGGGCAATATCGGTAATGAGTACCAGGATACCCGCCACAACATAGGATTTACAATATTGGACGCTTTTGCTAAGGCGTCCAATGTTTTTTTTAGCGAAAACCGCTACGGTGCAACTTGCGAACTGAAGTTGAAAGGACGTATGCTTGTTTTGCTCAAACCATCTACGTTTATGAATCTGAGCGGAAATGCCCTTCGTTACTGGATGCAAAAAGAAAAAATCGAAATTGAGAATGTGTTAATCGTAGTTGATGATATTGCGTTACCCTTCGGAACACTTCGATTGAAGCCACAAGGTTCGGATGCCGGTCATAATGGCCTGAAAAATATTCAGGAAATACTTGGTCATTGCAATTATGCCCGATTGCGTTTTGGGATTGGAAATGACTTTGCCAAAGGTCGCCAGGTGGAATATGTATTGGGCAAATGGACAGCCGAACAAGCTGCAGAAATACCGGAACGAGCAGAGCGCTGTAATGAAATTATCCGGAACTTTTGTTTAAGTGGAATGCAATTGACAATGACACAGTTTAATGGAAAATAGTTGATTAAGTTATTGAGTTCATTAGGTTTTACAAACCAATCAACTTAATCAAACCAATCAACTTAATCAACCAAATATGAAGACAGAAGTACGCATTGATAAATGGTTATGGGCTGTACGGCTTTTTAAAACCCGGACTCTGGCCGCCGAAGCTTGTAAGAAAGGGAAGGTCATTATTCAAAACATACAGGTGAAACCATCCCGAAATGTAAAAGTTGGCGATGTGGTTTGTATTAAACGAAACCCTATCTTGTTTTCATTCAAAGTGTTAGCGTTGTCTGAAAATCGGATGAATGCCAAATTGGTTGCAGGTTTTATGGAAAATGTAACAACTACTGACCAGCTTGAATTAATTGAATTAGGCAGACTTGTAGGACAAACGGGGCGTGATAGAGGAACAGGACGTCCAACAAAAAAAGAACGACGGGAGATTGACGATTTTATTGAACCAACTTTTATGGACGAAGATGGAGATTGGAGTTTTGATCCCCCCAACCCCTAAAAAGGAGTTGTATTGTTTCGCTTTACCATTTTATAAATGCATTTAAACTAACTTATTCCCCTTTACGGAATCTTATGGGATATAATATGAATATATACGGTTTCACCTTTTCATTGATTGAATTGATTTTATTTGGCATTCTGCTCGTAACATTCATTTATCAAATTTATTTTTATTTCAGGTATTTGAATGGAATATTGCATCTTCGTACAAAAATAAAAAAAGGCAAATTAGCTTTTCAGGATGAGCAACCACCCGTTTCGGTTATTATTTGCGCCAAAGACGAAGCCGAAAATCTACGTAAATTTCTACCATTCGTCTTAGAACAGGATTATCCTGAATTTGAAGTTATTGTAATTAATGATGGATCGACCGACGAAACTGACAATATATTACGTGATTTATGTGTCGATTATCCACGACTGAGAACTACTTTTGTGCCGGTTGGAGCAAATAATGTCAGTACAAAAAAGCTTGGATTGACGCTTGGAATAAAAGCATCGAAATTCGAGTTTCTATTGATGACTGATGCCGATTGTATGCCAGAAGATAAAACCTGGATTACCCGCATGATGCGTAACTTCAGCCGTGAAACCGACTTTGTTTTGGGTTACGGTGCATATTTGCAAAAAAAAGGATTCTTAAACCACCTGATAACCTATGACACCTTGTTTATTGCCCTGCAATACATGGGCATGGCTGCTAACCGTAAACCATACATGGGGGTGGGTCGTAACCTGGCTTACCGTAAAGAAACCTTCTTTGCTCAAAAAGGCTTTGCTTCTACTCTGCATCTTAGCTCAGGTGATGATGATTTATTAGTAAACAAAGCCAGTAATCCGTGGAATACCCGTATTGAAATTTCACCTGACAGTATTACCTGGTCAGAACCAAACAAAACATTTAAAGGATGGTTGTACCAAAAAGAACGTCATCTTTCCGTTTCAAGCTATTACAAAAGTTCCAGTAAATTCCGTTTATTTTTCGAACCAACAACACGTGGATTATTTTATCTAACACTAATTTTGGCTTTAGTCTTTGGGAATATGATTACCCAGATTGCAACTGCTGTTTTATTTTTGCTGCGCTACATAGTTCAGCTATCCATTATCAATAGCTCTTCAAAACATTTTGGAGGAAGGAAATACATTGCCACACTACCCATTTTTGATATCTATCTCCCGCTGGTAAACCTTTATATTTTGGTTTTTGGGAGGAAGAGTTCAACCCGTTGGTAATAACCTTATTTTACTCAAAAGAAAAGCTGCAGCCCTTTCGGATTGCAGCTTTTCTTATATTAACTGTCAACTGACAACTGTCAACTAAACTTGTGGTTTTTCTTCCCTTGGAGGACGTGGCATCAATGCTTTGCGGGAAAGTTTGAACTTACCTGTCTTCTGGTCAATTTCAAGCAATTTCACATCAATCATATCACCTTCTTTTATACCGGCTTGATCCATCGTTTCAATGCGTACCCAATCAATCTCAGAAATATGCAATAAACCTTCTTTGCCTGGCATGAATTCAACGAATGCACCGTAAGGCATCACCGATTTTACTTTCGATGGATAGGTTTCACCAATTTCAGGAATTGCAACTATACCTTTGATTTTGGCAATGGCGGCATCAATAGCAGCTTTATTGTTAGCGGCAATTTCAACACGTCCCTGATCACCTTGTTCTTCAATAGTAATGATAGCACCTGTTTCAGCCTGCATGTTTTGAATAATCTTTCCACCAGGTCCGATAATGGCACCAATCATTTCTTTCGGAATGTACATAGCCACAATACGTGGAGCATTTGGTTTCATATCTTCACGTGGCGCAACCAGAGTTTCCTGAATTTTACCCAAGATATGTAAACGACCGGCTTTTGCTTGGTTCAAGGCAGTTTCAAGAATTTCATAAGAAAGTCCATCCACTTTGATATCCATTTGAGTTGCTGTGATACCATCTTTTGTTCCGGTTACCTTAAAGTCCATATCGCCTAAGTGATCTTCGTCACCCAGAATATCCGAAAGAACTGCAAAGTTCTTCCCTTTATTTTCAGATATTAATCCCATGGCAATACCCGAAACCGGTTTCAGAATTTGAACACCTGCATCCATTAATGCCAATGTTCCGGCACAAACAGTAGCCATTGAAGAAGATCCGTTTGATTCCAAAATATCAGAAACCACACGAACCACGTAAGGATAGTTTTCAGGAATCATGTTTTTCAATGCACGAAGAGCCAGGTTACCATGACCCACTTCACGACGACCAACACCACGAGAAGCACGAGCTTCACCGGTAGAGAATGGTGGAAAGTTATAGTGCAATAAAAAACGTTCTTTTCCTTTGTATAAAGCTTCATCAACCAATTTCTCATCCATTTTTGTTCCCAATGTCACGGTAGTCAATGATTGAGTTTCACCACGCGTAAACACAGCTGAACCATGCGCTCCAGGAAGATAATCAACTTCAGACCAAATAGGACGGATTTCAGTTGTTTTACGACCATCCAAACGTTTACCTTCATCCAAAATAGAACGACGCATAGCTTCTTTTTCTACTTCGTGATAGTATTTGCCAATCAAGCCTTTTTTAGCTGCAGCAACTTCAGGTTCCAATGCAGCAACATATTCAGCTTTTACAGCTTTAAAGTTATTTACTCGTGAGTGTTTGTCAGTATTGCAAGAAGCAGCAATTTCATACACTTTATCATACGTTTTTGCCCAAACATCTTTTTTCAGATCTTCGTCAATTTCTTCGTGGCAATAAACACGTTTTACCGTTTTACCAACTTCTTCCATCAATTCCAATTGAGCCTGACATTGAACTTTGATTGCTTCGTGAGCCACTTTCATAGCGTTCAACAAATCATCTTCGCTCACTTCTTTCATTTCGCCTTCCACCATCATGATATTGTCGATAGTAGCAGCCACCATGATTTCCATATCCGCATCAACTAATTGAGCAAAAGTAGGATTTACGATAAATTGACCATTAATACGAGCAACACGACATTCCGAAATTGGACCATTGAAAGGGACATCCGAAACAGCCAAAGCAGCCGAAGCGGCTAAACCAGCCAACGCATCAGGCATATCTTCGCCATCCGACGAGAATAAGGTTACTGTTACGAAAGTTTCAGCGTGAAAATCATCCGGAAATAACGGACGTAAAGCCCTGTCAACAAGACGTGAAACTAAAATTTCGTAATCGGAAGCGCGACCTTCACGACGAAGGAAACCACCCGGATAACGACCAAAAGCAGAGAATTTTTCTTTATAATCCACCGAAAGTGGCATAAAGTCTGTGCCCGGAACAGCATCTTGTGCTGAACAAACTGTGGCCAACAGCATGGTATTACCCATGCGAACCATTACAGAGCCATCAGCCTGTTTGGCCAATTTTCCTGTTTCAATAGAAATGGTGCGTCCATCACCCAATGTGATAGTTTTTGTAACTACGTTCATAAAAATTACATTATTGTTTTTATACATCTAAATTTCGGGCGCAAAGATACAAACATTTTTGCAAAATTCGTGCAGAATGACTCTAAATTAGTGATTTTTTGGGGTTTGAAGAATGACCTTAAACCCTGAAAGTGTCAGAAAAGTAGTTATTTTCTGCCATTCTGTCACATTCTTTCACTTGGCACTTTTTTTGATTATCAAAAGTCGCGTAAATCGGAGTGCAACTTTAAATTGCGCCCCGACAAAGTATTGATAAACTATTGGTCGGAGTCGGAACTCCAACCTCCCGAACCAATCAACTTAATAAACATAATCAACTAATTAACTTATAAACGAACAAACAATGAGTAAAGGAAACATCGGGGTTACGAGTGCTAATATTTTCCCCGTTATCAAGAAATTTTTGTACAGCGATCACGAGATTTTTTTACGTGAATTAGTGTCGAATGCCGTAGATGCAACTCAGAAATTAAAAACACTGGCATCAGTAGGCGAATACAAAGGCGAGTTGGGCGATTTAACTGTACGCATCGCGATAAATAAAAAGAAAGGCACCCTCACCATTTCCGATCGTGGAATTGGTATGACTGCTGAAGAAATTGAAAAATACATCAATCAGATTGCATTTTCGGGTGCCGAAGAGTTTTTGGAAAAATACAAAAATGATGCACAAGCCATTATCGGTCATTTCGGACTTGGTTTCTACTCGTCGTTTATGGTATCAAAACAAGTTGAAATCTTTACACAATCACACAAAGAAGATGCTAAGGCTCAACATTGGGCTTGCGACGGAAGTCCCGAGTATAATCTGGAGGACACAATTAAAGCAGAACGGGGAACAGATATCGTACTTCATATTGATGACGACAACAAAGATTTTTTGGAAGAATCCAAAATTCAGGAATTGCTAACCAAATATTGCAAATTCCTTCCAATAGAAATTGCTTTTGGAAAGAAAAAAGAGTGGAAAGATGGCAAAAACGTTGAAACAGAAGAGGATAATATTATCAATAACACCAATCCGGCGTGGACTCGCAAACCAGCTGACCTGACCGATGAAGATTATACCAAATTCTACCACGAATTGAATCCAATGGCTGAAGATCCATTGTTTCACATTCACCTGAACGTGGATTATCCGTTTAACCTGACCGGTATTTTGTATTTCCCGAAAATCAAAAATAATATCGAAATGCAACGCAATAAAATTCAGTTGTATTGCAATCAGGTTTATGTGACCGATCATGTGGAAAATATTGTTCCTGAATATCTTACCTTACTTCACGGAGTTATCGACTCACCGGATATTCCGCTTAACGTATCGCGCAGTTACCTGCAAAGTGATGCCAATGTAAAGAAAATATCTAGTCATATTACCAAAAAAGTAGCTGATCGTCTGGCAGAAATTTTCAAAGCCGACCGTAGCGCTTTCGAAGAAAAATGGGATAACCTGAAAGTATTTATCCAATATGGTATGCTCAGTGACGAGAAATTCTACGAACGAGCCGAAAAATTTTCATTATTGAAAAACATTGACTGTAAATATTTCACTTTTGAAGAATATAAAACGCTGGTTGGCGAAAACCAGAAAGACAAGAACGGGGACCTTATTTATCTGTATGCCAATAATTCAGACGAACAATACAGTTACATTCAACACGCCAAAGACAAAGGTTATGATGTTCTGATTATGGACGGACAGTTGGATGTTCACGTGGTTGGTCAACTGGAACAAAAATTTGAGAAGACACGTTTCGTTCGGGTGGACAGCGACGTAATTGATAAGATTATTCAAAAAGACGATGCCGCTAAAGTGCCTCTAACCGAAATGCAACGAGATGCGCTGGTAACCGTTTTCGATTCACAAGTTCCGCCAATTGACAAAACTAACTTTATCGTCACATTTGAACAACTGGCACCAACTTCAAATCCGGTTTTTGTTACTCAAAACGAGTTTATGCGCCGTATGAAAGAAATGTCGGCATTGCAAGGCGGGATGATGAGTTTTTATGCTGAAATGCCTGACAGTTACAATCTGGTAGTGAACACCGCTCATCCGATAATTGAAAAATTATTGGCCGATGAAGAATCAGCCTGTGGAACTAATGTGAAACCACTCGAAACAGAAATTGCGCTTGTTGAAAGTCAAAAATCAGCACTGAAAGAAAATCAGAAAGGCAAAAAAGACGAGGAGATTCCAGCCTCAGAAAAAACGCAGATCGAAGAGTTTGACAAACAAATACAGGAATTGACTGATAAGAAGAAAACGATTTTGAAATCGTTTGCCTCAGAAACAAAACAGGTTCGTCAACTGATTGATTTAGCATTGTTAGCGAACAATATGCTGAAAGGCGAAGCGTTGGCAAACTTTGTAAAACGTAGCGTGGAACTATTATAATTGACAGTTGTCAGTTGATAGTTGACAGTACAGCCGGTGATTTGAAGTAGATTCGAATCACCGGTTTTATTTTTCTTTGTGAGACATAGTGTTCTTGCTGTCTTAGTGGTAAAAGTATATCAATTTGTAACTAATTAAGGTTTTTCGTTTTCAAATTTGAAACAAAATCACTATTTTTGTGCATTCTATTTACAAAAACCTATATTTACGTTGAAATTGTCTAAATCTCCTTCTGAATGTTCTTCCAAAGAAGAAATTCGTCATCAAATCGATTTGATTGACAAAGAAATTATTGCTCTTTTTGGATTACGCTTCAAATACGTCAGTGAAATTGTAAAATACAAAAATGATGTGGAAAGCGTCATCGCAGAAGATCGTAAAAATCATGTTATCAAAGCTCGTGGAGAATGGGCTGCAGAACATGGTTTAGATAAAGAAACCTTCGAACAGATTTATCGGTTTTTGGTGGATCACAATATTGGCAAAGAATTGGAAATATTAGAAAAAAGACCCCTAAATCCCCTAAAGGGGACTTTAAAGAGTCTCTGATAAAAGTTTAGAATAATAACTATAAAATAATAACAAACTAAAGCCCCCTTTAGGGGGTTGGGGGTCATAAGATGTACAAACAAGAAATTAAAGTAATGGATTGCACCGTGCGTGACGGTGGATTAATGAACAAATGGCAATTTTCCGACGATTTTGTTCGTGGAGTTTACAATGCCTGTGTGGAAGCCGGAGTTGACTATATGGAAATAGGCTACCTGAGCAGCGAAAAAGCGTTTAGCCGCAAAGAAATGGGTCCCTGGAAGTTCTGTCATCAAAAAGATTTGGAACGTATAGTCGGTAAAAATGAAACTAATCTGAAACTTTCTGCCATGGCTGATATCGGTCGTATTGACCTTGACGATATACCAATGGCTTCGGAAAGTTTACTCGATATGATTCGGGTGGCTTGTTATTGCCATCAGGTTGACAAAGCCATTGCACTTGCACATCACTGTATGGATAAAGGTTACGAAGTTTGTATCAATCTTATGGCAGTTTCAACTGTAGGTGAACTGGAACTGGATGAAGCGTTGAAAGACATTGCGAAATCACGTGTAAAAACATTCTATGCCGTCGACAGTTTCGGAAGTATGTATGTGGAATCTATTCAGCATTTGGTTCGGAAGTATATGGCTGCTTTACCCGGAAAAGAAATAGGAATACATGCGCATAATAATATGCAAATGGCCATGTCAAACACGTACACGGCCATTATGGAAGGTTGCACTATGCTTGATGCAACTTTGATGGGATTAGGTCGTGGTGCCGGTAATTGCCCGATTGAAATTCTGATTGCTTTCCTCAAAAATCCTAAATACCGTTTATTGCCCTTGTTGCAGGTAATTCAGGACTATGTTCACCCTATGCAAAAAGAAATAGACTGGGGCTATCATATTCCATATCTTATTTCCGGCGCATTGAATGCGCATCCTCGCCGTAGTCTGGAATGGATGGACTCTGACCGAAAAAACGATTTTGTGACCTTTATGAAAGAAATGCACGATAACGAAGTGTTGGAATAGAGCCCCCTTTAATTCCCCCAAAAGGGGAAACCAAAAAAAGACAAAAGCTTACTGAATTTCCTTTCAGTAAGCTTTTGTCTTAAAGTCCCCTTCGGGGGAGTTTAGTGGGCTATTATAATAACGAACCAATATTCGTTGTAAACAATTTCACTGCAATAGCTAATAAAATAATCCCAAAGAATTTACGAAGGATATAAATTCCACCTTCCCCTATCATCTTTTCAATTTTAGACGTTGATTTGAGAACGAGGAAAACAAATATCATATTGAGAACCAGTGCTGCAATAATATTTTCAGTGGCATATTCAGCCCGAAGAGTAAGTAACGTTGTGAATGATCCTGGACCAGCAATTAATGGAAATGCAATGGGTACAATGGACGAACCGTTTTTCGGACCTTTATTTCTAAAAATTTCTATGTCCAATACCATTTCCATCGCAAAAACAAAAATGACTAATGCCCCTGCCACTGCAAAAGACTGAATATCAACATTGAAAAGTTTTAAAACTCCCTCACCTCCAAACAAAAAACCAATCAGAATAACTAGTGCCACAACACTGGCACTGAAAGAATGAACCACATCACCCTTTTGCTTGATATTAAGAATAATGGGAATAGATCCCAAAATATCGATGATGGCAAAAAGCACCATAAAGGCACTTGCAATTTGAAGAAGGCTAAAATTCATAGGATAGAAATAATGGTTTTACAAATGCAAAAGTATCATTATTTAAATTGATTAAGCGTGTTTTTATTAATTATTTTCCGCTCTCGGTCAAAAATCCAGCCCCATTTATTGAAATACCGAATCATGTTGGTGGTATGAATCCATAACATCTTTAGATTAAGGTATGAATCACGGGCATGGTGGTGAATAATACTTAGTTCAGGATAAAATACTGTTCGGAATTGGCGGTGAATGCGGCGGGTTAAATCAATATCTTCGGGATACATAAAAAAACGTTCGTCGAACAATCCAACTTTCTTTAGAGCCTCTGTTCGTAAAAACATAAAACAACCCGACAAATATGGAACATCCATAATCTGATTATAACCAGAACTGCGAAGTTCAAATTGCTCCATTCTTTTTTTTGCCCAGGAAGGGGGAAGGAATCTTCTGAAAATCAAATCAAAGGGTGTGGGAAGAAGTTTACATAAATACTGAATCTCAGTGCTTGGGTAATATACTTTAGGCATTACATGTCCGATTTCAGGATTAGAATCCATAAAATCTGAAATTTTCTGCAAAATTTCAAAGTCAAATGAAATATCAGGATTCACGACCAAATGATAGTTAATGTTTTGTTCGATAGTCTGACGAATGGCTATATTATGAGCAGCACCATAGCCAATGTTTGTGCCCGAATGCAAATAATTCACATCGAGTTGCTCAAAGTCCGTATTCCGATGGGGGGAGTTATCTACCAAAAAAATAACGGAAACCTGTTCTGATTTCCGTAAGCATTCAACTAAAGGAGTAATTTCCGACAGTGAGTGATTATATAAAACTATCGAAGCATTCAACATCTGACTTTATAGATCTTGTAACTATTAAACTGATTTAGCTTGCGGATATTTTTAAAGATTAAAGTTAAGATATTTCCAGTTTGATTTCGATGAATCGCTTTAAAATCTTCAAATGATTTTTGCAATATGTTTTTCACTGAACTGTTACTCACTCCGCCAACATCCATTTTTACCATTATTGTAGGCAGAAAAGACTTTGAAACAGTTGGCTGTTTAAAAACTCTTAAAATAAAATCATAGTCTGCTGAAATTTTTAAATTGTCATCGTACAATCCCCAAGTATCATAAATTTCACGTTTACAATATACTGTTGGATGTGGTGGCATCCAACCCCATTTTAAACAACCCGGACTATAGACATTACTTCTCCAGTATCTTATTGTTTTTTTATTTTCTTCATCTTTTGATTGGTATACAAGATTTCCGTAGACAACATCTGATTTTTTTATTTGCAAGCAGTTTACTACGCGTGAAATAACATGTTTATTTGTGAAAACATCATCTGAATTCAGGAAACCAATCACATCACCCGTTGCCATTTTAATGCCTTTATTCAGTGCGTCATAAATACCTTTATCTTTTTCGGAGATAAATGTAGAAATCTTATGTTTGTTGGATTCAATAATTTTAAGTGTATTATCAGTTGAGCCTCCATCAATAATAATGTGTTCAATATCCGGATAGTCTTGACTTACTACAGAATCAATAGTTCGCTGTATGTTCTTATCGCTATTAAAAGTAGCTGTGATTATTGAAACTTTCATGTATTATTTTCTCAAAGTCAAGTGGAATTTCAGTTATTGAAAAATGTATTATAATGTAAAACGAATAGAAAAGATATTTATTGCATAAATGATTCTCAAATTTTCTTATTTTTAAAAGAAAGTTTAATTAGTTCTTGAATAATCTTTAATCTAAAATTTATTTGTTGTAGAAGACCATATTTTGATGGTTCAGAAGCACTTGAAACATTATTTCCATGTCTTCTATAATATATTAATTTTTCAAGAATAAAACTCACTTTAAAATTAAATGCGGCAATATTACCAATCCAAATATCATGCATTGGAATATTTGAAGGAAACGGCAATGATTTTTCGAGGACTTTACGATTAAATGCCATACAACATCCTAAATATGGATTTCGGATAAGTGCTTTCCATTTATCTGATTGCGAGTTGTTCTGTTGAAAAAACGAATCATGAACAATATTCAAATCCTTATCCGTAATATAACAATCTGTCACAATCAAATCGGAATCTTGCAATGCATTAATAACTACAGAAACCTTTTCAGGTAACCAGAAATCATCTTGATCTGATAAAAAAATTATATCGCCTTTTGCCTGATTTAATGCATTCTCAACGTTTGATTGAATTCCTCTTTTCTGATTGTTTATAAAAATCTTTACTCTTTTATCCTCTAGGTTTTTAATTAACTCTAAGGTGCAATCAACTGAATTGTCATCTGAAATAATAACTTCATCGGCACTTTCCAATTGAGAAAGAATACTCCGAAGTTGTTCAACTATATATTTTTCTCCATTAAAGGTGGTGAGACAAACTGAAATCATAATTTCCCAATTAATGTTTTGAAAATTATTAACGCATACCTTTTATCCTTAAAAAAAATAAACTGTCTAATCAATCTTAGTGTTAATCTTATTTTATATGATAGATAATGAGTTATCCCGAGTTCCTTTGTAAAACCTTTTTCGGCTTTTAAAAGACTTCTATGTCTTTCAAAAGAAACATTATTTTCGTAGTTGGATAATGAAAGCTGATGTTCAATATATGTATCAAGTACATATACTTTTTTTCTTTGATTATATATTTGTAAATAGTACCAATGATCCAGCATATCCAGAGGATACTCAATATTAAAACCTCCAATTGATAACATAAATTCAACGTCAAGTAACGACAAGGAATTAAATGCTGTAACCCGGCCGGTTTGATAACCCGGAGTCACAATTTTGCGTTGCCACCACCCGAAATTGTTTATTTTCTGTGGTGAAAGAACTTTTGAATTTTCTTTTAAGAACGGAACAACTGCAACTAAGTCAGAATCTTTCTCCATGCATAAGAAATCTGCTAATTTTACAAAATATTCTTTTGTTATTTCTGTATCCTGATCCAATAAAAGTATCCATTTTAAATTATGCTCTTTGGCAAACTTTAATGTATAGTTATATGGACCAGATAGTTTGTCATTTTTTTGGGAAGTAACGACTTGATAATTTGAATTTTCGCTAATAGTTTCAGTATCACTATTATTGTAAATTATTATTTCAAAGTTTGTGTTTATATTTGAAATAAATAATTTTAATGTTTTATATGTCATGGACAATTCTAGACTGGTTTTATATAAAACAATGACAATAGCAATTCCGTTTTCTGCTTGAATATTCATTTTATTATCCTAATACTTTATTTTGGTTTTTTGAAAAGAGATTGTACTTGGTAATTATAAAAGGTAACATAACAATTAAAATTCTTTTAAGGTTTAAAGATAAATTTGTTATAATCATCTCACCCGCAAATTGCATCACAATTTGTGGTAAAATGAACGAATAGATAATTATGAATATAATACTTGACTCCTGACTTTTTTTAAAAATAAATCCAAGCAATAAACCAAAGAATATAGAGAAAAATATAACACCTGCAATTCCAAAGTCTATAAAGAAAGGATAGAGTATTGTATAAGTATTTGTTGAAATAGGAATATATATAAATGGGAGAATTTGATCAACTGGTTTTATATCAGAAAATCCTAATTTGTATTTTATAGCATAAAAAGTTCTAAATGTATTTTCACCCCATTGTTGAGTCGAATTATCAGTTATTTTTTCAAATGCTACAGGACTGCTTAATAAATAAAGAGTAACAAATTTTGTTGTTTGATTTGGAATATTTTTACCTTGACTTCTGAATGATTGAAATCCCTGAAAAAAAACAAAAAGTGCAATTAAGAAGATAAAAATATGCTTTATTTTGAATATGTTTTTAAAATATAAAATTAAGACAGTTGATAAAAACAAGCTCAAAAAGTTTGTCTTTGACATTGAAATCAAAGCATATGCGAAATACATTAAGAAAAGTACATAAACTCTTTTTTTGTTTTTTTCTGAGAAATAATATAGTTCAATTAAATAACTTACCAACCAAATGATTATATAAAAAGGACTGGTTTCTTGTTGATCAATTAATTTTGATCCACCTGTTGCAACTATTCTTAATTGTCCCATCCAATTACTAACACTTCCTAATTGTATAATTTCATATGCTTTAAATAACAGAAACGGGAACGTTAATAGAGAGATATAATAAAATAAATTGCGAGCAAATTGACTTGGTTGAATTGAGCTTCCTGAAGAAAAAGTTAGAGACTGAATTAACAGCGAGAAAAAACAAAAAAGGGAAATCCAGATATTGATTGGAATTAGAAAATTTGAAGATAATGGATATAAATTATTTGGAATGATAATATTTAAAATCATTATTATTAGCCAAATACCTGAAGTAATCACACTTGGTGAAAATATATTATATTTAGAACATATTAAGCTCAAAACAAATATGAAAAAGCAAATGAAAATAGTAAAAGTTAACATAGGCTAATTATTCGATTTTAATCTTTTTATAAATCCAAAATAAAAAAGACTTCCGGCAATAAGTACTTCCAGAGATTCTGAGATTATCCATCCCCAAGCAGCTCCGTACATTCCCAACAAAGGGATAGAGAACAAATTAAATAAAATACAAAAAATTCCAAGCGATGCGCCAATCCAGGGGGCAAATCGTTGAATGCCTGCACCATAAAGTCCCAGAATTGTAAAAAGACTTGCCATTATAACAAGAAATGGCAATACAGAAAATAACTTAAGCAAATTAAGTGATGGAACAAACTCACTACCAAGTAAAAACTTAACTAAAATGGGTGAAACAATGAAAGTTGCTAATGAAATAACTATCGAAATTAATGCAAGATTCAAGATTGTTTTCTTAAAATAAATAAGTCCAATCTCTTTCGATTCAGCAAATTTTCTGCTGATAGTCGGAAAAATAGCCATATTAATAGGTGTACTTGTAATCATAAGAATTGCCATTATTATTTTAAAAGCCCCTGAATAATACCCAATTTCTTTATCTGAAACATAAAATCCCAACATGGTCATATTCGTAATTGTATAGCCACTAACGAACAAATTGTTTAAAAAGATAGGAAAGCTTCTTGAAAATAGTTTTTTGTACAGTAACTTATCAGCTTTTACTAACTTTAATTCAAAATGTTTAATAACATATATTAATGCTCCAATGCCACAACCAATGTAGGAAATCGTCGTCAATAATGGATAATACAGATAATCAGAAGCTGATTTTACAAATAAAACAGTCAGGATTAATCCTAATCCTTTAATTAATACATTAAAAATTGCCATTTTCCCCATTTCTTCCATTCCCTGAAAAAACCACGTTGGAAAAATAACAATTCCGACATTCATCAGAAAAACAAACAGATATAAAGTGAAATCGGAGTTTACTTTTGAAAATGTGAAGTACAAAATTACTAAACCTACAAATGTGAGTAAAAGTAAAACTGCTTTTTGTTTTATTACACTCCAGAATATTTGATTTATGGCAGATTTATTCCCTTTATTTACTGCTATTTCACGGGTTGCCGAATATTCAAATCCAAAATTAATGATTAAAGTAAAATAAGCTATTATATTTTGTGCATATGTAATTTTTCCAAATATATCAGCTCCAAGTACCCTTACAATGTATGGAATTATCAGAAGTGGTATCAAATAATTCGCAAACTGAAGCACTCCAAGCCAGGTCATATTCTTTAGCACCTGACGGTTGGATTTTATGCTTGATGTAATATTTCTAATCATTATTACAATCAGCGAATAGGAATGAAAATTTGATTATTTCGTTTTACTCTTATTGAAATATTCGCCATTGGAATAGCTTGTTCTTTACCCCAATTTCGATATATTAACCATGGTTTTTCAATATCTTTCTCAACTAATTTTGAAATTTTAATTTCCCTATTTCCAAAAATTTGTTGATGAATAGCAATGATTTCGGGATGTGCCTGATCAAGCAAAATTACAAACGCACTCATTGGAGCTTTAATCTCAGTAGCGGGATGAATAATAATCTGTACAGAGTCACCCTTTTGTATGCTTTTCTCTGGAAAAAATGCTTTTTCTTTATAAATGGTTTCCTGTTTTGAAATTGGTAAAATTGATTCGGAATTATATTCACTGAAAAAAGAATTTAAGTTATTTTTTTTCTTTAGATAAACTTGATAACTCCCTATTTTGTAAGAGTCAAATTCATTTAGATTATACCCTAGTGTGAAAATAATTGAATCACCTTTTTCTCTGAGTAATGGAAATATAACTAATGCTTCTGCAGACTTTTTGTCGACTAAATGAGAAAAGTTCATCTCTTCGCCACCCATTGTCCATGAAAAATCATGAATTAGAAGTTGACCGAAAGCATCAGGATTTATTGGCATAACAGGAAGTGTATATATTTTATTTATACCAACTGTTCCATTTAAGAATCTTCTAAATGAAATAGTCCTTTCAAAATCAGTTATTGGATCGGCTATAAAAACTATTGTTTGACTTGGACGGATATTTTCAGAAATCAATGACAAAACTGTATTTACCTCTTTTCCTTCGTTGGTAAACAAGGTTGCTTCTTTTGATAGACTAAAAATCTTTGGAATTATCAAAAAAGCTATTAGTATTACTTCGGCTTTGAAAAAAGCGGTTGAGATTTTTTTTGAAAATTTCAGTTCTATGAGCTCCTTTATGTTTTTTAGCGAATAGGCCAACATCAAAGCCCATGCCAACATACCGGGAAGAAAATAACGTTCAAATATACCTGATTTAGCATATAAAACTGCTTGTGGTAAAGCAATGAGTAAAGCAATTGTAAAAATCAGTGTATGTACAATTAAACGCTTCTTCGTACTTCTTTCACCCCATATAATCGTAGAAATAATTGATAGGCAAAAAATAGCAATACCGGCAATTCCAATTCCACCTTGTGTAAATAGTTTGCCAAAAGTAGTTATATATAACATTGGATTTACACCTTTTATCCCAGCATAACCTAGATTCTCAGTGTTTACTTTTGTTAGTATAAAATATATTGAAGTGGAAAATAAAATCGCAAAAACACAAAATTCAATGTAATATTTTTTTATAATTTCTAAAAAACTATTAGATTTCGAATTTGATTTTACTAGAGCGATATAAGTTAAAATAATTGCAGGGGTTAATAGTAAAAAACTTTCTTTGCATAAGATTGTTAACATCCCACTAATGCAAAATAGTACACGGAACATTGTATTTCTCTTCTCAGTCTTTATGGAGTAAATCATAAAGACCAACGTAAGAGATAAATACCACATACCTATGCTTTCATTAGGACCTAAACGCCACCAAATCACAGTTTGATCTCCAATTAACGCAATCATAGGAAATATGATTGATTCAAATATACGGAAATTTAATTTTCTAAGGAAAAGAAATAGAAAGAATGCAATAAAGATATGAAGAATAGCATGAAAGAGTGAAATTGAGAAAAAGTTCCCTTGAAATAAAGAATAAACAATTACATTATCAATCATATACATTGGACGGAAACGCCCTCCAAGGTCATTATTGACCCATTTAGAAATAACTTGAATTATATTTCCATTCGCATCGGATAAATCTTTGTTAATCTGAACTACTTCATGATTATCGACAAAATGAAATCCTGAAGGGATTGTTCCGTGAAGAAAAAGAAATGTTATTATTAAAAACGCAATTGAAAAAAAAATAATGAATCTCAATTTTAATTCTTTATTATCCATAATATTTAAAATAGTTTGATGATTAATATTTAATGTAGTGATTTTATAATCAGAAATTCTCTTTTTTACTTACAATGTATTCTGGCCTATCTTTTATTTCATCAAAAAGAATTCCAATATACTGCCCCAAAACCCCAACCGTAAGAAGCTGTACACCGCCAAAGAAAACAATCAATAGAATAATTGAACTCCAACCTGAAAGAGCATGTGTAAAACCAAATAATTTCCCTGCTACAGCATAAACAGCATAAAATACACCTATTAATACTGATGTAAAACCCAATCCAGTAGCCAGTTTTAATGGTTTTTTAGAAAAGTAAAGCATGGCAGTAGATGCAAATTGTATCATTTTGCTTAACGGATATTTCGTTTCTCCTGCAAAGCGGGGATTTCTTTTATATTTGTATGGTACCTGAACAAATCCAACCCAACTAATTATGCCACGAATATATTTTCCCTTTTCGCGAAATTTTTTGAATTCATTCATAACTTGTCTATCAATCAAACGGAAATCTCCAGTATCGAGCGGAAAATTTACCTCGGATAGATAATTCATTGTACGATAAAAAACTCTAGCTGTAAGTTTCTTGAATATACTTTCTCCTTTTCGTTCATCCCTTACACAATATACCACGTTAGCTTTATCGCGGTTCTTTGTATCAATTATATCAGGAATTAATTCAGGAGGATCTTGCAAATCCGCATCAATTATTAATGCAAGATCACTATTACAATAATTGATACCTGCTGTAACAGCTGCTTGATGACCAAAATTTCTGGAAAAATGCAATACTTTAACATTCGTACTATTTGAAGCAATTTTGCTAAGCATTTCAGCTGTAGAATCTTTACTTCCATCATTGATAAAAATGATTTCTGTTTGGATTGTGGTCATTTTATCAATGACATTTTTCAATTGACTATAAGATTCATTGATAACTGCCTCTTCATTGTAACAAGGAACAATAATACTCAGAGTTTCCTTCATAATACTATTTTTTTAGATCGAAAAGTAAAATTTTTATTTAAAAAATATTGGATAAATGCAACTAGCAATATTGAAATAAATTTTGCTAACATATTTTCTATTCCTAAAATATCAATGAATAATACTAAAAGTCCTGTACTAATCACCATTCCACCAAGGGCTATAAGATAAAATCTAAAGAAGCGATTCAGTTTTTTATCTGTCATCTTAAATGTGAAATAACTATTTAACACGAAGTTATGAATCACAGCTAAACTTGAACTAATTATATTCGAAAAGACATAATTTATATTAAGTTTTTTGTTCATAATATAAAATACTCCCATATCCACTAGCAAGCCTAATACACCAACGATTCCATATTTGACAAATGGAATAAAGTCTGATTCAATTAATTTTGAAAAGTATTTATTTGCCATAAATAAGAGAATAAAAGTTCGGCTAAATATTTATATAAAAAGTATTTGGCTAATTTTCACTCATATTTCTCCATTTTGTCATCAATGCTCACATCCTTGCTTGAGCTTTGAATCTTTACATAAGTCATCAAACTATCTGCACCGGCTTCATAGCAGGCTTCCTGAGCTTGTTTCACCACATTCATAATCTCTTCATAACTTCCTTCCATTACGGTTTCGAACGGAGTTACCTTATAGCGTAAACCAGATGAAGCTATTACTTCAATGGCTTTATCGACCAATAAATAAGGGTGAATTGTTTTGGATGTTGGAAGTATCTGGAGGGCAATGTTGACAATATTTTCCATAGTTAATTGTTATGAATATCGTATTAAATAATATAAACGCCTTTTCTCACTAAAAATTGTGTAATAAGTTGTTTTTATTTAAAAAATGTAATTCAATTTTCTGTTAATAAAAAACCCGAAATTTCTTTCGGGTTTCTATATATTTTGGTCACAAAAGTTCGATTTTTATTCAGCAACTTCTTCGACAACTTCCGTAGAAGCAACTTCTTCGACAACTGCAGTTACAGGAACTTCCTCAACAACTTCAGATACGGCAACTTCTTCAACAACTTCAGCTACGACAGCTTCTTCAACAACTTCAGCTACGGCAACTTCTTCAGCTACGACAACTTCTTCAGCTACGACAGCTTCTTCAACAGAAACAACTTCTGATACTGGCTCTGCGACTTCTTCTGGGGTTTCTTCGACAACAGGAGCTGGTATAGCAGCAGCAATAGCATCAGCTTTTTTCTGAGCCTGTTCAGCAGCTTTTGCTTTGTTTACCTCAGCTTCAGCTTTTTGACGTGCTTTTAAGTCAGCTTGCTTTTGAGCAGCTAATTGTTCTTTTGTTTTTACAGTATTCGATTCTTTGCCTGCTTTCCAAGCTTCGAAGCGTTTATCTGCTTCTTCTACATCAAATGCACCTTTTTTTGCTCCTTCAAGTAAATGTTTTTTCAATAAAACACCTTCTGCTGAAAGAATGTTACGAGTGGTGTCAGTAGGCTGAGCACCTGTTGTTAACCAATACAAGGCACGTTCGAATTTTAAATCGATAGTAGCAGGATTGGTGTTTGGGTTGTACGAACCGATACGTTCGATGAATTTGCCATCGCGTGGCGCTTTGCTGTCAGCAATCACAATATGATAGTAAGCATATCCCTTACGACCGTGACGTTGCAATCTAATTTTTGTTGGCATTTTTTTTATTTTTAAATGATTATACCTGATGCTTTTTCTCGAAAAGCGGATGCAAAGGTAGAAAAAAAAATTCAATTAATAATTACCAATTATCAATTAATAACTATGTCTCTGAATATAAACACATTGCAATGCAAATTGGAAATTGGAAATTGGAAATTCTTGGCAAGCAAAGTGGCAGAGATGAGCGGATAATTATTTACAGAGTACCCAGGCTGTTTCGAAGCGTTTATCGGTTTTGCGGAGATTTTCCATGTACTGAATGGCCTCATTCTTATCGGAGAAAGATTCTATGGCAATACGGTAGGTTCTTACAGGCTCTAATACATGAGCATTTTTAAAATCAGCTTCAATCAACACTTTACAGAAATTATCTGCTGAACTTTTAGATGGCAGACTGGCAACAACGACATGAAAATTTCTGACAACTTCCGGTTCAACTTTCTCTGTAAAAGTTTCATTCGTTGATTCTTCTGCTTGTTTTGTTTCTTCAACCTTCGTTTCTGTTGAATTTTCAAACAAAGCAGGTGCCAGAGTGGCATAATCGGATTGACGAACATCACTGACACGTGTTGTAGTGAGGAATAAACCAATCAACAATAGACCAATTGCAGCATATTTATAAAATCTTCCGGTTGAGATAGTAATACGGATTTCTTTCTGTTTTTTTGTGGTTTCTAGACCTGGGCTAAGATATAATTCTGTCAATCCAAAGTTTTGTGGCAAAAACTCAGGGATTTTTTCAGGCGTGAAAATGATATTTCTCGAGTCATTGTAGCAGAGTGTTCCAAGATTTCCTATTTGAACAGATTCATTGGCCAGAAGTTTTGATTTTATGCTTTCTGACATTTTTTGAATAGAATTCATTGCCTGACGGTAACTGATTTCCTCAACACGAGACACTTCAATAGCCAATAATCCGTCGCTGTGTAACATAAGCGGATTGAAGCCAATAATGGCACATGGAGGTAAAATCAGGTCATTCTGGATTACGGCAGACTGAGGCTGTATAACAAAACCTCCTAATCCCGGAACAACAACATAATCGTGCCGTGCCAGTAGTTTTTCAATATGTTGACTTAAATTTTCCACTCTGCAAAAATATAGCAAACAGATTAGAATGAAATTTTTTCGGACAAAAAGTTTTCAACAAGTTGTTAGACATCAAAATTCGATGTATCTTTGTGCTACTAAAATTAATTTTAATGATGAAAAAAACAATCTTAATTACCGGAGGTGCTGGTTTTATCGGTTCGCATGTAGTGCGGTTATTTGTAACAAAATACCCTGATTATCAAATCGTAAACTTAGATGCATTGACTTATGCAGGAAATTTGGAAAATCTGAAAGATGTGGCGAAAGCTCCAAATTATAAATTTGTAAAGGGCGACATTACCGACGAAAAGTTTATCACGGAATTATTTTCAACGATTCAATTTGATGGAGTTGTACATTTAGCTGCCGAATCGCATGTTGACCGTTCGATAACTGATCCGTTTGCCTTTATCAGAACCAATGTTTTTGGTACATGTATCCTGTTGAATGCTGCTAAAGAAAGCTGGAAAGGCAATATGGAAGGCAAACGTTTTTACCATGTTTCGACCGACGAAGTGTATGGTGCTTTGGAATTTGACGGAACTTTCTTTACCGAAGAAACCAGTTATGATCCACACTCACCTTATTCGGCAAGCAAAGCTTCTTCCGATCATTTTGTACGGGCTTTTCATGACACGTATGGTTTGCCGGTTGTAATTTCGAATTGTTCGAATAATTATGGAGCGAATCATTTCCCTGAAAAGCTGATTCCTCTCTCAATCAATAACATCAAAAATAGTCGTCCGATTCCTATTTATGGAAAAGGTGAAAATGTACGTGACTGGTTGTTTGTAAACGATCATGCCCGGGCAATCGATACCATTTTCCACAACGGAAACAATGGCGAAACCTATAATATTGGCGGAAATAACGAATGGTCTAATATCGATTTGATAAAGGCATTGTGCAAGATTATGGATAAAAAACTAGGTCGCACTGAGGGCGAATCGGCAAAGTTGATTACATTCGTAAAAGACCGTGCCGGACACGATTTACGGTATGCTATTGACTCTACTAAACTTCAACGTGAACTGGGCTGGAAACCTTCACTTCAATTTGAAGAAGGACTTGAAAAAACAGTTGACTGGTATATGCAGAATCAGGAATGGATGGACAATATCATCAACGGTGATTACAAAAACTATTACGAAAAACAATATTCGGAGCGTTAGAAGAAGCCCCCTAAATCCCCCACAGGGTGACTTTTGAAAAAAAAGAAGTTATTCTGTTAAATGAATGACTTCTTTTTTTTGTGTACTCAACAAAGTCCCCCTGTGGGGGATTTAGGGGGCTTATTTATTTCGGGGCAGTATTGTAAAGATAGACACCAATCAACAGAAATAATACATTTGGTAACCAAACGGCCGTGAATGCAGACATACTACCATTTACCGAAAAAGAAGTTGACATAGTGGAGAATAAAATATACAACGAACTCAACGCCAGTCCAATACCCAAATGTATGCCCATCCCACCCCGAACTTTACGTGACGAAAGTGAAACCCCAATTAAAGTCATAATAAAAGCAGCAAGCGGCATGGAAAAGCGTTTATAAAACTCATCTTCAAATCCCTGAATATTCCCTATCCCTCTGTCCCGTTGTTTACTCAGAAGTGCTCCCAATTGTATATTATTCAATTGAGGTGCTTCTGCAGCAGAAATAAAAAACTCTTCCGGTTTAACTAAAATAGTTGTATCCTTTGACACACCTTTCGTAATATTTTCACGCATTCCATTAAAATCACGTTGCAAGTAATCGGTAATTTTCCATTGATAAGCAGAATCCCAGGTGATGGATTGAGCAGTCAGTCTTGATACAAGTGTCTTATTTTCAAACTTTTCAAGCGAAAAGCGATAGCCGGTATTATTAGAGACTTCGTAGCGTTCGATATACATAATGACACCTTTTTCAACTTCCATTTGAACATTTCGAGCATTATCCTGCTTAATTTTACGTATATATTTATCCTCGAAATTCAACATTTTTTTATTTGCCGGCGGAATAATATAGCCACCAATCGTAAATGAAATGGCAGCAATTACCAGAGCTGAAATAAAATACGGTAACATCAATCGCCTGAAACTTACTCCGCTTGCCAAAATGGCGATAACTTCTGTATTATTTGCCATTTTAGAGGTAAAGAAAATAACGGCAATAAAAGTAAACAGAGGGCTGAACATATTCATGTAGAAAGGAATAAAGTTCAGATAATAATCAAATACAATCGCTTTAAGCGGGGCATTGTTTTCGAAGAACTTATCCAGTTTTTCGGTTAAATCAAAAACTACAGCAATACTCAAAATCATAGCAATGGAGAAAAAATAAGTCCCCAAAAACTTTTTGATAATGTATGTATCAATTCGTTTTAAACCAAAAGTGCTGTAATTGAGTTTCATCTTCAGTTAGAAGTTTATATAGTTTGAAAGGTTGATTAAGTTGATTGTGTAAATTAAGTCAATTAGTTGATTAAATTCATATTGTTTATTGGGGATAATTGGATTAATTAAATTTATAAGGTTTCTGTCGTTTGAAAATTGCAAGAAAAGGCTCTTTATAACTTTTCTTTCTTCAAGTTCTCAAAATATTCAAACTTTTAAAATTCTTCAGCCTTAATCAACCCTATCAACTTAATCAACTTTTAAATTTTACAAACGTCTTCCTAGTTGTTCCATCATTCCTTTTTTCCAGGCTGAAAAATCTCCAAGCTGAATATGTTTTCTTGCTTCGCCCACCAACCAAAGGTAGAAAGCCAGGTTATGAATGGATGCTATTTGCATAGCCAATAGTTCTTTGCTGATAAATAAATGTCTTAAATAAGCCTTGGAATAGGCCTGGTCAACATACGAAGTTCCGAATTCATCAAGTGCTGAGAAGTCATTTTTCCATCGCTCATTCTTCATATTCATGATTCCCTGCGACGTAAAAATCATACCATTTCGTCCGTTTCGGGTTGGCATTACACAGTCGAACATATCCACACCACGTTCAATTCCTTCCAAAATATTTTGTGGCGTCCCCACTCCCATTAAATAACGTGGTTTTTCCTTCGGAAGTATTTCATTCACCACTTCTATCATCTCGTACATCATTTCAGTAGGCTCACCAACCGCTAAACCACCAATGGCATTGCCTTCGCGATTTTGTGAAGCTATGAATTCAGCGGATTGCCGACGTAAATCGGGATAAATACAACCCTGAACAATGGGAAAATAAGTTTGTGAAAAACCGTATTTCGATTCAGTTCCGTCAAAATGTCTCAATCCTCGCTCCAGCCATCGATGCGTCATTTCCATCGATTTTTTTGCATACTGATAATCGGCTGTTCCGGGCGTACATTCATCAAAAGCCATGATAATGTCGGCACCTATAATTCGCTGAATATCAACCACATTTTCCGGAGTAAAAAGATGTTTACTTCCATCAATATGTGAACGGAATGTAGCACCTTCTTCCTTGAGTTTTCGGTTTTCGGATAATGAAAATACCTGATAACCTCCACTATCAGTCAGAATTGGTTTATCCCAACCATTGAATTTATGTAATCCTCCGGCACGTTCCAAGGTATCAATTCCAGGGCGAAGATACAAATGATACGTATTTCCCAGAATGATTTGAGCTTTAATATCTTCTTTCAGTTCGCGCTGATGCACAGCCTTAACCGATGCGACCGTACCCACAGGCATAAAAATAGGCGTTTCGATGACGCCATGATCTGTAGTAATTATGCCGGCTCTGGCATTTGAATGTATGTCGGTATGCTGTAAGTCGAATGTCATTTAGAAAAAATGAAGTTTTCAAGAATTTTCTGACCTGCTTCACCCGATTTTTCGGGATGAAATTGAACGGCAGAGAAGTTGTTTTTTTGAATGGCAGAACTGTATTGAATTACATAATCGGTTTTGGCAATGGCATTGGCACAATTCTCAACAAAGTAACTATGAACAAAATACATGTAAGCGCCTTCGGAAATACCATCAAACAAGCCTGATTTTAAATCAGTTATATTGTTCCAGCCAATTTGTGGAACTTTATAGCCATTTTGAGGAAAAAGTTTAACCTGTTGTTCGAAAATCCCGAGGCAATCTGTGTCATTTTCTTCAGAATGAGCACACATTAACTGCATCCCTAAACAAATCCCCAAAACAGGTTGAGTCAGTGAGCAAATCAATTTATCAAGTCCTTTTTCTTTCAGATATTTCATTGCGGATGAAGCCTCGCCAACTCCGGGAAAAATAACCCGATCAGCTGCACGGATTTCGTCATGATCATCGGTTACAACTGCATTCACAGCAATTCTCTCCAAGGCAAAAAGCACTGAACGGATATTTCCTGCATTGTATTTAATAATTACGACTTTCATTTAAATTAAGTTGGAAAGTTGACAGTTTGTAAAGTTTGTAAAGTTTGTAAAGTAGAAAGTTTGTAAAGTAATGATAAGCTTACTTTCAAACTTTATGAACTTTATAAACCACCTATATTAACTTGTTAGTGGCAGTATCGGGAAAAACTATGGCAGGTTTGAATGTCTTGGCTTCTTCAAAATCCATCATGGCATAAGCCATTATGATAATGATATCGCCGGGTTGAACCAAACGTGCAGCAGCACCATTCAGGCAAATAACGCCCGATCCACGTTTACCGGGAATTACGTATGTTTCGAGGCGAGCACCATTATTATTGTTCACAATGCTTACTTTTTCATTGGCAATCACATTGGCGGCATCCATCAAATCTTCATCGATGGTAATACTTCCGATATAGTTCAGATTTGCTTCAGTGACGGAAACGCGGTGAATCTTAGACTTTACAACGTGTACAAACATATTATTTAGTTTACAGTTTGCAGTTAACAGTTAGCAGTTAACTCTTATTTCAATTATCAATTGTCAACTCTAAATTGTCAACTGTATTGTATCTGATATTATCAATTAATCTTACCTCAGCGCAGAAAACAGCAATACAACCTACTGAAGGCTCATTCCATGATTGAAGAGTTTGTAATGTTTTTGAATTTACAATTTCGAAATATTCAACATCAAGTCCGTCAATCTCATTAATTTTTGTTATTACCCAATGAATCAACTTAGCAGGTGATAAATTCGGGACAAAGTTACGACTTTCAAACAGAACTTTAGAGATTTCTGTTGCTTTTTTGCGCTGTTCGGCCGTTAATCGTTCATTCCGGCTACTCATAGCCAGTCCGCTCGGTTCACGAATAATAGGACAATCAACAATTTCCACTCCAAAGTTCAAGGTATTTACCATGTGATGAATGATGGCTAGTTGCTGAAAATCTTTTTCGCCGAAGTAGGCCTTATCGGGCTGAACCAGGCTGAAAAGTTTACTTACAATCTGTACCACTCCGTTGAAGTGACCGGGACGAAATTTCCCTTCCATAACCTTATTCAAGCCACCAAAGTCAAATTCGAAGGAGCTATTCAATTCATTTTCAGCATAAATTTCTTCGGGTGTAGGAGCAAAAATAATGTTACATCCTTTACTTTCCAACAAGGCCGCATCACGACTTAAATCACGTGGATATTTTTCGAGGTCAGAGGCATTGTTAAACTGTGTGGGATTAACAAAAATACTCACCACGCAAATGTCGTTTTCCTTAACAGCCTTTGAAACCAATGCCAAATGACCATCATGTAGGGCACCCATTGTAGGAACAAATCCAATTGTTTTTCCGGCTGATTTTATGTTCTGTATTTCAGCTTCCAGACTGGATTTTAAATTAACTAACTTCATAGAATTCATTCACGAATTAAAACCAATGAATTATTTGATTGTTTGAACCAAAAATCGGCTGCAAAAGTACTAAAAGTTATTTGTATAATCATTCCTTTTTGGTTGCTAATCCTTGAATCAGATTAGTTACAGTTCAATTCATAAACATTCAATTCATCCAATTCGGTTAATAACAATCAAATTGAGCGCAATTAATTCTTGGTTAAACTTTTATAAATAGCTGGTAGGTGGAAATCAAGCATTCATTTCACAATCGGAATTAAAGAGTTGATTTTGTGACAACTAAGCATTTTTTGAATGTTTATGCTTTTTATATTAGTACATTTATTGATAAGTCCGCTTAACATTTGTCCTTCAGGGTCTTGTTTATATCCAATTTTTTTTATATATCTTTGCAATCAGAATTTATCTCTAACGAAACGAACAGAAGAGCATGAAACAAAAAGTTACCAAAGTTTTGTATATTTCGCAAGAGATATTTCCGTATTTACCAGAATCTGAGTTGTCTAATATGGGTAGATACTTACCTCAAGCGGTACAAGACCGAGGACGCGAAACCCGTACGTTTATGCCAAAATTTGGTGCCGTAAATGAACGAAGAAATCAGCTTCATGAAGTGATTCGCCTGTCCGGTATGAATTTAATTATTGACGATACGGATCACCCGCTAATTATCAAGGTTGCCTCTATCCAATCAGCTCGTATGCAGGTTTATTTTATTGATAACGACGATTATTTCCACCGGAAAAATACGGTTGCCGACGAAAACAATGAGGAATTTGAAGACAATGATGAACGCACCATTTTCTTTGTTCGTGGCGTAATGGAAACCGTAAAAAAACTTCGCTGGACACCGGATGTTATTCATTGTCAGGGCTGGATGACTGCTTTGGCCCCTTTATATATCAAAAAAGCATACAACGATGATCCTTTTTTCAAAAACTCAAAAGTTGTTTATTCACTTTTTGCCGATGAATTTAAAAAACCATTTCGCAGCCTCTTTGCCGAACGACTATTGCTTGAAGGTATTGAGAAACGACATGTAGTTAAGGTAAAAGATAAAGTGATTGACTTTGTGGCTCTTTCAAAACTGGCCATCGATTATTCGGATGCAGTAATTCAGTCAAGTCCGGTTGTAAACGAAGAAGTTTTGAAATATGTAGTCTCTAAAAAGTTGAAATTTTTACCTTATGTTTCAGGCGAGGAGTATGCAGACGATTATGTAAACTTTTATGACAGCCTTTAAATTTTGATTAGTAAATTCCATTTGTAAATTCATTTTCCAATTAATCACATGAAATCTTATTCTGTAATTCTGCTTATCCTATTGTCATTGCTTACTTTTTCCTGTTCCGATACATTGACCGATATCGGGAAAAACACATTAGCAAGTTCCGACTCAATTATAGTTAAGGGTGACACTTTTCATATATCTTCTTCTACTATTTTTGTGAAATCTATTACTTCTCAGCCTGATTCATTTTTGCTGGGAACATTCTATGATACAAAATTTGGCACCATTCGGGCTGAGATTTTAGCTCAACTGAATTGTCCGGTTGGCTTCAAATTTCCGGCAAATGCAGTAGCAGATTCGGCTAAAATTTCGCTGAGTTATTACAGTTGTTTTGGAGATACTTTATCCCCCATCGATGTGAATATTTACGAAATGAATAAAGCAACATTTTCATATTCAAAAACTTATCCATCAGATACTCTTCCCAGCTATTTTTCAGACCGTTCAATTAAATTAGGAGAACGGATTTTCAAAGCCGGAAAGAATTCAAGTACCAGAAAAACAATTAATTTCAAGATGGATGACACTTTTATAAAGCGTTTTTCTGACGATTCTTATTACAGTTCAACAGCCGCTTTCACTAATTTTTTCAAAGGGCTATATATTACTGCAAATTTTGGAGCATCTACTTTGTTGAATATCGGTAGACAGCAATTAAACTTATTATATTATTATCATTATCCAGCCTATAAACTGAAGGACATTAACGGGAATGATTCAACTGTCATGGTAAGTGATTATCTTGCATTTCCTGCTAGTAAAGAAGTTCGTCAGGTCAATTGCATTCAACATCCCGACAGAGCATCAGTCGTTTTGCCAAATGACCAATTAAATTACCTCTCTTCACCTGCAAACCTGCAAACTCAGGTTAGCCTGAGACTGAATGATATCAAAACAAAATTAAACACGGGTGTAAATGGTAAAAGACTTACTATCAACAGTGCATTATTACGGGTAGATGTAACGGACACTGAGCAAGACACCATTCTTCATCCGGTTGTAAAATACCTTTTGTTAGCCAAGCAAACCGCCATAGAACGTATCTTTAACAACAATGAACTCCCAACTGATACCTGTTCTGTTTTGGCTTTATATACTTCTGCTCTAAAATCAGGTAGTACAACTGAATATGAACATTACTATACTTTTAGTGTAGCCAAACTAATTGCGAATGAATTGAAAAATTCAACAGCAGGAAGTATTATACCAACACTAAATTTGCGCCTTATACCTGTGGCAGTAGGTACGACATCAAATTCAAGCGGGTCAGCGTCAATTTCGTCGATTAAACAACAGTATTTAATGGGCGCTGTGACGATAAAAAGTGCTCAGAATACAAATTCACCTATGAGACTAAATATTGTCTATAGCGGCTTTTAAAAAAGCCAAATAAGTACGTAAAAAAAATACTGCAGAAAATCTTCTGCAGTATTTTTTTTGAGTTTTAAATCCTATTTTTGACGTACAAAAATCTGAATTGGTGTTCCTGTAAAATCATATTTTGCCCGTATTTTATTTTCTAAAAATCGTTTGTATGGTTCCTTTACATACTGTGGCAGGTTGGCAAAAAACAGGAAAGTCGGGATTTGCGTATTTGGCAGCTGAGTGACATACTTAATGCGGATATATTTACCTTTTAATGCAGGTGGTGGAAAGTTTTCAATAGCCGGCAACATATATTCGTTCAACTTAGCCGTAGCGACCTTCCGTTGTTTGTTTTCATACACCTCAACAGCAGTTTCAAGCACTTTTAGAATACGTTGTTTGGTTACAACCGAGGTGAATATAATCGGGAAATCAACAAAGGGCGCTAAACGTTCACGAATCGTTTTTTCAAAATTCTTTATATCGTTCGATTCTTTATTTTCAATCAAATCCCATTTATTGACACAAATCACTAATCCTTTTTTGTTTTTCTGAATGAGCGAAAATATATTCAAGTCCTGGCTTTCAATACCACGGGTAGCATCAATCATGAGAATACAAACATCACAATTTTCTATGGAACGAATGGATCGTACTACTGAATAATACTCCAAATCTTCATTTACTTTGGCTTTTTTGCGAATACCGGCTGTATCAACCAGGTAAAAATCGTGACCAAACTTATTAAATCGGGTATAAATAGAATCACGTGTTGTTCCCGCAATATCAGTAACAATGGTTCGTTCTTCACCGACAAATGCATTTACAATGGACGATTTCCCGGCATTCGGGCGACCCACAACCGCAAAACGAGGAAGTTCATCGTCCACATCTTCCGAAAAATCAGGTTTAAAGTATGTAAGTAGTTTATCCAAAAACTCACCGGTACCCAGTCCGTTGATTGCTGAAATCAAATAGGGCTCACCCAATCCAAGTTTATAAAACTCCGCCGATTGAAATTGCCATTCAAAGGTATCCGCTTTGTTGGAAACCAACATCACGGGCTTAACGTGACCACGTAATATCTGTGCCACTTCCAAATCGTAATCGGTGATTCCATTCTGAACATCAACCAAAAACAAAATGACATCAGCTTCTTCAATAGCTAAAACAACATGTCGTTTTATTTCATCTTCAAAAACATCCGACGAATTTATCACCCAACCTCCGGTATCAATTACCGAAAATTCCCTACCTTCCCATTCGCATTTACCATATTGGCGATCACGTGTGGTGCCTGCTTCATCATCTACTATGGCCCTTCTACTTTTAGTGAGCCGATTAAAAAGAGTCGATTTGCCTACATTAGGACGACCCACAATTGCTACAATATTTCCCATTTTTTTTATATCTAAAATTTAGATATTTACATTCCATTGATTATCATTCTGTCCGAATTTTCGCAAAGTCAAACAGCGGGTGCAAATATTTTGAGGCTGCAAAGTTACATTTTTTTATTGGAAGCGGGAAATAACCGAATCAATCGACAATTTCGCAGTTTGAATTTTATTGATTTTGAAGCATTTAAATTATTCGATTTTAATCATTTGAATGATTTTCTGGAAATATCGTTTTTGACACTTGCAGAATCTAAAAAAAGCAGTATCTTTGCAACGCTTTTCGAGAAAAGTATTATTAAAATCCGAATTCAAAATTCGGGCGTTTAGCTCAGCTGGTTCAGAGCATCTGCCTTACAAGCAGAGGGTCGGGGGTTCGAATCCCTCAACGCCCACATTTTAATTCTTTTCTTCAACATCTTGGGGTGTTTAGCTCAGCTGGTTCAG
>CAIUTB010000006.1 GCA_903901975.1 uncultured Bacteroidales bacterium
GCAGCTGGTGCGGCTGCAAGGGTAAGGAAACTTACCTCTGTACCGTAAGTTGTACCATTTGTATTAGTTGCATACGCGTTTGCATAATAGGTTGTATTTGGAGTTAAACCCGTCAAAGAGGCGGTAAATGCTCCAATTGCCGAAGGAGCAGCTAAACTTACTTTGCTGTCATTAATCGTAGCTCCGGCCGATGTTTTATAACAAATACCATAATCGGAATAAGCAGGAGTACCAAGACTTCCACCTAAAGTACCATTCCCTGTAGCAGTTGTGGCTGCAATTGAAGTAACAGCGCTGGTTGAAACCGGAACTGCTGCTGGCACAACGTCCGCCCAGGTTTTACTGAAACGCAAACCGGCTACTGTTGCTGCTAAAGAAGACTGCTGAAAAACAACAAATTCAGATACATAATTCATATTTGTCTGCCCTGTCTCAGACCTGCTAGAAACTGCTGCTGGTTCGGCTGCTCCAATTGTTGGGTCTACAAAAAGCGATACTGTACCAGCTCCATCGCTACCTGGAGAAGCAGAAGTCGCAGTCGTTACTTCATATTTAATAACAATTAAATGCGTGGTGTTGTAAGCAAGCACCGAAGAGGTAGTTGAAGAAGCTGTAATATTGAGTTGGGGGGTCAACACATATCCGCCAGTTGTAGATTTAATCATAACCTGCCCGCGTTTGGTAGCAGCAGTTGAAGATTTATCAAAGCAAGCCAACGTTGCGTTAGAGGCAGGTGCACCAGATACATTCAGTAAAAAGCTCAGGTAAAAAGTACCTGTTGTCAGATCAGTTGCTGATGTTGTCAAACAGAAAATTGATTGTCTAGCAGACTGAGAAGTTAACGCTATCTGTTTCCCTAAATTGTTATCTTTGTAGTTGTAGTAGCTGAGCGTATTTGCGGCAAAAGTAGGATTCGTTCCGGAGGCAGGGCCAGTCCATGTGTTTGCTGCGAGAGTACTTACTGATTTCTCAAGTAGAGTAAGGGTGGTGGCATTAGTTGCCGATGCCGCAAAAATTGTAGAGTAATCAACAGGCGTAGTGACAGCTGCTGAGACAGCAAAACTAAAACAGCTAAACAAAGCCGTCAAGGCAGTCAGTCTGACGCGCCTTAATTTTAAAAACGAAGTAATGATTTTTATTTTCATAGGAATTTGATTTCAAGAGTTTTTGAATCTAAAGTTGGTCAAATTACAGACCATTGACGCTACAAAAATAGATGCACAAATACCAAATGGCTTTTAATTTCAGGTTTAAAAACTTTGATTTCTGGTTTAATCTGAATATTGGTTTCAAGAAGAATTAATAAATTTGATTAAAATATTATTATCTGAATTTCAACGCTTTGAAGTCATAATATCACAAAATAAAATCATGCGAACCGGTGTTTTTAAACATCCCGATTCGCATGATTGATATATGAAACCTGTAAAAAAATTAGTTCGTCTTTGGAGAGATTTTATAAACCTGTTTCAATACTTTTTCGGCATAGCGTTCACCCAACAGTTGAACACTAGCAGCATCGAAATGCGGATCTTTCTTGTCAATCAACGGAGTTAATCCATCTGAGCTAACCCAATCGGATTCAGGAATAAATGTTGAGATGGTTTGTATCATGGCATTAAACCCTGCCGTACCACCTGACCATTGATTAATTTCTCCGGCTACAAAATACAAATGATGCATGCCTAAATCGGTTCTTAAGTCGCTTACCAGTTTGGCTAATTTTAATTTGTACCCTTCCGGGTCTCTCATGTTACTTTCGCCCTGATGCCAGATAATGCCTTTTATTTCGCCAAATTTTTGTATCTCGTTAGCTCTGCGCAGGGCTTCATCATAGTATTTATCGGGACTGCCCTTCAGCCACGATTCGATGGCTGAACCGCCACGGGCATTCTGCATTAAGCCAATCTTATGCCCGGTGTTGTCCCGAATCATTTTCACAAACGAACAACTGGGACTTATTTGCTGCATGGCGA
Organism: uncultured Bacteroidales bacterium; assembly: GCA_903901975.1. Lineage (GTDB taxonomy): Bacteria > Bacteroidota > Bacteroidia > Bacteroidales > Paludibacteraceae > Paludibacter. The sequence goes on from CAIUTB010000006.1 coordinate 1,977, forward strand.
GTGCTTTGCGAACAGAAGAATATTTATTTAATGGATTCGAAGCAATTTCCAGGTTTCCACCCTGAGTAAGCAAATACACATTTTCGATAAAGGCAGTATCGGCGGAAGTCATTTTGCCTCTGCCGGCCATATTGGATTGTCCCAATGCCAGAAAGATATCGAGTTTTGGCAAAACTTCAAACTGCACCGAATAGGTTTTGGTGTTTGTGCCATCTTGCGACCTGACTTTTATCAAAGCCGTTCTCTCTGTCATACTTCCTTTGATGTTGGAAGGAGCTATGACAGTAACCTTTGCCAGCGAATCCAAACCAACAGCATAGATCTTTGGTGCAGAATTGGCAGAATAGGGTAAATAATTCAGGTAATTGTAAGAGTTCTTTTTGAAATTTTCCAGCTTTGCATTTTCCAACAAAAGGCTTTTCAGACTCGCATCGGAAGGGTTGGAAGTAATTTGAACTTTTTCAGATGACACAAGCGAATCATTTTTAGTGACTTTTGCTCCCGAACCATTGTAAATATTTACGTCACCATCAGATAAAATATTTACCTGGGAAAATAATACTACCGGTGCAAGAATGACAAGTAATAGTGTTGTTTTTATTTTTCTCATACTGAATCTTTTAAATATTCACAGCCCTATCTAAAAACAGAAAGGGCTGAGAATTGAAGAGATTGGATTAAAAATTCTGGATAATCCGTCAAAGATAAGTTTATTTATTCTGAATTACCAATTGAGGTTTTTTACCATAAGGACTTTCTTTCGCCTGGAATTGAATGAGTACTCCTGCACCTTTTTCATTTTTCACGGCATAACGATCCTGAACCCGGAAAGATATCGCAGATTCTCCTTTTTTAATTGCGGCGAGAACCGCCTCTGTGACATCCCATTCATAATATTGAGCTGTTGTATTTTCCACAACATCTAGCGCAGCAGCTACTTTTGAACTTTTTGTGGACCCAGCCTTAGAACGTACGCTCAGGTACATAGGTTTGCCCGGTTCCTTGGTATCGGGCGAGTACAGTTGCAGATTGCCGGCGAAGTTTACGGTTTTATTCATTGCTAAAAGGAACTCCGCTTTCCATATTCTATTTCAATATGGAAAGCCGAAGCATTCCTTCTAACCCGACAAAGTTTGGAAACTTCGCCGAACAACCCACACCAATTAAGCTACGCCGAAGCAGAGAATATACAAACTTAATTAGGTTTGTATATTTGAGGACAAAAGATCATTATTATTCCGTAAAACGAACAAATTTTGTAACTTTAGTTTTTCTGCTCCAAAATAAAGAATCATTAGTTACAGTATATTTCACATTTAACTTATATCCTTCCAAATTTATATAAATTGAATCAGTTGTTGCATTGTATTTATAGCTTTTAAATTCTTCAACATAATAAATAGAGTCAGTTGTTATTTGAAAAGAAGCATTATCTCCTTTTTTTAAACCCCATACTCCTTTCAATAAAGGGTTTCCTTGGGCTAATATTATTCCACAAAACATAGTTAACAGAATAATTATTGGCAAAAAATATTTTGTTTTCATTTTTGTTTATTTTTATTGGGTTATATTATTGAATTATTTCAAAATGATAAGCAGGATCTCCATTCATTGGAGAATAAAATTTCCTAATAGAGCTATTATTTTCTGCACAATCTATAAAAGCTTCATCATTGTCAACGGATGAAGGTGCTATATCAAATACATTAATAATAGAGGGGTCTCCACAATGTTTTGATACGTTACTTGATCCTAAATCATTTATCTTATTTTCCATTTGCATTACAATATAATCTTTTCCATATCCCAAATTTCTGTAATAGGAATAAGTATCTATTACCTGATCTCCAAAGTTAGAATATAGCTTATATTGGCTATCAACGCCCTTTGAGTTACAATTATCATACATTGCCAAAGCTTGTGAATGAGGAGTTCTTATTGTACTTGTAATTGACAAAGAAGATACGTCCGCACAGTCCATTACATTTTTTAAGATTTGTAATGATTTGTTCGATATATGGCTGATTGAATTTTTTTTATAAGTTATTATTTTAGGATTTGGTTCGGGTTCAGGTGGTGGCGGACAATCTCCATTACAAACACATGGGTCAGCTCCAGGTAGTGAACACGGATCAGGGCTCGGATCAGGTTCAGGAATTACTATTGGTTCATTATTGTTTGGATCTTTACCCACAACTACAACTTCATGAAGAGCATTTTCCATATGATAATTACCATCAGCATCCACAGTTACAACAAAATCTAATATCCCATCGTCATCAAAATCAATCATGTGAACCGGACTTGAACTCCAATCAAAATTATCTAATTCGTCTATTATCGAAGTCAAATTTTCTGTCCAATCATAATAGCCATCACCTGTTTCATCACCTGACGTTTGCCCTCTCATTTCCATACCAGCCGTCACTTCGAGCTTTCCATGATGAAACACAAAGGCAAAGTTAATGAAAAACAGCAATAAAATTATATATTTCTTCATATTTTTACGTATTAGTTCTGTTTATTTTTTAATTAGTAAGGATGTGTACGCTTTATTACCATAGGCAAGCCTTACGGTATAGCTACCGGGTGTAAGGTTTAACTGAATCTGATACCGGTGTTTGCCCGAGGCAAGTTTGCCCATTGGCTCTTCATATACTTTTGCGCCATTCATGGTGGAAATACTTACGCTGCACGCTGCCTCGCTATCCAGATAAAACGACAGGTTGAGTTGCGACACAAAGGGGTTAGGATATACCATCGGGTCGGTTATCAGTTCAGTTGTAGGTTCGGAAGGAGCTACAGCAGCAACTTTTGAGGGCTTGGTGTAACCATTGCTATAAAAAAAACTTCAGCTTTCCATATTCCAGTTCAACATGGAAAGCTGAAGCTAAGAAAATATCAAATTGGTTTTGTAGTTTCATTTTTTTTCTTTTATTGCAACGTTACAAACGTTGAACCACCACCCACTCGTTAAAAACGAGTGGTAGCGTTTCTCGATACATTACCGTCAATTATTTAAGCTTGATTCTGTTGGTCGGCACAGTTAAATAATTAAACTCACCATTGAGATAAAAACATATCATCTTGATATTTGCGCTTAAATACGCTATATTTGGAGCAATTGACTGGTCATCAATAATTCCATAAAAATCATGATTTCCATATAACCGGGTATAGGTAGTGTACGACTTACCAGCAGGTAACTTTATTCTGGGTATGCGATCTCCATATGGTAAAGATAATGGATAGTTACTGCGTTCAAATATTGGTTTCAAATCATTTGAATAACCCGTAAAATTTGCCTCCAAATGGCTATTCTCATTTATACCATTGTCTTTGGGTTCAAACCAACCTCCATCTAGAATATATAGTACATCGCTACTATTATTGGTAATAGTGGTGTATATACAATCTACATTATAACGGGATAGTTTTTCAATTTTTGCAGTTACATTAATTTGTCCAAAAGCTGCTAAAGCACATAGGTTAGCTATTGCTATTATTAATATTATTTTTTTCATGTTTTAAATTTTTATTTTGGTGAACCATTTGGTTTAAATCCATTATCTTTTTCGTATTTTAATGCCCTGTCAACAAATATTTTTAAAAGTTCAATATTTGCTGTTTGTCTTTCCCTGTAATTGTCAGACATAACATAAAATCCATCTTTTTCTCCCTGCAGTTCAGCTTGTCTTGCAGCCATTTCATCTTTCCAATAATTTGAACATCTGTAAGTATATGGTCTTTGCATGTCTGCATTTGTTTGCATCTTAATAACATTATCAGTTTCACCGGGTTCAGCTATTGCTTTATTACATCTATATAGCACATCATATTCTGCTTTATACTCTTCAGTTGTTCGGGTAGGGACTACTCCTGTTCGGATACTAGTTATTTGACCATCATCATTTTTTACAGGGTTGTTAATGCCTAATATATTGTCTTTATAATGCGTATATTCATGCATCAAGGTCGACATGCGATCGCCATCTGTGTTGAGTAGATTAAAAAATGCATCGTTTGTATATATTACACCATTAACAAATGTAGCATATCCCCCTTTCGTTTTATCATAGGTCACACTTGGCATTTGTAAACTATTTGTTCCATATTTACTTTGAATCTTTGTATTCAGATTTGTTGCAAGACTGGCAGAAAGTGCTATCTTTTGTGCTTCGGTTAAATTGCTACCATTGCCAGTACTTGCACCCAATATGCTATTTTCTTGCTCAGTTATTAAATAATCATAATAATCATCAATCATACCATCAGTAATTACTTCCGGCACTTCCGTTCCATAATTTCCTTCCAACCAAGCAAGGAATTCTTCAGTTTGAGTTATTGGTTCAGTACTACTGATGCTTTGATCAATTTCGATACCTGGTCCAAAATAATAAACTTTATCAAAAATTCCATCCCCGTCTACATCTCGTAAATTGATTAAAATATTTGAGCCAATTGTAATATTTTGATCAGAAGCACTACCATCAGGCTGGTATCCAGAATAGCCACCATCACCCGTTGCATACGAAGCTGGATCCAATGACACACCCAGCATTGTAAGTAATAATTCAGGATCTGTGCTATTTATAAAGTCATTAGCACTTGTCCACACATTCCCACCAATCCCCAATTCCTCAGCAGCTTCTGAA
>CAIUTB010000007.1 GCA_903901975.1 uncultured Bacteroidales bacterium
CAAGAATGCTGATTTTGATTTCGTTTGGAATTTGGAGGATTTTGATGAATTTCGAATCTATAATGCAAACTACCTTGTTGAAACAACTGCATTCAAACTAATAAAGGAATATTACCGGGTACCTGAATTCGATGAAGCAGCAATTTTTAAACTGCCAATGGATATTTTGCAAGACCTGCGAAAAGCCCGAAAACTAAACACTGCAATGACCAATGTTTCTGACGTAACCATCGGAATGGCACTCAAATCACTTGGATTTGTACGACACGGAAAGAGAATTAATAAACTTCAAACCCGATACGGTTATAATGTCATACAACTTTTTGAATAATAAACGGAATAATTAATCAATCTAAAACAATTAAAAAATACATTATGAGCGAATACAATGTTTATCTCAGAGTACCAGAATACTTAGCTGACTGGATTACACATACTTTTGGTAATCCGGTAATTCTGGTCAAGGATGGCCCGGAAAGCCGTTTGCTGAACGAGCAAATCTGCAAAACGCCTCTCAATAAGAAGCCGGACACCGGTGAGGGCTGTAACATCACCATTCCCATTCCTTTTTTCAAAGGCAAACACCCTGAAACCTATAACTACATTCATAAGAGTGGAAAAAAAGCTTTAATGGAAAGTTTTTACACTCTGCTCCGCAAAAACCTAATGGAAGAAGTCGGATCGTTGGAAAACGGAAATTGTAAAATGGCGACACTCATTTACGCCTTTATGGAAAAACATGGAATTGATGAACGCCATTGGTACACCGTAAGTCAAATCTATTATCGGACACGAAAAAAGTACTTTTTGGATAATGGTGTGAAAATTCGTTGAAATCTTCATAACATGGAGGGCAATAAAACGGATTGCTAAACAAATGGAACAAGCCAAATTTATAAAACAAACAAAACAAGTAAAATAAACACGTATGAACTGCAAAACCTTAGCCGGTATAAAATATGTCGATTTCATTTCAATAGCTGATTTGACCTTGTATCCAAAAAAACACATACGCCCGGGCAAACCAATTTCAATTATAGGAAATTGGGTGGAAATGGCATTAGTAGAGTTGGTTTCCTGCAGCAGCACTTCCGAACGCACCGATGCAGGAGTAGTATATACCAGCAAAATTGCAGGTATGTTGACTGATAATGATGAGAATGATGCTGAGTTACAAAATCGCTTACAAAACAAATTCCACGCTTACAAACTGACCGATGTGTATGGGAATGAATATTTAGTGGGCATAAACACAAAACCATTTCCGGAGATTACGTTTTCGTCCACCAACGAAGCAAATCCGGCAGGAATAAGAGCTATTCCGTTTGAAATTACTTGGATATCAACCCTTCCACCCATACCAATAGTGGCTATATAGCCATTTTTCAGTCTTTTTTAAAATAAATTTTTCGCCGTAAAGTTGCACCTTGATATTCAAAGTGCAACTTTTTTTTTGCTCAAAATATGACAAACATGCTAAGCTATCAGATTGATATTGACGGTTCTATTGGACAATTCGAGTATTCTAAAGAATACGTTGCCAGCAAATTACTTGCTCTCAAAGGAAAGCCGGTGCTTGCGCGCATATCATCCAACGGAGGCAGTTTGGTACATGGTTTAGCAATGGCAGACAGAATTCAGGAGCACGGTGATGTGACTATTCACCTGATGGGATTCAATGCTTCAGCTGCAACCCTTGCCACTCTTAAAGCCAAAAAAGTATGCATGGCCGCCAATGGCTTTTACCTGATTCACAAAGTAATGTCTCCGGTGGACATTTGGGAAAACCTGAATGCTGACCAGATGGAAGAACTGATTGCGGAATTGATGGCTGATAAACTGGAAAACGACAAAATTGATCGGGTACTTGCACAAATGTACGCTGACAAAACAGGAAAGTCAATCACTGAGATGTTGGACTTGATGAAAATTGGCGGATGGTTGAATGCCAAGGAAGCAAAAGACATGGGATTTGTGGACGAGATTTTGAAAACGAGCGAAATTGTGAACATGAAATCTATGGAAGCCAAACTAAATGCTTTTGGTTTACCCACCAACAGAATCAACACTGAAAATTTATTCACCACTAAAAATAATTACGAAATGAAAAAACAATTTGACAAAGTCAATGCCGTGATTGGCGTTGACAAATTGGAGTCGGACAAAGACGGTGTATTTCTCAACGAAGTACAAATCGAAAGTATCGATACGAAAATAACAGCATTGGAAAATGATGTTTCTACACATGCAGCAGCCACTGAAGTTGCTTTGACCCGTGCGACCACCGCTGAAAATACGGTTGCCACAAATGCAACGAAAATTGCTGAACTCGAAACTCAAATTACCAATATGAAAAAGGGTGCAGGTACAACAACAAATCCGGTCATTAAGGATGCCGATGATACTATTGAGGAAGTGAGCAATGAGAATACAGAATTCTTCAAGAAATTGAATTCCTCAAAACTGCTTTACAATCAAATTCCGGACTAAATTTTTCAAATTCTTCAATCTTTTAAACTCTAAATTATATGTCAGTTTTAGTAACACCTCAGGAATTAGCCGATTCGGCTGCAAAATTTCGTTCCGATTTATTGATGATGCCAATTCATGCTCTGGACACAACTTTGAGTCACATGAGTCTTCGTTTTGGTATTCGTGGAAAGGAAACGGTAGGTCAATTGGGTGGCAACATTCAAATTGGTCCTTACGATCCTAATCGTGAAGATAACGAACCAATGACCATCAAAGGACGTACACTCGAAACCTTTTTTGGTTCAGTGATTAAAAACTTTGAACCCAACTCAGTAGCAAAATCTGTCTATGGCGATCTTGCTTTAAAAGGAATAGGTTTAACCACCACGAAAATTTCAACCCTGGTACTTGGCTATTTATCCAAAATTGTTTCGAAAGAAATAAACAAGGTAATCTGGTCTGCTTCACAAAATGCAGCCGGTGCAACTACTGCAGAACTTTTCGATGGCTTTGACTCCATCACCACTACCGAGATTACCGCTGGTAATATCACCATTGCAAAAGGCAATTATATGGCAATGGTAGCAGCTATTACATCTACCAATGCAGTTGATTCTTTGAAAACTATTTTTCAAAAGTCTTATGACGAATTACAAGGTGAACCTTGCAAGATGTTTATTTCAAAATCCGTTTACAATTTGTATTGCGAAGATTATCAAGCCTCAAACGGTGCGTTACCTTACAATACCACCTACAAGAAAACTTTTCTGGAAGGGTCAGACGACATGTGCGAATTAGTGGCTTTGCCCAACAAAAAGGGAAGTCCTTATATTCACCTCACCACCAAAGGTAATTTGCTTATTGGCGTAGACCAAATAAGTGATGTGGAAAAAATTGATGTGGAAAAACATGCAGCATTCGTTGTACAATTCGTAATGGCCATGTTTTTCGGAGTTCAATTCGAAACCATCAGCCCGGAGCGTTTATTCGTAGCAAAATTAGTTGTGTAACCGAAAGTAATCAAAAGAACTTTTACTCAAAAAAATAGGAGACGAAATTATGCAATGTGATACTGTGAAATATCAGGATTTGGAATGGTGCGATGGAGATATAAATCTTCCGGGTATCAGAGGTATCGTTCGGGCAATTGCCAAACGAGACATTTTAAAGTGGCCCACTTTGCCAAGAACGGCATTGACCGACATGGCTGTATTGGCAACATATTCCGGTGACTTTATTCTTGCAGCCGGAGCAGTATGGAAAAATGTAGGTGTAATTGTGGACAAATCGCCGGTAGAATCAAAAAGCCAGGGTGTACGCCCTTCAAAATCATTTTTGAATACGGCTACCCTTTTGCACCCGGGAACTGGTGAGGCTGCCACTGGTTTTGCCCGACAAGCCAACAATGACGACATGGTGTACATTGTGCAACAGAAGGACGGGAAATTCCGTGTATTGGGGAATGAAATGTACCAAACCGATACGACTTTTGACCAGAAGTTAGGTGGAGCTGCAACAGACGAAATGGGAACCACGTTTACCGTTAGCGTAACCGATGTTTGTCCTGCACCATTTTATATTGGTGAAATTGTTACTGCCGATGGCATTATCAATGCAGCAGCGTAAACGCTGAATGTTCTGTTTTAAAACCCTCACAAATGATTTTGTGAGGTTTTTTTTGTGTTTTATCACAGGCTTGTATCTGTTTGATTTGATAGAAACTACCTAACAAAAGGAGACGGATAAGATAGCATTATTCGATTGTTACTTGCTTGATCCTAAATTGTTTATTTGAGTTAATGTTTTTGAATTAAAATAACTATATTTGTCACGAAATAGTTTTCAAAACCTTCAAAAAGAATCGCATATGAAAAAGTCAATGATTGTAATGCTATTTTTTATGATAGCAGTTTTAGTAAACAGCCAAACTCTGGTAAAATTAAAATTACCAAATAACTGTAATGCCACACCTCAGGCAGTTGACAATCCTACATCTGTCAAAAGTTCAAAACTAGAACTCTACCCAAATCCCAATTCAGGGAATTTCACGTTGATTATTTCGTTTCATGATATTATTGACAAAGCCATTATCAATGTGTACGACACAAAAGGCAAATCGGTTTATAAAGAAACGGTTTATTCCGATTCCGATAAACTGGTAAAGCAACTCCATGTGGGCGGACTGCTTGCCGGAACCTATGTTTTTGAAGTAAAAACAGCAAAGGAGCTATCATCTACCAAGTTAGTAATCAATAAATAATCAGAGCCATGAAAAAGATAATACTAATTTTAGGTATTCTGTTGTCCGCATTTACAACTAAAGCACAGGTAATAAATGTGTGCGGCACTGATTCGGTTACACTAACGGTAGATAATTACGTGAATGGAACTATCGAATGGCAGGAATCCATTGATACACTTTCGTGGGCAAATATTCCCGAAGTAAGCGGTATTACTTATCGGTTTTTACCTACTCAAACCAAATACTATCGGGCGGTTGTGAAAACAACCGATTGCCAACCACTGTATTCTGCTATTTCGTTGGTACAACTCATCCCAATAGCCAATGCCGGAACGGACAGAATTATAGGAAATACTTCCATGACATTATTGGGGAACTCAGTACCGGGTGCAACCGGTGAATGGACAATATTATCTGGTAGCGGAGGTATTTTGGATAATCCCACTAACCCACGAGCATTATTAACCGGAATAAATAAAGAAAAATATACGCTGAAATGGACATTGACCAATGCTTGTGGACAAAGTGCTGATACAGTTGCAGTCACGTTTGATGATATTATTTCAAAAAGCAACTTCATTGTAGTTGATAATACTGATTCAATTTTGAGCGATAGTACCCAAATGACAAATGGAATCTATAAAATTAAATTCAGCGACCCAACAATAAATCCATCTGATTCGGTGATGCTTATCGGAATGCGCAACAATATCAGTTTTTTGCAAAAAGTAATTACATTTACTCTACAGGATAGTATCTATACATTTAATACCGTTCAGGGTTCTTTTGAAGAACTCATAAAAACAGGTGTATTAAATATGGGAGATGCTGTTAATCAGGCTATGATGTTAGATTCCCCAAAGATGATAAAATCAAATTCTGCTTTATTGCAAGTCAATAATACTTTTCCAACACGTGAAACTTTAAGAGAAAACTCAAATAATAAAGGAATTAAACTTCTTTATTCTCATAATATTAACGAAGATAAATATCCAAAAGTAAAAGCATTAATTAACAGTTCAAATGAAGAAGGACTCATCATTCCATTACCGGATATTTCAATCTTTAAAATTGAAGGTACTTTCAATACATCAATAACTAATTCATTCGTTAGAATCAATCCGAATTTCGTGCTTGATTATACTTATTCATTTCCTGCAAACTTAACTAAGTTACGTTTTGGAGTTGATAATGCAGAATTAGAATATAGTATTAACTCAAAGCTAGAGGTTACTGCACCTATTATTACAGAACAGGAAGAAAAGAGTATAGCAGGAATAACGAAATATATTGTTTTTATGGCCGGACCAGTTCCGGTTGTGTGTACTGCAAATTTTGATATGAAAGCGTCAATAGCACTTAATGCAAGTGCTGGAATTGCCATAGAGCAAAAGAAAAATTACAAAATGAATATGACTGCTTTGGTAATCGGAGAAAGTGTAAATGATCTGACTTTAATAAAAAACTCTACAGAAACGTCAACACACGAAGAAAAGTTTTCCGGTATTGCCAAAACAAGTTTTGAATTTAATATTGGACCTGAAGTTTCATTTAAAGCGTATGATTTTATAGGACCATATTTCAAAGTGCCAGCAAAAATAAAATTATCTCTTTGTGCAAATTCAAATAATAATTGGTCTGGAGAAGCAGCTATTGGTTATGAATGTAAATTAGGAGCTAATGCAAAAGTATTAGGTCATACACTGTTCGATTTTAATTACAAATTTTTAAAAGATGAAATTATGGGTAAAATTAAATTACCCTATCAATTAGAGTTGCTTTCTGGTAATTTTCAAAAAGGAGTTTCTGGAAAAATGCTTACAAACCCAATTTCATTGAGAACAACTAGTCATTTTGGCTTTGGTATTCCGCTAGTTCCTGTGAGATTTGAAATGGAATCTGGAAATGGTTTTGTTGATAAAACTATGAAATATACTGATATAGATGGAAAAGTTGATGTAAATTGGACGTTAGGTTCAAACCCTCAAAATAAACTAAAGGTCAGCGTATTGGATTGTGACGATAAAGATATTGAAAATTCACCCCTTTATGTTTATGCAAGTTCGAAGACAGAAGCATACGATTGTACAAACAGCAGTTTGAGCATTAATATGAAAACTGCAAACGGGTATATGTATCCTTCGGTAACAGGTGGAACTGCACCTTACACTTATTCCACCAACGGAAATGATTTCAGTTCTACAAAACCGCAATTTAATGTGTTGATTCCGAAGAAAGACACTGTTTTTGTGAAAGACAAAAACCAGTGTATCCGTTCACGGACTTTTGAGATTAAACCCATAGATGCATGTGCCAGCAGTAACCTTACGTTGGATGTATTGGTACAGCCCAATATCCTGAGCATTACCGGTAAAAATGGTGTTCCACCCTATAAATACTCGGTGGATGATAGCAATAATTTCACTTCAACAACTACATATTATAAATTGATAGCCGGAACACACACCGTTTATATAAAGGATAGCAATGGCTGTATGGCTTCACACGATGTAGTTATTGACAACACTACTACCACAGCATCCATTCGCTCATCATACCCTGCACAAAATGCTACTTCCGTACCTATTAATGGTATTACTTTTCAATGGGTAGCTGCCAACTACACTGCCAACCAGGTATACGACCTGTATCTGAAAAAAGGAACAGATGCCTACACTTTAATAGCTTCCAATTTGAGCACAGCTTCATATACTTACTCGACTGCTTTACTTGCCAGCACTGCCTACACATGGAAAGTAGCAGTGAAAAACGGCAGCACAGTGCTAGATAATGGTGAGTTTACATTTACCACTGCCAGTGGAGTAGCTACAGCACCAACTGTGCCTGTATTGACAACCCCTGCAAATGGTTCTACAACAGTGGGTACGTCTACAACTCTTAAATGGACACCTCAGACCGGTGACTTTAAATACGACCTCTATTTAGATACAAACAATGCAACTACCTTGCTGGCACTGAACCTCAGCACTGCCGAGTGCGCGGTTAGTAATCTTGTGATAGGTAAAACATATTACTGGAAAGTAAAAATAAAATCCTCTATAACCGGAGCATCTGCCACGAGCGCAGTTTGGAGTTTTACGGTTCAGAATAGTGGCATTACCGTTACCGATGTTGATGGTAATGTGTATCATACGGTTACAATAGGTACACAAACATGGATGGTGGAAAACCTGAAAACCACCAAATACAGAGATGGTACCTCTATTCCTAACGTAACTGATGCTACGGCTTGGGCAGCTTTAGCTACTCCCGCGTATTGTTGGTATAATAATGACGCAGCAACCAATAAAAGCACTTATGGAGCATTATATAACTGGTATGCCGTAAATACAGCCAAATTAGCTCCTACGGGCTGGCATGTACCCACCGATGCAGAGTGGACAACACTCCAAAACTACTTGATAGCAAATGGCTATAACTACGATGGAACAACCACCGGTAATAAAATAGCTAAATCCATGGCTGCAACTACCAATTGGTCAAGTTATACAGGCACAGGTACTATCGGTAATGATTTAACCAAAAATAACAGTTCGGGCTTTACAGCTCTGCCGGGTGGTTGCCGCTTCAGCAATGGGACTTTCGACACCATTGGATACTACGGTTACTGGTGGAGTTCTACCGAGGGCGGTACCACCGATGCCTGGTTCAGGTACTTGTACTACGGTGGCGGCAATCTGTACGGGGGCTACGATACGAAGAGTTATGGTTTTTCTGTCCGTTGTGTTAGGGATTATTGATTTATTTGTCTATTTGATTATTTTCTTTGTTTAACATAACCGCCGTAGGCGGTCGAATTTTGGCGAAAGGTGTGAGCAGAGCCAAACCAAGCAAAAATCAATGTAAGTATTAAAAAAAAATGGCACAGTACGATGAATTACCTGTATATAAAGCAACTTATGACTTGCTTTTGGCTATTTTTATGTTTACCCGAGAGTTTAAGAAAGAGTTTAAATATACGGTAGGCGAAAGCTTAAAGAAAGAGACCATTGAATTGCTTACACTCATTTATCGGGCTAATTCGCGCTATGATAAAAATGATGTATTGCAAACTGCAAGGGAGCAAATAGAGGTCATAAGGCTATTAATACGTCTAATGAAAGACATGCATCAGATAAGCATAGATAAATTTGTAAAAGTTAATCAAAGTGTAGAAAATGTATCTAAACAACTAACTGGTTGGCAAAAGTCAATAAAATAAAGTTTCCCGCCGGAATTGTGTGTGCTATGGCATACATGAGCGAGCAATATTTAATCCGGTAACCCGCTGGCACTGTAAATACCGCACTTTCAATTATTAATTATGCATTATTAATTGTTAATTAAAGAGGTTCGTGTTAGCTATAACAGATCGTGAAGGATGCTTTTGCCTGCACGACAAATCAAGTGGTTACTTCAACAGCTCTGCCGGGTGGTTACCGCAACAACAATGGAACATTCAACAACATTGGAAACAACGGTAACTGGTGGAGTTCTACCGAGAACAATACCACCAATGCCTGGAACAGGAACTTGAACTACAATAACAACAATCTGAACAGGAACAACAATACGAAGAGTTATGGTTTTTCTGTCCGTTGTGTTAGGGATTTAATGGGAACGAGCCCATGCCGTTATATTTTTATAACTGCATGGGTTTTAAATTCAGATAGATATGCTACAGTCTAATTTGTTTTCCGAAATTGATAAGGAAAAGATCATCCTCGATCTTTTTCAGGCTTATTTCGATGCACGCAAAAACAAGCGTAATACAATAAATGCACTATTATTCGAAAAACATTTAGAGTCAAATGTATTTGCATTGTTCGATGAAATAACAAATTATCAGTATAAGCCAAAGCCAAGTATTTGTTTTATAGTAGATAAACCTGTAAAAAGAGAAATTTTCGCAGCCGATTTTCGTGATAGGGTGATACATCATTTAATTTACAATTATATTTCACCACTATTCGAAACTGTATTCATAAATGATTGCTATAGTTGCCGGAAAGGGAAAGGAACACATTACGGGATAAAAAGAATTGACCATTTTATACGCTCTTGTTCCCGTAATTATTCGCTTGACTGTTATATTCTTAAACTCGACATTAAAGGCTATTTTATGTCAATAGATAAAATATTGCTTTATGACAAGATAAAAGAACATTTGAAAATGAAGCGTCATAAAATTGATTTTGATTTGCCTTTCGTGATTTATCTTTTGGAACAAACAATATTTAATGACCCAAAAGAAAACTGCATAATAAAGGGTAGAAAATCGGATTGGACGAATTTACCCAAAACTAAAAGTTTATTTTATGCCCGAAAAGATTGTGGCTTACCAATTGGAAACCTTACATCTCAGCTGTTTGCCAATATATATTTGAATGATTTCGATCATTGGGTGAAAAGCAATTTGGAGATAAAATACTATGGACGATATGTAGATGATTTTGTTTTAATCCATCCAGATAAAGATTATCTCAAAGATTGTATTCCATTAATAAAGAATTACCTATCCGAAAAAATTAGATTGACATTACACCCGGATAAAATATATTTTCAACATTTCGCAAAAGGATTGAGATATCTTGGAACTGTAATAAAACCTCATAGAATTTACATTGCGAGTCAAACTAAAGGTAATTATTATGAAGCAATAGAACAACACAACAAGATAGCCAGAGATCATAAACCAACCCATGAAGAACAGTCTGCATTTTTAGATACAATGAACTCATATTTAGGTATTTTGAAGCATTATAAGACCTACAAACATAGAAAATCTATGTTATTTAAAAATCTATCGGCTTGGTGGTGGAATTATGTCTATTTGACTGGAGGTATTGCAAAATTTGTATTGAAAAGAAAACGGTTAAAAAACTGTATGTGAGGCTTTTTTTCTGTCTTTTTTTGTGTAATTACATTTCAATTCTTTTGCCGGAGTAAATTTTAAAACCCGACAAAATGAATTACAAAGAACAAGTACAAGCCTGGTTAAACACCAAACCAGCGGAAAGAGGATTAGAATTAGGTGCAAAATTAATGTTACAGGGCAACCGTAATCGGATACTACATGAAAATGTAATCCGAAAATCCAATTTTGAAAAAATAGAATACGAGCTGCAAAAAATTATAGGTGACGAATTCCGCAATTGTAACGAACCCATTGTGCAAGAAATGACCTTGCAAGTTGCCACCAATGAAACCACTCAAAAAGAAGCCGCAAGCGGTAAACGTGCTGACCACGACATCTTACCCGAGAACATTCAGGCAACTTACGAAAAGAATCTCGAAATCTATCCTCGTATGCGTTCACTACACGAACGCCTCAAAGTGCTGAACGAAACAGCCACTGCCTGCGACCGTTATCCATTTCTCAAAGAATTATTGGAATTGGATGTAGAACTTCGTGCCAACTGGGAAACTTACGACAGTTATGATGTAACAAATCCAGTTGCTGAAGAAGTCAAAAAAGAAGTGATTAGCGTTGACCCGAAACGTATTTCGGCCAATCGTACCTATTTGAGCAGAGCCAAGGCAAATCTTGAAAAAAGTAAAGATGCTAAAAAAACGAAAGCAATTTTATCGGAAATGCAAATCCGGATTGACGAAGTGCTTTCCGTTGGAGAAACCTTCTCTGCAGAACAAAAAGCAGAATTTGAGAAAAACGGTTTGAATGTCGCTTTAAATGTCGAATAACATTGACAATCAACTGAAACCCCTAAGCCCTGACTATGTTGGGGCTTATTTGGGTACAGGCATTCAATTGTATAATCTGTTGGAATGGACGCTAAAACAAACAGGGAGAGTGGATATTACCGTACTTACATTTTCTATCTCTGAGGAATTTATACGCAAAGTGTGGCAATTGAAAGAGAAAGGGTTAATTCAAAATATCACGGTCATTCTGGATTTCAAGGCTATTCAGAAAACGCACAACATCATGCGATTTGCAGGGAATGTTTTTACGGAAATGTATTACGCCAAAACACACGCAAAATTGGTATTGATTGAAAACGAACTACACAATATTTCTATTGTTGGCAGTCAGAATTTTACCCGTGGAAACCGGGAGGAAAATGGAATTATAATGAACGATCCAAGCGTTTTTGTAACCTACAAAACAGAAATTGAACGCATTAAAAACCAATCGGTAAAATATGGAATATAACAGCAGCCAACTTGAAAAGGTACAGGAATACGCCGGATTACTGATGACTGTAAGTGATATTTCGGTACTGATTGGCGTAAATGAAGATAGCTTCAGGGAGGATATCAGCAATAAAAACACAGCTGTTTCCAGTGCTTTCCGGAAAGGGCAAATTGAAACCGTATTGGAATTGCGAAAACAAGAAATTGAAATGGCGAAGTTAGGTTCGCCCTTGGCGGTGGAATTGATACAGAAATACATTATTGACCAAAAGTTGAGCGAAAATGGCTAGGAAAGAGACTTTTGATGTATGTGTGCAACACTTGTATGACAATGTGGAGCAACTGACACAGCTGCCGGTACAATTTCGCGAACGGATAAAACGCCTTCGGTCGGGTTACACACTTTGGAACGATTACCCCAACAAGAAGCCAAAGGAAATTTTGGATCACATTACAGCCAATTTTGCCGTAGAGAAATCGCAAGCTTATGAGGACATTCGGTTGATACAAGAAATGTTGGGCGAGATAAACAAAGCAACGAAGGACTGGCACCGGTTCAAATTCAATGCCATGGTAAATCGTGCTTATGAAATAGCAGAACTGAAACAAGATGCCGATGCCATGCAAAAAGCGGCCAATACTTATGCCAAATTCAATCAGCTGGACAAAGAAGAACTGACCGCCATTCCGTGGGAAGATATAGTTCCTCAACTATTCGTTCCAACCGAAGATCCCACGGTATTGGGCATAAAACCCATTCCAAATATCAAACAGAAAATTGCGGAGTTGAAAAAGAAATATTCAGCTGATATTGAAGATGTAACCTACGAATCTATTGATATCGAACAATTAGAACGTTATGACCGACAAGGATAAAAGTAAAAGCAAAAGCAGCAGCAATAGCACAAACAGAACACCCAAGAAAGTCTATTTCAATGCACCACAGCAGCGGGTTATGTTTACGGCAGCTAAAACAACGGTGGTAGTGGGAGGAAGGCGATTGGGAAAGTCACACGGTATTGTTGCTCCATTCTTGCTTCGCAATATTCAGCGAATGCCACGCTCTTCAGGTGCATTTGTCTGTAGTACTTTCCAACAGGGACTCACGCGAACTGTGCCGGGCACGCTGGCAGCATTGGAGAGTTTTGGATACAAGCGCAACACTCACTTTTTTGTGGGCAGAAAACCGCCTAAATCGGCTAATTTTGATGAACCGATTATTAAGCCCGAAAACTATGATCATGTGATTGCCTGGTACAATGGCAGTATCCAATATATCATTTCGCAAGACGGCATTGGAACGTCCAATTCGCTCACATTGGACTACCTCATCATGGACGAAGCAAAGCTATTAAACTTTGACCAGTTAAAGTCTGAAACATTTCCGGCCAATGGCGGTTTTAGAGGTCATTTTGGACATTTACCGTACCATCACGGTCAGTTAATCGTTTCGGATATGCCAACCACCAAAAAAGGCAGTTGGTTTTTGAGCTACGAAGAAAAATGCGATACGGAATTGATAGAAACTATTCACGGAATTATTCATGAAAAATGGAGATTGGAAGAAAAACTAAAGGAATTTAAAGCCAAAGGCGTACAGCCCAAATCGTACATTATTTCTGATTACAAAATGCTGTGTAAAAATCTTGCAGAGTTACAAAGCATTGCCGTTGATTACAATGTGTTTAGTTCTATTGATAACCTGCAAGTTTTGGGAGAAGCCTATATCAAACAAATGAAACGGGATTTGCCACCGTTGGTGTTCCAGACTTCTATTCTGTGTAAAAAGGTAGGATTACTCAAGGATGGATTTTACAACAATTTAAAGGAATCAATTCATTACTACAATGCTTTTGATAATAGTTACCTCGAATCTCTGGCATACAACTTCGACAAGACAAAAGAACTATCGTGTCTTCAAGATGGTGATCTCAATCGTAATGCACCGATATGTATTGCCATGGACTACAATGCCAATATCAATTGGATAGTGGCAGGACAACGCTCAGGCATTAAGATGAAGGTATTGCGTTCGTTCTATGTCAAGTACGACCGGAAGTTGGTGGAGCTGGTCAATGACTTTTGCCATTACTACCGGCACACACAACGCAAGGAAGTGATTTACTACTATGATAACACGGCATTGGGCAGCAACTATGCCGTAAACTCCGATGACTTTGCATCAGTGGTTATCAAAACATTCAAGGCTAATAAATGGAACGTAAAAGCGGTACACATTGGAAACCCGGTTCGGCATATTGAAAAGCACAATCTTATCAATATGGCACTCAAAGGACAGCAAGGGTTGTTCCCTATGTTCAACAGGAACAATAATGAAGCATTGCTATTGGCAATGGAGCAATGTGGCATCTATCAAGGCCCTAACGGGTTCAAGAAAGACAAACGTGGGGAGAAACTCAGCGAGAGCGAAGAAGATCGCCTGGAGACCCGGACAGATGGCACTGATGCTTTTGATACGCTATGGGTTGGCATGAATAACTTTCAATCTGAAATTGGGTACAGTGGGAGCATGGTAAATTCGTTTGTGTAATGCTGAGAATAATTGTGTAATTACACAATTACGAATGTAAGTATTTGTATAGTAGATAGTATTACACTATCTGCTATTTTTTTTGAGAAAATAATCGGTCATTACTTACAAAATTCTCGTTCCTCAAAATTTTGTAATGTAATGGCATTTTTACCGCCCGTTTTTTTTGGTTTCTCTTTTTTTATTTCTCGTATCTATCAAATCCCATTACATATAAGGCGAAACAAGGCGATGTAATCACATAACGTCAGGCAGTGCGGGGCGGGGTCTTTCGACAGTTATCGGGCTAAAAAATAGCCCTCTGAAAACGTATTCTCCTATGAATCAGAAATTTAATGTGTAAACGAGCGGAAAAATGCTGGAAATCGTTTGGAATTTCATGTAATATCTATGTTATCTTTCTCTTTTTTAATCATTTATCTATAATAATATTGGTATAAAGAAAGAGAAATATCAAAGAGCAAAAAAATGTTTTTCCACTTACAACGCTACAACCTTACAACACGCCCAGTTATATTTTTATAAATCAGAAGTTTAAGCGTTGTAACCTTTGTTTTTAAGACAAACAAAGCAAGTTACAACCACTTACAACAAAAACCAAGTAACAACAAAATATATTTTGTAATTATCTGAATAATAGTATTTTAAAAGAAGATTGTACGTTGTAAGGACTTTCCAAATATTTATTTTTTCAAAAA
>CAIUTB010000008.1 GCA_903901975.1 uncultured Bacteroidales bacterium
CGGTTATGTTCTAATATTAACAGCATTAATTTTTAATAATTGATAAAGGTTGTAAGCGATGTCGGTAATTAAAATGGCTGAAAACCATTGCTTAGTTTGGTTTGCGAAGTTTTCCATATTTTTTCCATAAGCGAACCAATTTAAATAATTTTGCAAATATTTTGATGATACACCATTAAATCTTTCCAGGAACAGGCGCAGCTGTTTATGTTGATTGTTCACCTTTTGAAGGTTAACATTTTTATCGTCTTTATCAACGTGCTCATTTGATTTTACCGTTTTGTGTTTTATGCTCGGCTTTGATTTTACAAACGGACGATAAGATGGATGCTTATCGGTTATAAGCGTTGCGTGCTTATCTATTTTCTTGCCTAATGTTTTATTTAAATGTTTTGTTGTTATTCTTTTTGTTTCAATGGCTTTAAAATAGGTTTGATTATTTTCATCTATCGCCGACACAACTTGTACTGTTGTTACTTCTTTCGTTTTAGTGTTTCTAACAAAATCGCTGCTACGCTTGCGAGCTTTACGTGTTAAGTTTCTTTCGCCTTTATTACTCAAGGGTAATTCCAACTCATCACATTCAATCCTGCCACTTAATTTTTTTGGAACTTCTTTGTTTAAAACGCTTAATATTTTGTGTCGCCAATCAAATGATGTTTGGATACTAATACCTATTTCTTTTGCTGTCTTTTTTATAGACATGCCTTGCTGCATACAGTTTAAATAACTTTGCCATTTTTCTTTTTTCTTTATATCCCAAAGAGGTGTACCAGTTGTTGAACTAAACCATTTCAAGCAATCTGTACATTTATACATCTGAACTCCGCTTTGTTTACCTCGTTTATGAACACGACCATTTCCACAATGAGGACATGTCTTTTTTGTGATATTTTCTAATTGGGCTACTTCTAATAGCTTACCTTTCCCCTCAAATTCAGCTCTGAAACTTTGAAGAACCTCTGATTGTGCTGTAGCACTGAGCAATTTAAACTGGGCTAATAAATCTTGGTGCTTTGTCATAGCGCAAAGATAGCTGTTTTATTTGGAACTTAACCATTTTTATAAAATATGAAAACGATAGATAAAATTTTAATCATTCTATTCCTATTATCAGGAATTACTGCATATTCGCAGGATCCGCATTTTTCTCAATTTTATTCAAATCCGCTTTATCTTAATCCTTCATTTGCAGGTTCGGCAATATGTCCGCGAATGGTATTGAATTACCGTAATCAATGGCCTGCAATTCCAGGGACATACGTAACATACAATGCTTCGTACGACCAATACATAAATAAAATATCAGGAGGCGTAGGTATTCTAGCAAATTACGATGAAGCGGGTCTAAAAACAATTAACACATCAATGGTGAGCGGTATTTATTCTTTTAGCACTCCATTAAATCGCTACGTTTCATTAAAGGCAGGGTTTGAAGTATCGGTTTTTCAAGTGAAACTTGATTGGAGCAAATTAACTTTTGGTGATGAAATAGATCCAAAATATGGTTTTATATATAATACTCACGAACCAATACCACCAACACTTCAAAGAACAGTTCCTGATTTCAGTTCTGGAATATTAATTTATAGCGATGATTTTTATGGTGGAGTAGCCGTGGATCATCTTACAAAACCTGACGAAGGGTTTGAATCATTTAGTAGACTTCCACGAAGGCTTACAGTTCATGTTGGCGGAGTGATTGATATGGAACATCACCGAAGAAAAAGAATTGATGACCCAATGATATCGCCGAATATTGTTTATATGCGACAACAAGATTTTGAACAAATAAATTTCGGTATGTATTATAATAAATTTCCTATGGTTGGCGGATTGTGGTTCAGGAAAGATTCAAGACATAATGATGCATTAATTGCTTTGATTGGTATTTATTCGGGTTCGGTGAAAATAGGTTATAGCTATGATTTTACTGTTTCAAAGCTTACAAATGCTTCAGGTGGAGCTCATGAAATTTCATGTATCTATATGTTTGATTGCGCACCTAAGAAGATAAGAGTAAGGCAAATTATGTGCCCGGTATTTTAATTTTTAAAAA
>CAIUTB010000009.1 GCA_903901975.1 uncultured Bacteroidales bacterium
ACTGTCAGCTACAGCTTAAGTGGTGGTTCGAATTATACAGCTCCGGCTAATTATTCAGTCTCTACAGGTGTCATCACGACCAGGGCTTTGACCGTAAGTGTTCCAACATTGACTACCAGTAAAGTATACGACGGCTCAACATCTGCCGTAGTTACTGCCGGAACATTGAGTGGAGTAGCATCGGGTGATGTAGTAACAGTAAGTGCAAGTGCAGTTTATGATAATGAAAACGTAGGTACTGCTAAGACAATTACTGCAAGCTATACTCTTGGTGGTAATGATGCAGCTAAATATACTGCACCAGCACCGAGTGTAATTACTATAGGTGTCATCACGACCAAGGCTTTGACGGTAAGTGTTCCAACATTGACTACCAGCAAAATATACGACGGCACAACAGCTGCCATAGTTACTGCCGGAACATTGAGCGGAGTAATTTCGGGTGATGTTGTAACAATAAGTGCAAGTGCAGCTTATGACAATTCGAATGTTGGTACAAGTAAGATGATTACTGTAAGCTACAGCTTAAGTGGCAGTTCTTCGGCTAACTATACCGTACCGGCTAATTATTCAGTCGCTACGGCTGTAATCAGCACTAAGGCTCTGACTATAAGCATTCCTGACTTGAATTTGAGTAAGGTATACGACGGCACGGCAACCGTAGTAGTTGTAACTGCAGGAACATTGAGCGGATTAGCACCCGGTGACGATGTAACAGTAATTGCAACTGCAACTTATGACAATTCAAATGTTGGCACAGGTAAGACGATTACTGTAAGCTACAGCTTAAGTGGTAGCTCAGCTTCTAAGTATATCGCACCGACATCTTATGTTGTAATTACAAAAGGTACTGTCACACCGAAGTTACTTACAATTAACGCAACAACACTGAATTTAAGTAAGGTATACGATGGAACAACTTTATCAACAGTTACTGCCGGAACATTGAGCGGAATAGTATCGGGTGATGTTGTGACAGTTATTGCAACTGCAGTTTATGACAATGCAAATGGAGGGACTGCTAAGACAATCACTGTAACATACAGTTTGAGTGGTGGTTCAGCTTCTAAATATCTTGCTCCTGTATCGGATGTAGTTACTACTGGTATAATCACGACTAAGGCTTTGACCGTAAGTGTTCCAACATTGACTGCCAGCAAAGTATACGATGGCACAACATCTGCAGTTGCCACTACCGGAACATTGAGTGGAGTTGCAACAGGCGACGATGTATCGATTACGGCAACTTCAACTTATGATAATTCGAATGTTGGCACAGCTAAGACAATTACTGTAAGCTACAGCTTAAGTGGTAGCGCATCGACTAATTATACAGCTCCGGCTAATTATTCAGTCGCTACAGGTGTCATCACGACCAAGGCGCTGACTGTAAGTACTCCTACCTTGACTTCGAGCAAGGTCTACGACGGCACAACAGCTGCCGCAGTTACTGCGGGAACATTGAGCGGAGTAGTATCGGGTGATGTTGTAACAATAAAAGCAACTGGAGCTTATGACAATTCGAATGTAGGCATAGCTAAGCCAATCACTGTAAGCTATAGCTTAAGTGGCAGCTCATCAACTAATTATACCGTTCCGGCTAATAATACAGTCAACACGGGTGTAATCAGTACAAAGGCTCTGACCGTAAGTGTTCCAACATTGACTACAAGCAAGGTCTACGACGGCTCAACAGCTGCCGTAGTTACTGCCGGAACATTGAGTGGAGTAGCGACAGGCGATAATGTATTAGCAACTGCAACGGCAGTTTATGACAATTCGGATGCAGGTACAGTTAAGACAATTACTATAAGCTACAGCTTAAGTGGCAGCTCATCAGCTAATTATACAGCTCCGGATAATATTACAAACGCGGGTATTATAACAGTAAAAGCTTTGACAGTAAGCGGAGCCGTCGCAAACGACAAAGTTTACGATGGAGCAGATGTATGCACAATCAGTAATGCAACCCTAAACGGAATTGTAAATGCTGATAATGTTGTATTGAATTCTATGACTGGTAATTTTGCTCAAATTATAGTTGGAACTAATATAGCTGTAACTCCTGCTTTGACTATTGGAGGGGCAGATGTAAACAATTATGTTTTAGTTCAACCGTCAAATTTGAAAGCAAATATAGTTGTAAAATCACTTACTGTTACAGCTACACTGATTGCTGCTAAAGTCTATGATGGTATAGATATAGCTACTATCACTGGCGGTAGTTTGGTTGGAATCATAGCCGGAGATAATGTAGTTTTGAATTCGTTAGTTGGAAATTACAGTCAGGCAAATGTTGGTAGTAATTTGTCAATAAGCACACGATTTACAATCAGTGGCACAAATTCTGCAAATTACACTATAGTACAACCGACCGATCTGATTGGCAGCATTACCCCTAAGCAGCTTACAATTAGCAATTCTGATGTTGTGATTGATAAAATGTGTGATGGAAATACAACTGCAGTAGTAAATGCAGCAGGAATTTTAGCAGGTGTCGAAACAATCGATCAATCGAATGTTTCGGTAAGTGCAATTGCTTGTTATGATAATGCAAATGAGGGAAGTAATAAAACAATAACAGTAGTGTATTCGCTTACAGGTTCTGCTTTAATGAATTACATTGCTCCAGCTAATTGTCTGATTACAACTGCTAAAGTTTCAAGTGTTATAGCTTTGAGTACTTTGACCTCTCCAAGTTCAGCTTGTGAAGGATCTGACTTAGAACTTCCATATAACGTGCTTTCAGGAACACCAACTCAGTATAAGTTTATATTTGATGTTGCAGCTGTCGCTGCAGGATTTAAAAATCTGGATTATACTACAGCTTCATTAGGTAGTTTCGGTCAATTACCGATAATAATACCGGCAGGAACTCTATACGGAAATTATTCAGGTATGTTGCAAATGAAGAATCAGTTGGGTGTTGAAAGTAGCTTATATCCATTCAAGTTCACAGTAAATATCTCACCTGATTCAATAATGAAGAAGTTTAATGATGTCTTGTTTATCACTAATTTCAGTAATAAGTTTATATCCTATCAGTGGTCTAAAAATGGAATTGAAATTAATGGAGCAACAAAACAATATTATGCCGACCCAACAGGAGGTTTGATGGGAGATTACTCAGTGCAGGTGAAGACAGTGGATGGTAATACATTCACAACATGTACAAAGAGCTACAATTTAGCATCGAGAGTTAATATTGAAGTTTATCCAAATCCGGTTAAGGCAAGTCAAACTTGTACCGTAAAGGTCAGCGGATTAACTGATGAGGAATTAAAAAATGCAATCTTAAGCATTTATAGTGCTCAGGGAGTTTGTATATACAATTCTTCAGTTATACAATTATTCAATACAATACCATTACCAAATGAGAGTGGATTGTATGTCGGGCACATTTCTACTGGCAATGATAAGGACTATAGCTTCAAAATCGTGGTATTTAGAAAATAAAGTAATGGGAAACTCGGGTTCGCAGAGTTTATCACTCTGTGAACCCAATAATTTAAATTGTATCAAATTTAATAAAAAGGAAAAATATGAAAAAGAAATTATTAATAGGAATTTCCCTTCTTATGTGTGCCTTAACACAAGCTCAGGAAAAAGAACAATATCTCTATGTTTTGGGGGGAGGAGGGGTACATAATCTTTCTTATACTTTCCCCGGAAATCAAAACACAATTAATGGAGGCTTGGGCTATCAGCTAAGTATTGGATATAGCTATTTTTTTGATTCCCATTGGGGATTAAATACCGGAATTGGCATTCAATCGTTTAACTCATCGTCGAAATTAAATTTCTCGGATTCAATTGTAAATCAGATAGATGCTGAAGGTGAGAAATATAAATATTTTGCCCAATATAATAATTGGACAGAAACACAACAATCATTATTTTTTGATATTCCATTGAATTTGCTGTATCGTTTAAATTTTAACAGTAAGACGAAATTATTGTTGGGATTAGGAGGGAAAGTATCATTTCCGATTTATAATTCTTACAAAATAACTGATGGAAATATAGTTACATCAGGCTATTATGAACGCTACAATCTGATACTTACTGATTTACCTCAGGATGGTTTCCCATTAATTCAAGATAAGACAGACAGCTATTATAATCTTAACAAATCAATAGGATATAATTTAAAACCTGCTTTCATGTTACTGTTCGACCTGGGAATTACACGGGAAATTCATAAGAATCTCGACTTTTATATTGGAGGCTACCTGAATTATGGATTAAATAATATATTAAATTTAGAGTATAAGAATATCACCAGTCCCGGTGGATATGATCAGAATACTCAAAAGTTTGTTTTCAATTATAACGGTGTTCTGGCGGCTAACCAAATTGCTATAATTACTCCTGTTTCTTTCGGGATAAAACTTGGACTTTATATTAAAGTCAGCCCAAATAAAACTCCGAAAATTATCAATGAATTACAAGAGAAAATTTTAAGGGATACAGTTATTGTTGAAAAAGAAATAATCAAATCTGTTTATGTCGATAGAATTGTCAATAATACTGACAGTATTGGAAAAACAAAACAACAATATGTGGATTTTGTAACTGCAATTAAGAATTGTTCAAATACTATTATACAATTCAAAGCAACATCAGCAATTATTACAAAATATGATCAGATCAGAATTCTTGAATTGTCCAATGCACTTAAAGCAAATAAAAATATGATTTTACATATTATTGGTCATACAGATAATTTATCATCTCATGAATTCAATATCCAATTAGGGCTGAGAAGAGCGGAAGAAGTAAAACAAAAATTCATTGATTTAGGAGTTAACAGTTCTCAGCTTAAAACGGAAAGTAAAGGGTTCGACCATCCAATTGCTCCGAATAATTCCGAAATAAACAGAGAGAAGAACAGACGTGTTCAACTTGAGATTGATGCTATAGGACTGTAAATTAAATGAATTGAAAAGTTTTTTCAATTAGAGATGCTCTCTGAATAAATGTATTGTTAATATAACGTGGGATTTTTTAGCTTATAGTATAAGATCTCACGTTATATTTTTATTTTTAGTTATTCGGTGGAAAATTAAATCAATAATAAACTCAGATCTGGTTACTAAAATCGCGCTAATTTATTGATTCCCAAGAATTTCGCATTATAGCAAACTTTTGTAATTGAATTAAATACAGGATTAAAGTTTTGAAACTGAATTTTATTTACAACTACTTTTAATAAGATAATAAATAGGCAACTTATCAAAAGTACTTTCATCCTGTTTAATTAATCAGATTAATCGGAGTATTGAATAGGATATGATATTGAAAATTCAGATGAGAAAACAGGTATCCATTATATTATTAATCGTAATTGTTTCGGTTTTAAAGGCTAACAATTTAGCTTCCACGGTTTTTTCTTCAGATTTTGGAATTGCATACAGTAATAACTGTGATTTAAGTTATACAGAGCAAGTTCTGAAAAAAGAAATGCCATTGATTGTTTTAACCGGAAATCATGAAGTTAGTTCAAGCTCTCCTTCTGGACGTTTACTTCATCCTTCTAAGAGTAAGTTAGATAGAAATAATTTCAAGCGATCTTTATTCGCGTCTAACCGAAAATACAAGCTAAATCTATTCGGTCGGACTGTTTCTGGCAGTACGGTAATTCCAAAATTAAAAGTATATGTTGATTCAACCTCAATCACCAATGCCACAATTTGTCAGGGGGAAAGTTATCTTTTTAATGCAGTTGCGTATTTTAAAGCAGGAGATTGGACCGTAATTAACCTGAAGACTGCAAATGGAAAAAATGATAGTACCGCTACATTGCATTTGACGGTTAACTTACCCACAAGTTCTGTTAGCAAGGATACAATTTGTCAAGGCACTAGCTATCTTTTTAATGGAACTAACTATGACAAAGAAGGTGAATACATTGTCCATTTAACCAACATTGCAGGATGTGATAGTACTGCTACATTAGTGCTGGCAGTAAATCACACTTCAAGTACACTAATAATTGATTCTATTTGTGAGGGTAGAACTTTTAGTTTTAATGGTTCGAGCTACACCCTTCCAGGCTTATATACAGTACATCTCACTAATGTAGTAGGTTGCGACAGTACTGTTCAGCTAAATCTCAAAGTTATTAAATCGACAAGTTCCACCTCTTATGCTGCTATTTGTGCTGGAGGAAGCTATACTTTTAATGGGACAAGCTATAGTAAAAGTGGCACATACAGCTCTTATTTTCCAAAAAATACAGGTTGTGACAGTATTGCTAAACTGGTGCTCACTGTTCTCCAGTTTAGCTCATTGACCTATGCTTCTATTTGTGAGGGCGAGAACTATTTTTTTAATGGAAAGAAGTATAACACTTCGGGTATTGATAGTACTTTCTTAACGAGTGTAGTAGGTTGCGACAGTATTGCTATTTTGCATTTAACCGTTAATCAACCATCTAATTCAATTACATATTCTTCCATTTGTTCTGGTGATAGTTATACCTTTAATGGGACGAACTATATTTCGGAAGGTACATACAAGTATCATTTAATTAATAGAGCCGGATGTGATAGTATTGCAAGCCTTGTGTTGACTGTTAAACAACCTTCTAGTTCCATTACCCTTGCATCTATATGTTTAGGTGAAAGTTATGACTTTAATGGGATAAGTTACATTTCGGAAGCTACATATACCTCACATTTAATTAATGTTGCAGGCTGTGACAGTATTACAACACTTGTGCTGACGGTTAAGCAACCTAGCAGTTCCATTACACAAGCTTCTATATGTTTCGGTGAAAGTTATACCTTTAACGGGACGACCTACACAACCGGAGCTACATACAGTTCTCACCTGATTAATATAGCTGGATGTGACAGTATTGCAACACTTATGTTGTCTGTTAAGAACCCGAGTAGTTCCATTTCACAGTTTTCTATATGTGCTGGAGTTAGTTATAATTTTAACGGGATAAGTTGCACTAAAACTGGTATTTACACAACCCATTTTACGAATGCAGTGGGCTGCGATAGTACTGCTATTTTAAAGTTGACGGTTATCCCGAAAATATTAATACAATTGTATGATACAATTTATCAAAATCAGAGTTTTTCTAACTATGGATTTTCAATCCCTACTCAAACCATAAGAGGAGATTTTGTTTTTTATAAGTATGCAGTGACAGTTTATGGTTGTGATAGTGTAGTGAAATTGAATTTAAATGTTTCATCAAATTTTTTAGCAACAGTAAGAACTCCTCCCTCGATATGTGCCAATGACAAAAATTTTACATTGAGCCTGGATATTGTAAGGGGTCAAATTGAATTTTGTTCTGTTGTTTTTGATCAAAAGGCTCAAAATGCAGGATTTACTGATATTATTAAGCAAATGGCAACTGGTTTGTACATTGATGTGCCACTACCCTCGAATGTTAGACCTGATTATTATACTGCTTTCGTTTTATTGGATAACGGACTAATAAGAAAATCATTTTCCATAAGTTTTGTTGTGAATTATTCTTCAGCCATTATCCTGCAAAAATGGAATGATGTTTTAGCACTATATAACAGCGATTATAATGGCGGTTATGAATTTAAAAGTTATCAATGGTATAAAGATGGGATATCAATAGATGGAGAAACGAAATCCTATTTTTATTTATCAAAAAGTAATTTTGATGCTTTTTCTGAATACAGTGTGAAACTGACCCGAGTTTCCGATGCTGTTGTCTTATTTACTTGTCCAATGAAACCTACAAAACATGCTGAAACAAATGTTTATCCGACACTTTTATCTCAAAAAAGTCAATTTATGATACATGTTAGTAATAGTGCTAAAGCTTTGTTGATGAATATTTCGGGATTTAAGCTCAAAGAACAATTATTAAATATAGGCGACAACAGTATGCTCACTCCTGATGTTTCGGGGACATATGTGTTACTATTGATAGATGATCAGGGTCAAACTAAACAACAAATATTAATAGTAAAGTGATACAAAATAATAGAAGCAAAATTGTTTTACTGCTGATGGTTCTTGCTTTATCCGCTGTAGCTCAGACAAATATAAATAAAAGTTATTTTTTGATTTGGTGTTCAGATGGCTATGATAAATTAAGTAATGATGCTCCGGAAACCAGAGCTTTAGGAGGTGCCGGATTAACCTTAGGAAGTGGCTATGAATATCATTTTAAGAATTTTTTGTTTCAAACAGGAATTGAATTATCTTCTTATTCTTCAAAAATGATCTTGAAAGACACGCTTTTAGTTGTCCCAATGGTTGATACAGAAGGAAGCCCATATAGTGGACATTTTAGATTTAGAAATACAAACGATTGGCAAAATGTAATTAATATAGCTCTTCCATTAATGGTTGGATATGAATCGCCAGGTGGTTTCTATTTCCTGGGTGGAGGAAAGCTTATACTAAATTTGATAGCAAATAGTATAACGAGCACTAATGTCACTTCAACTGCTTATTATAAAGCTCTGATAGGAGATAGTAATGATGGAATTTTGGGTGATATGCCAAACCATGGATTAGATAGCGAGACTAGAATTGTTAGAAGTTCATTTAATTTGAATAGTATTTTTAGTGCTACAGTTGAAACTGGTTATACTTTTAATAATAATCCAAGAGAATTTTCTAACAAAAATAAACCTAGAGTACGATTGTCGATATTCTATGATTATGGTTTTGCCTTGCTGGGGAAAAACAATCTAAATTCAGATATTTTTGTCAATACATCAAATAAAGCTGAATATCTTCCGGCTATTCATGGTTTTTTACTCAATAATATTAAATCGAATACCCTTAATTTAGGGGTTATTGGAATAAAAGCAACTGTTTTATTTGAAACAAAGAAATATAGTTGTAATTGTACGAAGTATTAAGTCCTGTGGATTAAAAAAATTGAAAACGGGATCATATAGCTAGCATTTGAAAAACTAACGGTCAACGACCGAAGGGAGATCGCCCGGGTTGGCTGCTTGACTTGGCAAGAATTTGGGATCATAAAAATAAACAAATATGAGAAACTTAAAGGCACTACTTGCAGTCCTTTTATTTAGCACAGGTCTTTTCGCCCAAAACGTAGGTATTAATTCCGATGGCTCGGCACCAAACGGGAGCGCGATGCTCGATGTAAGTTCAAACAGTAAAGGATTATTGATACCCAACATTGCCTTGACCGGAACCACCGATGCCACAACCATTGCAACTCCGGCATTGAGTTTATTGGTTTACAATACAGCAACAGCCGGTGGTTTAAGCCCCGGTTATTATTATAATTCAGGAACAACAGGTTCAGTGGTTTGGACAAGATTTATAAATGTTGCAGCTGATGGCTCAGAGACTAAAGTTACAGCTGGAACTAATATAACTTTATCAGGAACTGGAACTGTCGCAAGCCCTTATGTGATAAATTCTACACTAAATTATGGTGATATTAAGCAAGGCATTCAAAATGCTGACCATAACGGTTGGATAAAACTCGATGGTAGGTTAAAATCTTCATTAACTGCATCCCAACAAACAAAGGCAACAGCTTTAGGTTTAGCAACAAATATACCCGATGCCAGCAATTCATATTTAGTACAGAATGGCACAACTTTAGGAAGTGTCAGTGGAAGTAATACGAGAACAATTACTCAAAATCAATTACCGAATGTAACTTATTCTGGCAATCTTTATCAGGTAGCTCACGGTGCTTATGTTTCGGCTACAGCATCTGGCGTATTCACACAATCATCAACTGGGAGTGCAGGTAATGCAACCGGTGGTGGATCTACAAATAACTTTTCAATTAGTATCCCTTTAAATGGCGGAGTAACACAGCAAGCATTAAACATAGCGCCTCAAAGTTTATCGGTAAACATGTTTATTTATTTGGGTCTTTAATAAAATACCGGCCCCAACCCCCCGACCTCTTCCGTCCGTCAGCTGGCGGACACCTTCTCCAAATGGAGAAGGAAAAAGGAAATAGTAGTTTATGGGGACTTGAAGAGTGCTTCTATCAAGCGATTTCGGGTAAATTATAATATGGGGTAATCAATAGGCTGAAAGCCTTATATAACCCAGCCCGGGGCGGCGTCCCGGGTAGAAATGAAAAAGCAGATTATTCGCCCTGAAGGGGCAGCATAAAATGTTGAAAATATATGCATTTAAATTTAATATTGCCCCTTCAGGGCGCAAATTGATTTTTTATTCTAATTATCCCAAGGCCTTGCCATTGGGCTGAGATATAAAGGGCTTTCAGCACGAAGATTGGATGGTAGCAAATAATTCGGAGTGCCTCTTGAAGAGGCGCCCCAATTAAAGAAAAGATAATACCACAAAACAAATATGAAAACATTCAAAACACTTCTCGCAGCACTTTTATTTAGCGCAGCACTTTTTGCTCAAAACGTAGGCATCAATTCCGATGGCTCGGCTCCGAACGGGAGTGCCATGCTCGATGTGAGTTCAACTACCAAAGGTTTTCTGGCGCCACGCATGACAGCCTCAGAGCGTGGCCTAATTGCTACACCTGCCACCGGCTTGCTGGTGTACCAGACTGATGCCTCTTCCGGATATTATTTCAATGCCGGGACTCCCGTTTCCCCAGCCTGGAAAGCGCTTGCTGCGACAACAGGAACCCAGACCGGTCAAATGCTTTACTGGAACGGCACGGCCTGGGTGGGCATTTCTCCGGGAACCAATGGGCAACTCCTGGTATGGAACAATGACGCACCGGCATGGGGGTCCCTTGCAATTGGAGCAACCACAGGATCCGGTGTAAAGGATGCTGACGGTAATTTGTATTCCACTCTCCTTTACAGCAATGGGCAGGAGTGGATGGGAGAGAACCTTAAAACCACCAAATTCAGAGATGGCAGTTCTATTACTTCGCTAAATCCGGCCAGTTCCTGGGTAACAGGCGGCACTTCTTCAGTTCCGGGATATTGCTGGTATAATTATGACATAAGCAATAAAGATACCTACGGAGCCCTGTATAACGGGTACGCCGTAAACGGCATTAATAACCTTTGCCCCATAGGATGGCATGTGCCTACGTTAGACGAATGGAACAGCCTGATCAGTTTACAGGGAGGTACTGTAGTAGCCGGAGGAAAGATGAAGGAAATCGGGATCACACACTGGGTTAATCCCAATACAGGAGCGGACAACAGCAGCAGTTTTACCGCCTTGCCGGCAGGATTCGTACTTGGGGACGGAACTTGCAACAATATGGGCTCTGTTACTTACTTCTGGACCAGCACGGTTGACCCTGGCAACGGATATAAATGCATTAATATAGCTGATACTCAGGCTTCCCTCTATATTGGGTTCGTTCAACCAAATGTTGGGATTTCAGTGCGCTGTATCAAGGACTAATAACAAGATCCGGGAATGGATTGGCTGTAAAGCAGTGAACCATCTACTGGTATGAAAATAAAACTCGAAAAGACTAATCCCGCTGGTGCGGATTTAAAATCCGCACCCTGCAGGCCGGAGATTTGTAATCTTCAATTGAAAGCAGCTGGTTAAAAGGTGCAGATTATAAATCTTCACCAGCTGCATGGTCTTTTTTATCAAACGAATTTCATTTAAACCGATCAGTAATTAATAAATAACCAATATGAAATGCCTCAAAACACTCCTTTTCGCAGTCACCCTTTTTGCTTTGGCAGTTAGCACAAACGCTCAAAGCGTCGGAATCAACTCCGATGGCTCGGCTCCGAACGGGAGTGCGATGCTCGATGTAAATTCAACCACCAAAGGCTTTTTAGCACCGCGATTGACGGCAGAGCAAAAAGCGGCCATTACTTCACCAGGCACCGGCTTGCTTATTTACCAAACAGACGGAACATCCGGATTTTATTACTACTCTGGCTCAGCCTGGATCTTGGTGGGAACAGGCGCCGGAAACGGTAGTGTTACCAGCGTAGCCACGGGAACCGGTCTTTCAGGCGGCCCTTTTACCACTACCGGAACCATCTCCCTTGCCAATACTGCTGTTACTGCCGGATCGTATACCCGTGCCACCATTACCGTGGATGCTCAGGGACGTATCACTGCGGCAGGCAACGGAGCATTCGTTAGTTTAACTTCAGAAGTCACCGGCACACTACCTGTCGTCAATGGCGGTACCGGTTCGGCTATCCAAAACTTTGTAGACTTAAGCACTACCCAAACCGCAGCAGGAAATAAAACCTTTTCGGGAAATACCTCCGTTGGAGGCACTTTGGGCGTAACGGGAGTTGCCACTTTAACGGCAGCTCCAATACTTACGAGCGCAACGGCTTCACAAGCCTTGTTTACCGATGCATCTAAAAATGTTGTTTCCAACCCAACAACCGGTAGCGGTAATGTTGTGATGAGCACTTCGCCAACCTTGGTTACACCAACCCTCGGCGTTGCTTCGGCTACTTCAATTAACGGATTGACTCCGACATCGGCGGCCACTGGTTTTACCATAGCAGGTGGCACCACTTCCAAAACGTTGACCGTACCTTTGGATGCATCTGTTTCCGGCACCAATACCGGAGATAATGCGGTGAATTCACTGTATAGCGGAGTGGTTACCAATGCCACTCATACCGGCGATGCCGAAGGTGCTACCGCACTCACGGTAAAAAAGATAAACGGGGTAGCACTCTCCGGTCTTGCAACGGGTATATTGAAGAATACCACCACTACCGGTGTCCCAAGCATTGCAGTGGCAGCAGATTTCCCGACACTTAACCAAAATACCACCGGCACTGCTGCCAATGTAACCGGTACGGTTGCCATTGCCAACGGAGGCACAGGATCGGCCACCCAAAATTTTGTGGATCTGACCACCGCTCAAACCGTTGCCGGAAACAAAAGCTTATCCGGCAATACCTCTGTCGGAGGCACTTTGGACGTAACGGGAGTTACCACTTTAACGGCAGCACCGGTACTTTCGAGCACAACAGCGTCGCAGGCCTTATTTACCAATGTCAGTAAGAATGTTGTTTCAAATGCGGTTACTGGTACCGGCAACGTAGTGATGAGCACTTCGCCGACTCTGGTCAGTCCGGCTTTGGGAACCCCATCTTCAGGGGTGGCCACAAACCTTAGCGGCTTACCACTAACAACCGGCGTCACCGGCATACTTCCTGTGGCCAACGGAGGTACCGGTTCGGCTACCCAAAACTTTGTGGACTTAAGCACTACCCAAACCGCATCAGGAAATAAAACCTTTTCGGGAAATACCTCTTTGGGAGGAACGCTGGACGTTGTTGGCGATATTGGAGCTACCGGCCGAATTACAGCTAAGAATGGTTTGACACTTAAGTTCGGAGATGGCTTACATAATGTCCTAAGTTTTGGATCAGACGGAAGCACTGCACACATCTATACTGATAGCGAAGTATCAACTCCGGGAGATATCGTTATTGGAACTTATCCTAGTGGACATATGGATCAGCTGTACTTAAAACAGAGCAATGCTTTTGTTGGCATCGGAACAGTGGCACCTGCCTATAAACTGGATGTAGCAGGTGATGTAAATGTCACCGGCAATTTCAGGGTGAACGGCACGGTATTCGGCAGTGGCATCGTGGCAGTGGCCAATGGAGGCACAGGCACCGCCACCGGTTCTATCACCGGATCCACCGCTTTAACTTTTTCAGCGGGCGGCACCAACCAGAATGTAACTCTTACACCCAGCGGAACAGGATATACCTTGCTGAACGGCAAGATCGGCATCGGAACAACAACACCCGATGCATCAGCCATAATGGATGTAAACTCCAATTCCAAAGGTTTTTTACCACCGCGTATGACTTCGGCTCAACGGGTGGCCATTGCCTCTCCTGTTGCAGGCCTGCTGGTTTACCAAACCGACGGCTCATTGGGTTTATATCAGTACAATGGCTCTGCCTGGTCTATATTAAATAGCAGTAGTCCTACCTATACTGTTGGCACAAATACCGATTTGGGCGGATATGTATTTCTTGTTACTCCCGATGGAAAACACGGATTGGTAGCAGAAACCGTTGATCAGATAGCAAGTATTAATTGGTATAATGCACCGGGTTATATCAGCGATCCTGCTTGTCACAGTACTGCCGGTAAAAACTTTACGGATTGGCGTTTGCCCACCATTTACGAATTAGGTCTAATGTACACAAGTCGTGTTGCAATTACAGGATTCTCAGCAACAAGCTATTATTGGACTAGCTCCCAATGGGATTCTTCAAATGCACATTACCTATATTTTGCTAATGGCGCAGGCGTTAGTGGACCAATGACATATAATTTAGCTGTGCGTGCCATCCGCTCTTTTTAATCCTTTAAATATCCTTTAATCTGAATTGAAATTTAATAGATAAGCAATATGAAAAACATACAGTTTGTCACGATAGCTATTTTTCTGTTCCTAAACTCACAGGCGCAGGGCATCTATAACGATGGAGCCCGCATCGTAAGCCAAAGCGGAACCTATTGGGTAGTTTCAGGAGGTAATATTACGCTTACCAGCACAAGCGCCACCAACCTGGCCTCGGTAGCCAACCTCAAAATTGAAAGTGGAGCCACACTCACGCTCACTTCGGCGAGTTTTCTGACTGTAGGCGGAGCTTTGCAAAACAGCGGTACTTTATCCGGACCTTCCGGAAGTACAGTGATGCTTTCCGGTGCGTCGGCACAGGCCATTACCGGAGCGGGTGCAAGTACCTTTGGCAACCTTACACTCAACAATACCAACGGACTTACCCTCACTGATGCGGGCATCACCGTAAACGGAGTCCTCGATCTGGCCAATGGAATCATTACCACCGGCGCCAATACCGCCACCATCGGTTCAGCAGGGAGCATTACCAATGCCAGCTCAGCAAAGTATGTGAACGGAAAACTGGCGCAAACCTTCGCTGCCACAGGAACAAAAACCTTTCCTGTCGGCAAAGGCGGCAATTATCGTCCGCTAAGCTTTAACTACAGCGCTTTAACCGGAACCAGTGTGGTAACCGCCGAACAAACGGAAAGCGCACTATCGGGAACGATGCCTGCCAACACGGTACTGTTAACTACCGACCGCTACTGGACCATCAGCCAGACCGGTGGAACAAACCTTCAGTATTTTGTTTCTCTGGATGCCACAGACTACACCGCCACGAACACGGTTAAATTGCTGAAAAAGGACGGCACGATTTTGTCTTATGCCACCACAACACCCAATTATACCAATGCAGCAGCTTTAACCAGCCTCGGTGATTTTGCAGTGGGCGAATTAACCTGTTTGCTTTCAACCGGTCCGGCGCCCAAGGTGGCCGACCTGGTTGTAACTGCAACAGCAGATGCCACGATTAAATGGTACACAGCTGAAACCGATGGAGATTTGTTGGCAAGCAGCACTCCTCTGACCACTGCCACCGATTATTGGGCCAGTCAAACGGTAAACGGTGTGGAAAGTCCCGGACGCTTTAAAGTTACAGTTACCTTAAACCAATGCTATATCAGCCTGGCCACGGCCACGACAGGCAGCATTAATGCATCCACGGCCAGCAGCGGAGGAACCATCAGCAACAATTGCGGAGGCACAGTAACTGCCAGCGGAGTTTGCTGGAGCACCTCAACAGCACCGATCGCAACGGGAAACCATACAAGCGACGGAGCAACAAGTGGTTCGTTTGCCAGTAGCATAACCGGCCTTACCCTGGGCGCTACTTATTATGTGCGGGCCTATGCAACCAACGACTCCGGAACGGCTTACGGGAATGAGGTGAGTTTTACTACCGCGACACCTGTATTGCCATCTGTTGGTCAAAGTTACCAGGGAGGTGTGCTGGCCTATGTTCTGGTTTCAGGCGATCCCGGATACATTGCAGGAGAAACTCACGGCTTAATAGCAGCGCCAAGTGACCAGAGCACTGGTTCAAATGTAGTTTGGGGTTGTTCTGGAACAGCAATCTCAGGTGCAAACGGTACAGCAATAGGTACAGGCATGCAAAATACCATAGACATCATGGCGGGATGTGCAACGGCTGGAATAGCAGCAAGACTGTGTGGCGATTTAGTACTTGGTGGTTATAGCGACTGGTATTTGCCAAGCATATATGAATTGAACAAACTCCGACTGAACAGTACCGCAATTGGCGGTTTTGCTGCTGACACCTACTGGAGCTCCAGCGAGGGTGATGCCAGCAACGCGTGGTACAATTACTTCCCCAATGATTACCAGGTCAGCAACATCAAGAGCGGTGCGCACTACGTTCGTGCTGTGCGATCTTTTTAACCCTTCATTTTTCATTAAAACCCGCCTAAGATTTAATACAAACACTATCTTGTGAGGCAAATGTGAGGCATAATATGAAAAATAAATCCAAATCACTTAATTATAGTTGATTTGGATTTATTTTTGTGACCTCGAGGGGGACACAAATTTCCACTCTAATTTCAGGTAAACCCGAATTAATAAATGATTCCAGCATTTATAACTTCATTTATTATCTGATCAAGTAAAAAAGACAACTTAAATAATAAAAAAAGCAAGTTGTAAATATCGTTTTTGCTCTACATTTACACAAAAATAAAATTAATCAGTGAAATCTTCTCTACTTATCAATAAATCAATTACTAATTTTTAATCCATATGTTTATGAAAAAACTTTTCTCTTCGATGCTTAGCATCATGGCTTTTGCATCAATGCTTAATGCCAAAACGATTTATGTAACACCTACTGCAAGCAATGCAGCTGGCGGTGGCTTGTCATGGAGCGATCCAGTGGGTATTACACGGGCAGGTTCATTGGCAAATGTATCGGGTGATGTTGTATATGTAATGGGTGGCACATATAACTTAACTAAAACAGCACCGACAGCTGCCGGAGTCTTTTCAACAAGTGCGGGGATTAGTTATTACGGTGGTTTTGCCGGTACAGAATCTGCTCCTTCCGAAAGAGCAACTTCGGATGTAGATGGAAATGGCAATATAGATCCTTGGGAGTTTACAAACCAAACTATTCTTAATTTCTCACTAACGAATAGTGCTGCCGGATTTACAACCAGTAATGCCAGTACGATAACTACCAGTATCAATGGTTTTAAATTAACTGGTACGAATACTGCATCTGCATTTTCACCTTCAACAAGTGCGGTTTGTACGATGAGAATAGGAAGAAATATCCTTTTTGAGAATAACATTATCAGCAATTGGGTAGTTAGTGGTACGCTTGATGGCACAAATATACAAACGCCTTTCTTTGCCATCTATGATGGTGGTGTTAATAATGCTAAGATCAATAACTGCTTATTTGAGAACAATAACGTATCTTATACGGCTACTGCACTTTTATCCTCTGATACTCCTTTTTATCCATTTATATGTCTCACAAATGCAGCTGCCACAGCCATTACCGGTAATGTAATGTCGAATTGTGTGGTTCGTAACAATAAGATCACAATGGATTACAGTGGCGCTTCATCCACTTCTGCGACTAACATAAGAGGATTAATTATTGCTGTTAAAGCTGTTGTTCTCGCCACACCTCCAGCCACAACTGATTTATCATCTACTTTGCAGAATTCCATAATTCACAATAACGAAGTAAATTTTATTCCAAAGCCAAGTGTAATTGATACTTGTTATGGTGCACTTGTTTATACCTATAATCAAGCTACTGCAGCAGCCGATTACATACTTAACTGTACAATTGCCAACAATAAAACAACCAAATGTGGTGGTGCAGGTTTAAAAATTGGAATGGACCTAGCTGTACCACACGAAAAACCAAATCATGTTGTAATGAACAATGTGATGTTCAATAACTTTAACAATGCTGTCATCAATAATATTGTTGCTAATTTTCCTATCCCTGAAACTTCAACAACAACAGTAGTAAGTAATATATGTAATGGCGGTGCAACGAATATTACGAATGCAGGTTTTTTACAAGCAAACAATTTGTTTGATTTGTCGAATGACAATGCCAATGCAACAACAGGTGCTAACTTTATAAGACCTACAACCGCAATAGGTTACATTGCCGATGGAAGTGCTGAAAAGTCAAACTGGAGAATAAAATCTAATTCTTACCTTAAATGGAAAGGTATGCAAAGTAATTCTTCTACCGATAAAGCTGGTTTTACTTTTGCAGATAAGCCATCAGTTGGGGCTTACGAATACAATCCAAATCAATACAATGCAATTCAAAGCATCATGGACAACGGTGTTTTTGAAATTTATCCAAATCCGGCGCAAGATATTATCAAAATCAACAGCACTGATAATTCAAGCATTTCTATTTATACCCTTGCTGGGGCAATGATAAAATCTGTGAAAAGCCCGAGTGCAGGAGTTCAGTCTATAAATGTATCTAATTTGCCAAATGGAAACTATATAGTTACATTAAAATCTAACGGTCAAATTTTGCATCAAAAACTCATCAAACAATAGAAAATTAACAACAACAATCATGATTTTAATTCCTAAAATCATGATTGTTGTTTGAAATTAAAATCAATACAATCACTAATTATTTTAAAAAATATATTATGAAAAAACTATTCTTTTCAATGCTATGCATCATGGCCTGTTCTTCAATGCTTCATGCCAGAACTTATTATGTAAAATCTGATGGTAGTGCAACGGGTGATCCCACTTCATGGGCTAGTGCCATTACTCTTACTCGATTAATTGCTTTGACTACAGGAACAACTCCCGTAGCACCTGTCTCTGGTGATGTAGTCTATGTGGCTGGAGGTACATATAGCTTAACGAAATCAGCACCTTCAGCTGCCGGAGCACTTGGAACAGTTGCCGGGGTTAGTTATTATGGCAGTTTTGCTGGTACAGAATCAGCTCCGTCAGAAAGAGCAACTTCGGATGTGGATGGAAATGGCATTGTTGAACCCTGGGAATTTACAAATCAATCCATTCTAAATTTCACACTAACGAATAGCTCTTCCGGATTGACAACCAGTAATGCCAGTGCAATAGTCACCAATATCAATGGTTTCAAACTCACCGGTACGAATACAGCATCTGATTTCTCTACGACAAACGTAAGAGTCACTATGAGAATATCTAAAAATATACGTTTCGAAAATAATATTGTAGCTAACTGGACAGTTACAGGATCTATTACAGCAACTTCACTCACTGCACCATTTTTTGAAGTATATACCGGATATGGTAATACTGTGGTTCATAATTGTTTGTTCGAAAAGAATACCATAACGTATACTTCTACTCAATCTGCTGAAACGGTCTTTCATCCATTTATATATTTAGGTACTGCAATTACCCTTAACAGAAATGTGATGTCGAACTGCGTTGTTCGTAACAATCGGGTGACAATGGATTACAGTGGCTCAACAGTTACTAGTGCTAATAACCAAAGAGGTTTGCTTGTTTCTATTCAATCACCAAGTGCTGGTTATCCTACAGCACTTAGAAATACCATTATTCACAATAACGATGTAAGTTATCTTCCAAATTCGAGTGTTACTTCTTGTTATGGTGCACCTGTATATGTGTATAATGCCGCCACTACTGTTTCCGATTCAATTATTAACAGTACCATTGCTAACAATAAAACAACAAATTGTAGTTCGGCCGGTATAAAATTTGGTATGGATCTTGGCGGAACAGCCGCTCCAAATCATTTTATTATGAACAATGTAATGTATAACAATAAAAACAATGGTTCAATAAGTAATTTCGAAGCAAATTTAGCGGTACCTGACGCATCTGCCATGATAAAAAACAATATATGCAATGGCGGAAATTTTACAACCGGTGGAATTATTCCTTTAGTAAATTCAAATTCAAATGTAACAGGCAATCTTTTTGATTTATCTGATGATAATGCCGGAACAAATGGAGCATTTTTTAATAGACCTACAACTGCTGTGGGTTATGTTGCCGATGGAACAGTAGAACTTTCTCGTTGGCTTATTGCTTCGTACTCTTATTTAAAGGGAAAGGGTATTGCTACATTAAATACGACTGACAAATCGGGACGTGCTTATTTATCTACTCCTTCGGTAGGAGCTTATGAATATGATGCTTCATTTTACACTGGGAATATTATAAATACAATAAACAATAACTTGATAAATATTGAAGGTCGTATCATTAAATCAACCACTCAGAGCTCAATGGATGTTTATAACAGCGTTGGTAGACTGGTTGCCACATCAAGTAAAAACGAAACTACCATTACATTGAAAAATGGGGGTATTTATATTGTGAAAATTAATACTGCCAACGAAAATAAAGTTCAAAAGATTTTTGTAAAATAACAGTTTTTATTTAATTATAAAAAAGGTGGATTTTATCCGCCTTTTTTATAATTAAATCGATTACACTGTTTCCACATATTGATTTGTTTTTCAGACAAATTAATTCTAATAGTATCATTCTGCTATTTGAGCAAATACTTTATCAAAATAAGCAAGATAATTATCTTCATCATATAGTATTTTTGAACCTGAGATCTGTCGCAGTAAATTGAAAATAATCACACTAATGAAAATTAAAATCTCACTCCTTCTCTTTTTATTGCTTGTAAATTCTTCTATTTTTGGAAGTACAGATACATCATCAACTATATATTCTCAGAAATTTGTATCCCGAATAATGCAAGATGTGTTTACTTGGCAGCTCAATAATCCTGTTAGAATAAATGAATTAAACCAATATTGGGCGCGTTCGGTATTTTATTCGGGTGTGATGTATGCATATAATTCAACCGGTCAAAAAAATTACTTAAATCAAACTATCAGTTGGGCAGATAAGCTCAACTGGACTAAGCCGGGCAAAAATTACAGGTTTGCTGATGACTTAGCATGTGGACAGGCTTTTTTGGATGTGTACAAAGTAAAAAAAGAAGCCAAAATGCTCAACGGCATTCAACATTCCATAGATACTATTATCTCTGTACCAAAACCGGGACGTGAGGATTGGTGGTGGTGCGATGCCCTTTTTATGGAACCTTCTGTTTGGGTGAGGTTGGCGAATGTCACAAATGACAATAAGTATTATACGTTGATGGATGAAAAGTATTGGGATGCAACCGATTATCTCTTTAGTAAATCAGATAGTTTATATTTTCGGGATAAAAAATATTTCAATGCTGTATCCAAAAATGGGAAAAAAGTGTTCTGGGGTCGTGGCAATGCATGGGTGATGGCAGGTTTAACTCAGATGTTGAATTTAATGCCTTTGGATAATCAATTGCGTCCCAAATACTTAGAGCATTACAAAAAAATGATTTATAAAATTGCATCACTTCAGCAAGAAGATGGGCTTTGGAGAGCGAGTCTTCTTGACCCTGACGAAGTTCCAATTAAAGAAACAAGTGGAAGTGTTTTTTATACCTTTGCCATGGCTTGGGGTGTAAATAACAATGTATTACCAGCTGACATTTTCTTGCCTAAAATAAAGAAGGCATGGAAAGCATTGGTTGGATGTGTAAATTATCAGGGCATGTTGGGATATGTACAGCCCATTGGTGCCAGTCCGGATAAAGTGAGAGCCGAAGATTTTCAGGAATATGGTAGCGGTGGCTTTTTGATGGCAGGTGCTGAAATGATAAAACTTTCAAAAAAAATAGATGATGTTACTTCTGTAAATTAATATATGTAATTACAAGTAGATAGTTACGAGTTACAAGTCTGTTTATCTGGATATTACTTTCAGAAAATACATCAACTCATAATTATTGTTTAATATAAAACTTTAACAAGAAAAAAAGTAAAAGATTAGCTGCTAAAATCGAGAATTTAAATATGATTGTAATCAAATAAATTTTTAATAAATGAAAAAAATAACGAATTATTTAAGTATTGCTTTTTGTATTGTCCTATTGTGGGGATGTCAGCGGGAGACTGACATTAATCAAATTGCAGCATCTAATTTGAGAAGTATCGTGAAATTCACACTTAATCCGTATCAAAATGCAGGTAATGTAACACTGGCATTTAGTGGAATTATCGATGAATCGACAAAAATTATCACTTTAAAACTACCTAGTGGTATTAAGTTAGACTCCATTCGTCCTGAAATGATTATTTCCCCATGGGCATCTGTGAGTCCAAATAGTCTAGATTACGTTGATTTGAGACCTGATACGGT
Organism: uncultured Bacteroidales bacterium; assembly: GCA_903901975.1. Lineage (GTDB taxonomy): Bacteria > Bacteroidota > Bacteroidia > Bacteroidales > Paludibacteraceae > Paludibacter. The sequence goes on from CAIUTB010000009.1 coordinate 22,067, forward strand.
TGAATTTACTGTAACTGCCCAGAGCGGAAAAAAAGCGGTTTATGCATTGGTTAAAGACCTCAGCTATAAGTTTTCTAATAGTACCATGTATGCCCTGAATTTTACAGATATTATTGATCCTGCTACAGGTTCTCCTTTTAGATTGTCATTTGCTACAGGTCTGACTAAATCAATAACACTACCCATGGGGACGGATAAAACCAACTTGAACGTTAACTTAGAACTTTCTCCTGATTCATATAATTCATCTGTAACTGTCTACGAAGTAAATACCACAACCTATAGACCCTTTTCCAACCCAGTCAACTTTAATATTTCTGATCAAGTAACGTTAAAGACTAATCAAGTAAAATTTAGAGTAAGCTCTGAAGATGGAAAGAAATTTACAGATTACTACATTACATTATTATAAAATTAAAAGTCAAATCTAATATCAAAATAATACAATGAAATATTTAATATATTATCATAGAAAAATCATCCTGTTATTATCTGTTTTATTTTTAGGTTCATCTCTCTATGCACAAAAAAGCATGGTCACAGGAGTTGTCACTGATTCAAAAGGGAGTTTGCCGGGAGTAACTATAATCGAAAAAGGAACCAAAACTGTATCATTAACCGATTCCGAAGGAAAATTCACAATCAATTGTTCAAAAAACGGTTCGCTTGCAATTTCCTATTTGGGTTATGAAACGCAAACTGTTGCTATTGAGGGAAAAACTAAAATTGAGATTGTATTAAAAGAAAAATCTCAAAATTTGGATGAGGTAGTAGTAGTAGGTTATGGCACAGTGAAAAAACGGGATATAACCGGTTCTATTAGCTCGTTGAGTGCTAAAGAACTAGAACAAAATCAACCAGTTAACTTAGCATCAGCTTTGCAGGGCAAGGTATCCGGCCTGGAGATTATGTCATCATCGGAGCCAGGTACAAGTTCAACATTCAAAATCCGGGGTACTTCAACACTAACTGAAGGCGGTTCTGATCCCTTGTTTATTGTAGATGGAATGGAAACTAATAATATAGACAATATTAATCCTCGTGATATGGCCAGTGTGGAGATTTTAAAAGATGCTGCATCGGCTGCCATCTATGGCTCAAAGTCTGCAAATGGAGTTATCATTATTACTACTAAAGAAGGAAACTCCTTAAAACCAAAAGTCTCCATCAGCTATTCGCTGAAACAGTCACAAATAGCTCATACTTTAGCACAAATGAATCGATTGGAAGGGGTGAGATATGAAACATTGCGTAAGTATCTGGCTGGTGATTATAGCATTCAAAATAGAGACTCGTTAAATCCTGCTTTCACGGCAGATAATTTTTATCAGGAGTTGCTTTTCCGAAAAGCATATTCACAGCAAGTTGATGCAAGTATTTCGGGCGCAGAGAAAAAGCTGAAATATTATATTAGCGCCGGTTTTTTAGATGAACAAGGAATTCAAATAAATACGTATAATAAATGGATATTCCGGATCAAAACGCCCGCCTTCTCCGGATGAAATTGACCACCTTTCTCCGGATGAAAATGACCAGGTCTCTCCGGATGAAGTTGACCACCT
>CAIUTB010000010.1 GCA_903901975.1 uncultured Bacteroidales bacterium
CATTCCGAACAGAGAAGTTAAGCCTGTCCACGTCGATGGTACTGCCGCAAGGTGGGAGAGTAGATAGCCGCCGTTTTTTAAAATCCCCGATTACTTAATTGTAGTCGGGGATTTTTTTGTTGGGGTAATACTCACAACTTAAAATGTAGGAACATATTACACACTTAAGTTTCTTTGAAAACTCTTTTTACTCTATACAAAAACTCCCTGACAAAATCTGATTTGAAAGGGAGTTTTAAAAAAAAACAGAATGTAGTAATTTATATCACTTAGTTATTTTAGTACCTAGTCCCATTTGTATCATATCAGCTCGTGTTATTACTATTTCTTTCACACCTGCATTTAATGCATCAAATGAGTTTTCCAATTTAGGGATCATTCCTCCGCTTATTATTCCCTCTGCCAAATATTGCTCAAATAAAGCAGGAGTAAGGTTTGCAATAATACTTTCATCATCGGTTTCGCTCATCAGTACGCCTTTTTTCTCAAAGCAAAACATCAGGGTTACTTCGAAATACTGAGCCAGTGCTTTAGCAGCTTCTCCTGCAATCGTATCTGCATTAGTATTTAATAAATTTCCAATTTTGTCATGTGTAAGCGGTGCCAAAACCGGAACAATTCCTTTAAATATAAGATCGGCTAAGATACCGGCATTAACTTCTTTCACGTCACCGACGAATCCGTAATCTACATCTTTTACAGGTCGTTTTTCGGAGCGCATATAATTCATGTCAGCCCCTGTCAACCCCAACGCATTCACCCCAATGGCCTGTAAACCAGCAACAATCTGCTTATTTACCAAACCGCCATAAACCATAGTTACGACTTTCAGCATTTCTTCGTCGGTAATTCGACGACCGTTTAGCATCTTACTTTCAATACCAAGTTTGGAAGCAATAATAGTTGCAGAGCGTCCTCCACCGTGAACAAGCACTTTATATCCTTCAATTTTTGAAAAATCGGATAGTAATTGTTTCAGACTTTCCTGCTCCTCTACTATTTTTCCACCAACTTTTACAACTGTGAGTTTTTCCATTATTTTACTGCCAAATTCGCAAAGATTTCACATAGTTATTCAGAAATATATCAAGATATTTCTGCCAAAAGTTTTGACATCTTTGTGTTTATTTTTTAAAATTGAATCAATGAATGTATATCTTTTGCACCTTGTAAACGTGTGCGCCCATTTAAAAATTCAAGTTCTATCAAAAAGCTGATAAAAATTCCATTATGAGTGAAATTGCTTAACAATTCCAATGCAGCATTGGCACTTCCACCTGTTGCTAACAAATCATCGTGAAGTAGAACCACATCATTTTCATCGATTGAGTCTTTATGAATCTCCAATGAATCCGTACCGTATTCCAGTTCGTATTCTATTTTATAGGTTTCAGAGGGTAATTTGCCTGGTTTACGCAAAAGTACAAAACCGGCACCGAGTTTATAGGCTAAAATACTTCCCAGTACAAAACCACGGCTTTCAACTCCGACAACTTTTGTTATTCCTTTGTCTTTGTAATTTTCATATAGTTCGTCCGCGATGAATTTCAATACTTCAGCATCTTTCATCGCTGTGGTTATATCTTTGAATAAAATTCCTGGTTTTGGAAAATCAGGCACGTTCCGAATGGATGCTGCAACATGTTCTAAATTCATGGTTTATATGATTTCTAATAATCGTTTAATTACAACTTGTGCCGAAATTTCACGGTTGGCAGCTTCCGGAATTACAATGGATTGAGCACTCTCAATTACTTCGTCGGTGACAATCATATTGCGGCGTACCGGCAAGCAATGCATAAAGTAAGCATTATTTGTAACCGCCATCTGTCGGTCACTTACAGTCCAGGAACGGTCTGTGCTCAGTATTTTCCCATAATATGTATCTTGAAATGCCGACCAGTTTTTGGCATAGATAAAATCTGCTCCTTCGAAAGCTTTTAGCTGGTCATATTCCACACGTGATCCACGAACAAATTGAGGAGCAAGTTCATAGCCTTCGGGATGCGTAATTACAAAATCTACATCAGCCTCGTTCATAAAATCTGCAAATGAATTTGGAACAGCTTGTGGTAATGCTTTTGGATGTGGTGCCCAGGTCAGAACCACCTTTGGACGGGCAGTTTTTTTATACTCTTCTATCGTAATTAAGTCGGCAAATGCCTGTAATGGATGCCCTGTAGCTGCTTCCATGCTGAAAACCGGTTTTCCTGAGTATTGTATAAACTGATTGATAACAGTTTCCTGATAATCAAATGATTTGTTTTCCAGTCCGGCGAAGGCTCGTACCCCAATAACGTCGCAATAACTTGCCATAACCGGAATAGCCTCCAGTATATGTTCCGGTTTATCGCCGTCCATAATCACACCACGTTCCGTTTCAAGCTTCCATGCGCCTGAATTAATATCGAGAACCATCGTATTCATTCCCAGATTCATCCCTGCTTTTTGTGTACTCAAACGAGTGCGTAGGCTGGAATTGAAAAACACCATCAACAAGGTTTTGTTTTCACCGATATGTTTGTAGGCGTAACGGTTTTTCTTTATTTCAAGTGCTTCTTTTACAGCATCCTGCAAATTGCCGAGATCTTTTACATTAGTATACGTTTTCATATATGCCCCCAACCCCTAAAGGGGAGTTTTGAGTTAGTATTGTTAGTTGAATTCTTATTATCTTCCTATATCTTCCTTTGTGGTTAATAAACCTACTTTGGCTCCATCACTATCAATGGGATAATCATTTCTTCCAATGAGATTCCACCGTGTTGAAAGGTATTTTTATAATAGCTCACATAATGATTATAATTGTTTGGATACGCGAAGAAGTTATCGTTATAAGCAAAAATATAAGCTGAACTTACATTTGGACTTGGCAAACCAACTTTTGAAGGTTGCAAAATTTCGAAAACTTCTTTTTTATTATAGCTTAGATTTTTCCCTACTTTATACCGAAGATTCACGTTTGTATTCCGATCACCAACCACTTTTATAGCATTATTTACCTGAATAGTTCCATGGTCGGTCGTGAAAACTACTTTATATCCACGTTGTGCAATGGCTTTAAATAGTTCGTAAGTGGGTGAATGTCTGAACCATGATAAGGTAAGTGAGCGGTATGCTTCAGCATCATTTGCCAGTTCACGCATCATCTTCGATTCTGTTCGGGCATGTGATAGCATATCGATAAAATTCAGCACCACTACATTTAACTGATTACCATCGATACGTGGTAATTGGTCAATAAGTCGCTCACATGAACTGGAATCATTGATTTTATTATAGGAAAATGTGTAATTTTTGCGATAACGGCTAAACATGGTTTGTAATAAATCTTTTTCGTTCAGATTTTTACCATCTTCTTCCTCTTCCTCAACCCATAAATCGGGGAACATTTGTTGAATTTGCAAGGGCATAAGTCCCGAAAAAATGGCATTTCGTGCATATTGTGTAGCCGTGGGCAGAATTCCACAATACAAATCTTCTTCATTGAACTGAAAAAACTCACTCATTAAATCACGAATGACTTTCCATTGATCGTAACGGAAATTATCCACCAGGACAAAGAATACTTTTTCTCCTTTATCCAATAACGGAAATACTTTGGTCTTGAATAAGTCGGGGCTCATCAATGGCCTTTTTTCGGGTGCGCTAAACCAGTTTTCGTAGTTTTTTCGGATAAACTTGGTAAAGGTATTATTTGCATCCGTTTTTTGCATCTGAAGCATTTCATCCATTCCATTGTCAGCTTCGGCCAATTCCAATTCCCAGTAAACCAGCTTTTTATATACTTCTACCCAATCTTCGTAGGTTAAGGAGTCGTTTATTTGCATTCCGATTCGACCAAACTGTGATTGATAGGATGAAGTAGTATGTTCGGTAACGATTTCTTTTTTGTGAATATTCTTTTTCAAAGTCAGTAATATCTGGCTTGGATTTACAGGCTTAGTCAGGTAATCAGCTATTTTATTGCCAATTGCCATATTCATAATATTCTCTTCTTCACTCTTGGTAATCATTACCATCGGCACATCCTGATCAATTTCTTTAATCAAAGCCAATGTTTCCAATCCACTTAAACCCGGCATATTTTCATCCAGAAAAATAATGTCGAATGTTTCTTTCTGACAGAGTTCCACAGCATCTTTTCCGTTTGTGACAGTTAGCACTTCATATCCTTTTTCTTCCAGAAACAGAATGTAAGGGCTTAATAAATCAATTTCGTCATCAGCCCAAAGTATGCGGTCTTTTTTCATAATTCAAATGTTTTAGGTTCAGAGATTTTAATCTCAATCAGCAAAATCAAAAAAGTAGCACTTAATTTACTTAAGGTAATACTCCTGTATAAAATCAAAATACTGATTCAACGCATTTTGTTGCATAAGAACATTCAGGTTTTTTTGCGAACCAAGTAAGTTCCGGTAGTTAGCTCCTTTCAAGCTATCAAAAATCCCTTTTTCTTTTACTAATCTCAATAAATACGATTTAGCAAGCTGAGCATTCGTAAGGCTTCCGATAATAATTACCTGAACTTTGTCTATTGTCTCCAATGAAACTTTCAGATTCATAACGCTATAATTTTGAGTGTTATAGGCATCTATGGCGGATTTTGTTTTCGCAAAATCTATTGTTCCCGAAATTACATAAATGGCAATAAAATGAGCATCATCGGCCTTGTAAGCAAATAATCCCTTGAAAAGTGGAAGCTCCTCTTTTTTCGGTTCTACAACAACCGGAATTGTTTTTTTCTCTGGTTTTACAACTGTATCTTTTTTTATCTGACCAACAGATGTTTGAACTGGCTTTTCGACAGGTTTTTCAACCGCTTTTTCGGTTTGAACCAGTTTCTCAACAGGCTTTTCAGCAACTTTCGTCGGAGCTGTTACTATCGGTTTCTCAATCTTTTTATTCTCAGTCAACTTCTCGAGTGGTTTTTTCTCAGTTTCCACTTTTGCCGTCGCTTTGGTTGTGGATTCTTTAATTGTCGGAACGGTTTCCGGCTTTTTAACGATTTTATTATCTGCTGTAGTAAGCGGTTTTTTTACAATTGGAATTGGTTTTGCCTGAAACGCAAGATAATCACTCAAACTGAATCCGGTTTTCAACAAGGCATAATTTTCTTCCGAAATAATTATTTTTTTTGACTGGAAATCAGTCAGTAACTTGCTGATTGAAGCATCCGATTTAAGCGAACTTACATACCAAACTGCTTCATCATACGATTCAAAATTGGTAACGGATAATATGCTTTGTGTACTGTCTAATTTTGAAATTACCAGGTCAAAGTCTTTAATCATAAAACTCGAAAAATTGAAAGCTGCAATATTATAGAGCAATTTATTCATATTTTCCTTATTCAGCGTGCTGATTAAAAGCAATCTGTGTTTGGTCTCTTTTTCAGTCGAAAATTGCTGAGGCGAAATCTCATTTATTTCTTCCTTCGTTTTTTCTTCTCTGCGTGAAAGTAATGAACCACTCGAAGTACCGGTTTTGGCTTCCTGACCTTGTTTAATTAATGCCAGAATATCTTTTGCCATGGCACTTACATCGCTTTGAGGGTAAGTCAATACGAGGCTGTCGAGCGCAACTCTAAACTTGTCGGGAGTTTCCTTTTTCCCAATACTTAATGCGTTTAAAAACAGAAATTTAGGCATTAAGGTTGATAATGGATAATTTTGTCGTATATATGCAACGTGCTTGAAAACCTTTTCAAAATTACTTTCGTTGTAAGCCTTGTAGGTCAGACTATAAAGGGAATCCTGCTCGTGATACATTTTTTCCAATCGTTTAGTATAATTACTTTGCGAAAGTATTTTTTTGTATTTCGAGTTTGGAAATTCATTTATCAGTTTAGTCCGGTAAATATTTGCTTCCGCCTGATTCCCTTCGCGGGTTTGCATAAGATAAATATTAAAATAAGAGTCGGCAACGCGCTCATCGTTCGGAAATCTGCGGATAAATTCGTTGAATGTGCTGATTCCCATGGCTATATCGGCAATTTTATCTTTATAAATTACCCCCATATTAAACAATGCATCCCCAATTTCAGCAGTTGACTTTGCAATCTGAGCAGCCGTTGTAGGTATTTGACGAAGATAAAATTCTGGTTTTTTATTGTCCATCGTCGCATTTACCGACTTCGAAATTGTATCGGTCGAATCCTTAGCCACTTTAGCCACAGCATTTTCTTCCGCAAAAAGTGAAGCTGATTTATTGGTTCTACGCCAGTTATCTTCCAGCTTACGGGTTCCCCATTTCCTGATAAACTCCGTTTCCCCTTTTCGTATTAGGTCCACGTTATAAAAATACCAATCGCCAACCGATCCGGGAGGATTCATTCCGATAGGTGGCATCGACATTTCATCTTCCAGATTAAAGTTTGCAATTTGTTTGTCTTTCTGAACCTTTTCAGCGGCCGCTTTTTCGTCAGCAATCAGTTTCTGAATAATTTTATTTACCACGTCAATCCGCTTACTTTCAGGCAATGCAGCTAAGCGTTGCAGGCTGTCCTGCAAAATAACGATATCATTTTGAGTAACCAGCTCGCTCAACATCTCACCCCGACGGGTTACCCGGGCATAGTCATCGTGTTCGTTCGTAATGATTTTTCCGGCTTCGTCGTAACAAGGTTGAGCCAACACATAATTTGCCTTTTTATAGTATATGTCGCCAAGAGTAATCAAGGTAACCGCTTTATCAATTCCTTTGCGGGTACTTTTTTCAGCTGAAAGTTTAAAATTCTCAATGGCCTTTGCGGTATCGTTGTGATGTAAGTAGGTGTTTCCCAGGGCATAATATAATTGATCCAAATACTCTTTATTACTGCGGTTGCCCAGCATTGATTTTAATTCTTTACGGATACTTGTAATATTTCCCTGGTTTAGTTGAGCACGACTAATTCGGGCATTGAAATCCATTTCGTAAGGCGGATTTGATTTAATAACCTTTGAATAAGCTGTATAAGATGCTTTATCATCGCCATTCAAATGGTAGAGTTGTGCCAGAATATATCCAAACCGTTGCTTTTGAAGATTGTTTGTTTCTTTTGATAGTGCCAGTTCCAGAAATGGAATAGCTTCCTTGTAAAGATGTTTTTTTAGTAATAAATCGGCATTGACCGAAGCAAAAAGTGTTGTATTTGAGCCTTTTAAATTGTTTTGATTAATCTTCGACAAAACCTGTTCCGCTTCGTAAATCCATCCCATTTCGCCATAAGCCCGTGCTATCCACAGCTGACAAGTTGCTTCAATGTTTTTATCGGTGGTATAATGCCGTACGATATACGAAAATGTTCCTACTGAACCCAAAAAATCACCTTTATGAAATTCGGCTTTTCCAAGCAGTAGCCAGGCCTCATTGAGAGCCGGATTAAATTCCTGCTGATTGTACCAGAGTTTGTATTCGGGCAGATTGGCTTTTTTGTAATCTTTTTCAGGTTTTATTTTTATGGAATGTAACTTGATGGCTTTCCTGCATTTTTCAATAGTCAGATCCATATTCGAAGACGCCGAATTGGTATTGGAATGATGACTTATCGGATACATCGGAATTACCATGGAATAGTCTTCTTTATTCGCTCTCTGAATATTTTTGATACCTTCGATATAGCTGTTCATTCCGTTGAAATAGACATTGTAGCGCGTGTTCAAAGCCTGATAATTGCGTGACATCCAGGTGTTTTTTTTCGTGGAGCATCCGCTGATAATGGTTATCAGGATAAGCAGGCAAATAATATGGGTGGAATTCTTTTTCAAACGATTTGGGCTGTAAAGTATAATGTTGATTTACCCGGATTTTTGGAAGACTGATATTAAGAACTTCAAAATATGGGTTCTATTGTCTTTTGACTTACAAAAATACTATTTTTTATCGAAAAACGAGCTGATATGCTGAAAAACTCGGATAGAATATAATCTTTCGAGTTTACACATTTTTTCACCAGAAGAAGCAATTTTGTAAAGTGTGCCAATATAATAATCGGCTAAATTTCGAGATGAAGTTCAGCCTTTTTGTTTCTATTGATGAATTTGGAACAAAAGTATTATATTTGCAGTTATTAATTAAAACACAATACTATGGCTATCATATCAATGTTTTATGGTATAATCATTTCGATGTACTATTTGGATAACAAACAACACAATTTGCCACATATACATGTGAAATATCAAGACGAAGAAGCAGTGATTTAAATCATTGATGGTCAATTGTTAGAAGGTACTTTAAAACCAAATAAGATGAAACTTGTTCAGGCGTGGATTGAGATACATAATGAAGAATTAATGGCTGATTGGGCGTTAGCGATAAGTGGTGAAACCATTTTTAAAATTGATCCTTTAAAATAATAAACACATGAATCCCAGAGTTATACATGTTCAAACCGAACAAGACTTTAAATTATTGATAACCTTCAATAATGGTGAAAAGAAAAGTTTTGATGTAAAACCTTATTTGGAAATTGGTAATTTTAAAGAGTTGCAGGATATAAGTCTATTCAATTCTGTAAAGCCTTTTTTGGGAAGTATTCAATGGGCAAATGGGCTTGACCTTTGTCCTGACACCCTGTATCTTGAAGTTGAAGCTTGCTGAATTTTGGATTATTAAAAGGCTAAATTTCTCTCCTCGAGTTCTATATTATTATATTTAATAGAGAAACAAGTTCGACTTATTGCAAATCTCACTGACAATACAAAACTTTTATTCTTTTTAGCATATAGTCTGGCGAGCGATGTTGATGGTAGTGTTTTCAGTTCGTTGGGATTGATTTTCTTTTTGCATATTACTATAGTATTCCCCAATCAAAATAAATACTATAAATCCACCGGTACAATTACTTTCACACTTACATTGCGTCCCATATTATATACTCCGGTTCGGCCGCTAAGGTAATTTTCAGGAGCATACTTCAGCCGGCTCAGGTGGCTTTGGTACACTTCGTCGGTAAGATTGGAACCGTTAATATAGATTGAAAAAAGCGTGCGTTTGTTTAGCATTACTTCCGTTCCAACACTTGCGTTAAGTAAGGTATAAGCCGGAGTTGCCGTTTCGGTATGGTAAGCCGAATAAATATTATCCTGCCTGAAATTATGCTCCACTTCCACCAAAAAGTACAGGTTTTTCAAATTCTTAAAGTTGTTGTGCATATCCATACGCAAGGTCGATTTCCATTTAGGAGCAGGAGTCAAAGGCAGATAGCGGCTAGAGTCGGATTGATTGATTAACTGTGAGTTTACATACGAAAAACTATTTTCGAAATGAAGCCAATCGAGCGGATGCGGGTGTATATCGATACTGAATTCGCCACCCATAATGCGGGCATTGCCTGAAGTGAATTTAAAGACCGGAAAATTCCCAATAATGGAATCGTTGCCATTTTTCCCTGCTAATTTGCTGGAAAAGATATAATTATCGATTGAATTCATAAATAAATTCAATTTGGTGCTAATGTGTTCACTTACAAATCCCAACTCATAATCAATTTGCAGACTGCTTTCCGGTTTAAGTGTCAGATTACCCAGCTCGTAACGAATCGTACCTTCGTGAACTCCATTGGAACTAAGTTCATTGATAGACGGCGCCCGAAATCCTTTGGAAAAATTCAGTTTTGTGTTCCAGTTTTCGTTTAGTTGGTAACTTGCTCCTATACTTCCGCTAAAGCCGGGGAAGTTGCTGGCAAAGCCGGCAAAACGTTGTGTGGCACTTGGATCGGTTAATGTAGTTTTCTCGCCTGAAGGTTTCAGGTAAAGTGCATCGGCTGTTTCGGAACGATTATCAATTCGCATTCCTCCACTTATATCAACATTTCCCAGGTGTTTTTTTGCTATTACAAAGCCCCCAATATCAAATAATCTGTATTCAGGCACAAGGTATTCTGTACCCAGGTTGAGCGAGTTTTGATACATTCCGTTGACTCCAAATGAAATTCCAAAACCATTGTTTTGCGGAAGCAGGTAATGAATATCATAATTGATTGTATGGAGTTGAAAATAAAGTCCGTAATCATTCGGTTTCAGTACATTCCCGAATTCCTGCCGGCGGTTTTGCTGATAGCCGAGTGTAGTTTTCAATGTTCCCGAACCAATCAAAATATTGTTATTCCACACTGCTTTGTAATGATTTACGAGCTGACAGGGAAACGGACGATTATACGAAAGAAAATCGCTTTGTGTGGCGATTGCTTCAGTCGCAGTACCATTCTCGTTCACAGGTTTCGTAAAATGGCCGGTCAGACTATCCCGGTTACCTTCCACCATGCCTGGAATAAGTTGATAGGCACTCAGGTTGAGATGAGAATATCCCCAGGATTTATTAAGCCCAACCAATCCCGAAATGGCATTTTCACTGAATCCTGAATTATACACATAGCCGTCGTATCGGTTTTGGTAGGCGTGAGCCTGTTTGTTGCTGTAACGTATATCCCAAATCAGATCTTTTTTATGTCCGGTAAAATCAGCCGAATAGGCAATCAGTCCGTTATTGCTTTGATAACCGGCCATCAGATTTAATTTCATTTTACCCTCTGGAAGAGCCGGAGCTGAGAAAAAACTGATCACGCCGGCCATAGCATCCGACCCATAAAGCAGACTGGCAGGACCTTTCAGAATTTCAGCACTAAAAACGGCAGCTTCGTCAATTTCAATTCCATGTTCGTCACCCCATTGTTGACCTTCCTGCCTGACTTCATCATTCACTACCACCACCCGATTATAACCTAATCCCCGAATCACAGGTTTGGAAATACCACTACCCGTTGTAATTTGCGAAACTCCGGGTTGCGATGCAAGGGCATCAATAATATTGGTTGACGATTTTTGAAGTAAATCAGTTTGGGTAACCAGGGTGACCGGTGTGGGTGTTTGAATCATTTTCAGTGGGTTTGTGTGACCATGAACCAACACTTCGGTTATTTCAGTGACCGACTCTTCCAAAACAAAGTTTTTGAACTGCACAACAGCCAGGTCGATGGTTTCATCCATCTTTTTGAAGTTAATGGAGCTTATCTCAACGTTCAGTTTATGTTTCGGAAGTTTAGAAATACTGTAATTTCCATTCAGATCAGTCACAGTTCCGGTACCTAATTCCGGAAAATAAATAATACTACCAACAATGGGTTCACCTGATGTTGAGCTTATTTTCCCTTTTAAAGAGGATTGAGAATAACTGATTGAAAAAGGTAGAAAAACAGAAAGAATGATCAGGATTAGCTGACGGTTTATATGCATTGTTTTAATTGAAGTATGGAATTTAGATATGAAATGCAAAGTTACAACCGAATGTTTAAAATCATCCCATGAATTAATGTGATTTAACTACCATCATCAGGGTATAAAAAATGCCCGACTAATGGTATTTGGGTATTAATAATCTATACCGAACTTTGCATATCGATTAAGTAGCATGATGAAAATAAAAGATTGAAATTAAAATAACATTATGAGTAAAATATCAGTAAACGGGAAAGCCCAGGAAGTAGAAACTCCTATCTCAGTCACAGAGTTGATTAAATTGAACAATGTAGCACAACCTGAAATGGTTTCCATTCAACTCAACGGTGAGTTTGTTAACCGTGAAGACTATGACAGCACACAAGTTTCGGATGCTGACGAATTGGATTTTCTTTATTTTATGGGCGGAGGCTCAAGACCCCAAACCCCTAAAGTGGCTTTAAGACTTTGCCGTTAAAAAACAAATAAAATATAACTAACTAAATTCCCTTTTAGGGGTTAGGGGTCAGAATTATGGATTTTACAGAAGATCAAATACAACGCTATAGTCGCCATATTCTACTGCAGGATGTAGGGGTGGAGGGACAGGAAAAGATAAATAAGGGCAAAGTGCTGATAGTAGGTGCGGGTGGACTTGGTGCCCCGATTGCCTTGTATCTGGCTGCAGCAGGTGTTGGTACCATCGGTATTATTGATGGCGATGTGGTGGATTTAAGCAATTTACAACGGCAGATTATACACTTTACACCCGATGTAAACAAACCCAAGGTTATTTCGGCTAAAGAGAAACTAAATCTGATAAATCCGGATGTAAACGTGATCACCTATCAGGAATTGCTTACTGCTGAAAATGCTGAAAGAATTATCCGGGACTATGATTTTGTAGTAGATGGGACGGATAATTTTCCGGTAAAATTTCTGATAAATGATGCGTGTGTCATTGCTAAAAAGCCATTTTCGCACGGTGGTATTCTGCGTTTCGACGGACAAACGCTGACTTATGTGCCGGGTTCGGCTTGTTATCGCTGCTTGTTTCATTCACCGCCTCCTCCAAACGCCGTTCCGACTTGCTCACAAGCAGGAGTATTGGGCGCTATTGCAGGCATGTTAGGTACCATTCAGGCGGCAGAAGTTTTGAAATATCTGACCGGTGTCGGCGATTTGCTGACCAACCGTTTACTGACCTTCAATGCCAAAACAATGGAATTCAGAACCATCAAATCAAAACCAAATAATAATTGCCCGGTTTGTGGCAGTCACCCAACTGTAACAGGTTTGGTTGATTACGAGCAGGCAGTTTGTGATATAGAAAGTCACCGAAAACAAAAGTAAAAGCTCCCTAAATCCCCCACAGGGGGACTTAGAGACTTATTCACTGTATAAGATATAAATCAATTAAATAAACGAGCTAACTTAAAGTCCTCCATGTGGGATTTAGGGGGCTCAAAATTTAAAATAAAATGGCAACAACAGAAATAAAACTTGATCCGACCACCAAAAAGCTTTCAATAATAGGTTTTAGCGGTGATTTTGATAAACTGGTAGCAGTATTCACCTTAGCCACCGGTGCAGCAGCAGTTGGTTACGAAGTTAACTTATTCTTTACCTTTTGGGGATTGGATGGTATTAAAATAAAACAAGGACGAAGTCCGGTTGGCAAAGGATTTTTACCCAAAGTGTTTGGCTTATTTATGGGCGGATTGAAAAGTGCTCCGGTAAGTCGCTTAAACTTCGGAGGTATAAGCCCCGCAATTTTCCGTTATCTGATGCGTAAAAACAATGTCGCAACGCTTGAAGAACTGGTTGAAGCTGCCAAAGTGCTGGGAATCAATTTTTATGCCTGTGAAATGGCAATGCACATTCTCGGCATTCAAAAATCTGATTTAATTCCTGAAGTAAAGGAAGTGCTCGGAGTAGCCTCGTTCCTGAAAATTGCTGATGGTGGACAAACACTCTTTATTTAAAGCCCCCTAACCCCCGAAGGGGGAATAATGAGGCTTATTTATCACAAAATAATTACAAATCAATACTAATTAAAAGTTCCCCTTTGGGGAATTTAAAGGGCTAAGATTATGGCAAACTACAAATTAGATATCACAAAAGAACATTGTCCAATGACTTTTGTAAAAACAAAGATTGAACTTTCGAAACTGAAATCGGGTGATATACTTGAAGTATTACTTTCCGAAGGTGAACCCTTGGAAAATGTACCACGTAGTTCAACTGAACAGGGATTTAAGGTGCTTTCAATCACGGAGGCAGCCGTAAAAGGAACTCATTTAGTTCAGATTCAGAAATGATACGGATTCCTGCGCATATTTACGATGGAATATTGTCTCAGGCCTACTCGGAATTGCCGAACGAAGCCTGTGGGTTGCTTGTTGGGAATGATAGTGTGGTTGTAAAGCAACATGAACTGACCAATATCGATCATAGTCCCGAGCATTTCTCCTTCGATCCGGCCGAACAGTTTCAGGTGTTCCGTTCTGCACGTTCGGAAGGTTTGTCCATTATCGCCAATTACCATAGTCATCCCGAAACGCCTTCACGTCCTTCGGTGGAAGATATTCGGCTGGCATACGACCCGAATATTCTCTATCTGATTGTTTCGCTGTCAAGTGAAATTCCGGTATTGAAAGCATTCAGTATCCAGAATGGTATCAGTACCGAAGTTCCTGTTGAAGTTTTCTGACAAAACAGATGCTTTCTTTATTTTCGTCTTACAAAAATATATACCAGCTTGTATCCTTTCTGGCTTATGATATAAATTGGTCTGGAGTAATCTTCAACTGATAAATTCTGAATTTTCTGAAGCCAAGCAAGTTCGTTGCTTTTGTTGTAAAATCTTAAACTAATTATCCTGTTTCAACTGTATCTGTTACGGAACTTACAAGGATAAAGTATTCCACTAAAAGCCGAAGAATATGCCTGTCGATTAGATAATTCGTCAGGCATTTTTTATGAAAGTAATAGTCAGGTTTTTAATGTAATTTCAGTTAGCTCAACTTCATTTCTGGATTTTGGGGAGTATTAAATCCCTTGAGTTGGCTCTGATTATCCAATAAACTATATATAATCCATATATAACCCGTATACAATTCAACTATAATCCATAACTATATAACTATGGATTATAGTTGAATTTATTTTGTAATTAATATAATTTGTGTATTTTTGTATTGGCTTACTGCTATAAATATGATGGCTAACAATATATAGTCCCGATTCTCATGATGTCGCAAGCTCTATTCGGGCAAGCACTAAAAAACTGACTGACAAACTTTCAAACTATATATTTATCAACCAATCAACATAATAACTTAATAACCAAACACCATGGCACGAGTAAAACAATTTGATGTAATTACAGGCAGTATCGGTAAAGTATCGTTTTATACCCGCAAGGGAAGTACTGACGTGTTTGCACGCGCAAAAGGAGGAGCTTCGAAGGAAAAGATTAAGCGCAATCCGGAATTTGCCAATGTGCGAAAAAATAACAAGGAATTTGGCGGCTGTTCCAAAATAAGTAAACAAATCAGGCTTAGTTTTTATCCGATACGGAATGTGGCCGATTATAATCTGGCTCCTGCACTGAACTCTGTTGTGAAAAATATTCAGAAAATGGATGAGGAAGGTGCCTGGGCGAACGCAGTATTCGGCTGTCGAAATTCCGGACTATCCTCACGGGTTTTGACTTTAACCGCACCAACCGCTTTAGCAGCATAGTACGTATTCCTTTGCAGTGGGAGATAACCCGCGAGAGCCAACAGGCAGAAATTACGATACCTGCTTTTGCCTGTAGCTATGGGCTGTACCTACCGTGGAAATATGCCTCCTTCCGTTTGGTGGCAACGCTGGGCGTAGTGAGTGACTTTATGCTGAATCCTGCTAACCAAAGCTATGAGCCTACGCACGGTGATTTTTCGCGCCCTCAAAAATACACCGAAACACCCTGGTTCTCAACACAGGCTTCCATCCCTGAACAAACACTCACTCTCACTTTAGCCGACCCGGCCGGAGCGTTTAACGACGACGATACCCTGGTGCTTGCCATAGCCATTGAATTCGGAACACAGGATGCCTTTGGGATTCAGATAGCACAAAAAGGTGCAGGAGCAGGAATGGTGATGGGAACGAAATAGTTGGCAGTTGGCAGTAGCAGTAGCAAAAATATAGAAAACCAAATATGAAAATATCATTAAATGAATTTGAACAACACATTGACGAAGATATTCTGAAACGTGGTTTACAGTATTTTAAAAAAGGATATGTGACCTGTGTAGATGAATTGAGTGGTGGAGAATATGAAGCCACGGTGGAAGGTAGTGAAACCTATACCGTTCACATGGAAATAAAAAACGGAGTAATGAATGCTTGCTATTGTACTTGTCCGTACGATTGGGGCCCGGTGTGTAAACACGAAGTGGCGGTGATGTTTTACCTGCAACAGAAAGAATTAGGGATAGAAACAAAGCCTAAAAAGGATGCTAAAAAAAATCAAGTGATGGCTTCACTTGGAGTGAAACCCTCACTAAAGAATAAGAAGAAAACCATTCAGGAACAGCTGAATGAAATACTGGATATGCTTCCACCCGAAGAGTTGAAAGGATATATTGCTGAATGTTGTGACAAGGAAAAGTCGTTCAGGGATATGTTTCTGGCTCGCTACCTACATCTGATTCAACCCATTTCGCAGGAAATGTATGCCAAACAAATACGGGCTATAGTAAGTTCGGCAGCGGGAAGGTATGGCTACCTTGATTATTCGGCAGCCCGAAAAGTTGCTAATGCGGTTAATGAAATATCGCAACTTGCTGAAAGAAAGATGACTGAAGGAAACTACCGCGAAGCCATGTATATGGGGTGTGCCATGCTGGAGGAAATGACCAAAGCCATTGAACAGGGCGATGATAGCAATGGTGACTTGGGATGCTGTATAGATGCTGCGCAGGAAATTTTATTTCGGGTGGCGGAAGATTGTGTGGATAAGGCAATTCGACGGGAACTTTTTGATTATGCGCTCACTGCTTTTCAAAAACAACTCTTCAAAGGTTGGGACTGGCATTTCCACCTACTCGATCTGGCTATTGAATTGATAGAAACGGAAAGCGATAAAAAGCTGATTGCAGGTTGGATTGACAGTGTGAAACCCACCGGCGAAAAATGGGATTACGACTATGACCGGGCCCGTTTAATGAAACTGGAACTCATCCGGAAAACGGAAGGTGAAGCAGAGCTAAATAGTTACCTCGAAGCCAATATTGATATCAATAATTTTAGGCGGGAACTCATACTCGAAGCCATTAAGGAAAAAAATTATGCCAAAGCCATATCACTGGCCGAAACAGGCATTATTGCCGACCAAAAAGACAAACCCGGGCTGGTAGATGAGTGGAAATGGCATTTACTGAATATCTATCAGCAACAGGGCGATAAGTTCAAAATTGTTGAATACGCCCGATTTTTGTTCCTGAATTCAAGTCGGTTCAGACCGCAGGAGATGTTTGATATTTTGAAAAAACAGCTGGAAAAAACCGAATGGAAATCGTTTTTTGACCAGTTGGTAGCCGACCGGAAAAAGTCAGAAAAGTGGGTGTCATTTCATTCTATTGCAGATATGTATATTTGGGAAGAACAATGGGAAAACCTACTGAGTTTGCTGGTTGCCAATAAGTCATTAGACAATTTATCGTATGTGGAGAAATTTCTGGCAAATCGGTATGCTGAGCAGTTGGTAGGGATATATTATAACGCTATTGAAGATTATCTGAAGAAAAACATAAGTAGAGAATATTATAAGACGGCTTGCAAGTATATTCGCCGAATGATAAAGCTGGGTGGACGTGATGAAGCCGACCATCTGATAGCTGAACTTCGCAAACTCTATCCGCAAAGGCGGGCATTGATGGAGGAATTGGATATGGTGTGAATATTTGAATAGTCCAAAAAGGTTTTTTAAATCTGTAAGGTTTGAAAACCATCAAAGACGAAGTGGAGGGAATAGCCAGGGTATATGGTTGGAAATATAGCGTTTATGAGCGGTAATTTCCTGTTAGTGAGAGTCTCACTTTGAGTGAGGCTCTCACTCAAATAAATGATGGAAAAATTTATAGCAATGATTTTACTCCCGAAGTAGCAATCTCGTATCCATATTTTACCTAAGTTCCTTAGTAATATTTTAAAACTTCAGGACGACTTCATTCTATCAGCCATTTCATTATAAACCTCAATAGCCTTTTTGCGATCTAAACCAGCCTTTTCAGCTACTGCAAATAAATCTTCTTTTGTGGGCGTAATGCTCTCATTAATAGAAGTGCTGTGGTATCCATTTATACCTTCGCTGGCTAAAATATCATAAGCGGGAGCCAAATACCATTCGTTATTACGCAGGATAAAGGCAAAATTTTTAGCGTGGTCATCTTTATTTTCAATTAAGTAGTTGAATACCATTAAACGATACAGTTTCCATAGTTCCTGAACATTGCGGGTGAGTTTCTGACAGAGTTGAAAAATAGTCAGG
>CAIUTB010000011.1 GCA_903901975.1 uncultured Bacteroidales bacterium
CCCTTGAATAGCTTCAAGCGCCACCTTGGCCTTCAAGTCACTGCTGAAAATTTTTCGTGTCCTTTTTGTCATTACCTGCTCCTTTTGAGGGCAAGTTAACATCTTAAACCGCTGTCTAAAAATCGGGGTCCACTATAAACATTATATACAGTCTCAAAAAAACTATGGTCATTTATTGTATATAATTTAGTGGCAATATGTTTTGGTTGTTTAGATTGACTAAACCTTGAAACCGCATTTATATATTCTGGTTTAAGTGATAGCCATCTTGATTGACCAGAATTACTATTAAATAGCCAAGGGTCTGCACCAATGATTAGCTTTTTGGGGTGAAATTTATTAGTAGCTAAATCTATTATTGCAATATCGTCCTCAATAGAAGCCCCACTCACAGCAAAATTCAAACAATCATCTTTAAGATTATGTTTGCCGATTTGCATAATTCTACTAGAACCAGCAAGAATTACATTTGGATTTTGTTTTTCAATTTCAATTCGAGACTTTACAAACAGTCTTTCATCCATATTACTTGAGATAACTCCAAGGTGATTCGATAACGCATATGCAAGTTTTTTTTCTGAATTAAACACTCCGTTACTTTCAAACAGATATGTTGAAAATAATCCGACTGATATAAATAACAAGCTGATAAATAAACTATATTTAAAGATTTTATGACGTGGAAATTGTTTCCTATTCTTAAAAGGTTGTTCAACATATTTCCACGTTATAAATGCCAACAATAAAGTTAATATTAGAATTAATCCTTTTATGATCAGACTTGGCTCTGAAATAGTTGCGTACCGAGTGAAGGATAGTAAAGGTTGATGCCAAAGATACGCACTGTAACTAATAAGACCAATTCCAACAAATAATTTCTTTCCCAACAACTTCCCGACCATTGTCGATGGCTTCCCAAATAGTATAATCAACGAAGCCCCAATGGTCGGTAAAATTGTATAGAGACTTGGAAATGGGGTGTTCTTTTTGAATGTAAAAATAGAGACTAACACCATACATAAGCCAATAATACTTAATAATTGATGTAATGTCTTGCTGCCGCCAATCTGTTTTGTAAACAAAATTGCAGTGAATGCACCAATTGCAATTTCCCACCCTCTCGTAGGAAGAAGGAAAAATGTCATTACAGGTTTATTATATGCGCCCCATTCACAAACAGCTAAACTAAATATTGCAATAATCGCGAGTATACCAAATAATCTTCGTTTGCCAAATCTCCAAAAAATTAAAACAAATATAGGGAATAATACATAATACTGCTCTTCTACCGATAAACTCCAGGTGTGTATCAAGGGATTAAGTTCTACAGCATCTTCAAAATACCCTCCACCTCTCCAAAAAAGAATGTTTGATATGAATAGGCAAACCGCAATCAGACTCTTTGAAAAGTTATGTAAATCATTTGGTAATAATAATACCCACGCAACTGGGATACACATTGACATTACAAAAAATAGTGCAGGAAGGATTCGTCGTGCTCGCCTCTCGTAAAAATTGATAAGAGAGAATGTCCCTGACTCTTTTTCAGAAAGGATATTATGTGTTATTAGATATCCACTGATGACGAAAAATACGTCAACTCCAACAAAACCCCCACCAAATAATTTAAAACCAGCGTGGTACAGCATTACTGGAATAACAGCCAATGCTCGAAGACCATCTACTTCTCTCCTGTATTTCATTCGTTGAGTATTAGATTTTTGAGGGATTTTGGATGGTCAATTGCCGGTAAGGAATTTTAAAAGAAACAATTCCAACATATCCTTGACTTCAGCGGTCGTTCAGCCACCAAGAATAGCTATCCTTTTATCAAGTAATTCTGATTGATTTAGCAGGTCACGACGTATAGCCTTTTTTTACGCAGCAGATAATGTGCGTCTAAAGGATAATTGATTGTAGTGACCATAATTTGTAAACAGTTAATTGAAGTGGACCCCACTCTGTAGACAAAAAGTGGCTGAGTTTAAGTTGGTAACTTGACCTGTTTATGCAGCGGAAAGGCGCTGCCCCTCTTTTACCATTAACTCTTCTGTCGGCTTGTTCTTCTTGCTGTACTTGTCAACTA
>CAIUTB010000012.1 GCA_903901975.1 uncultured Bacteroidales bacterium
CCCATTAAAAACGGATATGGAGCTGATAAAGATATAACCGATAAAACCGTTTTGCAGGAATATAATTTTGCAACCGATAAAACCCTGTTTGTTCCGGGCGACTGGAACACACAACGTCCCGAGTTGTATTATTACGAAGGAACTGTCTGGTACAGAAACCGATTCCAATATCAGTTGAAAGACAATAAACGTGTTTTTCTGCATTTTGGAGCTGTAAATTACGAAGCCATTGTATTTGTAAATGGCAATGAAATTGGTAAACATATTGGTGGGTTTACTCCCTTTAATTTAGAAGTTACGGGACTTTTAAAAAACGGAGAAAATTCTCTGGTAGTAAAAGTTGACAATAAACGAGCATTTGACGCAGTACCAACTGTAAATTCCGATTGGTGGAACTATGGCGGAATCACCCGTCAGGTTTCACTGATTGAAACGCCTGCCACCTTTGTTCGCGATTATTACTTACAATTGAAAAAAGGCGATAAAAATACGATTAGCGGTTGGGTGCAATTGGATGGCAATCAGTCTGGCAAAAATGTAAAAGTAGAAATTCCTGAACTGAAAATCAGTAAAACAGTAACACCTGATACCAAGGGTTATGCATCTTTTGAACTTATAGCCAAACCAACTTATTGGTCGCCAGAAAACCCAAAACTGTATGATGTAACTATAAGTACTGATAATGAGTTAATTGCTGATAAAGTAGGTTTTAGAACCATTGAAACACAAGGAACAAAGATTCTGTTGAATGGAAAATCGATATTTTGCAGAGGTATTTGTATTCACGAAGAAGCGGCATACAGCAATCGCAGAGCTTCAACGTCGGAAGAAGATTTGATTTTGCTGCAGTGGGCAAAAGAAATGGGCTGTAATTATGTTCGTTTGGCTCATTATCCTCACAACGAACAAATGATTCGTCAGGCAGAAAAGTTAGGATTGATGGTTTGGTCTGAAATCCCTTGTTATTGGACTATTCAGTGGGGCAATCCTGCCACCTACAAAAATGCCGAAACTCAGCTTTCCGACATGATTTCCCGCGATAAAAATCGTGCAAATATCATTATCTGGTCTATTGCTAACGAAACACCGCATGGAGCAGAACGCTTAAGTTTCCTGACCCGATTAGCAGCTAAAGCCCGTGAACTTGACCCTGTCAGACTAATAGGTGCTGCCATGGAAAAAGAGGAAGTAAAGCCCGGATTAATGACAGTTAATGATGAATTGGGCAAAGTATTAGACATTATCAGTTTTAATGAATATGTAGGTTGGTACGATGGTTTACCCGAAAAATGTGATCGTGTAAACTGGACTTTTTCAGAACAAAAACCTGTTTTTATCAGCGAATTTGGTGGTGAAGCACTTTATGGATATTCCGGTGGAAAAACCGACCGGTTTACCGAAGACTATCAGGAAGATATGTATATCCGAAGTGTCAATATGATGAAACGAATTCCCGGATTGGCAGGCGTTACTCCCTGGATATTGAAAGATTTCCGATCACCACGCCGTCAGCTTCGCGATTTTCAGGATGATTTTAATCGAAAAGGATTAGTATCTGACAAAGGTCAAAAAAAGAAAGCCTATTTCATCATGCAGAAATGGTACGAGGAATTGAAAAATCAATATAAATGATTCAATTTCAATTATTTATTACTACATAATTTATAGAGTAAAAAGAAAAAATTCACTTCCATGTCGATTAAAATTCTAAATTATAAAAAATGAGACTACAAGAATATCCATTCAAATTTTATATTTTGTTGGTCTTAATAATATGCATCAAATTCAATTATTTGCAAGCAACAACGCCTTACGTTTCAAAAGTATGGGTTGGTGACCAAGGGGGTGGAACATATAAAAATCCGATTATCAATGCCGATTATTCCGATCCTGATGTAATTCGGGTGGGAAAAGATTATTACATGATAGCCTCGAGTTTTAATTGTGTTCCGGGTATTCCGATTTTGCACTCTAAAGATATGGTGAATTGGCAGTTGGTAAATCATGCTCTTAAAAAACTTTTCCCCGAAGATTTATTTTCTACTCCTCAACATGGGAAAGGCGTATTTGCACCATGTATCAGGTTTCACAAAGGAGAATTTTTTATTTTTTGGCCTGATCCGGATTCCGGTATTTATATGACCAAAACAAAAGACCCTCTTGGTGAATGGTCGCAGTCTTTACTTGTAAAACCCGGCAAAGGTTTGATTGACCCTACCCCACTTTGGGATGATAACGGTAAAGTTTATCTGGCTCATGCGTGGGCGAAAAGCCGTGCAGGACTAAACAGTGTAATTACCATCAATGAAATGAATGCCGCAGCTAATCAGATAATTGGTGCCGATGTGTTGGTTTATGATGGATTGACAAAAGGTGATATTATCATTGAAGGTCCAAAATTTCACAAAAGAAATGGCTATTATTATATTTTTGCTCCGGCAGGAAGTGTAGAAACAGGCTGGCAAGTCGTTCTACGGTCTAAAAATATTTATGGGCCTTATGAGAACAAAATCGTTATGGCTCAGGGAAAAACCAACATCAATGGGCCTCATCAGGGAGCTTGGGTTGAAACTCCCAAAGGGGAATCGTGGTTTTTTCATTTTCAGGACAAAGGTATTTATGGTCGTGTTTTCTTTCTTGAACCTATGAAATGGGTGAATGATTGGCCGGTTATTGGAGTTGATTCTGCCAATACTGGTTGTGGCGAACCTGTCCATGCATTTACAAAGCCTAATGTTGGAAAAACGTATCCAACAGAAACCATAATTGAAAGTGATGAATTCAATGATGATAAAATTGGTTTGCAATGGCAATGGCCCTGTAATCCAAAACATTTTTGGGCACAGCCATCTAAAATGGGTTTTATACGTCTGACTTCTGAGTTTTTACCGCATGACTTTGTCAACTTTTGGAGTGTTCCAAATTTAATACTTCAAAAAGCACCATCGGATGAATTTACAGCCACTACAAAACTCATATTCAGTCCCGAAGTTGTTGGCGAAAAAACAGGGTTTATAGTAATGGGAAGAGATTATTCTACACTTTCGATTATCAAGACCGAAACAGGTTTTGCTTTGCAACAGGTTATATGTATAGATGCAGAAAAACTGAATCCTGAAAAGAAGATTGTTCAGATGGAGGTTCCAAAAAATGAGATTTATCTCCGGGTGCAAATGAGATGCAAAGGAATATGTACTTTTAGTTACAGTATCGATGGTAAGGAATATAATTCTTTAAACGAAAAATTCACTGCCCGCCAGGGTAAATGGATAGGCGTCAAAGTCGGATTATTTAGTATAAATCCCATGCAAAGTGGACTGAGAGGACATGCCGATGTGGATTGGTTCAGGATTGATAAATAAATATAAAAGGTAATCTGATTTAATACAATGAAAAAGTTTTCAATTTTACTGGTTCTTATTCTGGCAGGAATAAATCTTTCATCTCAAAACAGATCAGCTTCCCAGAAAAATTCACTCAAAGACGTAGTTGCAGGTGTTGAAGTTCTTGAAGTAAAAGAGGGAGAAAGTTCAAAAGGTCTTGAATTATCTGCCAAGGATATGCAATGGTGGCATGATGCCAAATTTGGCTTATTTATTCATTGGGGTCTTTACTCCATTGTTGGTAAGGGCGAATGGAATATGTTTACAAGCAGAGTTGATATAAGAGAGTATAAAAAGCTAGCTGATCAGTTTACTGCAGAGAAATTCAATGCAAAAGTCTGGGCGCAATGTGCCAAAGATGCAGGTATGAAATACATGGTGCTGACAGCACGCCACCACGATGGCTTCTCCCTTTGGGACAGTCCGGGTAGCTACGATCATTTTACAAGCATGAATAGTGCTGCCAAAAAAGATATTGTGGCAGAATATACACAAGCTTGCCATGAAGCCGGTTTAAGGGTAGGACTTTATTACTCGCCTCTTGATTGGCGTTTTCCGGGTTTCTTCTTTCCCGAGATGTATCGCGAAAACGCAGAACAACTGAGAGATCAAACATATGCACAAGTTGCAGAATTGATGAAAAACTACGGAAAAATTGATGTTTTGTGGTATGATGGCGGTGGGGATGCATGGCTCGGACTTGGAGGTTTAAAATATGGCATGGGTGGAGTTGGCTGGAGTCGCAGACCTAGTAATGAAAAATATACAGGAAAGCCCCTTTATGAACCACTGAAACTCAATGCTATGGTTCGAAAATATCAACCTAAAGTGGTGATAAACAACAGATCGGGTTTCAAGGGTGATTTTAAATCGCGTGAAATGGAAATAGGAGATTTTGATAATACCAATGCATGGGAAAAATGTGGTACTATGGGGACAGGTTGGGGTTATTTAGCCGGCAAGACAGAACCATATCCCTTAAATAAACTGCTGTCACAACTCTCCAATATTGTATGTCGGGGTGGTAATTTTCTTTTAAATGTCGGCCCGCGACCTGACGGGCAGATTGAACCTGCACAAGTCGCACGTTTAAAGGAAATGGGTGATTGGTTAAAGAAATACGGAGAGTGTATTTATGGTACACAAGGTGGTCCGGTAATTCCTACTAAAAACTATGGTACAACATCCACTTCAAAAGCAGTTTATATACACGTTTGGGAATGGCCTGCCGATCATAAAATAACAATTAGCGGATTAAGCGGAATAAAATCCGGCAAAGCACTTACCGACGATAATGTATCGGTTGCTGTAGCCGAAGATACAGTTGAAATTAGTTGTTTTGAGATTAAAAAAGATAATCCGTTGACAATTATAAAA
>CAIUTB010000013.1 GCA_903901975.1 uncultured Bacteroidales bacterium
ATTATATTAATAATTTATAATTTAATAAGTCGTCGCTTTTTCAAACGATAATAAATTAGCTTTCCCAATGTTTGGGCCAACAATACCAGTTAGACTTAGTTGAAGATTGTAATTTTGCATATTGGCCATTGCTGCTCCTGCGTATGTTTTAAGAGTAACTGTAATAATTCCAGACTGAGGATAGTCCATCGTGAAGTTACAATTATCATTGTTGTTACAGCTATAATATGAATAATTCAAAGCAGCGATAGCGTTTGTGACAATTGGATAAATCATCGCAATATTAGACGATGTAGATCCGCCTTCAAATATATCAGTTTTACCAAAATTAATGCCAATGAAGCCGACATCCGTTAAAACAATTCCAGCAGTTGAAAGAGCTCCTGGTATATAAGCGTTAGATCTAAAATTACAGCTAACCTCAAATTTACTATATTTGTGAGGTAATATAGTATTCCAATTGATATTATAAGTAACTGCATTGAGATTTGCATTATTGACAACATAAGGGCCCACTGAACATAAATTAAACATAAAAACTTCTTCACTCATTTTATCTATATTAATAACTAAAGATATTAATATAAGAAAATTTATAACAATTTATTTTAATGAAACTGAGCACGTAAATCATTAACTGGGGTTCTTATTGATTTTTCCAATGCATTTCTGGCAGCGTGAGTGCCATTCACTGCATCATTAACATAATTTCCGACGCCAACATAATCTGCAACAGGTTTAATGAATGCACCAACCCTCATTACTGAGTTGTCAATTTTACGAGCCGTGTTATCGACCTTTCGAAATAAATTTCCGTCGTTTCCAACTTTGCTAAAAAGCTTTGATGAGTTCCCTTGTTTTTGAAATAACATTCTATATATATTATTATGATAGATAATAATATTTACAAAACAAAATTATATTAATTCCCTTTTAAAACTTGGCCGAAAGAATGCCGTCTTGGATAACAAGGATCATATCCATTGACGAGAAGAAATCAACAGTATAATTAAGATTGCCTCCACCGCCAGCATTGCTACCAGAAGCAATAACACCAGTAAAATAAACTTGTGAATTTAATGTTGAAATACCAGAGAGAATTGTATCTGATCTATTAGAAAAGCTTTGTAATTCAAGGCCAACACCAAATGCATTATAATGGGTTCCAACAGCAACTGAATTTACCGCAGCTAAACCGATAGGACCAGACCAACCTTGAGCAGCAGTTGCAGCGACATTATATTGTGGAGCTACAAGAGTGGTATTTCCGATAGTTGCTGCTAATGCGTGAAATGATTTGAGTAATTCAGCAAAACCTTCTGCACCGTTTCCAACAAGAGTTCCATTAATAAGATATACCGGTTTATTTGGATAAATGGAGGAGCCAATTCTCCAATAATATGAGGCTAAATTTGGATTAATTGACGCTGATTTTCTATATGCAGCAGTGGCATTAGCTCCTTGAACTGCACTAGCCCAAGGTCTGAATCTGGCATAAATTCCTGATAAACTTGCACATCTGAAAGGGACCAATGTAGTAAATTCTCCAGAAGTTGCAGCAGGTAAGTAAGTAGAAGCTTGTCTATATGTAGTAGTTGAGATGTATTCTTGTTCCCCGGGTTGCATACCCATATCTAAACTATCATCTTGTAATTCTACATAGCATACACAAAATTCAGCATTGACAATTTGCCAAATTGTTGCACCAGCACCAGCACCATAATAAATAGCATCGTCATTTGCAGCTAAATAAAATTCACATCTAATTGGCGCGTTTAATTTACCTACTGGCATCATTTTAGATGCATTTACACCAACTACACCGGATAAAACAGGTAAGCAAAATGTATATGGAACTGCTCCGGAAATAGCACCAGTTATAGCAGCCATACCCATTCCAGATCTATCACCTGGTCTTTGAACTTCATTTGATACACAAGCAACATTTGTTACTGCTGTTGTCGGCCAAACTCCTGCAGTTCCAATAGGAATTGTTCCACTTGATTGAATATTTTCAAGATTATTAGATCCAATTAAAGTTGAAAGGCCAGCTTTATCAGATTGTGTTAATTGTGTATCAATCAAAAAATTAGCAAGCTGGCCATATTCATTTACTGTTTCTAAAAGATTAGAACTGTTATAGATGTCAAGGCGTTGAATAAATGAATAAGCGGTATTTTCAACATAAATTCCATTAGTAGCAGCATTTGCAGCGATAGCATTTGCTGATTGACATTGAACTGAAAATTTAATATAACTTTGGCTTTGGTCCATCCAAGTTCCTTTTCTACCAGTTGGTAATTCGAAAATCATTTGAGAGCCAGGAGCGAATACGGAAGCATTAAGTGGTGCAACAGAGATGCGATAGCTTCTGCTTTTTGGTGCAGATGGTTTAAGTCCAAGCAACATATCACTTGTTAAAGCTTGATGAACGGGAAGTAGAATAGCATTAGGATCTGACATTTTCTATATATATAATAATAAATAGAAAATAAAATTGAAAAAAATGAATTAAATTTCTTCTGTTAAATTTTTATAAACGTCATCTAAATTATCAATACTTTGAATAACTTCTTTTATGACATCGATTTGGAGAGTTATTGTCCAATCAATATTATTAAAATCTATATCATTTTTAAAATC
Source organism: uncultured Bacteroidales bacterium (assembly GCA_903901975.1). Taxonomy (GTDB): domain Bacteria; phylum Bacteroidota; class Bacteroidia; order Bacteroidales; family Paludibacteraceae; genus Paludibacter. Next base: position 2,644 of record CAIUTB010000013.1, read on the forward strand.
ATCTTGAATTTGAATATTTATACTTGATAAAGAATGATTTCTAAAAACACTTTTAAAATTTGTATAATTACTATATAAAATATACCCTCCTTGAATTGTTGAAACTGGGATTGATGAAATTGTTTGAACTTGACCTCTTGTTTTACTATCTGCATTAGATAAATTGAAAGTGGATGACATAATATTTATTTTTGTTAAACCGCCAAACATAACAGAATAAGGGGCAAGAAGATTATTTCCTGAACTCGTATAACTACTACCAGATGCAAAACCAATAATAGGAAAAATACTATTTATTCCATCCGATAAAGTGAATTGACCACCTGAATATCCGAAAGTAAATTTATTAGTGATACTATTGAAAGCAACTGCCCAAAATGATCCCATAAATGATTGAAAAGTTGAAATAAATGTATTTGCATTATAATTACCAAAGGGAAATTGATAAGTTGTGGAAATCGATGCAACTGTAATTGTAAATATATTATTAGTCGAATTGATGAGATACCAACTGACCGGAATTTGAGCATTTACTAACTCAAGACGCATTTCAATCGCATTTTTATCGAACTTAATTAAATCACTGAAAAAGAATGTACAATTTGATTTTTTGGAACCGTTTAATTGTATTGATGCCGATGCAGAATTAAGATAAATTTGTTGTGAATAAATTGACTGATAATTATAATTTTGTTTTAATGCCATATATTAAAGGTGTAGAAATTATTTCAGTATTTTCTCCAATAATATGTGTACTTCTATCTAACATTTCTTCAATTAATTTATTTTGTAAATCTTTCTTTTGTTGTAATGCCACTTCGATCGCATTTTGACGATCTTCATCTGAATATTCAATTCGTGACCTTGCCTCTAAGACGTCATAATAGTATTCAGGGAGACGGCCAATTTTACCTTTAAAAAATGATGCATTTCCAATTGTTCTATTGCACGGTTTAAAATTGTCCAGATTATTTGTATCAATTCGCTTTGTAATAAACATTTATTATATATTAATCAATTAGAAAATAAAATCTATAGTTAATTATATAATGGAAGATATTAAAGAATCTAAAGACATCGAAGAAGTTTCAGCGGATGAAGGAATACAAAAAACGACTAAGGCGATTAAAGAGAAGAAACCATATGTATTAACAGATGCAAGGAAATTACAATTTGATAAAGCTCGTTTAGTGAGACAAGCCAATATTAATGTTAAAAAAAAAGAACAAGAAGAAAAAGATGCTTTATATTTTCAGATGAGATTAGAACTTGAAAAAAAGAAAGATAAGAAAAATTCTAAAAAAAAGAAAAATGAAATCAAAAAATTAATCGAGGAAGTAGAAAGTTCATCTGATGAAGAGATAGTCATTAAAAAAGTTAAACCTCCTAAGAAAAAAATAATTTATGTCGAATCAGA
>CAIUTB010000014.1 GCA_903901975.1 uncultured Bacteroidales bacterium
AAGATGAAAGAAATCAACTGCACACAAAACGACGTTTTTCAATTAATCGGACTTTTGACCTCTTTACGAGTAGCACACGACAGCGACAACGCAGCACTAAGAAGCGAAGTAAAAACGTACCCATTGACACAGGCGCAAATTTCAGAATTTACAGAAGACTATTTGGAGAAATCCCAGGAAAGCCCGATTTTCAGTTTGTGGGATATTTACAACATCGCGACAGAATTGTATAAACCTGGCAAAACAGACATCCCGAACCTGATACCGCAAAATTTTGCACTTATGGAAGTGTTAACCGACCGTTATTCTTTATAAAATGGAAAAATTACTTACAGTATGCCACAGCGCACAGGGCAACAAGTACACAAACGCCATCAACATCAAATGCGAATGGTTGAAAAAGTACGGATTTGATAAAGGCGATTTTGTAAAAGTGAGCGTTACAAAGAACAAAATCACGATTGAAAAAAATGTGGACACAGGGCTTTTGACCTGTATGGGAACGAAAAACCCCGCACTTTTGCAGATGATTGAGGGATTAAGTTTGACGCTGTAAGTGCCTGAAAAGGGCTGAAAATAGGCTTCTCGCTTCTTATTTGAAGGGGTGAAAAGCCGTTTTCGGACTACTTTTGTCGCGCCAAAAGTAGCAAAAGGCGCAAACGCCCGAAATGGGCAGAGTTGAATTAAATATTTTGTAGTGTGATTGCTCTGGTCTGTGAAGATCGGAGCTTTTTTTGTTTTTAAAAACATGTTTTATTTAATTAATTATTGAAAAATAAATACATATCTTTGCAAATATGATTCCAACAATCAAATTATTGTTCAATATAATCTTTCATAATTATGAAAACAATCCGTAACTATGTTATTACTTTTTTGGTGTTAATTGTTTCAATGGCTTTCACAGCTTGTAACCCGATTGTAAAAACTGAATTACTTCCTGTGTTAACAACAACTGAAGTAAGTGCCATTACACAAACCACCTCCACCAGTGGTGGTAATATTACATCCGATGCTGGTTCAAGCGTAACCGTTCGTGGAGTTTGTTGGAGTACAAAGGTAAGTCCTACCGTTGCCGATAGTAAAACTACAGATGGTGGCGGAATTGGCTCATTTACCAGTTCTATTACAGGACTTGCTGCTGGGACAACTTACTATGTGCGAGCTTATGCCACCAACAGTTCAGGTACCGGATATGGTGGTGCTTATCAAATTACTACACTTGTTGCTTATCCCACAGTTACCGATGCCGATGGCAATGTGTATCACACCATTAGCATTGGTACTCAGGTGTGGATGGTCGAAAATCTGAAAACCACTAAATACAATGATGGTACTGCTATTCCTTTGGTAACAGCTAATACTGCTTGGACTGCATTGTTGACTCCTGCATATTGTTGGTATAACAATGATGTAAACACCTATAAAGCCACTTATGGAGCTTTATACAATTGGTACGCAGTAAACACAGCAAAGTTAGCTCCCATAGGATGGCATATTCCCACCTATGACGAATGGACAACGCTTAAAAACTATGTTGCAGCCAATTTAGGCACTTCACTAAACGCAGACAAAGCCCTTGCTGCTACCACTAACTGGACTGCTTCCACCACCACCGGAAATATCGGCTGCAACCTTATTCTTAACAATTCTACTGGATTTTCTGCTCTTCCAAGTGGTAAGCGTCACTACGATAATGGTACATTCGTCGACATTGGCAACAACCTTCATTGGTGGTGTGCTACTGAAATAAATACGAGTAGCGCAAAGTTCTGGTACATGAGTTACGATAGTTCTATGCAGATATATCCACAACCGTACAACGACCATAGCAAATCACTGGGTTTCTCTGTACGCTGTGTCAAGGATAATTGATTTGTTTGATTGTTTTCGCTGGCTAAGTCACTAATAAAGCTATTAAATAAATAATGAACCTTATTTAATGTTTTTTGGATAATTTTGCAGTTCTATCCATCTACATTTGCGTATTGAATGTTTAACCCTAAAATATAATAGATATGAATTTTGAAATCGACAATGAGAATATCGAAAAGTCATTCAATAGAATAGCAACAGATTTAATGAATAACTGGATTCTTAATGCAGGCAACAAATCATATCGAATTTGTGAACTAGAATTCTATTGTTATAGTGATTCTCATAAAGATCCATATACACACAAACACGATTTACAAACTAAGATGGGGAAATGGTATTTTCACGGTTCTGGGCTTGATATTACATTTGGATCAGAAAATAATCATAGAAGTATTTTAATCCGTGCTATTTACGACCTTGATAAACACAAATATACTTACGGACCACTAAAGTCAGTAACTGAATTATTAGGCAATCTTCCAGGTATTTTTGGAGGAGATTTTTCCTTGCGTTTAGAACAGGACACTATGGGTAAAATCAAAAATGAAGACAAAAAGCTTTTTGAAGCTCCACGTGTTGGCTTAAATAAGGAAAAAGATTCAAACGGAGATTTTTTTGAAAATAAGTATCGTTTTTTTGTAATGCCAAGAAAAGAACATAAAGATAAAGAAACTATGTTTAAAAATTCAGGTTTAACTGTAACGGAAATAAATGAAATTCTTGGTTACAAAATGAAAAATTTATGATAACTGATATAGGAACAAACACAATTTACTTTTCGGAAAAGCTTGAAGAAATGTTTCCCGAAACAGCTAACCGTATTTTCGGTTCACTAAAACTGCTAGGTATCGAACCTAAATTGTTGGATTGTACAAAAGATATTTGGGCGAGAGATTATATGCCAATACAAGTATCATCAGATAAGTTTGTCGAATTCAGATATGACCCCGATTATTTACAGGGTACGGATAAAGGGCTTCGTAATTTGAAGACATATCCAGATATGGTCTGCAATAAGTTAGGATTAAAAACAGAAAAATCAGACCTGATACTTGATGGGGGAAATGTGGTTAAGTCGTCGGATTGTATTATATTAACCGATAAAGTTCTGAAAGAAAACAGGCACATTTATACAAAACCCGAATTAATTTCAACATTACAAAAGACTTTTGAGGTAGATAAGGTTGTTTTGATTCCATGGGATACACTTGAATTATACGGACATGCAGATGGAATGGTTCGATTTATCGATAATGAAACAGTGCTTGTAAATAAACTCTACGAAAAAGATACAGTTTTAGTCAATAGATTAGAAAGTAGCGGATTAAAATGTAAGTATCTAAATTATAAAGTGAAAAAACAGAATAAAAATAACTGGGCATATATCAATTTTCTACAGACCAAGGATATAATTCTGTTACCCAAACTTGGGGTTGATGAAGATGAACAAGCATTAAAGCAAATATCTGATTTTTATCCTGATTATGCGGATAAAAACAGAATTGTTCAAGTTGAAATGAATGATATTATTGCTCTGGGTGGTGCTTTAAACTGTATTTCTTGGACGATAAAAACACAAATTATGAAAATCGATCTTTTCAGAAACAAAGAAATCCTTGAAGGTGAAAATCCTTATGAAAGAAAAATCAATTCTTTAGAAGTATACGAGTATATAAAGTCTCATATTGAGTTTAACCTTGAATTGAATACATGGATATGCATTGATAAGATATTCTCTGAAATATGGAATTCAAAGATTGGTTTAGGTGGGAGTTTTTATTGGGATGAAATTGAAGCGGAAGTTTTACTAGAGTTTAAAGAACACAAAATTTTGCTACCTGATAATTATGTAAAAACTGTTGTGCATTTAATTCTGGAATATATAGAACAGATAGGTGGTATATTAGAATAACTGAGTCAACATATTTTTTAACACTAGCAACACACCGATTACAAATCGGAGCGAGCTAGGGGAAATGCATTTCGTAAATTGAATACGAAAATATGAAATGGAAATAATTATCCCTATTATAATCGTCATTTTTGTTATTGTACTCGGTCTATTTAAAAACCGAGGAGGGAAACAACAATATCGAATTTTTGAATGGACTTTTAATCGAAATCAGAAGTTATTAGAAACTGTTACAAAATCCGATAGAGGGACATATTCTGAAAGAAATCTAGTAATAAAACTTTTAAAATACGGAATACCTTCACAAGCGATTTTTCACGACCTATATGTAAGAAAACCAAATGAAAATTTTTCTCAAATTGACTTAGTTGTAGCTACTACGGCAGGTATTATTGTGTTTGAAGTAAAGGATTACAGTGGTTGGATTTTTGGGAAAGGCTATCAGGAACAGTGGACTCAAGTATTAGCATATGGAAGTCAAAAATATCGTTTCTATAATCCTATAATGCAAAACAACAAGCATATAATCGAATTAAGAAATACACAGAAACAATTTGAAAATATTCCATTTTATTCAGTCATTGTGTTTGATGGAAACTGTGAACTTAGAGATATAAGTTTTGTTCCAGAAGGAACCTTTGTTGTTCGTGTAGAAAGGGTTTTAGAGGTTTTGAGAATAATACAAGCAAAAGAACCAGCCCCATATAAAGACAAATACGAAGTTATTCGAGTATTGAAAGAAGCTGTTGAAAACGGAGCACATAAAGAAACAGAACTACAACATATTGAAAAAGTTACAGATATGTTAGGTAAGCATAGAGTATTTGATTGAAATAAAAAATTCATACTTCCTTTCCTCGTAAAAATTAGCCACTCCACAAGTGGCTTTTTTGTTATATTTTCTCAAAACCTACAATTTTTACCCCGACTTACACCGACTTACACCACTTTACAAATAATTTTTACAGGTAGAAAATTGTCCTTTATCTACTAAACCCCTCTCCCTACTTTTGTATAAAACAGTACAGAAAGTATGGATTCACGCATTCACCTTTCACAAATTTGGAAAATAATGGAAGAAAGAGATCGGTTAGGTAAACCGAAACCTTTCAGTTTTCAGTACGCCAAGAAATCGGGCGAATTGGAAACGTACCGTAATGCTACTTTGAGCAGTATTCACTCCAAAGGTGCAACGGTAAATATCATTCCGGAAGGAGAAAACAAGCCCCATACTTTCAGAAAGATTTTATTTATGAGAATCAATGAATTTAAAATTTATCTGTAATGGCAAAAGGGACAAAGGACATTAACGAGGTTTTTGATTTTACTACTTCGGCTTATTTAGCCGGTGCAAAAGCCATGGTGGTAATGGGCGACAGCCGCGATATGGTGGGCGATGCCAATACACCA
>CAIUTB010000015.1 GCA_903901975.1 uncultured Bacteroidales bacterium
GGTATCTTTTCCCTGGTGGTACCATAAAATCAGCAAAATACCATTGTTTTAATCATCCTGCTTTGTCAGCGGACAGTCTGGTGCCGAATCAGGTTACTGGGAAAAAGACGGATAAAAATGTACTTGACCCCTTTTCTGTTTCATAACAAAAATTGAGGGTGGTGTCGTTACAAAGCCAAACGTTCAAACAATACAAAAAATCGCCAAGTCGTTAGGCGTTTCGATTGAGGAATTATTAAAATAATTAAAATATTATGGGAAAATTTATAAAAGGAAATTGGTTTAAGTTAGTTGTCGCAATTAGCATCCTAATCATTGGGATATCCATCGCTGGATATTTTTATATATCTGAATACCATGATAAAAAGTTATCGGAACAAGAGGCAAAACAACAGGTTGATTATTTTAATAAAAAAATAGAGTGCGAAAAATATACAGACTCCATATCTAAAAAAATTAATCAATTTAATGCTTCACAAAAACCAGAATTTAGGGATAGTAATAATTCAGGACAGGGAGAACCAATGTATAATTTATACATAGAAAATAATGTTCTAAAAGAAGTTTTTTATAGCCCCAAAATAAATTCTTGTCTTTACTTAGAGTCACGCAGAACATTGGTGAAGCCTGGAGCAAACGCGAAAGCAGATATTGGGAATTGGTCTGTTGATTATGAAACTTATTATTTAGTTGACGTATTAACCTCTAAAGAGATTGATTTTAATAAAGGACTAAATTTCTTACAAATTATACATAGAGGTGAACAATTCAATTCCGAAAAAGAAGCAGACGATATATTAAATGAATACAGATAAATATCTTAAAGAAAAATTGGCTAAAAATTATTATCGTTATTGTTTTGCTGGTTGGTGGGTATTATGCTTTGAACACAGTAGCTAAAAATAATGAATTGCGGACACAATTGGCGAGTCAAGAGAAATGCAATCAAGATGGATTAAAATACTTCAACGATTATAAAAATAAAACTACCACTTACAATATCACGGAACCTCTAATTTTTTATTCTCAAGAGCCGGCTTCTGATAATAATCCGCTACACCTGTATGCCCATGAGCTTTACAAATATGATAATCCAGTTAACCACTTCAATAAGAAATTAAACACTTGCCATATATCAATACATTATGAAGGCACCAGTCATGCTCATTGGAATGGATATAAACTTGAATCAGTTTTTGATCATTCCCATGCCGAAGTAGATGATGTTTATTCGAACAAAACACTAATTACCACAGAAAATTCTGATGGTGATAAAGCGTTTCAGCAACAAGAAAACTCTTTGATGAGCGAATAGTATGAATGACGAAATCATAACGCCAGCGTATTTAGACCTCGCGAGAGAAAAGGAAGCAATCCTAAATTATATTCTTGAAAATTGTATATTTGCCTACGATGAATTATGCAGAGTAAATAAGGAACTCGTTGAGGGAATGCACCTTGATTCTAACGCCGATGTAAATCATTTAGGTGCGATGAATAAAATGATTCAGGACTATCTGATTATTCGTGTTGGTGGCTTGTTTGATAAAACGGAGCACAAAACAAAAGGAGTAGTTGATGAGGTAGTTTCTTTTGAAAAATTATTTTCGGATAATCAAGATTTTCAAAAAATAAAGGAGCAGGAAATTGTAAAATATATCATTGAACAAAGACACAATTTCGTTGCTCATACGAACAGAAAACATGTCGAAAATAATTTTCCGATTACATCAAAAATTTGCAATTCAAATCTAAATGAGTCATTATTGAATTTGCATAATTTATTAAAAGATTAGCCGCCGCTTTTTTTCCGAAAACCCCCAATCCGAAACCCGCCCGCATTCCTCCCCAGACCCCTCCTGCGGGCGGGAAATCAGCCGAGGCAGGGCGAATCCGAAACCCCAGACAAATTGTTTCGCCCTGCCGAGTCCTTTTTAAACCGAATAAAGGGTCAAGTACATTTATTGGAATATGACAGACAAAATAGAATAAGCGGGCGGGTATCTTTTTGCATTTGTTCGGGAGTTGTGACCGAATCCTATCCCTGATATGGTGAAGGTGTTGATAATCATCGTGGA
>CAIUTB010000016.1 GCA_903901975.1 uncultured Bacteroidales bacterium
AGAACAAAGAATAAATAACTTATAAATAATTTTTCATCATGAAACAAAAAGCAGACATTGGATTAATCGGGTTGGCCGTAATGGGCGAAAACCTGGTACTAAACATGGAAAGTAAAGGTTTTACTGTGGGTGTTTTCAACCGTTCGGTAGACAAAGTAGACAAATTTATTGCAGGACGTGGTGCAGGCAAAAACTTCATCGGTGCGCACTCTATCAAAGAATTATGTGATTCGTTGGCAAAACCACGTAAAGTAATGATGTTGGTAAAAGCTGGTCAGGCAGTTGATGATTTTATCGAACAACTGATTCCGAATCTGGAAGCAGGCGATATCATTATCGATGGTGGTAACACACACTTCCCTGACACTATACGTCGTGCTAAATACGTTGAAAGCAAAGGACTTCTTTATATTGGAACAGGCGTTTCAGGTGGTGAAGAAGGTGCATTGTTAGGACCATCTATTATGCCAGGCGGTTCTCCTGCTGCATGGCCAGCTGTAAAAGATATTTTGCAAGCTATATCTGCAAAAGTTGATGGTGGCGTTCCTTGTTGCGATTGGGTTGGTGAAGGTGGTGCAGGTCACTTCGTAAAAATGGTTCACAACGGTATCGAATATGGTGATATGCAGATTATTTGCGAAGCATATCAGGTAATGAAAGATCTACTTGGATTGAATGCTGACGAAATTCATCAGGTATTCAAAGAATACAACGAAGGTGATCTGGATTCATACCTGATTGAGATTACCCGAGATATTATGGGCTTCCGTGATGAAAACGGCGAAGCTTTGGTTGAAAAAATTCTGGACACTGCCGGACAAAAAGGTACCGGAAAATGGACTGGTGTTGCAGCGCTTGACTTAGGTATTCCATTGACTTTGATTGGTGAATCTGTATTTGCTCGTTGCTTATCAGCTCAAAAAGACATTCGTGTAAAAGCATCGAAAGTAATCAGCGGACCTGATGCATTATTCACCGGCGACAAAAAACAAATGATTTCTGATCTGAAAGATGCCTTGTTTGGAGCTAAAATAATTTCCTATGCTCAGGGTTACAACTTAATGATGGAAGCAGCCAACGAATACAAATGGAATTTGAACTACGGTGGCATTGCTTTGATGTGGCGTGGTGGTTGTATTATTCGTTCTACATTCTTGGGAGATATCAAAAAAGCATTTGATATCAATCCTGGCTTAGAAAACCTATTACTTGACCCACACTTTAAAGAAATCGTTGAAAAAGCTCAGGCCGGCTGGCGTCGTGTTTGTGCAACTGCATTGACTAATGGTGTACCTGTACCTGCATTGACTTCAGCACTTTGCTATTTCGATGGATTACGTAGCGAATGCTTACCGGCTAACCTATTGCAGGCTCAACGTGACTACTTTGGAGCGCATACTTACGAACGCATTGACAAACCACGTGGCGAATTCTTCCACACGAACTGGACCGGTCGTGGAGGTGATACTGCTTCTACAACCTATGTAGTATAATTTTTTTTTATATTTCAAAAGCCCTTCGTTCGGTTGAACGAGGGGCTTTTCTATAATATGAATAATATATTTAAATTAATTCATACTGCTTCTGGTGGAGAAAACCATTTTATTTGCAAATCTGATTGTGAGAATTAAAATACCTTTGTATGTTTGTGCAAAATTTTAGCCAATCATTTTGAAAAAGTTAAGGTACATAGTTGTTTTCTTCCTGTCAGTAAGCAGTACCTGGCTTTCGGGGCAAGTGCTTTACGATGTTCATCGGCTATTATTGGGCGAAACACTTCACTACAAAGCAAAATGGGGTTTTCTGACCATAGGCTCTGCCACTACGAAATCGGAAAGGAAACTTTACAAAATAGGACAAAACCTGTGTTGTAAAATACAGTTGGAAGGGACAACCAATGGATTGGCACGTTTATTTTATCTAAATGATCGTTGGATGTCGTACATTGATATTCAAAATCTTACAACACTAAAGTCATACCGGAAGATTCGGGAAGGAAAGTATAAACTTGACGAATTGACATATTTCAACCTGGAGCAGAAAAAAGCTGAAATTTGGACTTTAAATTATCAAACAAAAAAATTTCAGTTCCGAAAAGTATACAAAACTCCATTAAATATAAGGGATGTGGTGGCTGGCTTTATGATAATTCGGTTGGTGGATTTTTCGAAATATAATAAGGGTGAGCATTTTGTCATTGATGGTTTTTACGAAGATACCGGATATAAAATTGATGTGACAATGTGCGGAATGGAATACACAAAAACTGACCGTGGCAAAGTGTTATGCTATAAAGTAAAACCTTCGGTCCCCAAAAATAAAGTGTTTCAGGACGTGAATGCCGTAGATGTTTGGATAAATTCCAGCAAACCTTATCAGATTGTGTGTATTAAAGCACGTCTTATCTTGGGTAATTTGTGGATTGAACAGACCTGGTAGTAAACAAAACGAATGAACTTTTTTATTAGTTCATCCGTTTTTTATAGAAATTAGTCAGATTATAAAATTAAAATGTAATTTTACCGCAAAATCACTCGATTAGTAAAACTCTAAAATAAATTAGTATGGCAAAGTCAGAAAATGCAAAGAAAAACGTCAAAAAAGATGCTTTAAAAACACCTAAGGAAAAAAAAGAAGAAAAAAGACTGAAAAAGGCTAAGAAAGACTAAGTATAATTACAAAATTTCTTTCAAGGCATTTACAAATCCTGTAATTTCCTCTTCGGTAGTATCAAACGAGCACATCCAACGTTGTTCGTGATTAGTTGCATCCCATTCATAAAAAGGATATTGTTTCCGAAGAGGCTCAATAAGCTGTACGGGAATAATAACAAACAAGGCATTCGCATCCACACTTTGAGTTATTTTTACACCGGGTAATTCTTTTATCTGGCTTTCAAGTAATTTGGCCATACTGTTGGCGTGAGAAGCCAACCGATACCAAAGATTATTGCTGAGCAATGCTTTGAATTGTACTGCGATAAAGCGATTTTTGGAGAAAAGTTGCGCTGTTTGTTTGTGAAAATATGGCGCATTTTCTTTAAGCTCATCGTTGAAGATCAACACTGCTTCGCCTATCATTAAACCGTTTTTTGTTCCACCAAAGCTCATAATATCGACTCCACAATCGACGGTGGCTTCTTTCAGGCTGACACCCAAAGTCGCTACAGCATTGGATATACGTGCTCCATCCAAATGAACATACATTCCGTTGCTGTGTGCAAATTTACAAAGTGTTTTTAGTTCATTAATTGTATATACAGTTCCAAGTTCAGTACTTTGACTGATTGAGATAACTTTAGGTTGGGTATTATGAACGTTTCCAATACGAGCAAGCAATGGTTTAATCAGTTCGGGAGTTAGTTTTCCATCAGCCGTTTTGAGAGATAGAAGAGAGCAACCAATACTTTGCGTAGGTGCTCCACATTCGTCGGCCAAAATATGGGCGTATTCCGAACAAATAACAGCTTGAAATGGTAGTGTACAGCATTTCAGACAAGTAACATTGGCACCTGTACCATTGAAAGTATAAAGTATGGTTACTTTTCCAAATTCTTTTTCAAAAAGTAAATTAGTTGCATCGGTAAACTCATCATCACCATACGAAATCTGATGATTTACATTAGCACGTTGGATGGCATCAAAAATTTCGGGATGAATTCCCGAATAATTATCACTGGCAAAGGATTTCATTCAATTATCAATTATCAATTTCCAATTATCAATTGACAATTGGTGTGAGGTTTATAATACCATTTTTCTCCTTTTAGAAGTGGTTGGGAGTCTAAAATTTAAATTTATCGAAAAAACTTTTTGATTTGCTTTCTTCAGTTGCTAAAGTATCAGAGTTTTCGGTTGGTTCTTCGTAGCGTGGTGTGGCTTCACCTTGTTCTGTTTTTATAAATCTGATTACATCTTCCAGTCCTTCAACAAATTTATCGAAATCTTCTTTATAAAGAAAAATTTTGTGTTTTTCGTAGGTTACCTGCGCATCTTCTTCATAACCAGTCACTTTCTTCTTGCTTTCGGTAATAGCCAGAAACAAATCTTCATTCCGGCTTTTCTTTACATCCAGATAATAAATGCGTTTTCCGGCTTTAATAGCTTTGGAATAAATGATTTCGTTCTCTTTTTTCTCAATTTCAAATTTTTTTTTCTCTACTTCCATAATACTACTTTTGTTTTAAAATTATAAAACCCTGTATCAACTATTTTTTCAATACACAAATCAACCAACAAAGAGTTATTTGCATTGAGTGCTCAAATTTCTGTATTTTTTTTGAATATATCAAATAAAATTTCTGATTTTGACTAATTAGTTGAAAAAAAAATCTAAAATCGAATTTGAAGCCTTCAAAATCAATTTATTAATGAAATCTGTAGACAGAAAAATTTACTAATTTTAAACACTTTAGCAAATTATAGAAATTTCACAAGTTGTTTCAAGGATATAAGCAATAAAAATGCTATTTTTGTATCTCAATTTCAGAAAAATACGCTTGATGCCTGATATGGCATATCGTTATTAATTTTTGAGATTTGTTTTCAGTAAATAATTTTAATTAAAAACAATTACATTATGGAATCTACCGTAAAACTTCACTCACTTAAAGCTATTGAATTAAAATCCTATTCATTTGCACTCCTTTTCGTTGCCGGTAACGTAATATTACCACAAATATGTCACCTGATTCCTATGGGAGGAATGATGTTATTACCGATTTACTTTTTTACACTTATTGCTGCTTACAAATACGGTTTTTTTACCGGTTTACTTACTGCTGTGGCTTCTCCTATTATAAATCATTTGTTGTTCGGAATGCCGGCTGCCGAAATGATGCCGATTATTCTTATCAAATCAGCCTTATTGGCAACTTCAGCAGCATATTTGGCTCAACGCACCAAAGAAATTAAATTGCAAAATATTTTTCTTGTAATCCTTTTCTATCAGGGAATCGGAATGATTGCCGAATTTATGCTAACAGGTATTTTTGCAGCAGCTATGCAGGATATTCGTATTGGTTTTCCTGGAATGTTACTTCAGTTGGTGGGTGGTTTTTTCTGTTTGAAAGCTATTTCTAAATGGTAAAATAGTTAATAGTCTATAGTTGGTAGTTTGAAAGCCAATCGTAAATATAACATCGTAATTCGTATATTAATAAATGGATAAGTCTTTTGATGAAGTAATTGAGCGGGTACGGGTTATCGAAATCCCTGAAACCTTTGATATGGTGGTGGCAATTGCCAATGGTGGAATTATTCCGGCTGCCATGATAAATCAACGCTTGGGCTGCGAATACCATTTGCTAAAGTTGAATTTGCGTGATGCCATGCAAAATAAGTTATACGATAAGCCGAAATTACTGGCCGAAATTGACTTCGATTATAAAGGAAAACGCATCCTGCTGGTTGACGACCGCGTAAAAACAGGAACAACGCTTGAATTTGCAAAAGAATTACTTTCGGAAGCATCTTTGGTAAAAACTTTAGCTGTAAATGGAATTGCTGATTATTGTTTATATAACGAAAGTTGTTTTCGTTTTCCGTGGATAGTTTAAATAAATCCATAATTTTCAATTCATAATGCATACCTAAAAACAATTTTAACGGGATAAAGTATTATCTTTGCACCCGAAATTATGAATTATGCATTATGAATTATGCATTATGAATTATGCATTAATGAAAAAGCGTTCTGTATTTTATGATTAATCGAGTATTACTGCGTATTAAGATTATCCAAATCTTATATTCCTATTACAAAAGTGAAGGTAAATCCTTACCTTTGGCTGAAAAAGAGCTGTTTCACAGCATCGAAAAAACCTACGACCTTTACTTTCACCTGTTGCAATTATCGATTGAAATAACCCGCTTTGCTGCCGATAAAATTGAAACAAAACGCAATAGATTACGACCATCCGATGAAGATTTAAATCCAAACACCCGTTTTGTTGATAACAAGTTTATTGCGCAACTTTCTAAAAATCTGCAATTTAACGACTATATCACAGCGCATAAACTTTCCTGGGTAAACGATTCGGAAATAATCAAAGTACTTTTCGAAGAAGTAATTTCTTCAGATTTTTATGCCGAATATTTGAACGCTCCTGAAGCTGATTATACTGCAGATAAAGATATTTGGCGTAAAATATTCAAAAAAATAATTCTTCAAAGCGAAGATTTGGAGGATTCTATTGAGGATCAGAACATTTACTGGACCGACGATATTGAAATGGTGGTGAGTTTTATTATCAAAACTATTAAACGATTTGATACGGCAAATGGCATTGATCAAGCACTTCTGCCTATGTTTAAAGACCAGGATGATGCTGAATTTGCAACTAAACTGATGCGTAATGTGTTGACCAAAGGGGCTGATTTGCGCGAAATGATTGACAAAAATACCAAGAACTGGGAAATCGATCGTATTGCATTTATGGATATTGTGATTATGGAAGTGGCTCTGGCTGAGCTTCTTGATTTCCCAACCATTCCGGTAAATGTTACACTGAATGAATATATCGAAATTGCTAAAAACTACAGTACCGAAAAAAGCGGCACATTTATTAATGGTGTACTTGATAACATAGTTGGTCAACTTAAGAAGGATAATAAACTGATTAAAGTGGTGATGTTTAGCGATAATAAAAAATAAAAAACTATTTTTGCAGTATAAATTTAAAACAAACAAAAAATGAACTTATTAAGTATTTTATTACAAGCAGCTCCGGCAGCAGGTGGCGCAAGTCAGTATTCAGGGATTTTAATGATGGTATTGATTTTTGTGGTTTTCTACTTCTTTATGATTCGTCCACAAAGTAAACGTCAAAAAGAAATCAAAAAACAACGTGAAGCAATGAAACAGGGAGATTCAGTAGTTACTTCGGGTGGAATTTATGGTAAAGTAAAGGACATCAAAGATACAACTGTAACCGTAGAAATTGCAGATAAAGTGTTGATCAAAGTAGACAAAAACTCAGTTTTTGCAACTGCTGAAGACGCTCAAACCGAAGCAAAATAATCAAAGGTCAAAATGGCTGAAGACAACGGGAATTTATTCTTAAAATATTATGCGCAAAAGCTTAAATCATTCTTTAATTCTAAAGATATTTTAAGCTTTTTGCTTTTTCTACTAATTTCAGCAACCTTTTGGTATGTTCATGCTCTTGGTAAAGAGCGTGAAACAAATATTATTGTTCCAGTACGTTATATAGGTGTGCCGCTTAATCTGGCTATTACAAACAACCCGCCTTCTGAAATCTCATTGGATATCAGGGATCAGGGAATCCGACTTTTTGAATACTCCGATATGAGACGAAACCCACTAAGCATCGATTTGAGTCGGGTTTTTTATCAAAAAGGTGAAATTTTAATCACCCCGGATCAGTTAAAATCCAAAATTGTACGTTATTTGAAGCCTACTACTTTACTATTGGACATTCATCCTGATTCATTGCTGATTAAGTACGAAAAATTGAGTTATAAGACTTTGCCTATCGAGTTTAATGCTAAGATTGATTTGGCACATCAGTATATGTTTAGTGACAGGATAAAGGTTCAGCCAAATAAAGTGACTGTTTTTGGACCTAAAAACATGCTGGATACGCTTAAAACAATTCATACTGAGTGTAAAGTATTCAAAAATCTAAATGATACTATTTCGTTCCGTTGTAATTTACTCCCGTTGAAATTAACGCATTATTCAGTAAATAATACTAAAGTTACAATTTCAGTGGAGCAATTTACTGAACGTAAAGTGCAAATTCCAATTTCTACACTAAATTGTCCGACAAATCTCGCAATTCGCACTTTTCCTATAGTTGTAAATGCCACTTTTACAGTGGGTCTAAGTCGATTCAAAACCTTCAATTCTTCAGACATTGAGGTTTATCTTGACTATAACGATTTAAAAACGGATAAAACAAGTAAGCACATTTTAAAAATTAAGAATAACACAACTCATATTAGCAATATCAGAATTTCCCCCTTAGAAGTCGAATATTTAATGGAACAGAAATAGAGCCGATGAAAAATATACAAATGGTTGACCTGAAAAGTCAATACGAAAAAATAAAGGGAGAGGTGAATGCCGGAATTCAGGATGTAATTGATACAACTTCATTTATTAAAGGTACTAAAGTAACTGAATTTCAGCATAATCTGGAAATTTATCTAAATGTAAAACACGTTATTCCGGTAGGAAACGGAACTGATGCACTACAAATCGCATTGATGGCTTTGGGCTTGAAACCCGGTGATGAGGTAATTACCCCAACTTTTACTTTTATTGCCACTGCCGAAGTGGTTGCATTGCTGGGTTTAATCCCGGTTGTGGTGGATGTTGATTTTGATACCTTCAATATCTCTATTGATTCGTTGAAAAAAGCAATTACTTCGAAAACCAAAGCCATTGTTCCTGTTCATTTATTTGGACAAAATACTGATATGGAGGCTATTATGGCTATTGCCAAAGAACATAATTTGTTCGTTGTTGAAGATGCTTGCCAATCTATCGGTTCAGTTTATACTTTCTCGGATGGACGTAAGGTTCAATCGGGTTGTATGGGTGAAATAGGTTGCACATCATTCTTTCCTTCTAAAAATTTGGGTTGTTTTGGTGACGGTGGGGCTATTTTCACAAACAATGACGAGTTGGCAGGTCAAATGCGTGCAATTGCCAATCATGGCATGGTAGTTCGCTATTATCATGATATGGTGGGGGTTAACTCTCGTTTAGATAGTGTTCAGGCGGCTGTTTTGGATGTAAAGCTGAAACATCTCAATTCGTATTGCGCTAACCGACTTGCAGCAGCTGATTATTATGATGCTGCTTTTGCAGCTACTGATAAATTAATCACTCCGGCTCGTTCTGCCAATTCTACTCATGTTTTTCATCAATATACCCTGAAACTTAATGGGGTAGATCGTGCAGGACTTCAGAAACATTTGGCTGACAAAGGAATACCTGCAATGATTTACTATCCTGTTCCGCTTCATTTACAAAAAGCATATCAGGATGAACGTTATAAAGCCGGTGATTTTCCAGTTGCTGAGAAACTTAGTGAATGTGTCATGTCATTGCCGATGCATACGGAACTGACAAATGAACAACTAGAATATATTACGAAAAGTGTGTTGGAATACATTGCTTAGATGTTGAGTTGGTGTTTTTTTATTCTAAAACCATATTCAAATCAACAACTAACCAAGTAATCAACAAATCAACAACTAACCAAATCAACAATGAATAATTATTTTGCTCACGAAACTGCGGTTATTGATTCCGATTGTGAAATAGGAAACGGAACTAAAATCTGGCATTTCTCGCATATTATGTCAGGCTGTTTTATTGGCGAAAGCTGTAATATCGGTCAAAATGTTGTTATTTCGCCTCAGGTTCGGTTGGGAAGGAATGTAAAGATTCAGAATAACGTTTCAGTTTATACGGGCGTTATTTGCGAAGATGATGTTTTTCTGGGACCTTCCATGGTTTTCACCAATGTAATTAATCCACGCAGCCATGTAAACCGCAAAAATGAATATGCCGAAACAATCGTTCGTAAAGGTGCTAGCATAGGTGCAAATGCTACTGTGGTTTGTGGAAATGAAATTGGAGAATATGCCTTGATAGGAGCAGGCGCAGTCATTACAAAGCCGGTAAAGGCTTTTGCATTGGTGGTTGGAAATCCGGCAAAACAAATTGGTTGGGTGAGTGAGAATGGTCACAAACTAAATTTTGATGCTGAAAAAAAAGCTATTTGCCCTGAAACAAATCAGGAATACCTTTTAGAAAACGGAGAAGTAAAAAGAATTAAATAATTGATAATTGAACATTATGATAAAATTTGCAGTAATAGGACAGGGGCATATTGGAAAACGTCATGCTGAGATGATTCGCCGGAATCCGGAATCGGAACTGATTGCAGTATGCGATGTATTAGCAAAAGAACAAATAGGATTAAGCGAAATAACGGAGGCATATTTTACAAGCATTGATGATTTATTGGCTGCCGAACTGGATGTTGATGTTGTAAATATCTGTACACCCAATGGTTTTCATGCCGAATATGCCATCAAAGCCTTGAAAGCAAAGAAACATGTTGTACTTGAAAAACCTATTGCACTAACTAAAAATGATGCTGAAGAAATTTTATTCAAATCACTTGAAGTTTCAAAACATGTATTTTGCGTTATGCAGAATCGCTATTCGCCTCCATCGGTTTGGCTGAAAGAACTGGCTGATAATAATACTTTGGGTGATATTTATATGGTAAAACTCGATTGCTACTGGAATCGTGACGACCGCTACTATAAAAAAGGCAATTGGCATGGTGATGCGAAGCTGGATGGTGGAACGCTGTTTACACAGTTTTCGCACTTTATCGATATCATGTATTGGTTATTTGGCGATGTACAGAATATTCGTGGCAACTTTGCTGATTTTAGTCATAAAGAACTGACTGATTTTGAGGATAGTGGTGTGGTTACTTTCGACTTTGTGAATGGCGGAATGGGCAACCTGAATTATTCTACATCGGTTTGGGATACCAACCTCGAAAGCAGCATTACTATTATCGGATCAAAAGGAACTGTCAAAGTTGCCGGTCAGTATATGAACGAAGTAAGTTATTGTCATGTAAAAGATTATGTGATGCCGGAGTTGGCACCATCTAATCCACCCAATGATTATGGTTTATACAAGGGTTCAGCTCAGAATCATCATTATGTGATTGAAAATGTGATTGAAAAACTCACTGACAAAGGAACTATCACTACTAATGTGTTGGAAGGACTGAAAGTAGTTGATATTATCGAACGGATTTATAAAGTCCGCGATGCTCAGTGGACAAAGTAGTTAGAAGTTAGAAGTAAGCGGTAAACTGTAAGCAGTAGGTAGTTGTCCAGATTCTCGGGATGTTGCAAGCTCCATAGGCCACAACTCAACAGCTCAACAACAAATCAATTTACAAATAAAAATGATACAACGTATTCAAACTCTTTATTTACTGGCAATAGTCATTTTATCCGGTTTTGTTATATTTGCCCCGTTGGCTGATTTAGTAAATACCGTTGACAAATTAATTTATCTGGTTGATTTCAAAGGTATTTCATTGTTGAAACCAACAGCTAATACCCTAGAGACAACCATTTGGGGATTGACAACCATCTCGATGATTGTACCGGTTATTGCCCTTATAGCTATATTCTCTTATAAAAACCGCACAAAACAAATTCGTCTTTGTGTGATTAATATGGGCTTTATGCTGGCATATTATGGTTTTCTGGTCTTTGAAATCTGGACCGCCTGCATCCGTTTACACACCGATTGGCATTTACGGATTCCAACCGTTTTACCACTGGTAAATCTGATTTTAAGTTATCTAGCTATCGGTGCTATCGGAAAAGATGAAAAGTTGGTAAAATCATTGGACAGACTACGATAAATGTCTACATAACTAATTTTAAAACGCCTTTTAACTTAAGGCGTTTTTTGTTTATGAAATTTTACCGAACTAATTTCTGTCCCAACTGTTTATTGTTGAAAATATGCAACGATGAGAAGAACTCTAACTTTAATAATCAGCGCTGTTACTCTGTTATTCACTCAGAACGCCTGCAGTCAATCAACCAAAAAGAATATGAAATATAATTCACTTACTCCTGAAGAACAGGCAGTAATTCTTCACAAAGCCACTGAACGCCCTTTTACCGGTCAATATGTAGATAATAAGGCCAAAGGAACCTACATCTGTAAAAAGTGTAATGAACCGCTATATCGCTCGGAAGCTAAGTTTGAGTCGCATTGCGGTTGGCCGAGTTTCGACGATGAAATTCCGGGAGCTGTGAAACGAATACCGGATGCTGACGGACAACGAACTGAAATCGTTTGTGCCAATTGTGGTGCGCATTTGGGTCATGTGTTTACGGGTGAGGGATTTACACAGAAAAATACCCGCCATTGTGTCAATTCAATTTCAATGAAATTTATTCCTGCTACAGAAAATAAAGAAACAAATACAAATATGGAAACAGCTTATTTTGCCTCCGGATGTTTTTGGGGAACGCAATATCATTTTATGAAAGCCAAGGGAGTTATCTCAACCGCTGTCGGTTATATGGGTGGACACACCAAAAATCCTTCTTATCGTGAAGTATGTACCGGCGAAACAGGGCATATTGAAACTACAGAAGTGGTATTCGACAAAACCAAAACCTCGTTTGATGATATGGTAAAGTTGTATTACGAAACACACGATTTCACTCAGGTTGGAGGGCAGGGACCAGATATTGGTGATCAATACCAATCGGTTATTTTCTATACTTCGGATAGTCAGAAGCATATTGCTGTAAAATACATTAATATTCTAACCGAAAAAGGTTATAAAGTGGCTACAAAGTTACTTAAGGCACCGGAATTCTGGAAGGCAGAAACGTATCATCAGGAGTATTACGAAAAGAAACACGGAAGTCCGTATTGCCATATTTACAGGAAGATATTCTAAAATACCTTAACCCCTAAAGGGGAACAAAGTTACTATTGTTTTCTCTAACTCTTAATTAGATACCTGGTCTTAAAGCCCCTTTAGGGGTTTGGGGTGACTTTATATCCCTCTTTCTCAAGCAGTTTTAATAATCCGTTTTGTCCGGGCAGGTGTAAAGCTCCTACAGCAATAAAACAGGAGGATTTTTGCATCATATTGGGTAGTTTGGTTATCCAGTCAGCATTACGGTCATCGGCCATTTTCTTGAATTCTTCGTCAGTCATATCGGTGATTTCTCCTTTTCCTTTGGATAATAAAAGCAAATCGTTCAGTTTTCCTGCTTTGTATAATCTGTTTAGCTGAATAATTTCTTTCAGTATGCTATCTTTTTTTCTTATACTTTCCACTAATAATTTGGCTTGCCGTTCCAGACTCCCATTACCAAACAGAATGGTAATTTGCTGGTCAATGGTTTCTAATCCAAGCACTTTCTTGTCTTTTTCTTCTGCCACCAATTGAAAATAAGAATCAGACTGTTTGTCATCGCTGAATCCGGTCAGTTTCTTATATTTTTCCATTTCGTATAAAGTAAGAATGAGGGATGGATTCATGATGGAAACTTCTTTTAAACCTAATTTTATTGTTGCTTTCAGTTCATTATCAACAAGTTTATATTCTTCTACGGTTAATAATTCGCTCATTTTCTTGTGATTGGGCATGATAGCAGCCTGTTGTATTTTAGCTGAAACGTCAATGTTATTCAACACCATCTCACCAACTACAGTTTCGCATTCATTGAATGCCTTAAATAAGCCCGGAACACTATCCAAAAACTGAATCGGAATCAAATGATGTGTTCCAAACAGGTAGGAGGGATGTTTCAGCCCTTTTCCGGATATTCTCCAAAGTAATTGTGCTTGAGTAAATGAAAAAGAAGTGAACAGTATGAATAAGAGCAGGATTATTTTCTTCATTTATAATATAATTTCTATTTCTCACAAAGGTAGATAAGTAATTCAGTCTTAATCATTCATAATTCATAATTAAATTACCTTTAGTTTTAATTTATCTAAAATGATACTAGTTTCTTATATAATTATTATCTTTGCATAGATTAAAACTATATGTTATGACTTTACAACAATTGGAATATGTGATGGCGTTGGAAAAAACGCGTCATTTTGTGCGTGCAGCAGAACTTTGTGGGGTAACACAGCCAACGTTAAGTGCAATGGTTCAGAAACTGGAAGATGAGTTGGATTGTAAGATATTTGACCGTTCCCGTCAGCCGATTGAAACCACCGAAATTGGTAAACAAATTATCGATCAGGCGCAAGTAATTCTTTATCAGGCGAATCAATTGAAGGAGAGTGTTTTGACAGAAAAGAATACACTTTCAGGTACGTTGCATTTAGCTATAATCCCAACGATTGCACCATATTTGTTACCCCAATTTATTGCTTCATTCAAAAGTCTTTACCCTGAAATGGCTCTGAAAGTAAGCGAAATGCATACCAGTACCATTATTGAAAAGTTACGTGTTGCCGAAATAGATATGGCTATTCTTTCCACACCACTCGATGATCCGAAAATACTGGAAGTTCCGTTGTATTATGAACGTTTCGTGGCTTATATTTCGCCTTCTGAAGCGATTTACAGCCGTACTGAGCTTTCGGCCAACGATATGCCACTGGATAAGTTATGGGTGCTTGAAGAAGGCCATTGTCTAAGGAATCAGGTGTTTAATTTCTGTAACGAAAAACCGGTACAAGCCTCAACTTACGAGGCAGGAAGTATCGATACCCTGGTGAAGATAGTGGATTTAAACGGTGGTTACACCGTTATTCCCGAACTTCATGTGCGTTTGCTCAGTGAAACACAAAAACTAAATTTGCGTGAAGTAGTAAAACCTGAAGCTATTCGTGAGATTTCAGTCGTTATTCGCCACGATTTTGTGCGTGAAGCTGCATTAAATGCTGTAGCTGAATGTATTAAACAAATTATTCCTTCGCACATGCTAGATGCCAGATTGAAGAAATTTGCGATAAAACTTTGATATTTAAAACTTTAGTTGCTAGTAGGGAGTTGGTAAGCAGTAGTAATAATTATTTATCTACCTGATTGAGTAATGTGATTTTTTAATTCAGTATTAAAATCGTCTTTCTCTAATAAATCTTCCAGAGTCAGGTGCATACGATATCGCCAACTGAACATGGAATTGGATGGTACGTTAATCCGTTCATCATGTGGGTTCTGCCGGCGGATTTGATCTGAAATTCCTAGTAAATCCTGCATCTGGAAAATACTCCACATGGCCGGAGAATAGAGATGTTGCAATAAAATATCGCGACAAATCCACCAATCGCAGAAATATGGAGCTTCACCCCAATGTCCAAGCTCTGAATTATAGAAACGTTGTGTGACTGCACGGTCTTCTTCCCACCATCCTCTTACAGTACTCATATCATGAGTTGAAGGAGTTACAACTGATAAGTAAGGTGCATTAGCCGGGTGGAAAAATTCTATTTTATTCGATTTTGGAGCGCGTTGAACTTCCAGACTCAGAATTCCCAGATTATTCATTACAGAAGTTACGCAAGCAGTCATCATACCGAGGTCTTCACCGCAAATCAACATATTGGTAGCTCGCTTTAAAGCCGGTAGTTTTTCCATGCCTGATTGATACCAGTTTGAATCCTGACGTTTAAAGAAATAATCCACATAGACTTCATTTAACCTGTCTTTTGAATAATTGTCCAGGTCGCGGTAGGAGCGAAGTGATTGCATACCAAAACGAGGATAAAACTGTGTGCCGTAACTTCCTTCCACTTCAAAGAAAAGCACGTTTGAAATTAAATCAAATAACCCCCATTTTACGCGTTCTGAAATTTGTCCTTCTTTAAATAAATTTTCAATTGCAAGTTGTGTTTGGTAGGAATCTTTCAGTCTGTAATACCAGCCATCTTCAATCTGCAGACAATTGATTTTTACCCAATTCATTTCATCGCCAAAGAAATCGTACAGAATTGAATCAGTGATATAGGGTTTGCAATAACGGTTGTAATCAAACCAAAGCCCTTTTTCAGTAAACTCATTAATATGGACCGGTACCGAAGGATTCAAATGACCCATTATGCCTTCAACCTGATTGCTTGGAATTTGCCAGATACGGAAAAACCCCAGAATGTGATCAATGCGGAAGGTGTCAAAATAGTTCGACATTTGTGAAAAACGGTTTTTCCACCAATCGAAACCGGTGTGTTCTATCATTTCCCAGTTGTAAGTTGGCAGTTCCCAATTTTGACCTTTAACGGCGAACATATCGGGTGGTGCACCGGCCTGCATATTCATATGGAAAAGCTCCGGATTTACCCAGGTGTCGGCACTGTTTCGGTTCACGCCAATCGGAATATCGCCTTTCAGTACTACGCCATGCTCGTGAGCAAATTTAGCAGCATCGGATAATTGAACATGTAAATGATACTGTATGAAGTAATTGCTTGCTATTTCATCGAAATGAACCTGATCGGGCTTAGAGAAGTCAGCAATTTTTTTTGAATCATAGGTCGAAAATTCTTCCCATTGCCGATAATCGGAAGTGCCAAAGCGGTCACGCAACACACAATACGCCGCATAAGGTGCCAACCAGTATTCGTTATTTTTGAAAAACGCTTTGAAATCTTTATTTTTCAGAAATTTATCTTTTTGTTGAAGATATAATTCCCTGCTATATTGCAATTTATAATTAATTACATCCAAAAATGGCACTAAATCCTGATTGTTTAACTCAGCTTGTTTTGTTTCGTAAACCTGTTGTAATGGATGTGATTCGTCTAGTTTTCCGATGGTAGCCAGATTCAGAAAAAGTGGATTCAGTGCGAAAGCAGAAATGGCAGCATAGGGCAATACGTCTGCATCAGTATGTGTTCCTATAGTATCGTTTAGCGGAAGGACCTGAATCAGTTTCAAACCAACTTTTTCAGCCCATAGAACAAACAATTTTAAATCAACAAAATCGCCCACACCAAAACTGCTCCGAGTGCGAATACTAAATACAGGCAAACCAACTCCGGCACCTTTCCACGAATTATCGGCTATGTTCACAAAGCCGTCAGCTAGTTGAATGATTGTTTTCTTTGAATTGTGTATCGGTGCTATATGATCAGGTCCGGATTCAAAATACCGGAATTGCTTGCTTTCAGCATCGCAAATACCATATTTATAGTGAACTTCATTTTTCACTTTGCTCAAATCAACTTTGGCTACCCAATGATTATCATCTGTTTTGCAGAGTATAATCGGATTATTTGTTCCCCAGTTACCCAATACTTCGCAATCACCTATGATACAAAGTGCCTCATCTTTTCGAATTAAAGGCATTTTAACTTTGAAAATATGGCTGTATTTCTTTATCGGATTAATTGCTTTACATGTTTCTGCAGTGTTATTACGGAATAAAACATCCTGAAAAGGGGTGGAAAGAAATACATTATCAATACTCGATGCCGAATTCCAGGTGTCATAGCAAAAATAATGATCGGTATTAGTTGTATTGAGTACTAAATTTCGGTCATCTCCCCATTCTATATCGTTTTTTCCGGTAAGCTCGTTAAATAATATATACCTGTAATTTAGCTCCAACTCTTCAACAGCATTTAGTTCTATTTCGGCAGTCCATTTTTCTGGATTTTGATAATTAAGTTCCAATGCCCTGGATAAGTCATTATTTCCCAATTCCGGTATATTTCCACTTACAAGGATGCGCTGTCCCCAATAGGTATAATATGATATTTTAAAATGAATTTTCATAGATAGCTGAATAATAGATTTTTAGGTCTGGACTAATTTTAAACCATTCAAAAATACAGCTATTTTCCAAGCAAAATTTTCATGCTCTATAAAAATATACTAAATTTCATTTCAAACGTTTGCGGTAATTTTGCTTAGTCGTTTCGAAACTTCCGTACCACAAATATAATCTTCAACCGTAAACCGAAAAGGAAATGTATTTTCAACTCATAAATATTCATGACATATTTATGAACTTTTCTTGCCTTTATATGATTATATTCAGTACTTTTGCAGAAAATTCTTCAAACCACATTATCCATCTGCTATGCAATCCACAAGTTCAGAATTTAAGGTGTTTTCAGGTACTAAAAGTCGTTATCTTGCCGAAAAAATTTGTCAGAGTTTAGGTTGTCCGCTTGGAAATATGAAAATCCAGCATTTTTCGGATGGAGAATTTGCCGTTTCGTACGAAGAATCAATACGTGGTCAGTATATTTATTTAATTCAGTCTACTTTTCCGAATTCCGATAATCTGATGGAACTGCTCTTGATGATAGATGCTGCCAAAAGAGCTTCGGCTTATAAAATTATTGCTGTTATTCCTTATTTTGGTTGGGCGCGACAGGACAGAAAAGACAAACCGCGTGTTTCGATTGGTGCTAAATTGATTGCCGATATGCTTGGTGTTGCCGGAGTGGACCGCATTATTACCATGGATTTACATGCTGACCAGATTCAGGGTTTTTTCAATATCCCGGTTGACCACTTATATGCTTCCACTATTTTTGTTCCATATATCCGTTCGCTGAAACTTAAAAATCTGGTTATTGCATCACCTGATGTGGGTGGTTCTAAACGTGCCGGATCGTATTCAAAATACCTGGGCGTGCCGATGGTAATTTGTTACAAAACACGTGAAAAAGCGAATGTAATAGGCGAAATGACTATTATTGGTGAGGTCTATGGCAAAGATGTGAT
Source organism: uncultured Bacteroidales bacterium (assembly GCA_903901975.1). GTDB lineage: Bacteria > Bacteroidota > Bacteroidia > Bacteroidales > Paludibacteraceae > Paludibacter. The sequence continues at coordinate 18,251 of CAIUTB010000016.1, forward strand.
TATTACCGACGATATGGTTGATACTGCCGGAACATTGTGCAAAGCAGCCGATTTGATGACTGCCAAAGGTGCCAGAAGTGTTCGGGCTATTGTTTCACACGGCGTTATGTCAGGTGAAGCTTCCGAACGGGTAGACAATTCAGCGCTTACCGAAATTGCATTTACCGATTCTATTCCATTTGAACTCACTAAATGTCAGAAAGTAAAGGTTTTATCAATTGCAGATATGTTTGCTGACACCATTTACCGGGTTCAGGAACACAAATCAATCAGCGAACAATACTTATTGTAAAAAACAGATATATTTCATACAAAAGGAGCAACCTCAGTGAAGTTGCTCCTTTTATTTTTTGAAAGAAATCGTACTATCGTTCCGATTAACCCAAAAATCCTTTTAATAATTTGCTTTTAGCGTTTGGTCTCAATTTGCGAATCGCTTTTTCCTTAATCTGACGTACACGTTCACGTGTCAGGCCAAATTCGTCGCCAATTTCTTCGAGTGTCATTTCAGTAACCCCAATACCAAAGAATTTTTTCACAATGTCGCGCTCTCTGTCTGACAATGTAAATGCCAGTACGCGCTCAATTTCTTTGGATAGTGATTCGTTAATCAACACGCGGTCAGCGTTTGGAGAATCGTCGTTAATCATTACATCCAGCAAGCTGTTGTCTTCGCCTTCAACAAAGGGAGCATCTACCGAAATGTGACGGCCGGAAACTTTCATGGTGTCGGCAATTTTATCAACCGGAATGTCCAGCACTTCGGCCAGTTCTTCAGGTGATGGTTTGCGCTCGTTTTCCTGCTCAAATTTCGAAAAAGCTTTGTTGATTTTGTTCAACGAACCTACCTGATTCAATGGTAAACGAACAATACGTGACTGTTCGGCCAAAGCCTGCAGAATAGACTGACGAATCCACCAAACAGCATACGAAATAAACTTAAATCCACGTGTTTCGTCAAATTTTTCGGCTGCTTTAATCAGTCCAAGGTTGCCTTCATTGATTAAGTCGGGTAGACTGAGGCCTTGATTTTGGTACTGTTTTGCTACCGAAACAACGAAACGTAAGTTCGCACGTGTCAGTTTTTCCAACGCTATCCGGTCACCAGCACGTATCCGCTGAGCTAACTCAACTTCTTCTTCGACGGTGATAAGGTCCTCGCGTCCAATCTCTTGCAGGTATTTGTCAAGGGATGCACTTTCACGATTCGTGATTGATTTGGTAATTTTTAATTGTCTCATTTTTATGATGAAAATTAGCTTGCAAAAGTAGTCATTTTTTTTGAGATTGCCAAGAAAAAAATAACAAAAAGTAGTTTGGTTAAATGTGAAATAATATTCAGAAAATCAACCTTTTCTTTATCAAACGTATAAAGTCTGAAAATGTTTTGAATTGTTGAAAAATTAAAAGTACAAACCCCCTTTTTAAGAGTTTGTACTTTTAATTGTGTAAATTTTTAATAATCAGCTTATTCAGCCAGATTTATTGCATAATAAATTATCTTTCCGTTTGGATACAAGCCGGCAATCAGCAGTACTTTATCCTGCTGTCCGTTATTCACTGCTGCATCATAAGCAGTCTGAATATCGTCGGCTGAGCGAATGGGTTGATTATTGATTTTCACGATAATGAATCCCGGTTTGATGCCCTGATCGGCTAATTTACCTTTCGAAAGCGATTTCACTTCCACACCGTATTCCAAGCCAAATTGCTGTTTCAGTTTATCGCTCACTTCTTTGTACGTGCCTCCCAATACATCTTCGCTGGTTTGTGACGAAACGACTCCGGTACTTCCCTGACGGTTACGAAGCTCAATATTGAGTTTTTGTTCTTTGTTATCTCTAATGATGCTAATATTGATTTTATCGCCGGGGCGGTAACGGCCAATTTGTTCCTGAAGTTCAGCAACCGATTTGACATTCACACCATTTACATTATTGATAATATCGCCTTCTTTCACTCCGGCTTTTTTTGCTGCCGAACCATCGGCTACTTTGCCTACATAAGCTCCTTCGAGTGTTTTCAGGTTTTTATCTTTGGCCAGTTCGTTGCTAATATCCTTAATCTCAACACCCAATACCGCACGTTGTACCACGCCAAATTTACGAATATCGGCCACCACTTTTTGCACAATACTTACCGGAACAGCAAAGGAATAACCGGCATACGAACCTGTTTGCGAAGCAATAGCGGTGTTTATTCCCACCAGTTCGCCGTGTGTGTTTACCAATGCACCACCACTGTTTCCGGGATTTACAGCCGCATCGGTCTGAATAAAGGCTTCAATTTTCATTTGAGAATTGATAATGTTGATGTTTCGTGCTTTGGCACTTACAATTCCGGCCGTAACGGTGGAAGTGAGATTAAATGGATTACCCACTGCCAATACCCATTCGCCCACTTTCAGCGAATCGGAATTACCAAATGTGATTATCGGCAGATTTTCGGCTTCCACTTTTATCAGCGCAATGTCGGTATTCGGGTCGGTGCCGATCACTTTGGCTTTAAACGTGCGTTTGTCGTTGAGCGTTACTTCAATTTCGGCCGATTGATCCACCACGTGGTTGTTGGTTACGATATAGCCATCTTTCGAAATAATCACACCCGAGCCGGAAGCTTCCTGCATGGGCAGTTCCTGTGGCTGTCGTTGTTGTGGCTGACCAAAGAAATACTGAAAAAACGGATCGTTGGGGAATCCTCCGCCTCCGAATTGTTGAATCCGCTGCGGGGTTTTTGTTTTTACGTGAACCACAGCATGAATAGATAATTCGGCAGCTACAGTAAAATCAGTTTCCATGGCATTGGATGCACGGGCAAATTTGGCGTACCCTGCCGGAAGCGAATTGTCTTGACCATTAAAACCCTCGTTTTTGTGCGAAACCAGATTGGTTGTCAGGTTGGTTGCCACACTCACTGCTACGACCAACACGAAAAGGCCGAGCGATTTCATTCTTTTTGTTGCTTTCATAATTTTCTGATTTTTATAATTTATAATTTAGTTGATAACTGAGATTAATTTCGCTGCGAAAATATACAAAAGCCATTCCAACAAGTAAAATTTGCGACTTATTTGAAATTATTTAACAGACCGAATTCGTCGCTTAACGGGCATTAACCAAGCGAAATCAGTTCGTAAAAAATCCTGAATATATGGACACCTAAAATGCTTGCTTTATGGCAAATAGGTTTAAAGAATGTAAATAATGACCATTTTCAGACTGACAATTTTGCGTATTTTTTCTTTTTAGGAGTATTTTTAAACTTTAGACGAAAATTTATCTTAATTATGAAAAAATCTTGTATATTTGTAGCAGTTAATTTTAATCAGGATTCTTATGAAAAAGCTACTGTTTTTTGTTTTGGTTTGTGGGGTGATGAGTGCGTGTAATGGCTTTTTAGGTCAAGGTTATCAATCAAATATACCTCAGGATCATATACCTCTATTGAAAAATAATGACAGAGTTTATTTTCAGGATAGTGTAAGTAGTAAAATAGATACATTAGATTTGTCAATAGCTAATTCATGGAATCAAAGCGATCATGATTCCTTTCAAGAACTCTATGTAAGCTATAAAAAACCAAGCAGTAAGAATTCTCTTCTCGATTTCCGAATTACTACTGCAAATGTAGGTGGTGTGACATTTTTCATCTATTTCGACTATATGAAACCATACAGTTCCCAAAAAGAAATATCCAATTATTCCTTAAGTGGAGTTACGTATCAAAATTTATATATTTTACAAAATGTTACACCAGACATTACACCAAATACAGTATATTTCACCTACAAAAACGGCATTATCCGCTACGAGTACAAAGATGGCAGGGTGTATAATTTGCTAAGTAAATAAGGGTAATTACACTTTATTCTATGATAAACTGAAAGCAAAAAAATAAAATAAAAACCATGAAATTAATACGGAAATTTGGAATTTTACTATTCCTTCTGACAATTAGTACAATTGGAAATTCCCAAAGCAAACTCAATAAATTTGGTCTAACACTTGATTTATTCGGAAACAGTGGATTATTTTCTCTTAATGGAGAATACGAGGTCGGAAAATTTAAAGATTACAAACTAAATGCTCGAATTGGTTTTGGTTATTATTCTGGAAACAGCATACAGTTTACTGGAATTCCAATCGGAATCAATTTACTAACAGGGACAAAGAGACACCATTTTGAATTAGGATTAGGAGCTTCATATATTAAAGGTGCTCAAAATATGCACCTTCCAACAGGAGCATTTGGTAATACTCAGGATTTTTGGTTTCAATCAGAAGGAATGTATTTTGTACCTTCAATAGGTTATCGTTTTGATAAATTAACGGGTGGATTAATTATTAAAGTCTATTATTCGCCTTTAATTACAGTATTTGACTTTTTTGACAAAGAGAAATTTTTGAATGAGCTTATTCCAGTTCTTTATGGTAATTGGACTAAAGAAGAATATTATAATCATGCATTTGGAAACAGTAATAATTATCCTACTGCAAAAAGTCAGTTTGGAAACTTTGGGATTTCAATTGGATATAGATTCTAACAGAATTGACACCGCTATGAGTACAATGACGGCAGGGTGTATAATTTGGTGAGTAAATAAACAAAGAAATCCGATGAATCAACTCATCGGATTTCTTATTTATAAATCATTGTCAGCTATTAACTGTCAACTATTTCTTATACCCATACACCGCCAAATCGCCCAATTCTTCTTCGATGCGAAGCAGTTGGTTGTATTTAGCCATACGGTCGGAGCGGCTCAACGAACCGGTTTTGATTTGTCCGGAGTTGGTTGCCAC
>CAIUTB010000017.1 GCA_903901975.1 uncultured Bacteroidales bacterium
TGAAATTCTTTGGCGTAGAATCAAGTATCAATGGATACCTTTTGATGCTTATATCTGTTTTCAGAATCTCAAAGAACGCTTGTCGTATGTGTTGTCCAATTTTGGAGGAAAATACGACATTATATTTTAGACACTACTTATTTTATACTTTGCGTTTTTTATTTGATATCACTCTCTTTATATTTCCGTACAATTTTCTCCAGCAAAGCATCTTCACCTGTCGAATCGTACTTTGCTTTCAGGTCTTCCTGAAAAACCAATCCTACGCTATACCAGAAAGTAGCAGGAATGCCTCCCTTATATATTTTTATCAACCCAAAAGCACTTTCATTGGTTTCTCGGGCAATAAGTTTCAACAGTAATTTCCCCTGAGAATAGGACATTTTTCGGACATCCTTTTCAAATTGACCAAAAAGCTCTTTTTCAGTCTTTCTAATTAATTTTCGTTTTTCCTGATTATCCTTTAGGGTAGCCAATTGTGTATTCAATTCACTTGTCACCTGCCTCACTTTCAAAACATAAGGATATAATACCCTGAGGTTTTTGATGGTGCGGTAATTATCATAAAAAAACTTAGCATCTGAATATACTTTTTTGTTATTATCCACCAATGCTTTCTTAACTTCATTTGTTGTCTGGGTCTGTACCTGCTGCTTTGCCAAAGTATCTTCGGGCATTATTATTTTTATTTCTTCTACAGCTTTCTTTATTTCAGTCAACAATATAGAATCATTTGAAGGTTGCAAAGCCGACTCTTCGGACTCTTTGCTCAAATCTTCAGATTTATCTTCATTTTTTGAATAATTAGTTGTTTGAGTTGATTTTACAGATATGATTTGCGATTTAAGAGGAGGCGTCGGTGGCAGTGAAAGTTGCTCAAGCATTTGAAATTGAATAGCCAACTCATCATCCGATTCGTTTTTTGTTATTGATGAAAGAAAATTACTTCCGGTATTCATCAATAGTAAAAGTATCAACATAGCATTCACCAGCAAGGTCAGTGTTGCTGCCAATATTTTGGATTTATGTTGATAAAAATAATTCATAATATAATGCTGAAATATCCTTGAAAAAACGAGTACAAAGATAGGATTTATTTCAATTAAAATTCCTAAAAAAGGAGTTGTATTAGGCTAGAAAAAAAGCTTTACAAACCAATTAAAATCTTTTTGTACCTTTGCTCCACAAATATACAAATTCCAAAACATGACATATATCAGAAAACCAGAATGGCTTAAAACTCAACTTCAAGGTGGTGAAAACTATTTAAAAATAAGTCAGATAGTAAAAACTAACAAACTTCATACCATTTGTTCGAGCGGTCGATGCCCTAATATGAGTGAATGTTGGAACAAAGGAACTGCCACTTTTATGATTTCGGGAAACATTTGTACACGCAGTTGCAAATTCTGTAATACGCTTACTGGCAGGCCACTCCCACTCGACCTTCTGGAACCGGTTAAAGTAGCTGAATCAATCCGAATGATGAACCTTAAACACGCTGTCATAACCTCGGTCGACCGGGATGATTTGACAGACGGCGGTGCCAACCATTGGGCAGAAACAATACGTACCATTAAAAAAGTCAATCCTAACACTACGCTAGAAGTTTTGATTCCCGATTTTGATGGAAAAACTGAACTGATTGACCTTATAATTGCTGAAAAACCCGATATTATCTCACACAATCTTGAAACAGTAGAAAGGCTGACGCCGCAGATTCGTACCAAAGCTAAATATCGTAGCAGTCTAAAAGTTATTCAACACATTTCGAAAAGTCCGGTCGTTTCAAAAACGGGAATTATGGTCGGACTTGGTGAAACTGAAGCTGAAATCCTACAACTCATGGACGATGCATTGACAAACGGATGCGAAATACTTACCATTGGTCAATATATGCAACCTTCACGAAAAAACATTGAAGTGACAGAATATATTACTCCTGATAAATTTGCGGAATATAAAACTATCGGATTATTGAAAGGTTTTCGTATTGTGGAAAGTGCTCCATTGGTTCGTTCGTCGTATTGTGCAGAAAATCACATATAGATTTTGTCAATTTTGGAATTGAAATACTTGTTCTAAATTTCAACTACATCCTTTCAAAATAAGTGATTTTGCCTTTCAAACTTAGCTAAATAAGAAGATTTTCAAGAATTATTTGATTTTGATTTTAATATAGATTTTTACTATAATGATATAGTTAATCATTTTTCATTAAATTGCGAAACAATGAAAAAAAAACATCTATATTTGTCGTGTAAATCTAAAGCAATTGATTTCGAAAGAGCTCTTTCCTTAATATTCTTCAGTATAGACAACTGACAATCAAATACTTGTTACAAAACAAGAAAGTTTTTTCAAAAACAATTTCATTTAGATTAATATTATCTCGCTTGGTAATATTATCGGTTACTAAGTTTTATTTACTCACACGTAAAACTACAGCTTTATGAAAAACGTTCACTTTGAAAATGAATTAGTTGCACTTCAAAGCAACATGCGCAATTTTGCATTCTCACTTACATTAAACCGTGACGACGCAGAAGATCTTTTGCAGGACACTACACTAAAAGTGTTGGACAATCAGGATAAATTTACGAATGATGTGAATTTTAAGGGTTGGGTTCTGACTATTATGAAGAATATATTTATTAACAACTATAGAAAAATTGTTAGAAATCAGACTGTTGTTGATAAAACTGAAGACTTACATCATTTAAATTTACCACAAAATTCAGGTTTTGACAGTCCCGAAGGCTCTTATGCCATTGGTGAAATATCTAATAGCATTGCGGCTTTTGCTGACGAATATCGCATTCCGTTCTCAATGCACATTCAGGGATTTAAATACGAAGAAATAGCTCAACACATGACTCTTCCTATTGGCACAGTAAAAAGTAGAATTTTCCTGGCACGAAAACGACTTCAGGAACAACTAAAAGATTATCGTTATTAATTTTTACAAATTATTAATTTTCAAAGAACCGGAGCATATCGCTCCGGTTTTTTTATTTAAAATGAAACTTAATAAGCTTGATTGAAGTTTTGAATTAAAAAAGAAGTATATTTGTAGTTCTGACAAAAAATTGAAATTTATTTTTAAATCATAGATTATGAAGCACTTTCCACCATCTGAACTAATTATCAATAGTGATGGAAGCATTTTCCACCTGCATCTGAAACCCGAACAACTGGCAGATAATGTAATATTGGTGGGAGATCCCGGTCGGGTTGAACTGGTAGCGGCATATTTCGACACTCAGGAATGTTCGGTTTCGAGTCGCGAATTCAACACCATAACAGGCACTTTTAACGGAAAACGGATTTCGGTTATTTCTACCGGAATAGGAACTGACAATATTGATATTGTTATGAATGAGTTGGATGCTCTTTCAAATATCGATTTTCAATCACGCACTGAAAAAACTGATTTTCGGCAACTTACGATTGTTCGGATTGGAACTTCGGGTGGTATGCAACCTGAAATTCCAATGGGAAGCTTTTTGATTTCCGAAAAATCAATCGGCTTTGATGGAATGCTAAATTTCTATGCCGGTCGTGATTCAGTTAGTGATTTGGCTTTCGAAGAGGCCATGAAAAAACATTTGGTTTGGAATCCGCAATTGGCTGCACCTTATGTGGTTGATGCTGATGAGGAACTTGTAAACCGAATCGGCAAAGAGGATATGCTTCGTGGCGTAACTATTTCTGCCAATGGATTTTATGGCCCACAAGGGCGTGTGTTACGTATCAACCTGGCTGATATGGATTTAAATAATAAGATTGAAAGTTTTCGTTACGGCAAATATAAAATTACGAATTACGAAATGGAAGGCTCGGCCATTGCCGGTCTATCCAGATTGATGGGACATAAAGCCATGACCGTATGTTGTATTATTGCCAACCGTCGGGTTGAAGCTGCAACGACCGATTATAAACCCTTTATTGAAAATCTTGTTCAAACTGTTTTAGATCGTATTTAGACGATTAACCCTAACTGGGATTTTTAAAATTCTTTTTACTGATGTTAAATATTTTTGCAAAACATAATTCCAATGTCAGACAAAACATCAATACCAGAATCAACTAATTATTCCCCTTTAGGGATTAGGGGTAGTTCAACTATAGCCGCCATATCTACTGCTCCTGGAATCGGAGGTATTGCTATAATAAGGGTTTCAGGAATTGATGCACTGAAAAATTGCAATGCTATTTTTGTAGCTCAATCTAAAAAGAATAGTCTGAGTACCCAAAAACCATTCAGTATCAGCTTTGGAAGAATCGTAGCTCAAACAGGCGAAGTTATTGACGAAGTGTTGGTAAGCATTTTCAAAGCTCCTCATTCATTTACCGGCGAAGATATCGTGGAAATTTCATGCCATGGTTCGGTATTTATTCAACAACATATACTAGAACTCCTATTGGATAACGGTTGTTCACTGGCTCAACCCGGTGAATTTACGCAACGGGCTTTTCTGAATGGCAAAATGGACTTGTCGCAAGCCGAAGCTGTGGCCGATTTAATTGCTTCTACTTCAGCTGCTTCACACCGTATGGCATTAAATCAAATGCGCGGTGGATTTTCAAATGAGCTGGTAAAACTACGCACCCAATTGCTTAATTTTGTATCGCTTGTTGAACTAGAACTTGATTTTACGGAAGAAGATGTGGAATTTGCCGACCGTTCGAAACTAAAAAATCTGGCTACAGAAATCAGAAAACTGATTACCCGACTTGCAGATTCATTCCGTGTGGGAAATGCACTGAAAAATGGGATTCCGGTAGCACTGGTTGGTGAAACAAATGTTGGTAAATCCACATTGCTCAATCTATTGCTGAACGAAGAAAAAGCCATTGTTTCCGACATTCACGGAACAACGCGAGATTCGATTGAAGACTCAGTCGATATCAATGGAATAAGCTTTCGCTTTATTGACACCGCAGGCATTCGAGACACAAAGGATAAAATTGAAAATATGGGAATTGAGCGAACCTATCAGAAAATAGAGCAAGCCACCATTGTCCTTTGGTTGATTGACTGTACTCAGGTGAGCGAGCATATAGAATGGCTTACCGACCGCATTGCTAAACGGGCTGAAGGAAAGAAAATAATCCTTGTTTTCAATAAAATTGATAAAATTGCCGATGATGAACGGGAAGTTATCGGGCAACTTTTTGAACAATTTGAGGGTGAACGAATTTATATTTCAGCCCGAAATAAAATTAACACCAATCACCTTCTCAAGGCTCTGGTTAATGCTGCTCAGCTGCCCGAGATCAATCCGGGGGACGTTGTGGTAAACAACATTCGTCATTACGAAGCACTTCGAAAAGCACAAACAGCTATCAATCGTGTGATTGAAGGATTAGATTCCGGTATTACTGGCGATTTTTTATCACAGGATATTCGTGAATGCATTCATTATATTGGCGAAATAACAGGACATATATCTAATAATGAGATACTTGGAAATATATTTGGCAAATTCTGTATCGGGAAATAATTAACGATTATTAACTATCAAAATCAATCACAAAAACACATTAAAGTCCTGTTTATCAGGGCTTTTTTTGTGCAGTGAAATTATTGATAATAATTATTGATATTGCTTTTTACGCATATTTTTGTACCTTTGCTGTACCTTTTCATACAAAAGATACAATCTTTGTACCTTTAACAAATATATAATGCACACTTTTAGACTATGATAGACTATAGTAGAATATAGTGGGCTTAAAATGGCGAAATAGACAACATGAAATTTATAGAAATACGCAAAATTTGTGAATGGTGTGGTAATGAATTTATCGCATTAAAAAGTAGTACTCGTTATTGTTCTCACATTTGTAATAGTAGAGCTTATAAAGCAAATATTAGAACAAAGAAAAAAAATACGATCGAAAAGCAAACCGATGAAATTATAAAAAATAAACCCATTGCTGATTTTAAAGATCAGGAATTTTTAAAGTGTGCTCAAGCTGCATTATTAATGGGAGTATGTAAACAAACTGTTTATAATCTCATTGAATCAGGTACACTTAAATCGGTAAGATTATCAAGTAGAATGACAATTATCAGAAGAAAAGATATTGATGCTTTACTTGAAATTGAAATACCTTATGAACCGAAACAGAAAAAAGAGAAAACACCAATTACTGAATTTTATACTCTCGATGAAATTACGGAGAAATTCGGAGTGAAAGTCAGAAGAATCTGGGATATTATAAAAACCAAAAACATCCCAACAACCAAATTGGGAAACAAAACCTATATCAGTCAGAAACACATTGACAACTATTTTAAAAACAAGAACAAAAAGCCTCTTCCGGAGATACCAGATTCAAAAGAATTTTATACCATACCTGAAGCTATGGATATTTATCAATTGACAAGAGATGCATTGTATTACTATTGTTCATATTATAGTGTTACGAGGGTGAAAAAAGGCAGAAACGTGGAAATAAACAAAAAGGAATTAGACAAATTATTTGAAAAACCGATTATTGTATGAGTGTAACATTAAGAGAAAAATCAATCAAAGGGGGAGAACAGAAATCACTGTATCTTGACTTCTATCCGGCAATCAGAAATCCAAAAACAGAAAAAGTAACCCGCCGGGAATTTTTAGGTATCTATGTTCACTCACGACCGTCAACAGAAAATGAAAGAGCATTAAATAAAGAAAAAAGAGCGAAAGCAGAAGCAATTAGAGGATTACGTGAAATGCAAATCATTAATCAGAATTATAATTTCATAGATAAAGACCGTGATAATCAAAGTTTCTTACAATACTTTAAAGAAACAGCCAACAAAAGAGATAATCAAACTTGGCAAGTAGCATACACTCATTTCTTCAATTACACAAAAGGAGTTTGTGTAATGCGTGACGTTACACCTAAGTTTGCAAATGGTTTTAAAGACTATTTACTTTCTGTAAAAAACATACGCCATGAAAATGGTGAGGTTCTTAGGCAAAATACGGCATTGGCCTATTATGGTAAATTCAGAGCTTTACTAAAACAGGCATATAAACAAAAACTATTAACCGAGAATGTAAATGACTTTATAGATGGTATTAAAGAAGAGGAAACTGAACGTGAATTTATTACCCTTGAAGAATTAAGAACGCTTGCAGAAACTAAATGTGAGGTGGATGTTTTTAAAAATGCTGCTTTATTTTCTTGTCTTACCGGATTACGATATTCTGATATTGAGAAATTGATTTGGGAAGAAATTCGACTTGACGTTGCAGACGATGCAGTGATACGGTTCAGACAGAAAAAAACAAAGGGGCTTGAAACAATGCCAATAAGCCAGGAAGCCTTGGAGTTATGTGGAGAACGGTTAAACCCAACAGACAAAGTATTTAAAGGTTTTAAATACAATATGACTCAAACTGTTTTAAAACGTTGGCTTTTAAGTGCTGGCATTTTCAGAAATGTAACGTTCCATTCATTCCGCCATACCTATGCCACTTTGCAACTGGAAGCTAATACGGATATTTACACTATTCAGAAGATGTTAGGGCACCGAAAAATTGAAACTACCATGCAATATGCGAAACTCCTTGATGAAAAAAAGAAACAGACTACCAATAAAATATCTCTTAAACGTAAATAATACCATTCAAACATGAAAAACGGCAAATATAAAATTGATTACAAACAAAAAACTAAACTAGAAGATTTTTTCCAAGAGCCACTATACGTTTCACTGTATCATGGGGGCATTCTACATAAAAGTTCAATTTTCCAATTTATTTATCCTGCTGATAATGAGGATGAAATTCTAAACAAATTCAATAAGCTAGATTATGACTTTAATTATTTTGTAACCTACAAAGATAATTTTGAAGCTATTCGACAATATTTTGATCCTTATTACCAATTCGATTACCTGGCATATTTGATTTACAATAAGGAATTTGAAGTGACTGAAATATCAAAGGGAAGTATTCAGTTTATCTTCAATAAAACTGGTAACAAATTTAAAACTGACGAATATTTCAGTTCGATAATTGTCAAAAAGAAAAATTTGAAATTTGAAGAAATATTGAGTACTGATGAGACAAAAAACAAACTGAAGCAATTGATTTTATTTGATTGCAGCTATTCAACAGATGCTCAAAGAAAAAAAGATGAACTAATTACTAAATTAGAGAAATTAGATTCATTAGGAATTCTGCCAAATGATCTTGAAAATAAAGACAAAATTCTTACAATTAATACCGGAAAATTCAGAATTTCAAAAGGTAAAAAAACGGATTTTATAAAAATAATCAATGCAATGTATGAATGTAGATTATTTGAAACTGAAAAAGGTTTTCTTGCGAGTAATAAACAGGAGTTATTTAATGAATTCGGGCAACTTTTAGGTGAAGACTTAAGCAAATACAGTGCAATGTTAACTCAATCCAAGCAAGGAGACTACTCATTTTATATCAAAATATTTAAAGAGCTAGAATTGAAAGCTGATGATTATTACAACAAAGATTATCAAAAGTGAGTTTTTTGATATTAGACTAATATTAGGTATATAACCCAAACATTAAAATAGCTATTCTTTTGCACCATTATTAATTTAGTGGTGCAATTTTTTTTGTGCCATACAAACACAAAAACAAATATGAATGAAAATGCAATGTCATTTGACAAATTACCGGAAGCAGTAAGTTTTTTAATCAGTGAAGTATCTGAATTAAAAAGCATGTTGGGAGCTGCACAAAAGCCTAACGAAAATAAACGACGCTTACCTATTGGTATTGATGAAGTTTGTGTATTAACTGCAAAAGCGAAGCCAACAATCTATGCTTTGGTTCGTAAACGCATTATTCCATGCTATAAGAGTTCTAAAAAGCTTTATTTCTACGAAGATGAAATTATAGCATGGATAGAAGGTGGTAAACGAAAAACAGGTTCAGAAATAAAAGCTGAAGCTGAAAATTATTCTCAAAACAAACGTAGGTAAACAATTTAAATCAAAACAAAATGAAAACAAAATTTCAATTTACTGATGATATGCCTCTAGCTGCATTATCAATTGGCCAGTTCAAAGAACTTTTAAATGGAATGATTAATCCAATGCCGGTTCAACTTGCTAAGAATAAAGAAGACTTTCCGGAAACCTTTGGAAAAACTATTTGTAGTGAACTGACAGGATATGCTGTAAACACAATCAGTAAAATGATTTGTGAAAGGAAAATCCCTTTCTACAAGAAAAATGCAAAAGTTATTTTCAAACGGGAAGAAATCAAGGAGTGGTTGTTGTCGAATCGGGTTCAGACTTCTGAGGAATATATCGAACAGAAAGAAAACGAACTCTATAATAGAAGGAGAAAATAGCTATGATCTACTATGACAGTCACGAGGTTATTGCACTTCGAAAGCTGATTGATGGTAAGAGAAAGTATCTACCGGCTATCAAGAGTGAGTTTTCCTATCAGCAAACTCAAAAAGAAATACTTTTTCTTGAAAATGATATTCTACCGATAGTATTACGAAATTCCAATATCATTCATGCTGAATTCGGAAAATATGCAATTCGAGGATTTGATACTGCTTTAAAATATCGCTGCAACGGGCTGTTGCTGTATCAGCCAATTGACGAGCAGTATTCAGATCACCCGATTATTGGGATTCTCAATTTGAGAGCGAATCAAGCCTTTGGAACTTTTGGAGCTATGAACATCTTTGTGGATAATATGGATGGTATGGGTGCCAAGGTTGAACCGATTAATTTACTTCTAAACGATCTTATGTAATGGAAACTACTTTTAATTTTGAACCGGAACAAACTGAATTATCTAAA
>CAIUTB010000018.1 GCA_903901975.1 uncultured Bacteroidales bacterium
ACAACACTTTACTGCTGGAAAGATTTATTGAGATGTTTGCCATTAAACCATACTTACTCAAAAATAGCCAAAATGTCAAAGAGCTACTATTATACGGCACTATTGCCGCTTAATGTTAATGAAAGATTAACGAACTATTGAAGAATTGAACTTTGAAAATATTCCACAGAAAGAGAAAGCAAGATTAGCCCGACATTATATTCAACGCAAACGCGATCATATCAAACGTTGGTTGAATGAAGAAACAGAATTTCCGGACAGAGATTCAAAAGAAGTTGGTTATGTCCTGACACCTGAATATCAACTTTTTTATCAAAACCTCATACGCTTTGCACGTGGAATTTCCGCGGTTGAAACAGATAACAAGCAAACGCAGTTGTTACGTTCGTGGGCGGCTATCGCGTTGATAAAAGGGGCAATGAGTAGCCCTGCTATGGCTGTGGATATGTTGGGACGAAGAAAAGATAAGATCAATGCCGGTGAAGATGAAATTGCTATTCCGTCATTGGAAAATACCTTGTTTGAGGATTTGGAATATAGTTCGGATATCCCACGACAGGATTTACTGGAAACACTTGAATTCAAACAAGACGAAATCAATGATTTGTCTGAGTTGCAAGTCGAAGCCGGATTATTATCGAAAAACAACCTCGATAGGAAGTTAGATGTAACCGTAAAACTGATTAAGGAATGGATCAAAGAGGGTTTTGATCCAATCGTATTCTGTCATTACATTTCAACAGCACAATATGTTGCTGATCGCTTGAGAACAGAATTGCCTAAAAATATCCATGTGGAAGCCATTACATCCGAACTGGCCGATGAACAGCGCAAAGAGCGAATTGAAGTGATGGGCAAAGCCGAAAGGCGGGTGTTGATTGCTACCGATTGCCTTAGTGAAGGTATCAACCTACAGGAGTATTTCACGGCTGTATTGCATTACGATTTGCCCTGGAATCCAAACCGAATTGAACAACGTGAAGGACGTGTGGATCGATTTGGACAGACCGCGCCAATTATTAAAACCTATGTATTGTATGGCGAAGACAATGCCATGGACATGTTTGTGTTGGATGTATTGATCAAAAAAGTCCGCGAAATTCAAAAATCAATTGGCGTAACCATTGCCATTGGCGAAAACAGTAAATCCATTATGGCCGAAGCTGCCAAGCGAATTCTGTTCGAGGAAGGCAAAAATAATCCGGTTCAGCAAAAGTTATTTGCAGATACCGAACATACCATTTCCAACGAATTGGAGAACGCCAGACGCAAAGGAGAAAACCTACGCGATATATTTGCACATCAATCCATTGATCCGGAAATCATTAAGAAAGACCTTGCCGAAGTGGACGAAGCCATTGGCGATCCAAAGGCTGTAGCCACATTGGTGCGAAATGCGGTGCAACAATTAGGTGGTAGTTGCGATTGGGACGGAAAATCGGGTTATACCTTACAACCCCAAAACTTACCTGCACATATCAAACGCTATTTCGAAGGCAAACAGATGGTGAAAGTCAGTTTTGTATCGCCAACTCCCAAAGGTTATCTTTATATAGGACGTAATCACCAGTTTGTAGAACAACTTTGTCAGTTCCTCATTGCCATTGCTTTTGAGCCACATCCTGAGTATGGTCGGTTGGCTCGTGTATGCGAAATTCAGACCGATGCTGTAAGTACCAAAACGAGTCTGATCATGTTCCGAGTTCGGAATGTCATCAAAGAAGTGGGATCGAGCAAAGAATCGGTTGCTGAGGAAATGTATTTGTGGGGCTACCGTACTGTAAATGGAACAATAGAAACATTGGAATACAAAGAAACGAAAGAGCTTTTGGCCAACGCCAATACCTTATCCAACTTATCAGCCGAACGTCAGCAAGAAGATATTCGACTGGAATTAGTACGTTTTCAGGATATGAAAGCGCAATTTATGGACTTGGCCAATCAGCGTGCTGAAAGGTTAGTGGAAGCACATGGACATTTTAAAGAACTGATTGGTGGTCGTAGATATGAAAAGGCTACTCCTATTTTGCCCCCTGATGTAATGGGTGTTTATATTTTATTACCAAAACCTAAAGCGTTATAATTATGAACTACAGTGCCATTTCCATTCAGGGAAACATACTCACCAGTGAGATACTTGAGAAAATAAGAACCGAAGACATTCGTTTTCAGAAAGCGGGCGATTTTAATCTGAACCCTGGAGCATCGGTGCGCGACGAGATCAATCTTGCCTGGTCGTTGGCAGTGAGCAACTGGAACGTGTTCAAGATTAAACGTGATGCATTGTCAGATTCGGACAGCGGTACTTCCGAAACACGCCGCTATTGGATGTTGCCTTTGTTGTCGGTGCTGGGTTACGAAATCAATTCGTCCAATGCCGAGATGATCAACGACAAATCCTACGCCATCAGCCACCGCGCTTCAAACAAAGATGGTTTCCCCATTCATTTGGTGGGTGTACAACAATCGCTGGACAAACGCCCCGAAACAGGTGGAACACGTCTCTCGCCACACGCACTTATGCAGGAATACCTCAACAATACGGAGCATCTCTATGGTTTGGTAAGCAATGGTAGGTTTTTACGCTTGCTACGCGATGCTACCCGACTGAGCCGCCTGAGTTACTTGGAGTTCGATCTGGAGCAAATGATGGAAGAAGGGTTGTACGTAGAGTTTGCACTGCTTTACCGTACGCTTCATGCCAGCCGTATGCATGAAAAAATGGATGCCGGTCCCGATAGCAATATTGAATTTTATCATCAAGAAGCCATTGCTTCCGGCTCACGTATCCGCGAGCGATTGAGTATTGCCGTGGAAAGTTCCATCCGTGAACTGGCCAACGGACTGCTATTGCACCCACAAAACGAAACCTTGCGCCGACTGGTATTGGAGAATAAAATAGAGCCGAACGAATATTACCTGCACACTTTGCGCCTCGTTTATCGCATGTTGTTTTTGCTGGTAATTGAAGAACGCAAACTGATTTATGCCGACAAGCGCGATGAAGAACTCAACAAAAAACGGGGCATTTATTACGATTATTACAGCATTCAGCGCCTCACCAAACTGGCGGTGAAAATGACCTATATCGATCCGCGCAAAACTGATCTCTGGCATTCGCTACTCACTACTTTCTCCTTGTTCGAATACGACACCTACGGTAAAAAGTTAGGCATTGCACCCCTTGGTTCGGGGCTTTTTGCGCCTTCGGCATTGGGAGTTGTGAACGATCAAATGCTCGACAACGACTGTTTGCTGAGAGTAATCCGATACTTAGTGACCTTTGTAAACGAAAACGGACAATTGGTGCGGGTGAATTACGCCGACTTGGATGTAGAAGAATTTGGCTCTATTTACGAAGGTCTGCTGGAATACCAACCGGTGTTTACCGACAATATGGGGCAACCTATTTTCAGTTTTGTAAAAGGCAACGAACGTTCCAAAAGCGGTTCGCACTATACACCCGAAGAATTGGTAAAGCCGCTGATCACCCATTCATTGGATTATCTGATAGCCGATAAACTGAAAATGGCGAATCCTGAAGCTGAACTTTTATCACTTAAAATATGCGATGTGGCTTGCGGTAGCGGACATATTTTGCTTTCTGCAGCTCGCCGCGTAGGTTTCGAACTGGCAAAATACCGCAGCAAAGAAGACCAACCCACACCCACGGCTATGCGAGCTGCCACGCGCGATGTAATCCGAAATTGTATTTATGGGGTGGATCTCAACCCACTTGCCGTAGAACTGTGTAAAGTGGCACTTTGGCTGGAAGCACACCAGCCGGGCGAACCGCTGAACTTCCTTGATCACCACATTAAATGTGGCGACGCCATTGTAGGAATGGCGCACCGCTCCGAATTGGAGAACGGCATTGCCGACGATGCATTTAAAACGCTTCCCGGCGATGATAAAACTATTGCCAAAGCCTTGCGCGACCAAAACGTGCGCGAGCGCAAAGCCCGCAACAGTGAAGGACAACAGGTAAAAGCCGATTTCGAAAAAACAAGCGACAACTCGGTACACGAAGCCATAGCCGAATACAAAACCTTTAACCAGCAACCCGAAACCACGCCCGAGGAGATAGAACGAAAAGCCCGTGCATATCGAAAATTTATTGAAGGCAAAGGCTACAAGTTCCTGAAAAACATGGCCGATACGCAAGTAGCACAGTTTTTTATTGCCAAAACAGAGTCTAACCAAAGATACATCACCACTGATGCCGAATTTAGCCTTACCATGCGCGGATATAATCTTCCAACAGGCGATAAATTTGGTAAAATTGAAGTATTGTCAAAGGAAAAACACTTTTTTCATTGGTTCTTAGAATTTCCAGAAGTCTTTAATGAAGGTGGTGGATTTGATTGTATTTTGGGAAATCCGCCTTACTTGGGTGGAAGTAAAATTTCAACAAATTTTGGTGATTTATATTCATATTATCTACTTTCATATTTTGATAATGTGACGGGGCTAGCTGATTTTGTTTCATATTTTATCAAAAGAGATACATCATTACTAAAGAAAAATGGCTTCTTTAGTATAATAACAACAGATTCTGTATCACAAGGAGCAACAAGAATCTCAGCTTTAGAAGAATTAGTAAATAATGGAACAATTAATTTTGCAATAAAATCAATGAAGTGGCCTGGTGAAGCCGCTGTAAATGTGGCTTTGATTGGCTTTTATAAAGGAGAATGGTTGAAAGAAATTGAATTAAATGGAAAACCAACACAGTTTATTAATTCTCTTTTAGGTGAAGGTAATGATAATAACATTACTCATTCACTTTATATAAATAAAAATTCTGCTTATACTGGATCTAAGGTATATGGTGAGGGATTTGTATTGTCTAAAAAAGAAGCAGCTGAACTTATAAAAACAGACTCTAATAATTCGATGGTTATTTGTCCTTATCTTACTGGTGATGATATTGCAAATGAGGTTGATTCATTACCTACTAGATTTGTAATTAACTTTCAAGATTGGCCATTAGAACGATATAATTTAGATGAGTGGTCTTCATTATCTGATATCGAGAAGGAGGATATCAATGAACGTATTGTAAACAAAAAACTAATCTTTAAAGCACCTTTATATTATGAAGCACCATGTGCGAAAGATTTTCCATTTGTTTTAGATATAATTGAAAACAAAGTAAAACCAGAGAGACTAAAAATTAAAGGAGATGCAAATGCATTAACTTATTGGTGGATATATCAACGAGTTAGAAAAGAGATGTATGAAGCTATAGATTTAAATACGAATGTTTTGGTATTAGCTCAAACAGCAAAATATATAACCCCTGTTTATACCTTAAATAATAAAGTACATTCGGTTAAAGTGATAGTCTTTGTAAATGAAAATAAACTTCAATTTGCATTATTATCTACTTCAATTTATAATGATTGGTGTTGGAAATTTGGAACAACAATGGGGAGCTCTACATTACAATATTCAACATCTCAGTGTTTTGATAATTATCCTTTCCCTCATAACCTCACTACTTCCCAAGAGCAAAAACTCGAACAAATTGGTGAAGTCTATCACGAACATCGTCGACAGTTGATGTTGAAAATGAAGTTGGGCTTAACCAAGACCTATAATGCATTTCATGCACGGGAGATAAACACCATCAACCTAACAGGTTTCAAAAACCTGTTAGGTTTAGATAAAAAAGCCTTGGAAAAGAAATCCAACAAAGAAGTCTGGAACCTGTGGAATCACTTGCAGAAGACCGAAGGAGCTTGCAGTATGGAAGAAGCTGTTACCGGCATTATCGAACTCCGTCGCCTGCATGTGCTTATGGACGAAGCTGTGCTGGAAGCATACGGTTGGTCAGACGTTAAGTTACGCCACGATTTCTGCGACGTAGACTACCTACCCGAAAACGACCGTGTCCGCTACACCATCCACCCCGAATCCCGCAAGGAAATACTCAAACGCCTGCTGGAACTGAACCATAAAATACATGCGGAGGAAGTAGAAATGGGGATGTGGGAGAAGAAGAAAAGTTCGGGAAAAAAGGCTTCAAAATCTACAGGTGTGGTGAAAGAGCCGGAAGTTGGGTATGGTGGGTTGTTTGATAATGAAGAATTAGCTTAATATAAAAAATCATGGAATTATTATATCTCTACGTTTCAAAGTATAATGGATTAGAAAACAAAGAATTCAACTTCTCTTCCAAATATAAAATTCATTATAACAATGAATTAAAAAGTATTGAGTGTGTAAATGATACCGAATTACCTAAAGATTTTTGGCCTGACAGTATTCGGTCTGTTACAGGAATCATTGGGAAAAATGGAGCTGGAAAGACAACCTTAATTAGATTACTTCTACGTTCATGTATATCTGAAGGTTTATCTGAAGAACCTGAAAATGTAATTGTTGCTTTCAAAGAAAAAAGTAACTCTAAGAATATTTCATTTTACTGCCATAATAACATAGAAGTTACTTCATATCCTGATTATTTTCAGAGCGATGAAACACCAAGATTGTCTGATGTGACTTTTATATATCACTCAAATCATTTTGATCCATATTCTTCTCCACTTGATTTAACAAAAGAGCAGTTAATGGGAATGATCAATTTAGGAACTAATTACTTGCTAGAAAGAGATAAAGAAACATATACTAATCGAGATAAAAATAACCTAAGATTTTCTTTTCAAAAAGCTATTGCCCTTCACAGAGCTATGGAGTTGAGAAGGCAAATTAATTTCATTAGAAAATACAAAAATGAGAAGGAAATTGCATTTATAAGTGTTCCAGATTATCTTAGAATTACACCGAACCACGAAGAAGAGGAATGGCTTTGTTCTGATGATGAACCAATTATTGCAACTAATTGCAAAAAAGTTGTAGATATTTTTAATCAAGTTCAGAAATTGTTTGGAAAAAAGAATAAAAGAGATTTATTCTATTTTGAGATATTTAGAACAAGTATTTTCAATTTGTATAATGATATAAAGGCATCTTGGGGTTTAGATATATACTTGAATCAATTTACTAGTATGCTTGTACTTGAATTCCAGAAACTATTAATCAATGATAAGTTAATTTCAAATTCAAATTATTTCCTTATCTATGATAAAATAATAGAATCATTTCCAACTTATAAGTTTATTAAAAAAAACAAATCAGACTTAGAAGGATTATTTAAAATTCTCAATGAATCAGAGATTCCGGAATTTGATGATTTTGCATTTCTTGATCTAAAGAAAAATCAAATCACAACATTCAATAAATTTTTTGATCAATATTTTTCTGATGAAAGGATTACTTCTTTTGTCAATTTTGAATTAAGTCATGATCCTTATAGTCTTACAACACCAAGTTCTGGAGAGTTAGCCTTGTTTAATTTCTTCTCAAGATTTAGTTCCATTAAAAAGCATGAATTGAAAAACAATATTATTATTTTGTTAGATGAAGTTGAGTTAGCATTACATCCTGAATGGCAACGTAAGTATATCAATACAATATTGACCTTTTTTAATAAGGAATTTGGTACGAAAAGACGAAAGATACAATTGATTATTACTTCACACTCTCCGTTTGTTGTTTCAGATTTACCAAAGAGCTGTATCAATTTTTTAAATGGTAGGATAATATCTCAAGAAACATTTGGTGCAAACATTTATAATTTATTTATGGATGCTTTTTTTCTGGAAGAAGGTTTAATTGGAGAGTTTGCAAAAAACAAAATTTTCGCATTGCTTGATCAAATTGAAAGTTCAGAAGATATTTTAAAAAATAAGGATTTTTTAGAAATGCAAATCAACTTAATTGGAGAACCATTAATAAAGGAAAGACTTACTGAAGAGCTAATTAAAAAACTGACAAAATCAGAATTAGCAAAAAGACAAAAGCAACTTATAAGAGAGTTGAAATTTATTGAAATTCAAATTGATTCTAATAGAAATGAGGAAAATTAACGGTTTTATAGGAGTAGATGGCATTTCTTATAGTTGGGATGATATCGAAACTTGGTATTTGAATACTGTAAATCAAGTTGGTAGTAATGGATATAAAACTCCCAAAATGAGATTAGATGAAATCCTTTTAAAAAATTTAACACCAGAACAGTATAGATTTATAGAATTTCTTAATAGTGAATTTGATACTATTATCACATTAAAGCCTGATATGCAATCCAAATTAATTAATCGGTTAGAACGATTAGGTTGTAACCAATTACTATTCGATTATAATACTAATGAAACTACTCAATTTGGGAAAATGGTTTTATGGGCTTTTAGATATAAAGAATTTAGGGATAATAAGTTAGTTTTATTGGCTGAAAAACAAAATATAAAAACATGCTTATATTGTAACTCTCAATACACCCTAACTATAGAACAAAAAAATGAAAAGCTAGCAATGTTTCAGTTTGATCATTTTTTCCCAAAAAGTAAATACCCGTATTTAAGTATTTCATTATTCAATTTAATCCCAGCATGCCCCTCGTGTAATTTAAATAAATCAGCAGCTTTTTACAAATTGGACAGATTTGTACACCCATTTGTTGAAGATTTCCATAAATTATTTGAGTTTAAAATACCAAACAGAGGCCATATAAAATTGCTACAAGGTGAAATGGCATTAAAAGAAGAGTTAAAGCCATTCTTATATCCTTCTAATAGCACTAAAGTTAAGAATTACATAAAAGAATTTCGTTTAACCGGTATTTATCATAGACATACTGATATTGTCGAGGAAATTTATATGACAGCCTATGCTTATAAAAACAAAGGTAAAGAAGCTCTCTTGGATCTTGTAAATGAAAATGGGAGAAAAATATTCAATTCGAAAGAGGAAATTGAACGGCTACTTTTAAAAAATTTTACTCTTGAGGAGGACATAAATAAACGTCCTTTATCAAAATTCATGCAAGATATGGCTAAACAATCAGGATTAATTGAAAGATAAAAAACTTTTTTTTGTCTTATAATTTAGTTTAAAATAATAAAATACAATGGCTTCAATTGGTTGGATAGATTTTTCTCCCACACATAGAAATCGGGTTGGTTCTGTGTTAGACCTTCTTAAACCGGAAGGAATGGTAGATGAGCTGGGAATGGGAACGATTAGAGATGCATTGGCAAACGAAATGTTTCCGGGAATAAGTACCATCCAAACCCGAGCAAGGTATTTTTTTATAATTCCCTACATTCTGTACGAATATCAGGCAGCAAAACCGGCTCAACGACGTGGTAAATCACCTTCTAAGTTCTTAGAAGACAGAGAATATGAAGTCATGTGGCAATTGGCCGAAAGGTATAGTTATGTGGAGGGTCAGGGTGTAATAGGAATAACAAAAAGGTATCCTGAAAAAATTGCCAGACGACCATCTACTATTTACTGGAATGGATTGAATACATATAAGTTTATGGATACGCAAGGCTTGTCCGCCGAAACATTTTTAAATCGATCTACCAACAAAACTGTGGAATCACTTTTATCCTCAGTACAACTAAGTGACGATACTCCAGGTGATGACAGAGATGCAGAACACGAAAATATATTTCGTATAAAAATTGAACCAAAATTAGATTGGAATGATAATGAAACCCTTGATCTACTCAAAGATGAAGCTGATTTTTTCAACGACCGCATCATATCAATTGCAAAAAATAAATTAATTGCAGAACTGCTATTAGATGATTCGTTATGGCAAATTTTTACTGACGCGAATAGTTTTATGCAATTTGCCAAAGCAGCTGTTTCACAAAATATTTCTGAAAAACTGAAAGCTACACTTACATTGGCTAATGATTTTTCCGAGCTAATGTATGGTTCAAATATTGCCTATAATTGCCAGCTACAACAGAAAAAGTTTAATAATAATTGCTACGAAGAAGACTGGGAAAATTGGCTAAGAGATATTCAGAGTAATATGTTGGATTTTGAAAACTTTAATCCCGATGAGTTATTTGGTTATGCCACTTCAACCAGGAGAACCACTATACAATTTGTAAAAGAATGGTGGGAACAAACCCAATTAGGTTTCACGAATTTAAAAAAACGTGACGAATTAATCCAAAATCAGGAATTAATGGTAAAACGGGGAAAGGCCAGATTGATATACAACAAAACAGATGATGTGAAAGAAAATAATTGGATTGGACTTACGTATTTCAACTATCGATACAGTCAAGCACGAACAATTTTAAATGATATTAAAACCGGATTAACAAACTAAGATGTTACACCCAAAAAATAACAGAATTGATTATGGAGAACAGCTAATTCCGCCGGAAGGTTATGATTTGGCGTATGCTGTTGGTACAACTTATTCTTTAGACTTAGAAGCATTAATGATTCTGCCTGTGGCATTGTTTTATGCTCAAAAATTAGACGGTAATCCGGATGAACTTCGGTACGATATGCTGGATGCAATTACCAAAGCTGCAGATAAAATTACGGTCTATTATCAGAGTGGACAGTTGAAAGTTCCAAAGAAATATCATCACTTGATGGCGTATTGGGAAAAAGGGATTCAGTCAGTAACAATGCCTAATCATGTGAGCTCTTTTCACCCAAAAGTTTGGGTAATCCGTTATGAAAGTAAAGAAAAACTTTCCCCAAAGTATCGCGTGTTGGTGACAAGTAGAAATTTGACTTTCGCCCGTGACTGGGATGTGGCATTTTCAACAGATGGTGAAGTATCAATGCAAGAGCTAACAAATAACTTACCATTGGTTCATTTTCTACAACACTTAAATTCAGTAGGCAAAAAGAATATCCCCACTGCATTTATCAATGACTTGATGAAAGTGAAATTTGATATTCCTGACAAATTTGATACGCTAGAATTTATGCCAATCGGAATTAAAAATCCGAAAACAACTAAAATTTATCAAAATCCAGTTACTGCAGAAAATACCTCATGGAATGAAATGTTGATTGTATCGCCCTTTGTAGATAAAACCACGTTAGACAGATTACAACATATTACCAAACAAAAGCCATATTTATTGAGCCGAAAAGATGAATTGGACGGTATTCCAAATGAAACTTTACAGCTATTTGAGACTTGGCAATTTAATCAGTTTTTTGAAGAAGCCGAATTTCTTCAGGAATTGGAAGAAGATGGAATAGAGCCGTTTTCTCAAAACTTGCATGCCAAATTGTTTATTGCTATGGCTGATAAAATACCCCATTGGTACTTAGGTTCAGCCAATTGTAGTGATCCTGCACAAGGCCGAAACATTGAGTTTATGGTTGAACTAAAAGGAAGCAAAGGTGTTGGATTGAAAACCAAAGATATTTTCAACGAACTTACTGATTCAAATAAAACTGACGGAATTACACTATTTACCCCATACGATCACGAAAACAAAGCTTCAGTTGAACAACAGAAAAATATTGATTCTGCAATCCGAAAAATAAAATACGACTTAACTTTATTGCCTATTAAAGGTATGGCCACGATAATTGAAGGTGGGACAGCTTATAATCTTAATTTAGAAATTGATGCAAGAAAATTAAAGCTGCCTTCCGGTTTTAATGCGAGTGTAAAACCACTTCCTGAACAAAATAAAGCCGGGGTTTATTTAGTGGACCAATCTATAAATAATATTGATAACTTCACCGGATATGCTGAAACAGAATTAAGTATCTTTCTAGTAGTTGAAATATACAATGAGGATGTTTCTTACAGTCATTTTTTACTACCCATGGAAATTGAATTACCCGATAGTAGGTTAAACAAGATATTCACTTCAATAATCAACAGCAGAGATAAGTTTTATAAATACCTTGCGTTCCTATTAACTGGAGAAGAAACTAATTTAATAGGCAACTCAGGTTCATTAAAGGATAATTCATTATTGAACTCGGAAGGGGTTTTCTCCCTTGGTGGAATCCCAATCTATGAGAAGTTGTTAATTGCTACGAGCCGCTACCCGGAAAAATTGAAATCAATTGATTTATTAATTCAGCGGTTGAAAAATGAATCTGCTGATTTGGAAGAACCCATTATTTCGAATGAATTTGAGAGTTTTTGGCAAATTTTTCAAACCTTCATTAAAGCAAAATAAATATGAAGGAAAAAATACAACAAACACTTAATGGATTGAAGGACTTTCAAACTAAAACGGTTGATTATGTCTTTGAGCAATTATATGTAAAGGGCAGAACGAAAATGCTAATTGCCGATGAAGTAGGATTAGGCAAAACGATTGTTGCAAAAGGAATTATAGCAAAAGCATTTGAGAAGTATTTAGAGCAAGGGGGTTCGACGAAACTAAATCCAACATTTGATGTTGTTTATATCTGTTCTAATCTGGCATTAGCTACTCAAAATATTAGCAAACTGAATTTCTTGCATGATAGTAAATTTCTGGATCAGACAATAAATAGATTGACTTATTTAGCTTACAAGCCAAAAGACAACCCACCTGTTTTCCAAATTCATACACTTACACCAGGCACTTCATTTGATGAAAAAAGTCATCAGGGCGAAATCAATGAGAGGGCAATTTTATTTTGTTTATTGGCTAATTACGATCCTTTTTATAAAAGATGGGATGGCTTAAAATGGTTGCTAAAGGGTGGTGTCAGAAACATAGATTCATGGGATTACAAAATAAATGAATTGTTTAACATTAGACATGAACGAATAAGGAAGGACTTGTTTGCTAAATACAGACAGGAACTTATGAATTTTGAAGTCACTCATGAGTCAATGCCAAAACTTACTTCATTCTTAGGACGTCAGAATGATTTATGGCATGCTTTATTTAAAGTCTGCGATGAAATTAATGAAGATAATTACCAGAGCTTTTCTATTCAGGGTGAAATCATTCGAAACTTAAGAAGAATACTGTCTAAAATTTGTTTACAATATCTTGGAGCAGATATTTTTATTTTAGATGAATTTCAGCGATATAATAATCTGATCAAATTAGATGAAGAAGCAACAAGTCCGGCAATAGAAATAGCAAGAACTGTTTTCAGTATTCCGGATGCCAAGGTACTTATGCTCTCGGCAACCCCTTTTAAGCCTTATACAAATGATTTTGACGAACTAAATGGTGAAGTTCATTACAATGAATTTAAATCAGTTCTTCAGTTCTTAATGGTAGATAAATCAGAATTGTTCTGGAAACAATATGAAACTGATCGTAAATCGTTTTTCGGTTATCTCAGACATCCGGATTCATTGATTGCTCAATCTCAGGATGCTTTAATACTAAAAAGTAAACTTGAAGATCTTTATAGATCAGCTATCGTCCGGACTGAAAAATTATTAGTTTCAAACGATAGAGATTCCCTGATAAAGCTTGTAAATAAACAAATTGTAATTCAACCCGATGATATTAATGATTTTGTAGTTTTAGATCAGATTACTTTATTGCTAAATAAAGATCACAAGGCCTCATTGCCAGTCCCATTGGAATATGTAAAATCATGCCCATTTGCGTTGTCTTTTTTAGACAACTACCAACACAAAGAGAAAATAAAGAAACTCGTATTGGTTGATGAGAATCTGAAGAAATTACTCAATAAAACCAAGCATGGTTGGGTAAATATGAAGGATATTAATGAATACAAACCATTAATACCACAGAGAGGAAAATCACTACCAAATGCAAAATTGCGTCTTCTGTTGGATGAAACCGTTTTGAACAATGGTTGGAAGTATTTATGGATTCCACCCTCTATTCCATATTATGAGTTTAGTGGTGCATATAAAGACAGCTGGGGGTACTCAAAAACTTTAATTTTTTCTTCATGGAAAATGGTTCCACGCATGGTTGCTTCATTAGTTTCTTATGAGGCTGAAAGATTATCAATTGGAAATCCTAAATCAATATCAGAAAGGGAAAAACGGGAAAAGGAAAGTTGTACATATTTCCAAAAACGAAGATCACCAAGACCTCAGTTCACCTTTAAAGTGTTGAAAGAAGATCAGGAGCCACAACAAATGAATAATTTCATACTTTCATATCCTTGTTTGTTCCTTTCTGAATTATATGATCCTGCTATAAATGTAGTAGAAAAGAAAAGTCTTCAACAAATAAAAACTGTCTTAAAAGATAAGCTGATAAGTCATTTCAATACGCTGGACCTGAATCGATTTGTTACTGGACAAGGTGACTGGCAAAAATGGTATTGGCTGGCACCTATCTTTTTTGATAAGGCTAGAATGAATAATGAAATCATTACTGATTGGTTTAATAAGGGAATACCAGCTTCAGAATTATCAATAGATGCCGAAAATACAAACACAGATAAAGAAGAAAATTCAGGGAAGAAAACTCATTTTGAAGATGCAAAAAATATCTTTCTTAGCAGAGAACTGTTTGCAGTAGCAAAATTAAATGAATCTCAACTTGAAATAATTTGTGATCATTTAGCCGATTTAGTTATTGGGTCGCCCGCTATTTGTTTTTTACGAAGCCAAAAAAGACACAAAGATGTATCATTAGATCTTCTTGATGCAGCATTTAATGTCTCGTCTGCTTTTCTTACACTATTCAATAAACCGGAGAGCATAGCATTGGTTCGATTAAATACAGATGACGGTGATTACTATGATAGAGCATTGAAATATATGGTAGATGGAAATATTCAATCGATGCTTGATGAATTTGTTTTTTTATTAGTTAAAGGTGAAAATATTCAATCTACTACAGTACTGAGTGATTATATATCTGATATTCTATCTGTTAGAACGACCACTTACGATACTGATGATTTTCAAACATTTATCCACAATTTAAAAAACGATAAGAAGAAAAGAAATCCAATTCGTTCGCATTATGCGGTAGATTTTGGTAACCAAAAGATAAATACAGCAAAAGGAGCTGATCGACAAATAAATATACGACAGGCATTTAACTCGCCATTTAGACCATTTGTGTTAGCGAGTACGTCAATTGGTCAGGAAGGATTAGATTTTCACTTTTATTGTAAGAAAATATTTCATTGGAATTTACCATCAAATCCGATTGACTTTGAACAGCGTGAAGGAAGAATTCACCGTTATCAAGGGCTAGTTATCAGGCTAAACTTAGCTGATAAATATCGAAACGAGATAGTTTTTAATGATGAATTAAACGATACTTGGAGAGCAGTTTTTAAATGTGCTGAACGTGAAAAGGCTAAAGCAAAATTTCCTTGTGATTTGGTTCCATTTTGGCATACTGAAACTTTAAACGAAATAAAAGTTGAACGTTTTGTACCTCTGTATCCATTCAGTAAAGATATTGAGAAATTCAAGAACCTAATAAAAATACTAACTTATTACAGATTGACATTTGGTCAACCTCGACAGGAAGAACTTGTAGAATCTCTTAACGGAATCGGATTTAATGAAGTTGAAATTAAAAAGCTAGACGAATTGATGATAAATCTTAGCCCAATAACTTTTTATAATGAATACATTTTTCCTGCTGGCACACTTTTGTAAAATGTGCCTATACAAAGTTATCCCATACTCCCACTCATTAACAAAAGAAATATTCTGTAGAGCGTTTTGATCGCAAATACTGAAATCAGTAATATAAAAACTATGAGTCAAAAGCTTGAAATAGACAAAGAAAATCAGACCGTCCTGCTTTTTAGTGCTAAAAAGCAGGAATGGGAAGATAAAACCATTTCAGTTTCTGCAATGTATCAAGCATCACATTATGGAAATGTTAGCGGTTATGCTATCTATTTCAACGGCGCAAATAAAAAATTCTTTTATAAAGAAGAAAACGTTCGTATCCTCCATAAAGTCAAAAATATTAATATCAATAAGCATGATGTTTATGCTGATGGTCTAAAAGTAAATGCAACTAAGCTTGAGCTCTTTGAAAAAGGGTATTACCGATATACTGAGAGAAAAACATTTTTTACCCGAAACATTGAACTAAAAAGCAATAAGTACAAAGACATTTTCATCTACTTTAAAAAGCTTGCAGAATATGCCGGAGTTATTGCAGAAAATGATAGTCCGCTATCTTTTTTGTCACAAAATTATAGCCGGCTAAGCAATGTACCCTCAAATTCAGTGCTACTTGATTATTTACAAGGAGAATGTAAACCCACCAACTATAAGAGTCAAATAATGCTGCCATTCGACTTTAATCAAAGTCAGGTAAAAGCTATTGATGCGGCCCTTATAAACAATAATTCTGTTATTGAAGGTCCTCCTGGTACGGGTAAAACGCAAACAATTCTAAATCTGATTGCCAGTATCATATATGCCGGTAAGAATTGTGCCATCATATCGAATAACAATTCAGCCGTTGAAAATATCTACGAAAAACTGGAGGAAGAGCATTTGGCATTTATTGCCGCAAGTCTGGGAAGAAAATCCAATGTGCTGGAGTTTTTCGAGAATGACCGAAGTGCAGAGCTAACCGACTTTCTGGAACAGAACGAACAACCCATTACATCAAATGACCAGAAAAGAATTGATGAACTGAGTGTCCGGATGAAAAAGATTCAGGATATGGAAGTGGAAACCTCTGTACTTGAATCGCAGCTCATTGAAATTCAAAACGAACAAAGACATTACGACAATTTTTCTGATGAAGCCATCATTATCAATCAGAAATTATCTTCCGGCAAATACATGTCTTTAATTACCCGTCTGCAAGACAGCCGGAAATTAGGTTTTTTTGAACGATGGATATTGAAATTCAAATTCAAAATTATGAGTGTATCTGTAGATATAAACATTCTTCTTCTGAATGCAGAAAAACTGTATTATCGGACCCGAATAAGTGAGCTTCTAAAAAATATAGCATTCAATAAGGAATTCCTGAAAAATAAAAATAAAGAACAAGCTGGTAAAGAGCTCAAATCGCTATACCGCAAATTATTGGAAAATCACATCAGGATTCACTATCGGAAACTACCTTTTCAGGCATTCAGTGCCGAGTCATATAAACATGACTTTAAAAATTTCTTGCTCAGATATCCTGTTGTTTTAAGCACAGCGCAATCCTTATTGAATAATGCTCCAAATGGTTTTACCTTCGATTACCTGATAATTGATGAAGCCTCGCAGGGTGACTTATTAAGCAGTACGTTGGCTATAAGTTGTGCCAAAAATTTGGTTGTCGTGGGTGATTCCCGACAACTTCAGCAAATTGATGAAGAAAGTTTGTTTGCTCAATCGGAACTTTTAGCTGAAAAATATGAAGTTCCGGAATCGTACCAATACGCTTCTAATTCAATACTCAAATCAGTAAAAGATTCTATGCCGGGTGTCCCTACTACTTTATTGAAGGAGCACTATCGGTGTGCGCCGGATATTATAAACTTCTGCAATAAAATGTTTTATGATGGTGAACTGGTGGCTATGACTAAGAACACAGGAAAGCATATTGAAATAATCAAAACAGTTCCTGGTAATCATGCCAGACGTAACCCCAATGGTAGTGGGATGTATAACCAACGTGAAATTGATGAATTAGAGAATATCCTGAAAGAGAATGTTTCTAAAAGTATAGGAATCATTTCTCCATTTCGTTATCAGGCAAATCTTATTACTGACAAATATGGTACAGGCTTATTAGAAGCCGATACCATTCATAAGTTCCAGGGCAGACAAAAAGATGAAGTTATTCTTTCTTTCGTTGTGAATTCATTGGATAAAGACCCAAATAATGTAGAGAACAGACTTTATGATTTTGTCACCAATGATAAATTACTGAACGTTGCCATCTCAAGAGGCAAAAACAAAGTAACTGTAGTTGTTGCAGACAATGTCTATCATTCAACAAACAATGCTATAAATGATTTTATTAGGTATGCCGAATATCTCTATGGCTCAGAAATAACCAGGGAATCAACCGTAAGCTCAGTATTTGATTTACTTTATTCAGAGTATTCAAATCTATTATTGTCCAAGTATAAGGAGCGTCCGAATGAACATAAAACGGAATTGTTGATGTGTGACCTTATCAACGAAGTTCTGAAGGATTATAGTTATATTGGATATTCCATGCATACCAGACTTGGGAATCTTGTCAACGTGCCGGATACATTCAGTGCTGAAGAAAAAAGATATATCCTTCATCCCTCGGCACACGTGGATTTTCTGTTCTACAATAAAGTATCAAAAGAAAAGCTGTTTGTTCTCGAAGTAGATGGCATCAAATATCACGAACAAGATAAAAAACAAGCTGAGCATGACAAAATCAAGGATAGGGTATTGCAATCAAATAATATCCCGATTTTTAGATTTAAAACGAATGAGTCAAACGAAAAGCAAAGACTAATCGATATTATCAAAGAATTTTCGCACTAATTAGAAAGTAGTATATAATCCTGTATTGTTTTTACTTTTTTGTATTCCTATTTCAGGACTTTACAATTAATAGTATCCCAAAAAAACTATATACTTATGGCAAAAACAACTTTTTCAAGAAAACAATTCTACGACCTTGTTTGGTCTGAATCATTGGCAGCTATATCCAGAATATACTTTATTTCATACAAAAGCCTTCAGGAAGCTTGTAAGGAAATGAATATTCCCATACCAGTAAATGGTTATTGGTCGAAACTTAAGTTTGGTAAACCGGTAGAAATTTCTAAGCTACCTGATACAACAAAAGGAAAGCATGAAATCTCTTTATGGTAAAGAACCGATGAAGATGGTGAAGAGTACTTTTCCGGATATGTTTCTCAGTTGAAAAAGAATAAATCAAAAATATCTAAAAAGAATAAACTACCAGAATCAAAAATAGCTAAACTTGCAATTGATCCTATTATTACAAGGACGAGAGAATATCTAACACAGAAAAGGGATTATTCAAATTGGAGTTATGAATTAAAAAAGAACACACTTGACATTTCTGTTTCTAAAGACATATTACCGAGAGCCCTCGATATTATGAATAGATTCATTTACATAATAAAAGATCGGGGATATTCAATTATTGAAAAGCATTATCAAACCTATGCTGTCATTTATAATGAAGAATTGGAGATATCATTACGTGAAAGATCATCAAGAAAAACAATAATTGCTATTCCTTATAATCGGACAGAACTTATCCCAACTGGTAAGCTCGTTTTTAAATACAGAAAAGGTTATTTTGGTAGAGAATGGGCAGACAATAGTATTTTGATTGAAGACAAATTATTAGACATTGTGAGTGAACTTGAAATAATCGCACGTCGAAAGATAAATGACCGTGAGGAATATGCAAGACGTAAATTAGAAGAAGAACGACTTGAGATAATCAGAAAAGAATTCCAAGCAAGAAAAGAAGATGAATTAAAAAATTTCAAAAACACGTTTCAACTTGCAAAACGTTATCGAAAAGCCAATGACTTACGAAACTACATTAATACCTTTGAGCAAAATGCAATCAATAACAATTCACTAACCGATGAAAAACAAAAATGGATTGAATGGGCGCGTAAAAAGGCTGATTGGTACGACCCATTTATTAATGCAAAAGACGAATTATTGGAAAATGTTGATAAAGATAGCCTTACATTTAAAAATCAAAGTCGTTGGTGAAACTAACGTGAAGAATTTTAAATAAGAAGAACCACTCTCCACCTCGTTTTCAACGAGGTGTTAATGTTCAAACGTTTGTAACGTGAAAAAATAAACTTTTCCTCGCTAGTTATGGCTCATTTAAAAAAATAAAGCTCGTTAATAGAGAAAATTGAGCCGTATTTCATTTCTTAGTGAGCTACAAAATATACAATTATGATAGAAATTCTTATTTTGTTCCAAGACAACGAACCATTGTTTTTAGCACCTATAAGCCTGATTATCTTCACTTATCTTATTTCATTCAAAAATCACGTCGTCTATTCAAATCGCCATACATGTTCAATACTTTCAGTTGTTCATTTCCAATGAACAAGCGTTTTTTTTGAACAAACTAAAGCGTATGATCAAAAGAATTGGCATGTTTTGTCAAGTATTTTGCGCCGTTTACTTGACATAATAAAAATAGGTTGTAAATTTGTGGCCTAAAACTCAAGATATGACAGTATCTAAAAAAATAGATCAACGCATTCTGCAATTGCAGGATGGAACAACTTTCGACTACCAAACACTAATGGTGGAGCGGGAAGAGTATGCAGCTGCCACAAAAGCATTGGAACGGTTGATAAAAAAGGAAATTATCAAACGAATCTCCTCCGGTATATTCTATAAACCTAAACAAACAGCATTTGGAGTATTAAGACCAAACGAAGAAGAATTACTCAAAACCTATTTGTTCGAAAATGGGAAAAGAATAGCGTACATTACCGGACTAAGTTTGTATAACAGAATGGGGCTTACAACTCAGGTACCCAGAACAATTAAAATAGCAAGCAGGGACAAACGAATTTATGCCTCAGTCGGTACAGTAAAAGGCAAACCAGTAAAAAGCTATATTGATGTAACGGATAAAAACTATTACTTACTTGAAATATTAGATGCTGTAAAAGACTTCAATCAAATTCCCGATTTAAATGCTGAGTCCGGAATTCTGATACTGACTGAAAGATTGAAAAAGCTTAGTCAAAAAGAATTGGATCAAATCATTCAATTTGCCCTAAAATATCCACCCAGAGCTAGAGCCTTAACAGGCTCAATATTGGAATTAATGGATAATAAACTCAATCTCGCTCAACTGAAATCCAGTTTAAATCCACTTTCAGAATTTGAATACAATATCAAAGTAGGCGTTTTACCCAATGCCCTAAACTGGCGAATTAAATTAGGACTTCTTTAATTCAGATCGTTTTGAATCGATGCTATTAACCGTTGCAAACGATGATGTACTCAGCTTTAAAAACAACTACGACTGGTTAGCAAATCACCCTGCAACAGCGATGATATTTTCTGACACAAACAATACCTGGAGCCTACTGAGTAATACCTACCTCACAACTTTCAACGAATTAGTGTATGGTGAATTGCCAACAGAAGAAGAAATTTTAATTACATTGCATAAAGTATCAGAAAGATTAAAACCGATTAATTGGACAATCAAAAAATAACAAAAGAAATCATATGCTGAAGCCCTTTGTAAAATGTACCAATCAAAGCTATCATTATACCCGAAATGGTATAATTTATAAACCAATTGCTATTTTTGCACCCGATAGGGTATAAAATATATTCTTCATTCAAATTATTACTCAATATGACTTTAAGCGAATTTATAAAAAACAAGCGCAACAATGTAAAACTTACTCAGCCGGAACTGGCAAAAAAGGCAGGTGTTGGTCTTCGGTTTTTACGTGATTTGGAACTGGGTAAACCAACCCTGCGATTGGACAAAATAAATCAAGTATTACAGTTGTTTGGTCACGAGCTTGGTCCAGTAAAAATAAATCATTCAGATTAAAATAAAAAAGCTGTCAAGTTTGAACTGAAAGCTGGTTTGGCTGTGCCTATAATTTCATATAACCTATAAACGACAATTTTGTATAAATGAAAATTCAATACGCTTCTGATTTACATTTGGAATTTCCGGAAAACAAGGCATTCCTGAAAGCAAACCCCATACAAGCAGTGGGTGATGTATTGTTGTTGGCTGGTGATATCGTACCATTTGCGGTCATGGATAAGCACAATGACTTTTTCAACTTTCTATCCGACAATTTTGTTGCAACTTATTGGATTCCGGGTAACCACGAGTATTATCGTTTTGATGTTGCCACCAAAAGTGGTTTATTGAACGAGAAAATTCGAAGTAATGTTTTTCTTGTAAATAACATTTCAATTGTTCTTGAAGAAGTAACGTTTCTTTTTTCGACACTTTGGTCTAAAATAAATTCGTCTTATGATTATCAGATTGAAAGGAGTTTGAGCGATTTTCACGTAATCAAATATGGAAGTTATAGATTTTCTACACAACGATTTAATCAATTACATACTGAAAGTCTCAACTTTTTGAAACAAGAGTTGGAAAATAAACAAACAGATAAAAACGTGGTAGTTACACATCATGTCCCAACCTTCATGAATTATCCACCAAAATATAAAGGTGATATACTTAATGAAGCTTTTGCTGTGGAATTGTTTGATTTAATTGAAACAACAAGTCCTGATTATTGGATTTATGGACATACACACGAAAATACTCCTGATTTTGAAATTGGGAAAACAAGATTATTAACTAATCAATTGGGATATGTAATGTCTGGAGAAAATGGATTGTTTGACAATCGGATTTCATTTGATATTTGAATGAACAACAAAACTATGCTATTTTTTTGAATTTTCTATATTTTGAAATCTAAATTATTTTAAGCTTTATCAAAATATATTAGTTAATATATATTAAATGCGAAATGAGTTTGGATATATTTATATACATTTGTATTGGCTACTACAGGGCTCTAAAAGTGATAAATAGTAAGTATTTGAATAGTTATTTCACTATTTGTACCTCGATGGAGGTACAAATCTGACAGTTAATTAAATGTAATTTCTGTATTGGGAAATAGTCAAAGCAAATATCACTATTATATATACTTTAAAGGCCCTGATTGTCAGGGCCTTTTTTACTTTTTAAAAATAATTGGTGAGGGTATTACAGTCCAATGACTTTTTTATTAATATTTCTTAAATAATTTGCAACTTTAAAATAGTATTTAGATATTTGCCTAATAATACAAATATACAACTAGAATATTATGAACGAAGTATTCAAAGCACTCAATGATCCGGCACGGCGTGAGATATTGAAACTGCTACAAAAGAAGGATATGACAGCCGGCGATATTGCTGCGCAGTTTAATATGACTGCTCCCAGTGTTTCGCATCATTTGGATAAGCTGAAACGGGCTGATCTTGTAACCACGGTGAAACAAGGTCAGTTTATCCGATATTCTATCAACACAACTATTATTGACGATTTATTACAATACGTTCTAACATTAAAAAAATAAGAATATGAACAAATTTTTCAAAGAACTGATTTTGTGGATTCTGATTGTAATCCCGTTTATTTATTTAGCCATGGTTTGGAAAAATCTACCGGCACAAGTACCCACTCATTTTGATTTGGCAGGTAATCCAAATGACTGGTCAGAAAAAACAAGTCTGCCGTATATGATTGCTGCAATGGGAATTGGGAGTTACTTGTTAATGCTCTTTATACCCTACTTCGACCCGAAAAAGAAGATAGAACAAATGGGCGAAAAGTATTATTCCCTTCGACTTATAATGACGATTTTCATGTCGGCCATTTCTTTTTATCTGTTGTATGTCAGCAATAAAGGCGAGATTAATCCAAATTTGCTTATTGCTCTGATTGGTGCATTCTATGTTGTATTGGGTAATTATTTACAATCCGTAAAACCAAATTACTTTATTGGCATTCGTACGCCATGGACACTTGAAAATGAAGAAACCTGGAGAAAAGTTCACCGATTTGGAGGGAAATTGTGGCTCGTTGGAGGTTTGATTACCATCTTTATAGCTTTTATAGCCAAAAACAATTCCTTATTGGCTATTACATTTGGAACAGTAACAGCCATAATAAGTATTGTTCCTATACTATATTCCTATATCGAATTCAGAAAAATCCACAAAAATGAAGACTAAACATTTATTTATCAGCCTGTTTATTATAATTACAGGCACGATTTCGGCACAGGATATTATTGGTGACTGGAATGGCGTACTCAAAGTGCAAGGCATGCAAATGCGATTGGTGTTTCATGTTACAAAAACTGATGCCGGTTATGCCGCCACAATGGATAGCCCCGACCAAGGAGCAAAAGGAATTCCAATGAGTAAAACATCTTTTGAAAATTCCATATTTAAAACTGAAATGGCAGCTGCCCAAATTGAATATACAGGAAAAATGGATAGCACCTATCAGATTGTAGGTACATTTAAACAAGCAGGAATGGTTATTCCAATGAATATGAGCCATAAAGCCACCGAAAAATTGGTGCAAAAGCGTCCGCAAGAACCTGTAAAACCTTATCCGTATTATTCCGAAGAAGTCACTTTTGCAAATTCAAAAGACAGCATAACACTTGCCGGCACATTGACTTTACCTAAAAAAAATGGAAAATTTCCGGTAGTAGTACTAATTACCGGCAGTGGACCTCAAAATAGAGACGAAGAGTTGATGGGTCATAAACCTTTTCTGATAGTATCCGATTTTTTAACCCGAAACGGTATCGGCGTATTGCGTTATGATGACCGTGGAACAAACGCTTCGACTGGTGATTTCACAAAAGCAACTACAAACGATTTTGCTACAGATGTGAAAGCTGCTGTTAACTATCTGAAAACAAGACAAGACATTGATAAAAAAAAGATTGGATTAATTGGACATAGCGAAGGCGGAATTATAGCACCAATAGTAGCTGCAAACAGCAAAGATGTTGCATTTATTATTCTAATGGCTGGCACAGCGGTTTCGGGAGGTGAAATACTGTTACTACAACAGCAATTGATTGGACGAGGTAATGGAATGAAGGAAGACGACATAAAAAAAACGAGTGACATTAATCGAGAAATATTCAGGATGATAACCAAATCAACCAATTTGGCTCAGCTGAAAATTGAATTAACTGATTATATTAAGTCCAACATCAAAGAAATTCCGGGTATGGAAATCCCAAAAGACGCTTCCGAATCGTTTATTATCGAACGTCAATTTGCCCAGCTCACTGCACCATGGATGATTCACTTTATCAAATACAATCCTGCATTAATTCTTGAAAAAGTAAAATGTCCGGTATTGGCTATCAATGGCAGCAAAGATATGCAAGTACCCTCAAACGTAAATCTTCCGGCTATTGAAAAAGCATTGAAAAAAAGTGGAAATAAAAAAGTTAATATTAAAGAATTTGTCGGTTTGAATCACTTATTTCAGGATTGTAAAACCGGTTTGCCAAGTGAGTATTCAGAAATTGAGCAAACTATTTCGCCTGTGGTTTTAGAAACAATGACAAGCTGGATAAAGTCAGTTTGCAAGTAAACAGTGTGTACTTAATAGTTGGCAGTTGGCAATGGGCAGTGAATGTATACCAACTGCTTTTTTGCCAACTGCCGATTTTTTTGTTCTCTGATTTCCTGAAAATTGATTATCTTTGCACTCCTTAATTAGCAATTGGTTAACTAAGTATATTGGAAATTGAGTTATTGGAAATTGAAAATTAAATATATGGCAAAAGAATTGACTTCGCGCAGCGAAAATTACTCACAATGGTACAACGATTTGGTTATGAAAGCTGATCTGGCCGAAAACTCAGCGGTACGTGGTTGTATGGTCATAAAACCCTATGGATATGCAATTTGGGAAAAGATACAGGCCGAATTGGATCGTATGTTCAAGGAAACCGGACATGTAAATGCATATTTTCCGTTATTTATACCTAAATCGTTTCTGAGTAAGGAAGCCGAACACGTGGATGGTTTTGCCAAAGAATGTGCTGTTGTTACTCATCATCGATTAATGGCTGATCCGGACGGGAACGGACTAATTGTTGATCCAACTGCCAAACTGGAAGAAGAACTAATTGTTCGTCCAACTTCCGAAACAATTATCTGGAGCACCTATAAAAACTGGATTCAATCCTATCGGGATCTGCCTATTCTCATCAATCAATGGGCAAATGTGGTTCGTTGGGAAATGCGAACCCGTTTGTTTTTGCGTACAACCGAATTTCTCTGGCAAGAAGGACATACTGCACACGCAACAGAGCTTGAAGCTATTGAAGAAACAAAAAAAATTCTTGAAATTTATGCTGACTTTGCTGAACGATTTATGGCTATGCCCGTGCTGAAAGGCGTAAAGTCGGCAAATGAGCGTTTTGCCGGTGCATTGGACACTTATTGTATTGAAGCATTAATGCAGGATGGAAAAGCTTTGCAAGCCGGCACATCCCACTTTCTGGGACAAAACTTTGCGAAAGCATTTGATGTCACTTTTGTGGATAAAACCAACAAACTGGATTATGTATGGGCTTCATCCTGGGGTGTTTCCACCCGATTGATGGGTGCGCTTATTATGACACACTCCGACGATAATGGGCTGGTACTTCCTCCTAACCTCGCTCCTTTTCAGGTGGTGATTGTGCCAATTTATAAAAACGACGAACAATTGGCTGCCATCAGTGAAAAAGTAAACGAAATCATTCCAAAACTTAAAGCATTGGGCATAAGCCTTAAATACGACAACAACGACAATAAAAAACCGGGATGGAAATTTGCTGAATACGAATTGAAAGGCGTTCCGGTTCGCTTGGCAATGGGTGCGCGTGATCTTGAAAACGGAACGGTGGAGGTAGCACGTCGTGATACCTTAAGCAAAGAAACTGTTTCGATCGATGGCGTAGAAACTTATATTGCTCAGTTGCTCAAAGACATTCAGGCTAATATTTTCCAGAAAGCTTACGATTACCGGGCTTCCGTGACACGTGAAGTAAACTCCTACGACGAATTTAAGGTAGAAATAGAAAAAGGCGGATTTCTGATGTGCCACTGGGACGGAACACCCGAAACGGAAGAAAAAATCAAGGAAGACACCAAAGCCACTATCCGTTGTATTCCATTAGATGGCGATTCGATTTCCGGCGTTTGTATGGTTACAGGGAAACCATCGGCACAACGCGTGGTATTTGCTAGAGCATATTGAGTTTGTAAAGTTATAAAGTATGTAAGTTTATAAAGTTCTGATAGAATATTGAAAGGCTTCACGTTTTGTGAGGTCTTTTTATACTAAAAAGGTATATGAGTGAAATAATATTTTTGTTTCTCAACTATAAAAAAATCAAATGAAGGTGCTCTTTATTGGTGGAACAGGCGTGTTAAGCTCGGCTTGTTCAGAGTTGGCGATTAGCCGTGGTATGGATGTATTTCATCTGAACCGTGGGTTGAGTGCCAATATTCGGAATGTACAGGGAGCAAAAACCATTATCGCCGATATTCGAAATGTAGCCGAAACTGCCAAAGTCCTCGAAAATCAAGAATTTGATGTAGTAATTGATTTTATAGCCTACGAACCGGAGCATATTTTGAACGATATTGTGCTGTTTTCAGCTAAAACCAAACAGTATATTTTTATTAGTTCGGCTTCGGCTTACGAAGTTCCGAAAGTGCTTCCGGTAACTGAAGAAACACCCTTGGATAATCCCTTTTGGGAATATTCCCGTAAAAAAATTGCTTGCGAACTTACATTGAAAGAAGCAGGCCTGAAAAGTGGTTTTCCATATACCATTATTCGTCCATCGCATACCTACGATAAAACAAAAATACCTGCTATTGGGGGTTTCACAGTTTTACACCGGATGATGAAGGGATTACCCGTCATACTCCCAGGCGATGGCACTTCGATTTGGACTCTTACATGGAATCTGGATTTTGCTGTGGGTTTGGTTGGGCTTTTTGGCAATCCAAATGCTATAGCTGAAGCTTTTCATATCACTTCTGACGAGTGGCTAACATGGAATCAAATTTACAACATTCTGGGTGCTGAGCTGGGCGTAAGTCCGGATATCGTTTATATTCCGTCTGATATTATTGTCCGTTACGATGCTGAAATAGGTGCCGGTTTGCTCGGCGATAAAGCCCAAAGCATGATTTTCGATAATTCCAAAATTAGAAAGTTTGTTCCCGATTTTAATCCACAGCTAAAATTCAGCGAAGGAGTCAAAGAAGTGATTAAGTGGTACAAAGAAAACACTTTAGAATTAGCTGTTGATAGTCACATCAATGAGTTTATGGATAGGATTATCGGGGATTTCAGGAAACTAGTCTGAATCAGAATTTCCAGAATTAATTTATACTGAAAATCCTATTTTTAGTACAATCGATACAACCACTTAGTTTGGCAATATTCTGTCAATTTTAATACTGTTTGGCATGACTTCCACCTTTGAGTCTTTTTGGTGAACCTGACCAGGAGCATCCGAGGCA
This sequence comes from uncultured Bacteroidales bacterium, assembly GCA_903901975.1. Classification (GTDB taxonomy): domain Bacteria; phylum Bacteroidota; class Bacteroidia; order Bacteroidales; family Paludibacteraceae; genus Paludibacter. Next base: position 27,848 of record CAIUTB010000018.1, read on the forward strand.
ATATAGTGTAGTCAGGTCAAAACCTTCCAGCGAATCAACCGGATTTATTGGAATAACATTGTAATTTTCATCCACGTTTACCAGTACGGTGTCATGTTGCTCGTTTCGGACGTAGAAACGGTGAATATCGCATTGGGGACATCGGAGTTTTTTCATTAGACATTATATAAGTTAGCATGTTTTTAAGAATGGAACGCGGATGGAACATTCCGACTTGTCTGTATACGCTAATTTAGCGGATGTAAAACGGATTTTATCTCGTCAAAGACGAGATGATAAAGACTTAGTTCTTTAAATCAGCCCCGATTTATCGGGGATAAAATCCTTTTATTAATCCGTATTTAGACATATTATACCGTCAAGTCGGCATCTTCGATCAGCGGAAATCAGCTAAATCAGCGTTCATCCGCGTTCTTTTGATTTGTTTTAAAATATAAAATCCAATATGTCAGACAAATACAACTTGTATAATGCCTATTATTTATCCGTGCTATCTATTTCGGTTATTTCAAGTTCTTCAGCAGTCAAATCTTCCAACTTTTCGTTTTCACAACGTAACACGCGTCCGGGAAATTTTTCAGGCCAAGTAAGATTATGCGTAGCCATCAGCACCGTCGTACCCGACTGACATATTGTATAAAGGAGCTCTATCAATTCATTGCCGGTAACTAAATCAAGATTTCCGGTCGGTTCGTCGGCAAGAATAATTTCGGGTGAATTGAGCAAAGCACGTGCTATAACAATGCGTTGTTGTTCGCCACCTGATAATTGATGAGGCATTTTATAAGCTTTAGTGCTCATTCCAACTTGTTCAAGCACATGGTTGATTCGTTCGTCAATAGCCAACTGGTCAGTCCAGTCAGTTGCTTTCAGCACAAATTCGAGGTTTTTATATACCGAACGGTCCGTCAGCAATTGAAAATCCTGAAATACAATACCAATTTTGCGACGGAGGTAGGGAACATCCTTATGATGATCTAGATTGCACAAATCATATCCAAGTACTACGGCTGAACCATTTACAACTGGTACATCGTGATACAATGACTTTAAAAGTGATGTTTTACCGCTACCAACTTTTCCAAGCAGATAAACAAATTCAGCTGATTGAACTTCGAGTTGCACATCCTTCAGTATCAACTCATCCTGCTGATAAATATCAACATCACTATATTTAATCAATTGTTTCTTTTCCATAAAATACTAATTTTCAATTATTTAATTTCCAATTTCCAATTGATTAATTGGTAATTGAGAATTGGTAATTATTTATGTCTTTTCTTTAATTCACGTGCCAAATCGTCCAGTGAATAACCTTTGGAGGTAAGCAAAACGATCAAGTGAAAAATCAAATCGGAAGCTTCGTAAATAAAACCTTCTTCTGTGCCGTTTGTAGCTTCAATAACAGTTTCCACAGCTTCTTCACCCACTTTTTGAGCCATACGGTTCACTCCTTTTTTGAAAAGTGAAGTAGTGTATGAACCTTCCGGCATTTCGTTGAATCGTATAGTAATAAAGTCCTGAAGGTATTTCAGAAAAGCAACATCAGCTTCGTTTTTCTCACCCCAGCAAGTATCTGCACCAGTATGACAAACAGGTCCTACCGGTTTTACTTTTATCAGCAAAGTATCATTGTCACAATCAGATTTTATGGAAACCACATTCAAAAAGTTGCCACTCTCCTCCCCTTTTGTCCAAAGGCGGTTTTTGCTACGACTAAAAAAAGTCACCTGACCACTTTCCTGTGTTTTGGTCAACGCTTGCTCATTCATATATCCAAGCATCAACACTTTAGAGGTCATTTCATCCTGTATAATAGCAGGTACCAGTCCGTTTGACTTTTGAAAATCTATATTCATTTTTCTTCAATTTTTTACTTATAGGTTTAATAGTTCGCGAAATTACAAAAAATCAGGGAATTGTAATTAAAAATGAAGGAAAATATCAATAATTCAAAAGCTGAATATCAAAATATTTAGTACTTTTGTCGGACAAAAAATTATTGGAAAGTTGCCGGAGTGGTCGATCGGGCTTGTCTCGAAAACAAGTGTACGGGTAACTGTACCCAGGGTTCGAATCCCTGACTTTCCGCAGAAAGGCTGCCCAAAAGCAGCCTTTTATTGTATTTTATCTTTCAGAAATGGATATTCTGTACAGATTTTCATTTTTCGATTTTCTATATTTTTCTGAAATAGCAAAAATTCCTCCGAATTAGGTTGGAGTGGTCGATGTGACAAATCGGCATAAAGTTGCTCCAATTCTTTCTTTATCTTCAGCGTTTTATTGTCAAAATAAGTTTCCGAAAAGCGTTTCCATATATAATCCACAGCCACATCCGACGGGTGAAACATATCAGAAGCATAAAAGCGGTAATCACGCAATTCGTCCATCTGAATTTCGTACGCAGGAAAATATTCTACGTTTTCGAATTGCTTTTGTAATTGTTCTATTGCCAATAATAAAATGCTTTTACTCACATTGTTTTCGTGCGCACCGTCCTTCCAATGACGAATAGGACTAACACTAAAAACCAGTTTCAATTTCGGAAATAATTCCCGGAGTTTTGCAAAAAGTTTAGTATATAGACTTACAATTTCTTCAACCGTCAATCTACGACGAACAAAGTCATTTGCAGGTAATTTATGACAATTTGAAACTATATTGCCTGTCTTTTTTTCCTCAAAAACCCATGACGTACCAAATGTTATCAACAGAAAATCAGTTTTTTTCAAAAAATCACGAGCAGGGATGTAGCGTTCATTGATTTTGATCAGGCATTTTTCTGCTGTGATATCCGAAAACAGACTGCTTTGCGAAAAACTTTGCCACAAACCCCGATAGTCAAACAAATCATTTTCAGTAAATGTCTTGTTTTCAATCAAAAGTTCAATACTTTTCTGAATCGAAACCGGATTATAAAGTACCCCAAATGGATTAATAATGGTATCAAACCACACTTCCTCCATTTTTTTCCCTATATTCTGAGCAAAACACGAACCTAAGGTCATGATTTTGTCCTCATAATCGATTTTTAATTTTGAAACCGGAATTTCAACTTTTGTTTGAAACATATTAAAAAAACTAGATATTACTAACAAGAATTCCCCTCTCCACTTGGAGAGGGGTTAGGGGTGAGGTCATTTAGTAATTCTTTCCAACCATTTCAACATGCCAATCATGGTGAACATGGAAATAGAACATGCTCCAACAAAAATCAACCATGTCATTGATACCGGAATACTCTTATAAAAAATAGCACCTATAAACAACAATTGATTTCCAACCGCTGTTGCACCAAGCCAGCATCCCTGCATAATTCCCTGATACTTCGGAGGTGCCACTTTGGAAACAAACGAAATACCCATCGGACTAATAAACAATTCGGCAATAGTGAGAATCAAATATGTTCCAATCAGTAAAAATGGTGTAACACGTTGTGCATCGGGCAAACCACCCATTTCCGTAATAACAGATTTGGCAGGCAAACCCATTGAACCCAAAGACATAGTTACATAGGCCAGTGCAGCTATTCCCATCCCGATTGCAATTTTCTTAGGCGTTGATGGCTCAATTCCTTTTGCCCTCAAAAATCCAAAAAGTGACATAATAACCGGCGTAAGCAAAACAACAAAAATTGGATTGATAGACTGGAAAATTTCAGCACCCTGAATGGTGGTAAAACCTAAATCGACCACTATACCGCTTAGATTAATGTAATCTTTAGCAAAATAAGTTAGTGTCAATCCGTTTTGATGAAATGAAAACCAAAAGAAGATAACCACACCAAATACAGCAAAAAGAGCATAAAGTCGTTGTTTTATTTCCGCTACGTCCATTTCCACATTAGAGGAAGAAGATTTTTCAGAAATATCTTTTGGATTTGGGAAACTCTTCTTATTTATCAGGTAAACTACCAACGAAATAAGCATAGCACCGATGGCAATTGCAAATGCATAATGAAAACCGGTGGCAAACAAATTTAAATATTCTTTGGAAAAAGCGGTTAAATCAGTTCCTGAGTAACCAACATTTGTTGCAAGGTCGTGCAAACGCGTTGCTGCATCGGTCGAAAGCGTGCCTTTAAGCTGTTCATGACAAAGTGCCGGAAGATCTGAGTTATAGGCAAATCCATGCGATTTAAGCCACCAGTTGCGCATTCCCACAGCAGCAAAAGGGGCAAAAATGGCACCCACATTAATAAACATGTAAAATAATGAGAAACCACTGTCGCGCTGACCGGAATATTCTTCGTTATCATACATTTGTCCTACAAGCGCCTGTAAATTGCCCTTAAAAAGCCCGTTTCCGAAAGCAATTACAAATAATCCGGCACAGGTCATTGCCAGATATATTCCAAATGAGCCTGCAGGTACCGGAGTAGGTGTTGGGATTGCAATCATCAGATAACCCACAGCCATCAAAATCAATCCAATCAGAATGATTCCTTTGTAATTTCGCGTTTTGTCGGCAATCAAGCCACCTACAAATGCCAGAATATAAATGGAAAAATAGAAGATAGAATAAATTATTCCAGCTTTAGTTTCGTCCAATCCGAATTTCGACATAAGAAACAAGGTGAGAATCGCCATCATGGTATAAAAACCAAAGCGTTCGCCCATATTGGCAAATGAAGCTGCCAAAAGGCCTTTAGGATGTTTTTTGAACATAATTTTAATGTGTTGATTTGATGATGTGTTGATTTGATGATATGTTGATTTGATAATTTGATGATATGTTGATGTGGTGCTTACTGCTTACTGCTTACTGCTTACTGCTTACTGCTTACTGCTTACTGCTTTTAAAACCACTCCCCTATTTTTCCGTCCGTCCACTTTCATGATAATTGGCTTTTCGAACCGGATATGACGTATAAATTCCGACTCATATTCAGCCGGTTGGGCGTTCAGATAGTCTGTGTCGTATGTTCCGTCACCCAAAAATGGATTAATGGTGAAATATGCCACATCAAATGAAGTCAGATTCTGAAAAAAGTGAGTTCCCTGACTTGGATCAACCCGATAATTTGCCAAACCTGACTCCACAATCAGTCTTGCATGGCTGATATTCGACCACTTTACAGGAATTCCAAGCCACGGATCGGCAGAACCCCAACGGCCGGGACCTACAAGTATGTAATGTCGGTTTTCAGTTATAAGCTGACGGTTTATTTTCTCAATTTCCGAAGCAATCAACTGATTTTTAGCTGCATTAAAAGCATCGGGTTTTACATAAACTAAATCGTATAAATCAGTTGTAATACCATGTCCCAACGCACTTTTACTGGTAATGATAGCATTTTCTTCCGGTATTAAGCCAATATCTTCATGAATCATTTCTTTATTGTCAACAATCGGTCGGATTTGCAATAAATAGAAAGTATGTTGTTTAGCTGGCGAATAATCCAGATTTACAGCAAATTCAATTTCAATGGGCCTGCCCATTTCAGATTGAGCAATTTTTAGCACTTCTTTCAGAATATCGGCCAATGGAAATACATTGTGCTGCAATACGTTAGCAAATGTTATCAATTTTCGACCACCTTCATAAATGCTGTCGTATATCACTCTATCCTGAACATTATAAGTTGAAGCAATATAGCGCAAGGTACCATCTTTCCCGGCATCGCTCACATTGATTTTCAACAAATTAAAGCCATCGTCAACCTGAGGAATAAACTGAGTCTGGCTTAAATCCAGTGCATTAAAATATGTTTGCGTTTCACGCAAAGCAAAATCCACATTACTGGTTTGTAATATATTATTCGGATAAGCGGGTGAAAAGCGCAAACTCATGCCACCGTCCATAATGTATTTTCCTAAACCCATAGCCACATTGGCAATACCTTCTTCAGGTTTTTCAGCACCAATCGGATAATAATTCAACGAGCGTGCAACTCCGGAAAATGAAGGATAATATCTTGTCCCATAGGTATTTCCACAAATCTCCTGAAGTACGATAGCCATTTTTTCTTCATCAATAATATTTTTGGTGGCTGTCATATAGGCTTTGCTGTCTCGATAAAAAACAGAAGCATACACAGCTTTAATAGCTTCAGTAATCATCAACAACATTTGCGTTTTGCTTTCAGCATCAAAAGGAACCATATAGGTTGAATAAATGCCTGCAAACGGCTGATAATGTGAATCTTCCAGCAGACTGGATGAGCGAACGGCAATCGGAGAGTTGATTACTCCTACAAAAGCGTGTAAGTCGGCAATTAATTGATGAGGAATACGAGCTTTCAGGAAATGTGCGAGAATTTCAGCATCGTCAATATCAGATAATGCAATTGGATAGAGCTTATTAAGCTCCATAAATTCAGCAAAAATATCCGTACATAAAACCACCGTTTTTGGAATCATTACCTGAGCATTCTCAAATTGTTCGAGGCTTTCATTTCGCTTTATCATGGCATCAATAAAAGCCAGACCACGTCCTTTTCCACCCAACGAACCATCGCCAATGCGGGCAAAATTTGAATACTGATCGAACCTGTCACGCTGAAAAACAGCTACAATACCACGGTTTTTCACTTTCCGGTAATGAACAATGGCATCAAAAATAATTTCACGAACTTTAGTCAAATCACTAGCCACATCTTTATCAACATTAATGTTTTTCAGAAATTCTGCCAGCGGAAACATGGCCCGTGAATATAACCAACGTGAAATATTATTCCGGGAAACATGGTAATAAAGCGATTCGTCGCTAATAGTGAAAATGCTTTCCTGTAGGCCACGTAAATTCTGAATTCTTGCTTCTTCTTCGTCCGTAACCGGATTGATAAACACAAAATCACCAAAACCAAAGTTTTTCGCAATTTTTTCCCGCAATTCCATCAACAATGTTTTCGACATTTTATTCAAAAATGCAGCCTTCACTTTATCAGCCCCTTCGTGATTAGAAGCTTCTGTAGACACACAAATGAGGGGAATATGCGTATCCTGTTTACGAATTTCAGCACAAAGATTTATACCGGCAGTCTTATTTTTCACACCATTTTGCAGATAACTCACATCGGTTATCACACCCAGCATATTTTGCTTGTATTTTTCGTAAATAACCATTCCTTCTTCGTACGACCGTGCCAGCAAAATTTTCGGACGACCACGCATACGAAGCATTTGTTCGTGTTCATTCAACGCTTCGGTCATAAACGAGCGGCTTTGTTTAAACACATATTTGTAAAGGTGTGGGACAATGGACGAATACCACCGGATAGAATCCTCAACGAATAATATTACCTGAACGCCAACCTCTTCCACGTCTTCCTCCACATTCATGCGGTCTTCAATCAACTTAATGATAGCCAGCAAAATATCCGAATTACCTAACCAGCTGAACACATAATCGATGGCACTTACATCCTCGTTGGCAATACGTTGCGATACCGATTTTGAAAACGGAGTGAGTACCACAATTGGAATATCCGGAAATTGTTTTTTTACACGCTTAGCCCATTCAAATGGATTGATACTGTCGCCGCTGGGCATGGAGATGATCAGTTCAAATTTGCGTTCGTTGAGCAGTGTATTGGCTTCTTCTTCGTTCGAAACCAGCGTAAAACGGGGTGGATAACGCAGATTAAGCGAAGTATATTCATTGAAAATCAATTCATCAATTCGCCCATCTTCCTCCAACACAAAAGCGTCGTACTTACTGGCATACAACAGAATATTGTAAATCCGGTGTGTCATCAGATTTGCAAAAGACGTATCCTTAAAGTAAAGTTTTTTAATACTGGGCGTGTTCATTGTAAATGTATAATTAATAATTCACAATTCATAATTATTAAAATGTCTGAACAAAATTAATAAAAAGATTGAAATATCGGGTAATTATACAAAAATATTCAATAATCATAGTAGTAGGTGGCTGCTAATAAATCTCTGATTAATTTTTTATTCTAAAAGATTATTTACTTTTGCATTAGATTTATTCAACGAAATGATAGGTGTCAGTCATATTAAACTCAGGCATTTTCTTCCACTGATTATGACCTTGTTCCTTTTCAGTTGTATCAGCACTCAACAACTGGAATATCAGACCAATGTATACCAGAAATTGGCACTCCGGAAAGAATGTGGGGATAATTTCAGGTTGTACAATGAGGCTGCTTCATGGCTAAATGTAGCTTATGCAGATGCCAGCTGTTCCAGAACTGGGTTAGATTGTTCATGTTTGGTGTTCGAAATTTATAAAACGGTTTATGACAAAACTATTGAACGGAATACATCAGCCTTACTTAAAAATAATTGTCGGAAAATCAACAAACATCAATTGAAAGCAGGTGATTTGGTGTTTTTCTGTACGAGCAGTAAACCAAAAGCTTATGTAAATCATGTAGGCATTTACCTCAAACACAACAAGTTTATTCACGCTTCTGTATCGAGAGGAGTTATTGTTAGCGATCTGGACGAAAATTACTACAAGAAGAGTTGGATCTGTGGAGGAAGAGTTAAATAGTTTATAGTTAGTAGTTGGTAGTTTATAGTATGAAAGTAGTAATTTGACCACTTTGAAGCAAAGAAAGTGAACAAATTATTAAAAAATACCAGTCAACAACTATTAACTACCAACTATAAACTATTAAACCACCAACTATAAACTATTAACTACCGACTATAAACTAAAAAAAGAAAGAATCCCATTGTCAATCAAACATTTATTACTATCTTTGTACCCGCTTTAATAAAATATAGTATAAATAACTAAAAAGCTAACAAACAGTATGTTAAACCATTATGAAACCGTTTTCATTCTAACTCCCGTTTTGTCTGATGTCCAGATGAAGGAAGCGGTAGAAAAATTCAAAGCCATCTTGACAGAAAATGGCGCAAAAATTACCAATGAAGAAAATTGGGG
>CAIUTB010000019.1 GCA_903901975.1 uncultured Bacteroidales bacterium
GATTTTAGGGTTAACAACAATCTCTATTTTTGATATGATTTCTGGTACTTGTTGTATTTTCAGAAACAGATACGCCATCAATAAATGCCCCATGGGTCCTGGGTGAACACGATCTTTGCCAATCGCCGTAAAGTTAGAATCTAACAATTGCAGTTTAATATTAAGCTCATTGAGTGGATTGTAAAAATCAACTAAAGTTGCACCTGATTCATTTGCTAATTCATCAACAGCAACCGTCAATTTTTGAATGGTTTCATTTTTTCCAGTCAAAACCAGTCGATTTGCGGATTTACAATTGGGATCATAAGGAGTTGGTTTGATAAGAAATATGCGCGGGTTGCAACTGTCTTTTAATCTTCGGATAATTTCACGCATTTCTTTTATGTATTTCGCCACAATTCGATTTTGCTCTATTAACAACTCATCGGCAGTATGTTTCTTCTCATAAAAGCTGCTACCAGCATCGTTCATTCCCAATTTTATGACTGCAACTGTTGGATTATGTGATAAGATATCGTAATCCATTCTATCTAAGACATTTGTTGTAACATCTCCACCAACTCCACAATTGTAAAACTCTATATTCCTTTCCGGAAAACGAGTTTGGTAATAGCTTTGGATATATAAATGATATAAACCACCATGCGTAATACTGTTTCCAATAAATGCCACTCGGTCGCCATCCTTGAAAATCAAGTTTTTTGAGTCGGTGCTTTTGACTGCGAATAATGAAAACTGAATAAGCAAAAGAATCATGATGATTCCGGAGGCTTTAGAATAATGTTTTTCAAACATAAAAAATGATTTCTAATTGATTATTTCACATTCAATTGCTTATACAAAAATTCATTCGATTTGTTCTGTTGTTCTGTTGTTGAAGCATGTCCCATTTCTTTTGCAATAAGTAAAGTTTTGGGTGCTGTAATACTATTGTAGGCAGCATATACTGAAGTTGGAGGGCATGATTCGTCATTAAAACCAAATGCATAAAATCCTGGAACTGTTAATTGTTTGGCAAAATTGACCACATCGTAATATTTAGAAGTTTCCACTTTTTGGTTGGTTACAAAGGATGGTTTGTTGAATGCGTGCGGCCAACCACCGGCTCTTCCGAACAGATAACCTGTCACATCACACAGTGCAGGATAAAATGAAGAAAGGCAAATTACCCGTTTGTCTAATGCGGCAGTTACTATAGCTAATGCACCACCTTGACTTCCACCTGCAACAGCCATCGTATGACCATCGTATTCAGGTAAAGTACTTATAAAATCAATGGCACGAACGCATCCCAAATAAACATGTTTGTAATAATACTCATCTTTATTATCAAGGTTATAGGTGTTATATCCGTCTAATGCACCATATCTTAAATTGTCATAAACAATTGAATCAAGTGTAACAGGAATTCCATGAATACCTATTTGCAAAGTAATAATTCCTTTTTCTGCCATACCTACAAAACCACTGTAGGGTCGTACACCGGCTCCTGGCACTTCCAATACTGCTGGGTATTTTCCGGGAGCTTTCGGTACGCATAATATTCCATATTCCCGCATTCCTATTTTGCAGTTTTGAACATTGACTTGGTACACATTCACTTTATTGGTACATCTGTTTGATAACAAAGTCATTTGAGCATCCAAGGGTATTTTAGCATTATCGGCTTTAGCTTTGTCCCAAAACTGGATAAAATCGGCAGGAACAGTGGTTGTGGGTGCAATTTTTTCAGGATTAAATGCGGCAGTGGCTTTGCCTTCGACGGTTGTTTCCTGTATTTTTGCTTTCACCGTACAACGCAGAAAACCGGCAATTTGCATGGTACCACCGTCTATCTCCAGTTGACCGTTTTCTAAGTTGACTGTTTCTTTTAAGACTGGGATCATTTTTTCTGGACCAATCTCATAACTGATCTTTACATTTTTCAATAATTCGCCATTTTGAGTAACAGAAACCTTGAACTTTACTTTTTCATTTAGCTTGTACACCCAATCTTCATGATCGGCAGTAACGGTAATTTTTACTGGAGTTTCCGCCGCATTTATTGTCAAGGAGAAACACATCACGAGAATGGAAAGTAATAAGGACTTTTGAATTAATTTATTCATTTTATTAAGAATTAAAATTTCTATCTGTTATGAATCATTTCTGTCTAATAAAATATACCAACCGATTGAGCGGCACATTCATTTTTACCGTTTGACCTCCTTTGTATTTTATGCCTAAATCGTCAATCCAAAGGCCTTTGGGTAGTTTTACGTTTCTTGTTTCGCCTTTATCAACCATGGGAGCCACCAGGTATTTATCGCCCAGCATATATTGGTCGTTGCAGCTCTCAAACGCTTGTTGTGGAAAGGAGTATTCTAAATGTCGAACTATCGGCTCACCATCTTTGGCGGCTTGTACAGCCAGTTCGTAAATAGTTTCGCCCATTTTGGCATGAAGCAAAGCGGTTTCCCTGCAAATAGCCAAATGTTTCTCGTCAAGAACCCGCCAGGGTGTTACCGAAAACTGCATCATGGGCATCAATGCCTGAATTTGAGCTGAACGAATCATCAATTCCTGATCAAAGGTGTTGAGATCAATCTTTTCAAAAACTTCTAATAATCCGCCACCAATCATATCGGGGCAAGTAAACGGATGACCA
>CAIUTB010000020.1 GCA_903901975.1 uncultured Bacteroidales bacterium
GAGCCATTTCTGCAAGAGGCACGCGACATTTACCTGCTGCGTTACCTTGGTCTTGAAATGGTGGAAGTATTGGAAGCGGACAACGTGCCTGAACGAGCAGTAAAGTTACTTTCGCTGACTCAGTTGGCACTAGGTCCATTGGCGATGTGGTTAGGTATTTCGGAACTGTCGGTACGGTTAGGCGATGCCGGTTTTACAGTGGAGAAAAGAGACGGTGCAACCAACGGTTCGGGATTTGTACCGGCCAGCGATTCCAAAATAGCCAAATTAGAAGAGAGTTTTGAACGACGAGGCTTTGCCTATTTGGATGCCGTTCTTGAATACCTTGAAACGAATGCGGACGATTTTCCGGAATGGAAAAACAGCCGATTCTACAGTTTAAGAGGTGGCAACTACTTACAATCAGCTTCGCAAATGCAAGAAGTTGGAGCAGTGAATATCGAGTACTCCCGCCTGACGTTTGAGCACTTACGCCCGACCATGACTCTGATTGAAACCCGATTCATAGCCGACCTTTTAGGCGAAACACTCGATACAACTTTACGTGGTAAACTGAACGGCAATCAATCAACTGCGGAAAAGCAGATCATTGCTGCCATTCGGAAATTTGTGGCTTGCAAAACAGCCGAGCTGCATACAAGCCAATTGGGTAAAGCTAATCGCGAAATTCAGAAAGACAGAGAGTTTAAGCCGCTTATCCGACCTATTTATTCCGATCCGCTGAACGCTGGGAATTTCTTTGCCGAACAAGCCGCTTATTACTTCAACAAAGTACAGCAATTGTTGAACACAAACGCTGTGGAGTTGGGTTATGAGCCTTCTGAAATGGCTCTGAACTGGAATGTGACAGACAATAAGCTTTTCTGTGATATTGGATAATCTTATATACCTAATATTAGTCTAATAATGAAAATCCTACATATTGGAGATTTTGAATATCAGTTACCTGAGAAATTGAACGAAATGAATGTGAGAGAATTGATATTTATCTCACATTTAGTTTCTCTGGAAATACCTATTCAGGAAATTAAAATCAAGATACTTTTTTTCTGTCTGAAAGCAAAAAGATTATCGGTTGACAGTTCTCAGTTGTCGGGTTCAGAGCCACTTCATTACAAAATTTCCATTGGAAAAAGGAAATTTGTTATGTCTGTCGAACAAATAATGATAGCTGCCGGAGCTTTTGACTATCTGTTCACAGCCCCCGACACAAACGGAAATTGTTTTTTTGATAACCGACTAACGGTAAACCCATTTCCTGAATTGAAAATTGGAGGTAAGAAATTCTATTCTCCAGCAGAAGCTTTGACTGATATATCGTACAACCGCTATATCTATCTTGAAACCTATTACAGTGCTATTCGGCAAAAGCCTGAAGCTGCACTTGCTTTTTTGGCTTGCTTATTCCTGGAACGGAAAAAGGAATTCAATCCGGACGAATTGAATTTGGAAAAAATGCAAAAAGTAAATCCGGAAGTAGTGGTTCTAATGTGTTGGTTTTACATTGGCAGTATCCGATTTATCGGTGATAAATATCCCCGGATATTTCCAGTTGAGAGCAAAAGTTCTACCAGCGGCAATCCTTTTGACGGACAAATGAAATTGCTTGACTTTATGGCCAAAGCAGACCCGAGTAAAAAACGCTTAATCCGTGATGATAAGCTATATGACGTGCTGTATAGTTTGGATTATTTGTTGGAAATGGAAGAAAATAAAACAAACTCTAACCCATAAAAAGTTAAATCAGATAGTTTGATTGAAAATAAAAAAGAAAAAGTTGCACAGTTGAGCAACTTTATAATTATCTTTGCAGCATGGAAAGAATAATGTACAAGACACCAGCATTTGATTCATTTTATAATTCGCTCAATGCCAGGGCTAAGAAAAAAGTGGATTATGTTTTTGAGCATATTCGTACTGAAAAAAATGTTAGTACGAAATTTGTAAAAAGTCTTGTAAATACTGATTTCTATGAAATGCGTATTTCGGTGGACAATGAATACCGAATTATACTTTTTGCCATTGATAATGATAACTTTATAAATGCAAATGAAATTGTTTTATTGAATGGTTTTATCAAAAAATCAACTGGAGATTACGATAAACAAATCGCAATAGCACAAAAACTAATGGAGGACTTTTTATGAATAAGATAGACAGAACAAAAATCAATATGGATAAAGTTAGAAATTATCCAACAGTGAACGATGCACTTGACAAAGAATATGGTTTAGTAGGAACTGCTTCAAGAGAAAAATTCACGGAACAAGCACAGGCTTTTTTTACCGGACAACTTATTGAAGATGCCCGTAAAAATGCACATTTGACTCAGGATGAACTTGCCAAACGTGTCGGTTCAAACAAATCGTATATTTCGCGCATTGAGAACGGTAAAACCGAACCCAAAGTATCTACTTTTTACCGCATTGCCAGTGCCCTGGGCTTGTCGGTAGATTTGAATCCGATACATTCCTAAGAGACAGAAATAACAAATAATCCTATTGGATTTAAGGACTTTTGCCGCCTTTTCATAGAAATATGCAAAGGCGGCTTTTATTTTTCGAAAATTAGATTGCAAAGTTAAAGTAAATGAGTATTTTTGTAACTCCGAAAGGGTGAGAAATCCTAAATTTGAGATATTTTATGTTAGAGATATTAGATTAATATCTTTAGCTTTTATATTTTCACTTTTTTCTGATAATAAAACAACCTGCAATCTCATTAAATATCTTTATGCAAATCATTTACGTAAAAGGGGACTTCTTAAATACAATTTTTCCAGAATTAACCAA
>CAIUTB010000021.1 GCA_903901975.1 uncultured Bacteroidales bacterium
CTTGCCGTAAAACTTGCATACTCATCAGCAATAATTGGAACTAAGCTGGTCGTCGGTGGAGGCATAAGCACAAATTTGATGGGCATAGTAATAATTTTTATTTTGCCATAAATATCCGTAGCTGTTATACGAATTCCGGTAGTCGTACCATATGTACCATCTTTATGTACAACAAGTGGAAGTACTAAATTATCGTTCGTAAAATTCTTCAGATTATTCAACACAATAACATCACTATCGGGAGCATTCGTAAAGGTGAAAATACTATCACCAACCAGATTAGGTAGTCTATCAGTTATTCTATGTATCGCAATTGATTTTAACCCACCACGACTGGTGATTTTTGCTGTAATTTGAGGAATATCAGTGCTTCCTTCGGTATAAGTTATCGAATCAGGCAAAAAAGTAATGATAGGTGCCGGTATTACTCCTTTGATTACAACAGGTACTTCACGAACAATCTTTCTTCCGGCAAGGTCTGTTACCTCAAAACGAATGCTGGTGAGTTCTGCTGTATATAGAATAAATGTACTGAATGAGTAATTGTTGTTTTCAGTAGACTTAAAGCTGCTTATTTCTTTTACTAATTCAGCTTTTTCTCCTTTAACGGTATAAGCTTTTACCGTTTTGAATCCGGCTTCAGTTTTGGCGACACACATAATTGCCGGATTATTCGAGCTATTCAAATCGGCAAAAATGGTGTCATACCTGACCTGTATTGTTGGTGGCTGCGTATCAGCATAAGGATCAGGATTACAACTGATTATAAATAACCCAAAGGCAAGCAATATAAATAATAATGAGACTAGCTTTTTAAAAGCATATTTATTAATAGATTTCATTTTTAATAGATTTTTCGGGGTTATTATCGGCTAATATTATCATACGATGCGTAATTTCCAAGCACATCCATTACACCGTTGCTAACAAATAAATTACTGGTTATGGCTATATGTGTTGATGTTGATTGTGGCAAATAACTGTTTACACTTAATTCAGAATCGGTTGAAGATGCATAAGTTGGATTTGCTGTTTGATCCAATTTCAATACCATAACAGCATTTTTATCTTTCCAGAGGGTGATAACATTCACCGGGTCAAAACCCAGATTACCATCCGGCAAACCATAATAATAACCATCGATAATATGATAGAGCAACCGGTTTCTTAAATCTGCTTTTTGCACATCCGTTAATGACGACATGTTGGGAATAGATGATGCATACTTGTCATTTAACAATAATGCTACTGCATTTGCACTCAGTATCAAATAGGTGTATTTTTTTGCTGTTTGAGCATAAAGCATAGTATCAATTCCCGACACTTTGATAAGCGAAACAAAACTCTGAAATTCGGCGCGTTGGTTAATAAAACTCCATGCACTCATTTTCATATTGTTTTCTCGTGGGCTTGGCGTGTATTGAAAGTCATCCATAAGAGGCAGGCAGCTTTGCAACACAAAACCCAATGCAAAGGCAGCTATAATTAAGTATTTCTTCATAATAAATTTATTTTAAAAAATTGGCGTTAATCTAACATTTATCTCACTAGTTTATTTAGTCAATCGGAGGCAATAATAAGTTTTGGTTCTGAAGCAATCGATCCTTAAAAATGGGGAAGTAAACGGAGTTTGGATCATCTGTACTGTTTCCGATTCGGGGATAGGTATTGGTACGGATTAAATCGAACCACCGTTTACCTTCGCCCACAAATTCCAATCTTCGCTCTAAAAGGATAGCATTCAATAAATCAGTAGGACCTACAAAGTCTGAGTCAATATAGGGAGTTAATCCAGATCTAACCCGTGTAACATTCAGAGCTACAACTGCCTGAGAAATTTTAGATTGCATGCAAAGTGCTTCGGCATATAACAACTGAACATCTGCAAAGCGATACATTACCAAATCATTATCCTGATTATTGATACTATAGGCCTGACCGTCAGGCGTAAATTTTTTACTCATATAGGTATTGCCTGAAGCCGCCAGACGTAAATCAGCAGGAAGATAGCCGGCTAATAATCCTGAGGTGAAATAAACAGCATTTGAACCGGAGGTAATAAACATGGATTGACATGCATTTGTGCCATTTTCCAATCGATTATAATTCATTGAGAATATTATCTCTTTGGGTAAAGCAGTGCCGGCAACTTTCGGAGTTTCTAAAAACATACTACGCCAATTGGCCGAAAAACCGGAAGAAGTAGTGAATCCAAACCCCCATTTGGTTGAATTAGAGGCAACAAGCGGATTGACTTTTTCAATCATCACTTTTTCCACTAAATCATATTGGTGTGTCCAGGCATAAACATCCATTTCCAATGTATATATAAGCATATTGGTGACATACTTTTTATCCACAAATGTTGAACCGGTTATCAATAAGTCAGCCTGCGACAAATCCTGAATAATAGCATTACATACACTTTCCTTTTTAGTCCTTCTGAGGTATAAACTGTCGGAGCTTGATTCAAAAGGTTGAAGTGTCAAAGGTACATCGCCCCAAACCCTTACCAGATAGAAGTATGACCAGGCTCTCAAGGTGTAAGCTGAAGCCAACAATCTGTTTCTATCAGTGCTTGACATGGTAATGCCAGGTATATATTTAATGGCAGCATTTGCCCGACCTATGGTTTGATATAGATAAGACCAGTTACAATCCGGATTATCATAGACAATATGATTTTGAGTGATTTGAATTTGATAAGCGGCACTAAACGGATTGTTATAGTAAAAATTATCTCCGGCCAACTCTCCCATGGTCCACAAGTTTGGTCCAGAGTTAGAACCTTGCCCAACGGCTTTGGAAAAACTATAATAGATGGCTGCAAGTCCCGTATTAGCATCAGCGGCTGTTTGCCAAAAAGACTTTGCAGTTAAGTCACTCACCGGCTGAATCTGTAGGAAATCATTGCACCCCCACAAAGTGAGAGCGACAAAAGTTATTACGATATATTTAATTTTATTCATTTCTATAATTTTTAAAGGTTAACACTTAAGCCCATACCTATTTCTTTTTTCTGCGGATAATTGAAGCTATATACGCCCATGGTAAGAGCACCGCCAGTACTTGGTATTTCCGGATCAAATCCCGAAAATTTCGAGAAAGTTAATAGATTGTTCCCATATACATAAATAGAAACATTATCCATAAAGAACTTCTTCGTAAATTTCTTATTAAGCATATAATTTACACGTAAAGATTTAAGTCGGACGTATGTCGCACTTTCCATGTAAAAACTTGAAGGCACCACCAAATTACTTAAAGTATACTGCCTTGGTGCATGATAATTAGTTACATCACCCTGATTGAGCCACATATTCTCAATGTAAACAGGCGAAGGCGTTGCACCTGCCGAACTTGTCAAATTACGTTGTTCCTCTGCCGAATTATAAATGGAGCCTCCGATTGAATAAACAAATGAAGCCGTTAAGGAAATAGACTTGTAACTAAGCATAGTACTAAATCCACCTGTTAAATCGGGTTGAGAACATCCCAGTAAACTCTTATCGGCATCAGTAATAATACCATCACCATTCAAATCTTGATAGTTAATATCACCTCCAAGAAGTGGACTGGTACCATTCTTGTCGTACTTTTGTTTGACAGTGCCGGTATATGGAACACCATTGAGCGTATATTGGCTAAAAACACCGTTCACAAAATTTGGCGTTAATTGCTGTTTGTAATCAGGCGTAAAAGCATTGGATTGATCATAGGCAAAAACTCCCTGAAACTGATACCCCCAGATTTCGCCAACACGACCACCCTCATGAACATAAATCGCATTACTGGTACCGGTATAGAATGGAACTCCACTTGCTAATTGTACAATAGTTGAATTATTTGTCGAAACATTAAAAGAAGCCGTCCACATCCAGTCTTTTGTTTTAAAGATGGTAGCATCCAAATTGATTTCTGCACCTTTGCTTTGCATGGCTCCGATATTGCTTCGTAAGGAATTAAAACCTGTTTCAGCAGGTATGTTTACATTATAAAGAAGGTTGGAAGTGTTTTTTAAATAAACATCAGCCGATAATCTGATCTTGCTATTGAAAAATGCTAAATCTAAACCTCCGTTGTACTGTGCAGTAGTTTCCCAACTAAGGTCTGGATTATCCAATCCCGTCGGTGCAATTCCGCTTACGCCATTATATAGACTCCCTGACGAATATAGTTGCAATGCATCGTAGTTTCCGATGGCTTCATTACCGGTAACTCCCCAACTAACGCGCAGTTTGGCATCGTTCATTACTTTTTTTGCTGCTTTTAAGAATTTTTCTTCCGAAAATCGCCAACCCAGTGAGACGGAAGGGAAAAGCCCCCATTTTTTATTTGCACCGAATCGGGAAGACCCATCTTCACGTACATTGCAGTTTAGAAGATATCTATCTAAATACGTGTAAGATACTCTTCCAAACAATGACTCCATATTATGAGCAGATATTGTAGTATAGGTGTTTCTAACATCAAAACTGGAAGCTCCGTTCATGGTTAATATCGAAGCATTAGCAAAATCTACTCCACTAAGGTTTGTCTTAAAATCCGACCATGCCTGAAGACTTGCACCCAACATAGCATTAAAATTATGATTCGAGGATTTGTACTTATAGTTAAAATAATTTTCATTCGTATAGCTATAGCTTAACAAGCTGTTTGAAGAACCTGTATATAGACCAGTTGTACTAATTTGACTCTGTGGTACACGTACCTGCGTGTTATTTAATGAAAATGTTCCTTGTATATTGGTTTTAAATGAAAAATCAGGTGTAAATTTGAATTCTATATAATTAAAATTGGTGGCATTGTATGTTTGGCTCTGATTTTGACCATCAACTGCAATGGCAACATAGTTCGCCTGACCGTTAATGTTAGCAACAAATGATCCATCCGGATTGTAAATCGGATAATAAGGTGGACGGATCATAACTGAATTAAATAACCCCGTATTAGTTAAGCCTGTACGATTCCCAATCGTCATGGACAATCTGGTCCCAAATGTGATGGTAGGAGATAATTTATAATCCGCGTTCATCCTCCAGCTAATTCGTTGGTAACCACTATTGAGAATAACTCCATCTTCGTTATAATACCCTAAACCTATAAAATAATTGGCCTTATCGGTTGCACCACTAAAACTAAAATCGATTTGGTCACGTTTAGCAACACGAAACAAAGCTTTAAAAACATCTACATCGGTATTGGCATAAGCACTCAATGTGTCGGGAAAAGTCAAAAATGAAGCACCAAATATTGCTTTTTCTTTGTCATAAAAAAGCCGTTGTTGTAGGTTTGAATGTGGAAGAATTCTGCCATTCTGACCAAGACTATGTAAATACTTGATTTCAAATTTAGGTTGTCCTGTAGTACCTGATTTTGTAGTAATCAGAATCACACCATTACCTGAACGGGAACCATATATGGCTGCCGATGCAGCATCTTTCAATACTTCCATCGATTTAATATCCGAAGGGTTCAAATCATCAATATTGTCCTGGATTACCCCATCAACAACATACAGAGGTTTGTAACCCTCACCGAAAGTTGAAGTACCACGAACCCTAATATCGGGTGCAGCACCGGGATTACCACTCGAGTTTGTTACCTGAACACCCGTAGTCTGACCTTGCAAGGCATCAAACGCATTAACCGGTGTTCGTGCAGCGATTGCATCCGACGAAACTGAAGTAATAGCACC
>CAIUTB010000022.1 GCA_903901975.1 uncultured Bacteroidales bacterium
GAGAAAACATATTTGCCCGAATGCATATTTTTTTTCGAGCAAATGTAAGTCAATTCAAATCAAAAAATCAAAGAACGGATCTATATTTCTGTATTTCAATACAATACAGATGTATGTTAAAAGTTAACGCAACGCTACTATTATAATATTATAGAAATAAGGGTATTTGGCTTGCTGTTGTGTTATTCTACTAAGGGTTTAATTGCCATAGTTATTTAGGTTTAAAACCCTTAGTAGAGAAAACATAGCTATATTCACTTATCCCTTATTTCTTGCTATATGCCTAACTTAATGACATTGGCCGCACGAATTCTATCGTGTGGCTAATTTTAATTCGATATTCCTATACCACGCGATAGAATCGCGCGGTAGCAGAGCTTATCTAATTACTCCTCGTTGCAAAAGTGGACGAGAATGAACATTGCTCCACGAATCATTGTTTTTAGGAAACAGTTTTATTTGCTACTTTTGTAGGCAATTAGAAAAGACAACAATTACACTATGTTTACTATATCCAAAGAATTTTATTTTTCCGCAAGTCATCAGTTAGAGGGATTATCCGATAATCATCCTTGTGCCAGACTTCACGGTCATAATTATACCATACGGGTTTTTCTAAAGGCAAATGCTCCGAATAAGGATGGTTTTGTGCAGGATTACAACGATTTACAGCCCATCACCGACTGGGTTCATACTGTGCTGGATCACCGCAATTTGAATGATGTATTCGACTTTCAGACTTCGGTGGAAAATATGAGCAAATACATTTTTGATTTGTTTAAACCCCGGTTTCCCTTATTGTTTGCCGTGGAAATGAGCGAAACTCCGAAAACGAATTGTCGGTATGAAGCCTGAATCGGGATTGGATGCGATGCTGAAAGTGGTGGAGATTTTTCATTCCATTCAGGGTGAAGGTGCCAATACCGGGAAATCAGCCGTATTTGTTCGGTTGGCCAATTGTAATAAAAATTGCTGGTTTTGCGATACCGATTGGTCGGTTGGAACAGAAATGACGGTGAAACAGATTTTGGATGAAGTAAAATCACTATTAAAACCGGAAGATTATCCCAATAATATGCTGATATGGACAGGCGGTGAACCTACTTTGCAACTGACCGACGAAGTGTTGACGTTTTTCTCTGAATACTATAATTGCATTGAAACCAACGGTTCTAATCCTGTTCCTTCTCGTATTCAGTATATTTCCTGTAGTCCAAAAGTCAGTCCCACAGTTTTACATAGAAATTTCACAAAGGTCAATGAATTTCGCTATCCGCTTGGAGTGAATGAAAAGTTGCCTGCTATTTCTGACTTACCCACTGCCGAACATTATTTTGTCAGCCCCTTGTTTTTAGGTGAAGTAAAGAAACGTTTTGAATTAAGTGATGAGAATATCGTTTATGCTATTGAGTATGTGAAACAACATCCGCAATGGCGGCTTTCACTTCAAACGCATAAACTATTGAATATACGGTGATAATTCAACTTGAATGAACACAGATCAACTATACCGGAAAGCCTATTTATTAAGTCTGTTTACAATATTCTATAATATTGTGGAAGGCATTGTGTCTATGGTAATGGGCTACACCGACGAAACACTGACTTTGTTTGGTTTTGGGCTTGATAGTTTCATTGAAGTTGTTTCGGGCATTGGAATTGCCATTATGATTAGCAGAATCAGGCAACAGCCCGAAAGTTCCAAAAGTAAATTTGAAATCAATGCGTTGAAAGTTACCGGTACTTCGTTTTATCTCTTATCAGTTGGCTTGTTGGCAGGAATAATTGTCAATCTTGTTAAGCATCACAAACCCGAAACGACTCTTTGGGGAGTTGTTATTTCGCTTATTTCCATTATTGTTATGATTTGGCTGATGAATGCCAAAAAGAAGATTGGAAAAGAATTAAATTCGGCAGCCATTATTGCTGATAGTAACTGCACGAAAGTATGCGTTTATATGTCGGTGGTATTGCTTGTTGCAAGTTTGATTTACGAATTCACGGGTTTTATGTATGCCGACCTGATTGGTACAGCCGGCTTGATTTACTTCTCAGTTTCAGAGGGAAAAGAAGCTTTTGAAAAGGCCGAAGGAAAAGAATGTGATTCTTGGCAAGCCAAGCGCTAAAACGAGCGGCGATTGCCACTAATGTGAAATTACTGCTACTGCCTACTGTTTACTGTATTCTGCATACTACTCACTGCCTACTGCTTATGGAGCTTGCGACATCCCGAGAATCGGGACTGTTTACTGCCTACTGTTTACTGCCTACTGTTTACTGCTGACTACCCCTTTCCCCATCGTTTTAGCTCCGTATATAAGCGCTGAATAGGTAATCCCATCACGTTGAAGTAAGAACCTTCAATATGCTCCACACCGATAAAGCCAATCCATTCCTGCACTCCATAAGCTCCTGCTTTGTCATAAGGTTTGTAATGATCGAGATAATATTCTATTTCATCTGTTGTCAGGTGAGCAAAGTGAACTTCCGAAATGACATGAAAGGTTTTTCGTTTAGTGAGCGTACTAATACAAACACCCGTTATTACTTCGTGTGTTTTACCTGAAAGCGCATTCAACATTCTGCTTGCATCAGCTCTGTCTTTGGGCTTGTTGAATACCGCACCTTCGTGCCACACAATAGTATCAGCAGTAATCAGCAAGCTATGCTCAGTCATTTTTTTAGTGTAAGCTTTTGCCTTTTTCTCTGCCAAAAACATAGGAATATCTACACCTACCAACTGAGCCGGATAATTTTCTTCGACACTAATGTTCTGAACTTCGAAAGGAATATTTAAACCACTCAAAAGCTCATGACGACGCGGAGACTGCGAAGCCAGTATAATATGGTAGTTTTCTAAATGGGCAAGCGATGGTGGATACAATGTAGTGTCGGGTTAATATGAAAATGTGGAAATGTGGAAATGAGGCAATTACTTATGCTTTGTATAACAATATTTTATTTTACAATAAATAAATTAAACAGGCTGATTCCAAAGGTCCTGGCCTGGAGATAATAAAAAATTAAACTGTATAATACACCAACCAACATAATGATTTTCAACATACCGGCTGCCTGATTAAAATCTTCACGCGATTTAGCCATAGCCATCAGATAGCTTAATACTGCAAATGGAAGAAGCAGTCCGAAAATAATATAGCGCAAGGTCAAGGTTCCTTCAAATGCTATAAACAGTGCATTTGCAGCAAATAAACCGATGACGGTTACAGTAATTAAACCATATATAAACCATTTTGTTTTCTTTATCCCCCAAATTATGGGCATAGTATGACATTCCAATTCCCTGTCGCCGCGCTCATCTTCCATATCTTTGATAATTTCCCGAATCCAGGTACACAGAAAAGCGAAAATGGAAAAAGCTCCTAACCAGGCATAAATTTGATGTGGGATAGCTGTTTCAAAAATCAGTTTCCCAAATTCTTTTTGTAAATCTGCAATTTGTGCTATAGCAACAATAAGTATTGTGAAGGAAGTAATAAACGAAATAACCACATTTCCAACAATAAACTGACGTTTATAACTGGCTGAATAAAACCACAATAAGCCTGGTATAACTATGTAGATAAAACCAAGCGTGATGCTTTGTGTAAAATAAGCCAGTAACAGACCGGCAATGATTCCCAGTCCGGTAAGAATCTGATGCATAAGCATCGCTGTTTGTCGATTAATTTTAATGCCCACCACTTGCTTCTCAGGTCGGTTGATAGCATCTATTTTGATATCAAAATAGTCGTTCAGTACATAGCCACCGGCTGCTATCAAAACAGTGGAAACAATCAGTAAAAACAGCAGGGAATTAGCAAATGTAGTCTGAAAGCCGAAAGTCTGTAGAATAGGTACAATCACCAGCTTTTGCATGACAAGTTGTATGAATGCAATAAACAGGAGATTTTTGTATCGTATTACTTTCAGAAAATTCAACATACTATTTTGTGTTTTTGTGACGATTGTTGATGCTTTTAGTCAAAACTTTATAGATATTTTTAAAATCCCTTTTTTTATTCAACATGTCAAGATGTTTTGCAATAGTGGCATCATCCATACGCACAGCAGGTCCGGTTTGAGCCTCATAGGGTTTCAATGTTTTTATCTTTTCAGTTGTTTCAGCAATTAGCGGATACATAATATCAAAAGGAATACCCGAACTTTCAAGTATTTGCGAAGCCACATCATACATATAATTGCTGAAATTGCAGGCAAATACAGCTGCCAAATGCAACTTTCTTCGGCTTTCGGAGTTTAGCATAATTACTTTCTGAGAGATTAAACCGCCCAAATCTGTTAGTTTTTCCAGCACATCCTGATTACAAGCCTCGATACAAATAGGAATAACGCTGAAATCAACCGACTTATTAACGGAGAAAGTCTGAAGGGGATAAAAAACACCAAATCTTGTTGTAAAACCTTCAAATTCACGAATAGAGATACTACCACCGGTATGAACATGAATTCCTGCAGGTAACTCTAACTTTTTTAAGGTAGAACGCAAGGCACTGTCTTTCAATGCGTAGAAATAAAAATCAGCATCCATATAAATATCAGCCGCATCTGAAGTAGCTTCTGCATCCAGCTTTTTAGCCAATACTTCCGCATTCGCATAGCTTTTGCTGTATACTTGTTTGATAATTACCCCTTTTGATTTGAGTGCCAATCCCAACTGTGTTGCTACATTTCCCGAGCCGATAAAAACTACTTCCATTGAATTTAGTGATTTCAATATTTCTGATTAAATTTAAGAGTCACTGAAGAAAAGTCACCATTTTCCCTTTTTTGTTCCAAGCACCATTACGCCACCAGCTATAATGAGCAATATCGGCCACACAAAATCGGATATATGTCGGGTAATCTGAATGATTTCGGATAATCTGAAGAGCAAGCCAACAACTATGAGCACAATTCCTGCTGTTTTGTTGGAATTAAACAGCAGAAAAATAATTCCCATAAATAAGGGATAATTTTTGAAATCGAAAATGATACTTGCCAGACCCTCGGGAAGAATGTGTAATTGCTTTATTAAGAATAAACTACCAAAGAAAAGCAGGGTAATACCCCATGCCAGACGATTGTCTCTTTTTACTGTCGCCATAGTACTGAATTTAAGGGTTGAATATTGTTGGATCAGAATAACTCGATGTGAATTTTTTCAGTTTCTAATTTACTTTCGTCATAGGGTTTCCGCTCTTCATCGGGATATCCAATAGAAAGTATACATAAAACAGCAAAATGTTCAGGAATTGATAACAAATTGCGAACATAAGTTTCGGAGAAAATGTCATCTTCTTTTTTTCGCCCGTAAAGCTGAATCCAGCAACTTCCCAAGCCCAGTTCCAGTACCTGTAATTGCATGATAATAGCTGCAATAGAGGCATCCTCCATCCACACATCACTTTTGTTTGTATCTGCCGTTACAACAATTCCCAAGGGTGCGTCCGCTAAAAAATGTGAGCCATGTTGTCGGCTTTGGGATAATTTGATGAGTGTTTCTTTATCCTGAACCACTATAAATTCCCAGGGATTACTTCGTTTAGAGGATGGCGACATTAATGCAGCAGTGGTTATTTTCTGAATTTTATCAGATTCAACCGCTGTAGCTTTATATTTTCTAATACTACGTCTGGATTTCAGAAGATCAAAGAACGAATTCATCTCGGCTGGTTCGGGTAAATTATTTAATCTGTTTTTCAACAAGATAAGAAATTATGCTGTTTGGCTTAAGAAAGTCTTTCAAGCGGTTATACGGTAAGATTACTTCGGTCTGACCCATATAATAGGGTGCAATTTCGTAAGGATTAAACACGTAATTAATTCCTTCGTCGGTTATGTAAAAATTAGCGTTTGGCTTTATGGATTCAGTCCAGAAATCAGTATCTTCAATGTCCATAATAGGTTCCATATCGGTTGAATCTTTGCTGTCCTCAACAATTCGTTTCTTGATAAGTTCAGCCAGTCGAAACTCAAAATTTGGTTTAAAAATATCCTTTTCAGTTATCAGACTTCCTGTTTTGAGGTCAAAATTGTAAAAATTACGGGTTTCAAGTCCGTGAGCTCCACCCATATCCACATAGCGTTCGATGCCATACACGTAGATTTTTTTATCGCTCAGCAAACTGTAGCCGGATAAGGTATGTTCATTATTGAACGAGTATTTATTCGAACTGTCCTTTACATTGACCAAGGGAGCATTATTTGCTTTATAATCTGCATGAAGTTCCTCACAGAATAACTGAACAAGTGAATCGTTGGCGTGTGAAACATAATCTTCGCCAAAAAGATTGCTTATAATCGTTTTACGAATGCACTTTAACACATTACTATCCGCAAAAGCAACCGGAATTTCAACTTCAATATCAACGCTAAGTGCTCCTTTCGCTGTATCAGAAGTTAAATAAAACTTTTTCAGAATGTCTTTTTCATCAGTTTTGATGGTTCTTTGAGTACAGGAAAGGAAAAATAATGTAGCTAATGTAAATAAAATCAGATAGGTAGACTGCTTTTTCATATTCAATTTCATAATTTTTAATTCGCTGCAAATTTACGATATTTAAAATATATAATGTCTATTTAAACGAAAATATTTCTGTAAATCCTAAATTTGCATATGTAAATAATAAAACTAAAATAATTCCGTTTTTGTATAGACTGAATAAACTTTTTCATAACTAAATGTGTTTATAATTATTATTAAAATAAATCACTACTGTCCGGTTATAAATCAAAGATAGTCAGTTGATTATAATCTTGAATAGTTTGGTTTTTGTATTCTTGTTTTATAAATAGTTCATTTATAGGAGTTTTCTCAAACAATGACA
>CAIUTB010000023.1 GCA_903901975.1 uncultured Bacteroidales bacterium
AGGTTCATAGCGACTGCTTTTGATTACGGCAGATTTTAGGTTGTCTGTCACGATTGCTGTTGGAGAGCCACCAAAATAATGCAATGCATTCTCGCAGGAAGTAATAAAATCTTCTTTTTGCTGAGAGTAGCTTGCGTCAACGTAAGTCAGCTGACTTCCTCCCAAAATGGCGACAAAGACCTCGATTGAGTTTACTTCACCGGTTGCAGGGTCTACAATTGATAGCTTGTCTCCGGCATAATCAACATACATTTTGTCTCCAACTTTATGTTCGATATGCATTTTATGATTACGAGACTTGTACCATTGGGCATAATGATAGCAGAACTGAGAACGACCATAACCCCCTGAAGTTGACTGGAAATACTCTCGCCATTGTTGCTCTTTGGTAACACCTTTCTTTTTGAGTTCTTTCTCCATTTTGGGAAAGAATGATACCAGACTTTGAAAACGAGGATCATTCTCTAAATGAAACCGAGAGCTCATCGAAAGGAATAGCTGCTCCAAATCGGTATCACTCATAGTATCAATATCGGTGATAGACAAATTGGATGCTAAAAACAACTGAATGTACTTCTTTACACTGTTGCGGGGCAGCGATAGGCGATCACTGATTGAACTTTTACTTACACCTTGGGTGTATAGCTTAATAATACTTTTTACTTTGCTCATGTGAATTAAATTGTTTGCCATCTCGATGTAAAATTGGTTTGGACGGCCAACTTACTCAAAATGGTTGCCATGAGCAAGAAAATAATAGCTAAATCAGGTGGTCAACTTCAACCGGAGAGACCTGGTCATTTTCATCCGGAGAAGGGTGGTCAATTTCATCCGGAGAAGGCGGGCGTTTTGATCCGGAATATCCACTAACCACCATGAAATGGCATCATGGACATAATGGATCTATCGTGAATGGAATTCCACGCATTGGATTTGTGAAAGGTGGTCAATCGGCCAATTGGAGGGATGTTGATCTTGCCGACCATTTCCTTACCAAAGCACAGGATTATGTGAAAAGCCACAAAGCGAATCCGTTTTTTCTTTATTATGCTATGAATCAACCACATGTTCCAAGAACTCCAAATCAACGGTTTGTTGGAAAATCAGGAATGGGACCACGTGGTGATGTAATTTTGGAGGCGGATTGGTGTATCGGTGAATTTATTAAAACACTAAAAAAAGAAGGTGTTTTTGATATTACATTAATCATATTCTCAAGTGATAATGGGCCAGTATTGAATGATGGCTATTACGATGATGCTGTTGAAAAGTTGGGTAGTCATAAACCCGGCGGTCCACTTCGGGGTGGAAAATATAGCTTATTGGAGGCTGGTACGCGAGTTCCGTTTTTTACTTACTGGAAAGGCAAAATCCAACCGCAAGTATCTGATGCCTTGGTTTGTCAAATCGACTTAATTGCTTCAATTGGCAAATTGGTTGGTGCGAATGTAAAAGTGACCGACAGCCAGAATTTATTGGATGTATTGATGGGTAAAAGCAAAAAAGGGCGTGAAAGTCTGGTGATTGAAGCCAATACTAAAACGGCATTCCGAAAAGGTAACTGGTTGATGATTCCGCCATACAGTGGAGATGCAATATTGCAAGAAGTGAATATCGAAGTGGGTAATTCGCCTGAATATCAGCTTTATAATTTGAAAGAAGATATTGGTCAAAAACATAATCTAGCAAAAAAACAACCGAAAGTATTAAATCAAATGATCAAAGATTTTGAATCGGTTCGTGGTGATTATAAAAACGTTGAAAAAATTGAATTAAAATAATCCAATGAACAAGCCAAGAATTATGTTGCTATTGGCAACTCTTATTGTAGGAATTTCACTATTTAGCAAAAGCAACTCTCCACAAGGGAGTTGCTTTTCATTAAATGCAGCAGATTTTCAAAAAACAATTAATGGCAAACAAGTCGGTCTTTATTTTTTGAAAAACGGACAACTTGAAGTGGTTATTACCAATTATGGCGGTCGTATTGTAAGCTTGTGTGCACCATCGAAAAATGGAGAAATGGCAGATGTAGTAGTTGGTTTTAAGAGTATTGACGATTACTTGATAGCAAAAGGCATCTATCACGGGGCTATCATCGGTCGGGTGGCTGGTCGAATTGCTGGTGGAAAATTTGATTTAAATGGTTCAACCTATTCACTACCACTAAACAGCCCGCCGAATCATCTGCATGGTGGTGTAAATGGTTTTCACAATGAGGTTTGGGATGTGAGTGCAGTGACTGATACCTCCATAGTTCTGAATTATCTGTCGTTAGATGCTGAAATGGGCTACCCGGGAAATTTGAATGTAAAAGCAACTTATACACTGAATTCGAAGAATGAACTTTCAATGGAATTAGCCGCTACCACAGACAAAAGTAGGCCGATAAACCTAACCAACCATGCCTTCTTTAATCTGACAGGCGAAGGCAGTGGAACTATTTTAAATCACGAACTAACCATTTCATCCCAATATATTTGTCCGGTAAGTGCTGACAAAATTCCAAACGGTAAATTGATGAGCGTGAAAAATACACCGTTCAATTTCCGAAAACCCAAGCCAATTGGGAAAGATTTGATCTTAGAAAAAGCCGATGAGCAATTAAAATTTGCTGGTGGTTACGACCATCATTTTGTGTTGAGTAAAAAAAAGAGCAATGTTCTGAAATTAGCTGCAACTGCGTTTGACCCTCAAAGTGGACGCAAAATGGAAGTCTTTACCGATGAGCCTTGTATTCATTTCTTTACTGCCAATTTTTTTAATGGATCTGATATTGGTAAAATGGGAAAACCGATTAATTATCGTGAATCATTTGCACTCGAAACACAACGTTTTCCATTTTTGTCCGATCAGAAATCATTTCCATCAATTATTCTTAAACCGGGTGAACAATATAAAGCGAAAACAATCTATCGCTTTTCTGTAGTTAAATAAGATTCTAATTCAACTAACAATTTAAAACTAAATACGGCATGAAACGAATTACATCATTATGTTTATTATTCAGTCTAATTCAATTCTCATTTAGCCAGCAATCGTTGGATTCGATTACCAATCTATTCGATAATCTGAAAGTTGGTGAATTACCCTACAGACTTCTGAAACCATTGAATTTCGATGCCAAAAAGAAATATCCTGTTATTCTTAGTCTTCACGGCGCGGGTGGTAGAGGAACGGATAATGTGAAGCAAATTGCAGATAGCAAATGGCTTAAATATCTGGCAACTGAAGAGGTTCGAAAAAACTATTCCTGCTACATTGTTTCTCCTCAATCAACTACTTTGTGGAGTGAAGAACAATTGGCTATGCTCAAAACAATTATCAAAGAGTTACCTTCGGTTGATATGAAACGAATTTATGTTCTCGGTCATTCGATGGGCGGTCACGGCTCGTACCGATTCATCCAGCTTGACCCAACATTCTTTGCGGCAGCTGCTCCTTCTGCCGGAAGTGGATTGCCCGAAACAGAAAATTTCATTGATGTAAACAAGATTAAGCACATTCCTATATGGGCTTTTCACGGTGATAAAGACCCTAAATGTCCGTACGATAAAGATGTAAAAGTTTTTGAGGAAATGACAAAAGTGGGTGGAAATATGAAATTCACAACCTGGCATGGCGATGCCCATGGTGGTCCTGTGGCACTAAAAATGCTAACGGGTGCAAACAATGGAACAACACAAATGAGCAGCAATCTTTGTGATAAAGAACCAGTATTTTTGAAATGGTTATTTAAACAAAGAAGGTAAGCAGTAAGGTTTTTGAGCTTTTGCAAGAGATACTTTGCCAACACTTTGTAGGCAATGTGAGATTTTTAAAACTATGTAATGGCGAATGCCCAAAGAACAGAATAATAAAAATAAAAAACGGTGAGCCAGGCTTAAAGTGCTTATGTTAAGGGTGTTATGCATTCTGGAAGCACTCTCAACCCTAAATGGAATTTATGGGTAATGAGTTATTTTTTATTGCGCTCCTGCAAAAGTTATGGATTGGGCAAAATCAATGAAGAAAATCAAATAAGCTGAAAATTGATTCATATCCGCAAATGTGCTGTGATTATTTAATTTTTCGTATTTCCATCTTAATAATATCTTGTGGACAGCCTTCAACGGCTTCACTTATTTCGGTTTCATATTGACTGAAATTTACATTCTTATTCACATGCGTTTTGTCGGTTACTGTAAATACAATTGGTGCAATCAATTCGCATAATCCACAAATAATACATCTTTTCTTTTTTTCGTCAATCCAAACTTTGATTACTGCCATTTTTGTTTTATTTGGTCATGTATAATGGTTAATATTAGTGGCTTCGTTATTTCTTTATTAACCGTTTCAGAAATAAGTCTTTACAGCAAATTCAAACTAGTTAATAAATATCTCTTTAAATCTCGATATGTTGTTCTGCTCGTAAAAGAGTAGCATTGCTTTCTTGTAATCAACAGAGTCAACTGTTCTGAATGAAATCGGACAATGTTTGAAATTCATTAAAATCGCATTACTTACAATTCTGGTGGTTCTTTTGTTTCCGTCCTTAAATGGCTGAATGTATGAAATTAAAAGCAAAATTAATAGTGCTTTTTCAAAAACATTTTCTTTTTTGTTTACAAGTTTACATGTAGATTCTATTGCTTCACGTATTTGAAATTCGTTGTCTAAAGGATAATAATTTGTACCTGAAATACCTACCCTTCGTTTTCTCAGATTATTGTCAACCGCCAATTCTTTAATAAGTAAGCTATGAATGTCTTCTATTTTTGAAATCGATAATGGAATTAAATAGTCTGTATTTTCGGTTATAAAATCAATCGCAACTTTATGATTCTGAAGCATAATTGCTTCTTCTTTTGCTCTAGTAACTGAGCTACTGCCGCAATATAATACTAACTGTCTGAGTTGTTAATGCCGATGTTTAATCGGTATTATTTCCTTTGATCTTGGAAATATAAGGTTAATTTTCAGAATGGAGATCTTGTACAGAAATTTTTTTCTATAGTACAGTAAAGCTGATGCATGCTTTAGGTTGTAAATTTACAGTAATTCGATTTAGCAATCTATTTCTTATGAATTCAACTTTAATCTGTTTTTGCCATTTTCTGACTAATAATATATCTTTATTGTGGTTTGGCAGGGGTCTGGAGAACAACTCCAGCAGGATTTTCCCAAATGAGTGGGAGGAGGATTTCTTTATTGAAACAATATATTATACCAATTTTTCAATCATACTTGTAAAGTTTGTTAAGCCGGTATTACAAACGCAATAAATCTTAGTAATTTCGTATTATAATTCACAAAAGAAATTAATTGCTATTCTTTAGGGCAAATCATTCCGTTGATTAATCTGAAATTTCTTTAGCCTGCAAACTATTTTGCGTACTAAACTTGAATAATTATATTTATACTTAATTATAACTTTCATTATCAGGATCATTATCATAAATAATGGAACTACCGGATTCTAATATGTTGAATAAACTCAAATTAAGCTTTCTCCCTGCCGAAAAATTCACTTTCATTTATATACTGATAACTTTAATATTGGTTCTTTTTTTTAAGAGCGATATGCATTCAGTAGCCAGATTTCTCGAGTTTCGGATTTTAGTAATAATTGGAATTTGTTTTTTTGCATTTATTGATTCCTTTAAGAGAATATGGACATTCCGATTTCTCAGGTATGTTTATCTTGCCGTTCTGTTATCTTACTGGTATCCCGAAACTTTTGAAATAAATAAAACACTGCCAAATCTTGATTTTTTAATGGCCGATATCGAACAGTATATTTTTCATTGTCAGCCGGCATTATTATTTATTCAATATTTCCCCCAACACTGGTTTAGTGAAATAATGAACATGGGATATCTGGCATACTATCCGCTTATGGTTATCGCCGGATTTTACTTTTACTTCGAAGATTCAACTTATTTCAAATTCTATTTTTCTTCCATCATTTTTTCATTTTATCTATATTATCTTATCTATTCAGTTTTTCCAACTGTTGGTCCACAGTATTACTATATCGCTAATGGAATGGAAGATGTGGGAAAAGGAATTTTCAATCATGTAGGGAACTATTTTTTAACTAATCATACGCTGATTCCTTACTCCGATAAGGGTGGTTTCTTTATGAATTTGGTTCAAACTACTCAAATGGCCGGAGAAATGCCCACAGCAGCTTTTCCAAGCTCACACGTTGGTATTTCGACCCTGATAATGATACATTTTTTTGTTAAACGATATTTCAGGGTGTTGGCCTTTATATCACCTGTTTATTTAGTATTATTGGCTTCTACTGTTTATATAAGAGCGCATTATCTAATCGATGTTTTTGCAGGTTTGCTTACTGCTTTCCTCTTTTACTACCTCAGTGTCACGGTATATATGAAAATTAATATTAGAAGTTTGAAATAAATTATGTCCTAAGATTCTAATTTTTAAGACTATTTTTTCTGACCATTTAAATCACAATTCCAATTTAAAACGAGCAACTGAATTGGAATTCCAATTCAGTTGCTCGTTTAATTAATGTTTTTTCAACCCTAGTTTTGTGTTTTCTTAGCGAGTTTTTTTAATTCAGCCGGCTTTTGCTGTAAGAGCGGAATTTGAGTATAATCCCAGCTTTCTTCGAAATCCCAATTGGCTTTCATTGTCATTTTTTTGGGATAATAATAAACTTGTTCAGGCTGTTTTCGGGTGCCTAAATCACCGGTATCCCAGATGCCATTCCTGTTATCGTCAATGAACAATCGCATATAATAATCACCGGGACGTAGATACTGAAATAAAGTTCCTTTTTCGAGAGCCGGTTTGGAGGCAATAACCACATCTTTGCTATCGAGTAACTGAAAAACAACGTTGGAATTGAACTTCGACAACAGCATTTTCACACTCGAATATTCATCCAGCGAACGTATTTTGAAATCGGTTTTCAACTTATTGCTTACCCGATCGTACATGCTGATAAATGCTGCAGAATCAATTTTAAGCTGATAACTTTTCTCGGGCACCCACTTGTAATCAATTGCAAAGTTGATTTTAGTGGAGTCAATCTGCCGCCACTTAAATGGAATTTGTTTATAGATTGTATCTACTTTCAGAAGCAGCTTAATTTTCGAGACATCAATTGTTGCCAATGGTGCTTCAAAGTTCAATGTTATCGGATTAAACACTTCAAAAGTGGCTGCAATATTGCTATTGAACTTCAGGGGCTCTTTTTTTAGGACAATTTTACTCGTTTTCGCTTTCAAATTTATGCGAAACTTTCGCATGGCCACATTAATAGTGTCAGTGGCCGGTTTCAGATTAAACACTGAATCCGATTTTAAATAGCTCATCTTGAACTGAAGGGTGTCCATTTTCCAAACCGTCGAATCCGAAATCCAATAAGTTAAGCTGTCGTTATTTTGATTTTTCTGAAGAATATATTTTTTGTCCCACTTAAAATTTAGTGGCGTCATTTCCGGCTGTTTTGCTGCAGGAGCATTAAAAAATATACTAAAAACAAAAGGTTCTTTTCGTTCGTACTTCACAAAATACTGTCGCTTTTTATTTTCTTTAAACAAGCTGAGCGAAAGCTTATCAGGCAAATAATGCGTCCCCATATAGGTCCGGATAGTGTCAATATGTGTTGAATCTATCCAAGTAGTATCTTTCATCTCTTCTCTTCGGAAAGCAGGAGTAATCACCGAATCACACAAAGCCAGATTTTCGCCCGGCTGAAAGAAATAATCGTGATTGGCATCGCCCAACGCAAATACTTTGTATTTTCCTTTTTTGATATTGCTAATAGTAAACCTTCCTGTTTCATCGGTTCGACCGATGCGCAGAAAAGGTTTTTTGAAGAATACTGAGTCTTCCATTTCCTTATAAATCCCTACAATAATTCCCTGGAGCGGATTTAAATCTTCAGCATTAATAACTGTTCCTGATAACTGTAAAGTGTCAATCTGATTTCCGGTAGAGAATGAGAAATGGTAGTTTTTCAATGCGTTTTTCTCATTTAAATCTACAATTCCATTTCCAAAATTGATAGTGTAGGTTGTACTATCAATCAGGTTCTCATTGAAATTCACTACTATGTTTTTACCATAGGATTTTACATCGGGTGGCTTTTGCTGTGGCGGTGAAATAATGATATTGTCATTGGGTTTATCGATGGAAACCATTTCATCAAAATCAATTTGAATCACTTTCTTTTTGAAATTCAACGAGCCGTTCAAGGGTGACGACCGCATTACCTTAGGCGGAGTAGTATCTTTTGGTCCGCCGGTTGGTCCACTTCCATGATTGGCACAGGCATAAACCAGTAGGCTGATTACCAGCGAGACAATAATATGTTTGATAATTTGAAAGTTCATAAAGTTGTAAAGTTCTTAAAGTTCTTAAAGTTAGAAAGTTTGTAAAGTTATAAGGTTTTAATGAGACCCGAAAGCATTTTAGAAATTTCTTCAGCAATTCCATATAATTCCAAAGCATCTTTCGATTCCAATTTCTTCAACTCATTAGCCAACAGAAGCATCGAACGAACCTCCCCACAAGAACCTTTTGAAATGAATAAGAAGTATTTAAACTCATTGTTACTTTTACGTTCAAATCCTTCTGCTATATTATTCATTATTGAAACTGAAGCTCGTTGTATCTGGTCTTTAAACCCATAATCTTTGTTATGTTCCAAAAGCTGATAAATTCGAACTGTGAGTGTTTTTGCCTTTTACCACGCATGAATATCTTCAAATCGATCAAATTTCATATCACTTACTTTTTAAATTTAACACTTTCCGACTTTATAAACTTTCCTTCTGAAGCGTTAGCACTTTATGTCCAATCCTGCATCGCAAACATTTTTTTTTGTCGCAATACTGCTTTTTTAATTGTAATAAAGCCTGTGAATCGTAAGCGGACTTAGAAGATAATCCGATATTTTGCCAGTTTGTGACTATCGAATTACGTTCGGACGGAATTTGCTCCAGAATTTGTACAGCTTTGTCTTTCAGTTCCTCGTCATTTTTATGGCTGGCATAGCAAAACAAAAACGGAATTACGGTATTAATCAAGATGCTATTCACTGACTGAATGCCTAAGTTCTTGTTTTTCACAGGACTTTCATCGGCAAACAAATAATGATTTTTCCAAAAAGATGAAGGTTCGCAAGCAAATAATTGTTTCAGGTATTTTATTTCCGGATGTTCAACGATTTTTGAAAATAACTTAGAAGATGAATGAATCAGAGCGGCAAATTGTGCAATACGAATATGCGGAAAGTTATCGGGTCGAAGACGTAATAATTTCCATTGAGAACCATCGATTGGAGTTAAATCAAACTTCAACCTAAGAAAATTATATTCTTTTTGAAGCTCAACAGCATACGAATCGATTTCATTTAGAGTCAATAATCCTGCCTGACCAAAGAGCAAAGCCTCCAACTGAAATAAATTGTCTTTGTGTTTTCCCAAGACTGATATGGGCAATGATTTTGCCAGACTTTCAAATGCCTGACTATTTGTTCCAAAGCCAAAGTTACGTGCCAGTGTTATATAAAAAGCCTCTTCCCAGTGCTGATTATTTTCACTTAGTAGGTCTTCAATAGCACTCATTTTTTGTTCCAGCCGCTCAGTTAGCAGCGCATTTTTCCAGCTTTGTATAAAAATAGAAGGAATAAGGTTTATCTTATCGGCACATGGAATCCATTTCGTTTCGCTGAATAATTGCTCATAATTATCTTCAATTTGTTTTGAAAATGTTAGTTCCAGTTGAGGAATAGACTCGCCATCGGCTCTGTACACTTTGCCATCAGCTTTATGTACTACGTGCAAAATAACATTATTGTATGCATTATCGGTTTGGTGATTGTGTTTATTCCAGTCGGACGAGTTGCTGTGAATTTCGACATTTCCTGCCCAAACCGTTTCGCCTATTCTTACTTTGGCGTTAAAGAAATCAGGTCCGGCATCGGTATTGATTCTTCCGACATCAATTATTTCCACTGTTTCAGCTTCTGTAGTTTCCAGATTGTGAGCCCTGAAAAGTTTATTTTGCCAGACAAAATGGAGAATGGATTCTTTCATATCAGTTATCAGTTATCAGTAAGCGGTAAACAGTAAGCAGTAAATGAAGAAAATTATTCAGTATTTAAAGTATTCCAAATCTATATCCTTCGCTTTTCCACCATTCAACTGCAGCAGGAAGTACATTCAACACATTATCTTTAGCCTTAATTGAATCGTGAAAAACCACGATAGAACCATTTCGGGAATAACGTTTAATATTTTTCAAAATCGTTGCCGGACATACTGTTTTATCGTAATCGCAGGTGAGTAAATCCCACATAATAATATGAAAATCAGTTTGAAGTAATTTTCTTAAGCGATGAGTTATCTGACCATGTGGTGGACGAAATAGCTTGCTTTGAATATAACAGGAAGCTTTCTGCACATTTTCAACATACTCAGCAGACGGGACAGAAAATGCTTTCAGGTGATTGAAAGTATGATTGCCTGTATTATGACCTGATTGCAGGACGTTTGAGTAGACTTCTGGATATTTCTGTACATTCTCACCCACGCAGAAAAAAGTGGCTTTGATATCGGATTGTGCCAGAATTTGAAGCACTTGTGGTGTGACTTCGGGTACAGGTCCATCATCGAAAGTGAGATAAATCACTTTCTCCGATGAATCTTTACGCCAAACAAGTTTCCCCAAAAAAGGACGAAGTATATCGGGAAACCTGACTTTCATTTACATTTGAACGCGTTTGCTGAAGTTCATATAATAAGGCATATATTTATCCAGAATGGTTTTTTGTTTTGCCTCATCGCTAACGCGCAATACTTGTTGCAGAACTGCCATATTGTGACCGATGCGATTTGAAACACTATTTTGTTGCTCTTTGTTTAAGCTAAAGTACCAGTCGAGGTATTCAACACAATCTTTAGCAACGGCATCTAAAATAGCATCTGCTTTAGCAGGTTGATGCAATTTCAAATAATAATCTGCTAGTTGAGTTGACATATAATCATGACGAACGGTTGTTCCAGGAATCATTTTATTACAATAATCTAGAGCTTTTTGAGCGCGAACAGTATCATTTTTTGCCATCAATGCTCCAATTAACTGAGCAAACATCATGCGATGGGTGTGACACATACGTGCTGTATTTTCATCCAGATAAATTTTAGGATTAGAGATATTTCCATATTTGAATTTGTTCATCATATTGTTGTACATTTCATCCACATTAACACTTGGACCTGCACCTTTTACGCCCACCGGTAATATCTGATAAGCCAATCCGCTGAGTTCAAAATGATCGTTTAGTCCCAGGTAATAATCATCTCCTACTGTTACAGCAAAGTAGATCGGGCGTTTCCAATGGTTTTCTTTCAACAATTCAAGAATCATCAATTCGCTCTTGGTCAAGCGTCTTTTCAGATCCACATTAATCTGTGGAACGATTTCGGAAGCACGATTTGCAGGTAAAGCACCGTTTTTGATAACTTCCTGAGCATCTACCGGCAGAAATAATTGTTTAGCCGGAATAAATGATTCACCTTTCATTTTAGTTGACGAATCGGAACTCAGAATAAAATCGAAGGCCGTTTTCATGTCCAGTGGCTTTTGCAGAATATCTTCCACCCAAAGCACTTCATTTTTACCGGCTACATAATCCTTCGGCTGCCACGAAATTGGCAGTGGAGCTGATTTGTATGCACCACGTTGCATTTGTCCGATATACCAGTCGGTTTGCAGGTAGCTGAGGTTACAGACACGAATATCTGTTCCTTTTCCTTCTACTTCCTGATTATACCAAAGCGGGAAAGTATCATTATCTCCGTTGGTAAAAATAATAGCATTTGGTTTACACGAAGCCAGGTAATTCTGACCAAAGTCGCTACAGGTGTAACGGTTGCTCCGATCATGGTCATCCCAGTTTTGTTGGGCCATAAGAGCCGGAACACACAGACAAACTAAGGTGACTAACACAGCACTTATTGTACGTGGCACTTTTGGTAAATAAGTATCAATAGCTTTGATTATAGTCAGCACACCAAATCCAATCCAGATACAGAATGCATAGAATGAACCTGCATACGCATAGTCACGCTCACGTGGCTGGTATGGTGTCTGATTCAGGTAAATTACAATGGCTAATCCGGTTATTAAAAAGAACAGGAAGGTCAGCCAAAAACTTTCAATTCCTTCTTTACCGCCATAAATCATAAATACCATACCCAGAATTCCGAGTATCAATGGTAACAGATAATACGCATTGTGCCCTTTATTATCTTTCAACTCGGATGGTAGTTTGGTTTGGTCGCCAACCAGCAGATTATCAATAAACCCGATACCGGTAATCCAGTTACCACGGTCAATTTCGCCATAACCCTGAATATCATTCTGCCGACCGCTAAAGTTCCACATAAAATAACGCAGGTACATAAAATTCACCTGATATTCGAAAAAAAAGCGCATATTCTCGAGGAAAGTAGGCTTTATATCACTTTTTTGCTGTCCGCAATAATCGTAATCAATCTTTTCTCCTTCAATTTTCCCCCAAAGTTTGTATGCTTCAATATGTTGGGGCGTAGTGCTGTACATTCGTGGGAAAACCATATCAAAACGTTCATCCATTACGTAATCCGTTTTGTAACCGGTAATGATATATTCATCTTTATCAGCAGCCGAAGTTTTGGGTTTTTGAGTATAGGTTGGAGCTCCTGTTTTTTGTTCCGGTACACACATATTACCATCTATCCGGAGTTTTACCGGAGCATTGTAGGTAGAACCATAAAGCAGCGGCGTGTCACCGTATTGTTCGCGGTTCAGGTAGTATTTCAATGAAAATACATTATCCGGATTATTCTGATCCATTGTCGGATTACCGGTTGAACGAATCACGATAACTGCATATGACGAGTAACCGATAGAAAGTACCGCAATCATCAATAACACGGTATTCAACCAGCGTGGACTGATTTTTCCTTTACGATAGTAAAAGAAAATACCCATTCCAATAATTAAAAGTATTCCTAATATAATATGGCTTCCAAAGAATGGAACACCAACCAATGTAACAGCCCCGATAAAGGCAATAATCATGCGCCAGTAGTTTTTATTGACATAGGATTCGTAAACACCCCAGCCAATAAAAGCGATAGTGAGTAGGATATATACATACAATCCGGTATTGAAACCAAATCCCATTTTGTTGACAAATAATAATTCGAACCATCCCGCTACTTCAATGAACCCCGGAATAACTCCATACAATACTGCCGCCAGAATAATTACTCCAGCAACTAATGCAATAAGCGTTCCCTTGACGGTAGGCGTATATTTTTTAAAATAATAAACCAACACAAGCACCGGAATGGCCAACAAGTTCAGAATGTGAACTCCGATGGATAAACCCATCATGTAGGCAATGAAAATCAACCAACGATCCGAACCTGCATTATCAGCATTGTCTTCCCATTTCAAAATAAGCCAGAAAACCAGTGCGGTAAACAAAGACGAGAAACCATACACTTCTGCTTCGACTGCCGAAAACCAAAATGTATCAGAGAAAGTATAAGCTAAAGCACCTACCAAACCTGCACCAATAATGGCTATGATATTACCGGTAGTGTAATCCTCCTCTGTTTTGATAACTATTTTACGTGCCAAATGCGTGATGGTCCAAAACAGGAACAAAATGGTAAAAGCACTACACAAAGCCGTAAGTGAGTTCACCATATAAGCCACATGCGTCACATCCTTTGCAAATAAGGAGAAAAGATGACCCATCAACATAAAGAAAGGTGCTCCTGGAGGATGCCCAACATCTAATTTAAAAGCCGATGATATAAACTCCGGGCAATCCCAAAAGCTTGCAGTAGGCTCCATCGTGAGCAGGTAAGTGGCGGCAGCTATTGCGAAAGCCACCCATCCGAAGATGTTGTTCAGTGATTTGAATCGTTTCATTGATTAATTATTATTTCGTGTTTGATATTTTGTGTTTAGCTTAAAACGTTCAAAGATACAAAGAAATTTTTGTTTGCTGTAAATGTAGTTTTGATTTTAGTTAAATTTAAAGATTATCAGTTATTTATAGGGGATTGGGATGGAATCTGTTTCATTCCATTTCGTATAGTTTCCAGAATTACAACCAAATTCTCGAATCTTTAAATTCAAACCCTTGTTTAAACCGAATGATTAATATTTTTCAAATGAGAATCAAAAGAGTAATTTCCCAAATTTAGTAGAGTCGTTTTAACGACTGTGCTTTTCTTTTATTTCTTGGGAATGCGAATTATTAATTGGTCATTATTTATTTTTTTAATTAGTTATTTTCTATCTTTGTGGCTCATTTAGTTGCACATGAAAAAAAATATCTTCGTTTTACTTTCAGTTTTGTATTTAATAGCCTGCACTCAAACACCTAAAAATGTTCAAAGTCAGGCCAAAGCCATTAATGTTCCCACTTTTAATGCCGACTCAGCTTATTTATTTACCAAAAATCAGGTAGAGTTTGGTGCCAGAGTTCCTAACACAAAAGCTCATGTAGCATGTGCTGCTTATTTATCGGCCGAATTAAAACGCTTTGGTGCAGAAGTGATTGAACAAAAAGTTGATTTGAGTGCTTTTGACGGAACGGTTTTGAAATCAGTCAACATTATAGGTTTATTTAATCCGAAAGCTGAAGTACGTATTTTGCTCCTTTCGCACTGGGATTCACGACCATGGGCTGATCACGACCCTAATCCTGCATACCGTAAAAAACCTGTAATGGCTGCGAATGATGGTGCAAGTGGAGTGGGAGTGTTGCTCGAAATGGCGCGATTAATGTCCAGAGAAAAACCAACAGTTGGTGTTGATATTTTCTTTTGTGATTCGGAAGATTATGGCCAGCCGGAAAGTGCTTCGGGTGGTAACAGCGAAAATTCGTGGTGCCTTGGAACTCAGTATTGGGCTAAATCACCTCATGTGCCAGGTTATTCTGCTCGTTTTGGTATTTTACTAGATATGGTAGGTGGAAGGCAAGCTACTTTTTATCGCGAACAAGCTTCAGAATATTACGCAGGAAATGTGGTCGAAAAAGTTTGGTCAACAGCTCAGAGTCAGGGTTTCGGACAGTTTTTCATCAACGAAAAAGGAGGTGCAATAACCGACGATCATATATTCGTAAATAAAATTATCGGAATTCCAACGATTGACATAATTCAGTATGATCCAAAATCAGGAACTGGATTTGGAACGTTTTGGCATACAACACACGACACGATGGATAAAGTAGATAAAACTACCCTAAATGCAGTGGGAACAACATTGATGCATGTGGTTTATATGGAAGCCCCCTAAATCCCCCTTTAGGGGACTTTGATATGTGAAAAATAAAATTTGAAATAATGTATTACTTACAATTCGCCCTTTAGGGGGTTAGGGGGCAGATTTATGACTCTTAGATATAAAAGAATAGCCGTAAAAATAGGAAGTAATGTGTTGACACGTGCTGACGGAACACTTGATATCACCCGGATGTCGGCATTGGTGGATCAGATTTCACAGTTGCATAAAAAAGGTGTGGAGATTGTGTTGATTTCTTCGGGTGCTGTTGCGTCGGGGCGCAGTGTGTTGGGCATTACTAAAAAGATGGATGTGGTGGATCAACGCCAGCTTTTTTCGGCTGTCGGACAAGCGAAACTGATTAATCATTACTACGATTTATTTCGAGAACATGGTATTATGGTTGGGCAGGTGCTCACTATGAAGGAAAATTTCAGTAGTCGTCGACATTACCTCAACCAACGGAATTGCATGCGGGTGATGCTCGACAATAAGGTGATTCCAATTGTAAATGAGAATGATACGGTTTCGGTAACGGAGCTTATGTTTACTGACAACGACGAA
Organism: uncultured Bacteroidales bacterium; assembly: GCA_903901975.1. Classification (GTDB taxonomy): domain Bacteria; phylum Bacteroidota; class Bacteroidia; order Bacteroidales; family Paludibacteraceae; genus Paludibacter. The sequence goes on from CAIUTB010000023.1 coordinate 15,886, forward strand.
CTTTCAGGCCTTATTGCTTCGATGATGGACATGAATGCCTTGATTATTCTGAGTAATATTGATGGTATTTATAACGGTTCACCTTCCAAACCTGAATCGAAAGTGATTCGTCAGATTGAAAAGGGACAAGATATTTCCGATTTTATTGAAAGTTCAAAATCCAGCTTTGGGCGTGGCGGTATGCTGACCAAAACAAGTATTGCCCGGAAAATAGCAGACGAAGGCATAGAAGTGGTTATTGCCAATGGCAAGCTGGATGGAATTTTGCTTCAACTGCTTGACAAAAAAACAGATACAGTTTGTACTCGCTTTATTCCTGGCAAAGTGGAAGTTTCTAGTGTAAAAAAATGGATTGCACACAGCGAAGGCTTTGCCAAAGGCGAAATTCATGTGAATGAGAATGCGGCTAATGTCTTGACAGGTGACAAGGCAGTGAGTTTGTTGCCGATTGGTGCTACAGCTATCATTGGTGATTTTGAAAAGGACGATATTGTGAAAATTATCAATCACAAAGGCAAATCACTTGGCATTGGTAAAGCCCAGTACGACAGTGAGAAATCCCGCGAAATGTTAGGTAAAAAGAACCAAAAGCCTTTAGTTCATTGTGATTATTTGTATCTGGAATAAATTATATAAGATGACCAAACAATTTCTTAGTTTCTATAGTCTGATTTTGGTTGTATTATTATGCTTTGTAATTCAGCCAGTATCTGCAAATCAAGTTCCCGGATATATTGTAACCCTTAAAAATGATACAATCTGTGGAACAATTCAGGCTCATGATAATATATTTTTGTTTAGAGTTGGAATTTTTGATACAGATCAAAATTGTTTTAATTCAAAGGTATCGTTTAAGGCAAATAATGATACAAAATTCAGGACTTTTTATCCTGAAAATATTCGGGAATTTGATTTCAGATTTAAAGGTGTACATTACATCTTCAAAAGTTTTCAGATTGAAAGAAATAGCATGACTGAATCTGAATCAAAACAGAATCGGTTTCTTTGTTTATTATATAAAGGTTACTTAGAGCTTTATCAGGATAATCTTTTTGTTACTAATCAGAATATGACCAGAACAGAAAGTCCCGAAATCTCTTTTACTGATTTATTTCTGTTTTCTCCAACAAAGAGTTTAATAAAGGTTCAGAAAACCCACAAATATAATACAGTTAGGGATCTGCTTGCTGAATATAATTTTGATAAACGATTTTTACAAGGAATACCCGATAATCTGAACTTTAAAGACATTAAGAAAGTCCTTAAACTTTACGATCTGTGGTTAAATGCAAAGTAAATTTTAAACTTTACTCTTCTGTCAAAAATAAAATCATTCGTTCTACAGCTTCTTTGCAAACCGGACAAAATTCAGGAGCTTTGTTAGTCTTCATTCGGCAATCGAAGCAAGGGCGATATATTCCTTTTTTCAAATAACCACCACCTTCAAATGCACCAATGTTGGTTTTAATTGTATCGCTCAGCGGAGTTGGAACCGCCGTTCCATCTGGTATTTTCTTTCTCCATTTTTTGTCAAACTGAACCAATGAAGTGATATTTGGCTCCCAGGGTTCTTTTTTGATATCATATGTTCCATCCAGTACGTCTTTATCATAAAAATACTCATCGGCCAAACCTGCAAATGAATGACCGAATTCGTGTACCGTTACTTGTGTTGCCAGCTTATTATCCGCAGCCGTGAGCGCATAAAAATTATAAATACCTCCACCACCGTAAGTAGATGTATTGGCCAGCACATAAATAGCATCGTATGGTACCAACGCAGCTAAATCACGTAAATTGAATGAGTTTTCAGTTGTCAGGTAACGTGCTTCGTAAAAAGTATAGAAGTGTGACCCAACTGCAGTGTTTTTCCAACCACTTTCCTTGGCCAGAGAAATTCCTGATTGACCAGAAGCTGCAGCTATAGCGTAAATATTGATTCGGTTTTTGTATTTGCTAAATGGTTCGTGAGTCAACAAATTGTTTGCTAATCGTTGAGCATCTTTGAAGAATTTTTGTTGCTCTTTAGCCGAATAACCTTCAGCAATTACCGCAATATCAATCGCTTTTTCAGGAGCGACGGTTTTGGAAATGATTTTAACAGGTACAGCTTTCGGAATAGTTTTTTGAATCAGTTTGTCTGTTGGAGAAAGTGAATAGCTAAACAGTTCCTGCCAGTTATCAAAATCTAATCTTTTTTCAAATATTAGATTTACAGCTCGTTGAGGGAATGGAAACTGTATGGTTTGTTCAAAACATTTCGATGTCTTAATCGCTTCAGCAGTGGATTGCCATTCGTGAAAAAGCGAACTGAATCCATCTATATATATGAGCTGATTGGTCAGGCTGTCGAGTACTCGAAACCGGAAATCGCCCAAATTCAGGTCAGTTGAAAAATGTCCGTGTCTTCCACCCCAAAATGGCTCTTGCTTTATTTTATCGAGAAAAACAGCTGTTTTTTCTTTATTTCCACAAAAATGAAAATCGACACGGCAAGCTTTGTCAGTAAAATCGTCTTTGAATTGTTGAGCAAAAAATGAGGAACAAAACATCAAAAAAAGGAAAAGAGCAAACGTTGGTTTTGACATGGTGGTAGAATTAAAAATTCGATTACAAATTAAATGAAAATTTTGGTCAAAACCTATTTAATTGTATGAATATACAAAATCCTCCGACAGGTTAAGCCGGAGGATTTTTTCATAGTTAAGTTTGTTGGAGCTTTTACAAGATTCCATTAGTTGCCGAAGTCGGGCTTTTTATTCCCAGATCGGCAGTTTGTACAACTGCTCCTTTGTCAGAAATGCTAATCATACGTTTTTCAGGTTTTGCAAATCCGGGTTTCTGAACCAGAAGGATATAATTTCCTTTGCTAAGTCCTTCAATTACAAATTCGCCGTTTTCGTTGCAGGTTTCATCGGCTACAATTTCCATGGATTTTGAATCCAGCAGTGTCACGGAAGCATGATTTCCTTCAGGTCTGTCACTTTTAATAATTTTACCTCTGATTTCGAAAGAATTCTGAGCAAATAACTGTGTACCTAAAAGTACTAAGCCTGCGAGTAAAAATACTCTTTTGGTTTTACTTGTTTTCATAATTTTGTTCTTTAAATAAATGGTTAATTGTTTGGGTTATTTGAAAAGAGTTGTTTACTATATTGACGTTGAATTCAAAATTTTCTTATAGTAGCGTTGCGTTAACTTTTAACATACATCTGTATTGTATTGAAATACAGAAATATAGATCCGTTCTTTGATTTTTTGATTTGAATTGACTTACATTTGCTCGAAAAAAAATATGCATTCGGGCAAATATGTTTTCTC
>CAIUTB010000024.1 GCA_903901975.1 uncultured Bacteroidales bacterium
GCAAGTCCTGACCAGGGTGTAAGCGTCTGTCGGAGATTTGCTCCAACTATACAATTTTCAACATTACTGATGGTGCTGAAACGTAAAATATAACTTTTATCTTTACTGACAGCACCTATCGGAGCATACAATAATGCAAAATTTGAACGTGAGGAAGGTGCAGCGTTTATGGATACTTTAAGCGTCCCTTGGTCAATTTTATTTGTGTTATCCCATGAAAGTGAATGAATTAATGGACCTGAATAACTCGATACGCCAGTAATATTCGTATTAAATTTGCCGTTTGAATAAAGATTAGCAGTTACCAGATTATTTATTTGGTAAGCAGGAATTGGCTCTAAAAAGGTTCCATTAGTATCATAGCCAGATAATAACTTCCAGGCGTCCAAAGACATTATTTGAGAATAAAGGTATGGGCTGCTTTTGTCATTTCTATAAGCGTAGCTGAATCCCAACTTATTGGGCAAATGATAGTAATTGTTGTCTATTGTACCTACAGCCTTCATGCTTTCGGATAAAGTTCGGGTTGCCGGAAAATTTAATCCTCTGTCATTAAAACTACATGCTTTTTGAGAAGCTGAAACCGAAAAAAAGTAATTGTTCTGTATCTCAACATTATACATATCATTTCCACCATTGATAGCTTCAGAACCATCATTCGGGTACCTGTTTAAGTCAAAACATTCCTGAATATTGTAACAAGTATTTCCTTTTATTTTAATGTCGGACGGACTATTGTTGTGGAGTGCTAAACTTCCATTAATATTATAAATAGTGTTGTTTAAAACATCTACATGATTGGCTAAATTGTCCATGTATATTCCTCTGGCAGAATTAGTTGATCCGGTGGCTAAGCCATAGACATTACCTATTCCATTACAAACAATATTATCGGATATAATTCTGTTACTCCAAATTTTCATCGGTGAGCCCCCATTCCATGTGTAAATACCAGCCCCGTCATCTTTGTTTATACAGTAAGTATCAATTACATTATTTTTAATCAAAATATCGTTTCCAGAAAAATCAATGCCTAGATAACCTGTATTTTTTATTGTATTGTATTGAATGAGAGCACCCATTTTGGCCGATATGCCCAAGGCATTATACATTCCATCACCGTTCATTCCCATGCCCGGAAACATACCAGTATTAAGTATTGAATTGTTCAGCAAAGTGCAAAAACCCACATTAGTTGCCGAAGTTGTAATTCTTATAGCATTGTTCAAACTATTGGAAATTGAATTGTTGTTAAATTGCAAATCGCCATACATTTGGTTCAAATCAACGGTGCATTCACCCGACATATTAAACTCACAGTTTTCAATGCTTAATGTATTCACATAATTTCCATAAATTGCTTTGGTATTGGCTCCTTCAAAAGAAATATCTCTTATTTTAATGTAATTATAGGAATTTATGGAGAGTAAATTATCAATGGTTGCCACTTTGATTTGCTGGTCTGTAGGAATGGAATTAAAATACATTTTAATTCTTTTATTCACTTTATCGTAACACCAGTCTCCATTCTCGGTAAGCGTAGACAGGTGATTCTGAATAAAATAACCATTGAGATTTACAATTGGATAGTAAGTAGATCCATCGCTTTCAAATGTCAGTGTGTTTCCAACATGTGAAGTGATAACTGTGGAGTTAATTATCCAATGATTTTTTCGCATTGCTATCTCACCACCCGTCCAGTTAGGCGTATCCGTTAATTCATTATCGGTAATCTGAGTATTACCCACATGACTTTCCAACGTAAGATATCCGCCATTCGCTGCATTTAATTTCGGGTACCGACCGACCGCTTGTACATTGCCATTCAACAGAACACATTTTAAAGACGCTTTGCTGTTAGGGACATCGGCTTCATAAATGTTGTTAGCTAAAGATGTCCACGAACTGATTGTGCTAAACCCTGATATTATTGGCTTATTACCAGCACCATAAGCACCAATGACGATTGGATTCGTGCTTGTGCCGGATTTTGTGATATTCAATGTTCCGAAAAAAGTATCGCCACGTTTGAAAAGAATCGAATCGCCGGGCTGGATAGATGCAAAATTATTAATTAATTTATCTATTGTATTCCATGCTGTAGCCGGATTTTGTGCTTCTAATGAAGTTCGGTTATCATTCCCATCGGAAGATGAGATATAATAATTCGTTCGTGCAATGCCTTGAGGCAATGAAACTGCAAAAAGGAAAAATAAAACAATACTTAAATACTTAGTGTGTTTTAAGTCAAAAATGACAGCTGAATTTTTCATATATACCGGTATTAATAAGGCAGATAATTTCTCTTATTGGGTAGTGAAAAAGTTGTTTATTTTCAAAAACGAAAAAAATATACCAGTCGATTGAGTGGCACATTCATTTTTAGCGTTTGACCTCCCTTGTATTTTATGCCTAAATCGTCCATCCAATTGCCTTTGGGTAATTTTACGTTTCTTGTTTCGCCTTTATCAACCATGGGAGCCACCAGGTATTTATCGCCCAGCATATATTGGTCGTTGCAGCTCTCAAACCCTTGTTGTGGAAAGGAGTATTCTAAATGTCGAACTATCGGCTCACCATCTTTGGCGGCTTGTACAGCCAGTTCGTAAATAGTTTCGCCCATTTTGGCATGAAGTAATGCGGTTTCACGGCAAATAGCCAAATGTTTCTCGTCAAGCACTCTCCAAGGTGTTACTGAAAACTGCATCATGGGCATCAATGCCTGAATTTGAGCTGAACGAATCATCAATTCCTGATCAAAGGTGTTGAGATCAATCTTTTCAAAAACTTCTAATAATCCGCCACCAATCATATCGGGGCAAGTAAACGGATGACCA
>CAIUTB010000025.1 GCA_903901975.1 uncultured Bacteroidales bacterium
AGTTAGCAAAGCTCTGATAGCATGCGAACTTAATAAGGGGTTGTCTCGGGGATTGTTTTCTATGAAGGGCTAAAGGCAAGCTGAAAAAAAAGGATTATGTTGAAAACCCTTAGTAGCTGGTGATTCCCAAGCTAACTGTTCCCTTATTAATCTTAAAACATTAAGTTTAGGCCTTGTTGGTGCGGATTTGAAATCGTACTATTTCATTAACTTGATAGTTCGTGGTTGAATAAGTTGGTTTATTTAGCTGATAAATAAACCAGCTAGCAAAGCTCTGATAGCATGCGAACTTAATAAGGGGTTTTGTCTCGGGGATTGTTTTCTATGAAGGGCTAAAGGCAAACTGAAAAAATAGGATTATGTTGAAAACCCTTAGTAGCTGGTGATTCCCAAGCTTTCTGTCCTTATTAATCTTCTGAACACTCGTTGTCACAGAGATGTTACAGCATACATGATGCAAAAAGAGGCTATCCTTTCGGACAGCCTCTTTGAAAAAGGGAATTTGATTGTATGCCTTACAATATCACTTTAGCAATACGGTTATCAACTTTCACCAGTACAACACCCCGTGTTGAAACAGGAATTGTATTTAATCCTTCAACTGTTTTAGTGCAGATGATACGTTGACCTACTGAATTGTAGATTTGAATGTTTTTACCAGCTTCAGAATTAAATGAAACATTTCCATTCGAAGCAGTCACTTCCAGATTTATATAGGCCGTATTTATGGCAGTACCTAAATCACAAACAGCACTCACAACACCCGCCACACTAGTATCTAAGTGCCAGGTTCCGGCTGGCCAGGTTATAGTTGGAGTTCCGGTGATGGTTCCTGAAGGAACGCTGAATAATGTAATTTTATCTGCAGGAACTGGATTATAAGCCGGATTTAAACTCACATTCAGGGTTACAGCGCTAATATCCATTGTTCCCGAAACTGCAGTCACTTTTCCACCGGTTGAACTACTTAATAAGCTTGCATTAATCACTCCGGTTAAGGTTGGACTTGCTGTAGTAACAGCAAACGTGCCGGAATTATTTAAAGCACAAGGCAAGGTACCATTATAATTAATTGTGCCTGTTGCTCCATTCGTCAGAGTCAATGGTATGGAATTAGTCACCGTAATAGTTGAACCGGCAGCATTAGTAAACGTGCCATTATTCGTAAATAGCTGTCCACTTGTTCCACTAAAAGTAACCGCCTCGGTAAGAGTTGGGTTAAAAGCCAGGATTCCACCGCTATTAACTGTAACATTTCCTTTAATATCAACCGGTCCTGCAGTAGCAGGGTTGAAATTTAATGTAGCAGCACTGGCAACTGAAATATTGCCTTTAACGCTTGTGCCTACTGATGTCATACCAAGACTTAATGTCCCCGAACTAACAGCTAGGTTATCGACAGTTAAGCCGGAACTTCCCGTGCATGAAGCTGTTCCTGTACCCGGATTATACTCATAATTTGCATAGATACGACCACTAGCTGAAGGAGTGGCCGATGAAGATAAATGTTTATAATTGCTTCCTGTCTGGAATACGAGTACCGTGCTTGGCTGACTTGCACCAAATGGGTTTGAACCACCATAGAAATTAAAGATAGAACCGCTGGCAAAGACTACTGAGTTCAACAAAGTGGTTCCAAAAGGATTTCCGCTAAATGTGGCACCTTCATTGAAAACTCCTCCACTTTGGAATGTTAATCCACTGGCGTCAACTGCTGTTAACCGGTGAGCTGTTGTATTAAGCGTAACCGTACCGGCAATCGATCCGGTTGTACCGGTAGCTAAAGTCAGGGTAATGGCATTTGTGGCCTGAATCAAACTTAGTGAAGAACCTGATTCAACACTCAAATCAGTACCGGTAGAACCAACGAGGGTTAAAGTAACTGGAGCAGCTGATTGTAATTCCAACGAAGTATTATTTATTACGGATAATTGAGCAATCGATTGGGTAGCTACATTTGTAACTACAGTACTAACACCCCCATTGAAAAGCAACATATCTGTTGTTGCAAGAATTGTGCGGGTAGGATTCCAGTTTGTTGAAACCTGCCAGTCGGTACTTGTTGCGCCTGTCCAGGTATAGGTTGTTGGTGGAGGAACTACTGTTCCACTACAAGCCACAGTACTAGAAGCACCACCACCACTTAAGCTAATATTTTCAGCATTATAACTTCCGGCAGTCAAACCGGCTTTCAACCGAACATAAACAGGAGTAGATGCTAAGGTAGCAGCCGTATAAGCAATAGAAGCAGATTCCGAGAATGCTGTATTATCGGATGAAACTTCGTAATTTGTCGAACCTGTAATAGTAATATTATCAGGAAATCCTGTCAGAAATACAGCACTAATATTAATCGTTTTAGATGTAGAAGGACCTGAACCTTCAGCGTATGTAAAAGCAGTTAAGGTTGAAGGTGTTGAACTGATTGCCGGAATTATTGGGGTAAGGTATGTAATAATCATTTTACCAACTCCACCAGCTCCACCATTTCTACCAGTTGCGGAAGTTGTATTTCCGCCACTTCCACCTCCACCTGGAGCAGAACCGGCAATACCAACAGCACCGGTAGAAATACCATTTGCTCCGGCACCACCACCGGCACCGGCAACCCCACCCGTAACAGCACTAGCACTTGCATTTCCTCCTACGCCATCACTTCCGGCAGCACCACCGCCAGCGCCACTTCTTGTTCCACCTATACCGGCGGCACCATTACCACCTGCATAATTAAAACTTCCCGAGAAACCGGCATTTCCGGTTGATGAACCTACACCAGCTGCACCATTCGGACCATTTGCTGAACTTCCAGCCATACCCGGGGCACCTCCTATAGCAGTAATTGTTGAAGAACCAAATATACCCGATGTATTTCCTCCCGCACTTCCATTAGAAGTAGCAGCTGTTGAAGTTCCGGCAATGCCACCGGCTCCGATTGTGAGTTGATAACCTGTACCAGCATTGACAGCTATTGAAGTATTTTGAACGTAAGCACCACCGGCACCACCACCACCTGCTCTACCTGTTGCAGAAGTAGCACCACCACCACCGCCACCGGCACCATAACATTCAACCTGAACAGACGTTACGCCTGCAGGACAAACCCAGGTAAATGGGCTTCCGGTTGAAGTAGTGTAAGTAACAACGGTATTTGCGCCTACCACAGTTGTTGTTTGACCCAGCATTAAATTAAATGGAATACATGCTACTATAAAAAATAGCAGACTAAATAAGTTGTAATTCTTTTTCATTTTATTAAATTTAAAATTAGTGTAAGTGCTTTATATCTTACAAAAATAGATTGAATACCTGTGCTAGTATATAAAAATCATTCACATATCTGGTAATTTTGTTCGAATCGATTCCATCGCTCAGCCCGATATATTAACCAAAAAAGGCTGTCCGATCAATTCGGGCAGCCTTTTTAGACCTATTTTGAATAAGTGTCTTACAATATCACTCTAGCAATACGCTTATCAACTTTTACCAATACAACGCCCCGGGTTGAAACCGGAATTGTATTTAATCCTTCTACTGTTTTAGTGCTGATGATACGTTGACCTACTGAATTGTAGATTTCCAGGGTGCGACCGGCACCAGAAGTGAAAGTAACTTTGCCGTTAGAAGAATATATATATGAAGTAGATGAGGCAGGGTTGATATCGGTAGTAGGACCAACCAAATCAGTCCATAAAGTACTAACACGAATACCATCAACTATAACATTAGGAGCATTGGTTGCTGAACCTTGTCTGAGACAAAAACTAACTATTGCAGTAAGGTCTGTTCCCGCATTATCTGCAGCTACAGTAGTAGAAACAGTAGGTGTGGGTTCGGGTGAACCAATAGCCGGATTAATAAATATGTCTTCCGTATCATTTCCTGTCCCTGAAATGAAATTGTATTTTATTACCACCAGATAAGTGGTGCCAAGTACATAATTAAAACCTGTATAGCTCTGATTACCAGCAGTACTTGTTTTTGAAATACCAAAGGCTAAATTATTACTTGCATCTTTTTTTGCCCATAATCTTGCTCCAAAAACTGTGACAGTTGTACCTGATGTTTGTGCAAAATGAGCAAAATAATCACCTGTAGTAGTTGCAGCAGTAACTTTTACAAGGAAAGAAGCATATAATGAACCAGCATTTTGGGAAGTAAATGCTTTATTTATATCTTCACCCGATGTAGCTAAAGTAACCTCATTGCCAACCCCACTACCAATATACCCAGCATATGAAATTGAAGAAGTTGTTACAGCTTCAGAATTAGTGCCAGCACCACTATGAGCAGACCATCCATTTGCATTTAATAACGCACCAACTGTATAGTTAAAATCTTCTGTCAAGAGTTGTGCAGACATACTCGCACTACCCGCTACTATGGCGATAGCTACGAGCCATGTTTTAAAAAAAGTAATTTTTCTCATGTTGTTTGTTGTTTTTAAATTAATAATGGATTTTTGTATTGAATTTTTCTGCAAATGTAGTGTTTGTTGGTTTCAAAATGAGTGAAAGGCTATTACATTTCTATTAAAAAAAATTAGAAATCTTATTTTCACTATCATTTTGTCGCAAAGATAAAAGATTACAACAAAAAATACAAATAAATATACAATACTAATTCAAAAAGTTATCAACAGTTTACAGAGAGTGCGGCTGGCATTGGGAATGAAGATACCGGATGGAGAAATTCACTGTTATATTTTCTTACTGAACCATCAATTTATTTACGATCGAATTACCCGAAGTGGTCATCATTCTGACCAGATAAAGCCCTTTTGGAAAGGCCGTAAGGTCAATGCGGGTTTGGTTGGTTCGGAAGATCATCTGACCATTCAGGTTCAGTATTTCCACTCCTGCCACATCGTTGCCGAGAATGGTGACGCTGCTGCTTGCCGGATTGGCAGACAAACGGTTTTCAGAAGTATTTTTCAGTTGCTGAACATCGGTTGAATTAGGATCGTAAAAGCTAAGTGTCAGTTTCGGACGTTTGCTAATGTCGGCATATTCGCGCGAAGCAATAGAAATGGATGAATTAGATAATGTCAAATCCTGTATTTTAAATGAAGCAGTTCCTTTTTTGCATTGGTCGTTAACCCAGGTAGTAACATCGAACGTAAGATTTCCAACATTGATGGCCGATTTATAAGAGTCAAGGCGGTTGTTGCTGCTTTTCCATTCAGTATTCAGGTTGCGGATGGCTCCGTTTAGGGTCATTTCGCCCCAGCTGCTATCGAGAAGTCCACCCACGTAGATGCTACGAATCACAGCATCCGACTGCGTGCAATACACATCGAGTTGAGCATGTTTCAGGTATTGTAACGAATCTTTCAGCGACAATAAATTAAATTTCAGAAAAGTTTCGCGTATGCTGGCTTCACGGGCATTGTTTTCTATTTGAAGTTCGGTAGCTGTGCCGTAATTGGTGGTGCTGGTTGCACCCGGAATTTCATATACATCTTCCGAAGCAGTAAGAACTTTTGTTTTTATGCCAAAAACCGGACGGCGAGCTACAGCATCGTAAAAATCGCACAAATGATACACTTGTTTGTTTAGTTCGCCCATTAAGCCTGTCATATCGGTATATTCTTTTCCGGAACCATCTACAATCCCTTTATTTGAATCCGTATCATCCTGAAATCTAAAGTACTGCCAACCGATAAAACACTTGCTTTTCAATAAGTCTATACAGGTATTCTGATACCAGTCGCCACGCATAGCCTGCGAATTAACATACCATCCGGCACCCGATTGAGTTGCAGAAAAAACATTTACATCTTTAATATAAAATTCGGTTACCAGACAAGGTTTATCATTGGTCCACGAAGTTAACGCAATCTGGTCGGCCGGGCTATACTTATCGTAAAAATTGACAGAGGTCACATCCATGTATTTCTGTGATGCTGCTACCACCCCTGTCAAACTACGGGCTTCTCCATGTAGGCGACTACCCAGAATAAGATGTTTGGTATCGTATTTACGAATGGCTGCAGCTGCAACCTGAAAATATTTAGCTGCTACTGCTGCTGCAAAACCCTGTTTAACAGTGCTAGTCAATTTAGCTGTCTGATTCATTACATCGGCTTCGGTAAGTCCTTTCGAAGTGGCATAAACCAATGCCGAGTCACGACTTGGATCGCCGGCAGCTAAATCATGAACCAGATTATACAATTGGTCCTGATTGAAATTTAATTCATTATCGGTAAAATAACCGATTAGGTCACGTTCATTGACAGCAGTTTGAGCAGTGCTTTTGGCTAAGCCATCGCAATATGTTACAAATTTAGGGTCGAAAACGGTAAGATAATCCACACTTCCCTGAGCGATAGTGGGAGTATTGGGATAATAGGATGACGTGTAACGTACATTTTTATAACCCGCAAAGAAATTCAGTTTACGGGTGTAAGAAAATAAACTATAGTTTACGGGATTATAACTTGACATGGTTTGTCCATCGCTCGAAAGGAAATTCCCTGTACCATTATAGCCGAGATTTCTAACCAAATCATAATCGTTTTGAACATTCGATGACGAGAAACTGGTTACAGCCATATTAATACCGGCATAGCCATTGGGATCGACCATCCACCACCGACCGTTTAATTTTTTGACATAAAAAAATCCTGTAGAATCCGTCCGAAGGTATTTATTTGTTCCGTAACGAGTAAAGTCGTCAGTACCATCAGTGACCGGAGTATAATTCGGAATCATATTCACCAACTTGGTGTGTTGAGTTCCAAAACTTGCTGTATAAGAACTTTTCACCTGAATAGAAACATAATCAACCTGCGCACCGAGTTTAAATAAAACCAATGTGAAAATTACAATCAGAATTTCTTTAGTATATCTCATTTTTAAAATTTAACTATTTTAGAAAAACAATCTTCCTACACATTTGTTGTAGGAAGATTGTTTATAATAAACGAATTAAGGTACCAATATTTTTGCAGATGCATGCAGATTACCATTCAAATTTAGGATATAAATTCCTGATTTTAATGAGGAAGCATCAATTTTGTTGGATGACCCGCTAATAGATCCTTTCAATAATTGTTGACCGGACAAAGAAACCAGGCTGTAATTGTTATAATATACAGTGGAAGTGCTTAAATTCAGCTGTTTGTTGCTATCTAAATTGTACATGAAGTTGTCAGCAGTAGTACGTTTCAGTCCACTCTGAACCGGCATAACATCTTGCCAGGTCAGCCCCACGCGAATTCCATCAATAGTATATGATGGAGCATTACCTGTTGCTGACGACCGCAAATATACAGCTTTTGCACCACCCATTACTATAGTTGCTCCCCAACGATATAAATCTTTTTGAGTAGCATCGGCACAATAAATGGTTGGTGTTGTAGGTTCGCCTCCGGTTGTTGGCGGATTAATATACAAGGACATTTTGTCATCATATAGTCCAGTTTCAGCAGTCTGACTTGTACCATTTAAAATTCCAACATGATAATTCAACACAACTAAGAGCGTTGTTGCTGCTGGAAAATATTTTGTAGAAACACTAGCAGGACTTAGACTTGAACCTTGTTTTTTTATACTAAAAGTAATCTCTTCGTTTGGAAACGCAGGGGCTACTGCAGCATAAATACATGAACCCCAGTTGGTATTCGCAGCTGTAGAGTCCAATCTTATTCCAAAGAAAAAGTCACCACCGGTTATAGCTTCATTTGGTATATTCAGCAAAAACGAAATATAAACCGATGAATCATTTTTAATGGTTTTAGCCCATTGTTTATAAAGACTTTGACCGGCTTGAGAAGTATATTTCAACGCATTTCCAACACCTGATGAAGCATAGCCGTTATAGGTTAAACCCGGAGTCACAACGTCAAAACAATTTGTGGCTGCCGAAGTATTACTCTGAGTTTTCCACCCTGAAGTATTTAACGGGTTGTTAAGTAGTGAATTGTCGGAGGACACTAATGGAGTTGGAATTAGTGCTCCTGCTGCCTGATTAAAGTTCTCTTCCCATATTAACTGGGCTTGAGCAGTTCCAAAACTGATGATTGCACAAAATGCAAGTAAAGTAAAAATTTTTGATTTCATACTGATTAATTTTAAAGGTGAATAATTAGTTTTTTAAAGTAAATGATTAGTTTTTATCATAATAATCAACAAGTGAATATACATTTTCGTTCAATTGTTTCATACATTTAATCAGAGGCTTATACCATTGATATTCAGTATTTAGCAATCCTTTATTGGAGTCCAGATTCGAAGGGTCAACTCCTTTTGCCGAAGGGTCATTATCCTGATACCGAAACCAGTGCCAACCTACACAATTTTTGGATTGGAGTAATCCGAGGCAGAAATGCTGGTAGGCAAAACCTCTGTCCTGTTGGGTATGAACTGTAAATCCGGCACCGGTCGTATTGGCCATTCCCGAATCCATTGCTTTGGTGTAAAACTCAGTAATCATAAAGGGTTTTCCTGTCCATTTGTCCCATTCTTTCATCAAAATAGGATCAGGTCCCCAGGAACCATAATAATTAATCGAAACTACATCACAATACTTTCCGGCTGCACGCACAATGCTTTCGGTATGTTTTGGCGAGCCATGCAAACGACTGCCCAAATATAAATGATTTTTGTCAAATTTTCGTATTGCAGCCGAAACTATACGGTAATAATAGTCAGCCACCACCCCTGCAAACTCTTCCCGAACATTGTCGGTGATTTGAGAAACCGTCAGTTTTTTTGATTTCAACCAGTTCTGAGCAAATATTCTTCCTGCATCCGTCGAATCAGTTAATGTCAGATAACCCTGAAGATTGCCTGAACCAAATGGCAATTCATTGTCAGAGAAAAACCCAATCAAATTGGAATCATCTTTATAACTTAAAACTATTTTAGCATATTCGTCACAAAACGGAACAAATTCTTTATCAAAAACAAATATACATTGATGCGGATATCCAATATTGCCCGGAAGTTGATAGGTTCCACCGTGTTTTTTACCGTAGCTGCTCATAAAATTCAGCGTGACCGAATAGGACATTTTAGTATTATTCCGTTTGTTTTCGGCCTGAACAGCTTCTGTGTCACTCCACGAACCAATACCATTAAATCCAAAATCGGCAAATTGTTGATAGGTTCTATTGGTCCAGTCTTCAGTGGATTTATACATGCTGTCAAAAGTCTGAATATTTTTCTCAGAAGTTCCCTGACGGAGCGCATTCACTACACGTTGTATATTTAAGTATCCCTCAGGGTCAACTACCCACCAGCGCTTATTCACTTTTTCAACCCGGTAAAATCCGGTTGCTTTCAGTCGCTCGGTCTGTTTACTCCCATAAGCATTTATTTTAACCTTAGCCGGTTTAAAGTATTTTAAACTATCAATAATCTGAGTGTCAAACAACGCCCAGGCTTGATTGGGTTTATCTTTTACCCATTTACGCGCTTCTACCTTTATGGTGGAGCATGACTGAGTCTGGCCAGTTGATTGCAGTGGCAAAACAAAAAACGCAACGCATAAAATGAGAACAAATTTAGGCAGAAACTTCATATAGAATAAAGAATTATATTGTAAACTATAAGTCAATGTCGTTTAGTTAAGCTTTAAAATAGAAATAAGGGGGAAGTCAGGTGGTTTAAACTCTCTACTAAGGGTCAAGAATCAATATAAACAAGTATTTAAACCCTTAGTAGCTAAAATTAAAAAAACAAAAACACCCTTATTATCCTATTTGTATCTTACAGTAATTTCAAATTCTTTATCTAAACGACATTGAATTACAAGTACAAAATTAAAGCATTGTGCGTTGGCGGGCTGTCGGAATTGTACAGAATTCAGCAATGAATTGTCAATATCGTTCAATAATCGCATTTTCTCTCAAGGCAGCGAGGTATTTTTTGTACAAATGGTCGATATAGCTCGATTTCAGGGAATTTTTTACGGATTCAAAAGTCCGGTATCCCATTGGTTTTCGTTGTAAAATCTGATAGAAACAACAGGCATCAGAGGATGTTGAAATCGAACTAAACTGACCGGGTTGGATGTTTCCAATTAGCTTAAGGACTTCTGCCCGCTCCTCGCCTTCCCTATTTTGAGATTCGCCCGGATCAAAAATCTGAATCTGAGATTTTATCTCAGCAATATTTTTAATTTTTCTATTTATATCGTCCAGTTTGACTCCCTTCGATCTAAGGCGGGATTGAATTTTCCGGATTATTCGGGCTTGTTGAGTTGGGTCTAGCTTTTTATCGCTGAAAAAAATATCAAAACGCTGAATCTTTAAATAATCCGGTAATTTATACAGACTATCATTTACTGCTTCGTAGTAGGTTTTCAGCTTCTCGTCGCTGAGCACAAATTCGCTTTCAGCCAGGCGTTTCTTAATTTCGATAAGCAGCTTACTGAACTGATACTGATAATAATTTCCTTCGCTAAACTGCGTTGGACCGTAGAAAGCTACCTTATTCCGGATTGCAAGTGAACGTCGGCTGTTTTCAACCTGAAAATCATGTTGAAAACCTGAGTAACTGAAATCTTTCACTAATCCTAACTTTTGGGCAAGTTGTTGCTGAAGCTTTGTCAGAACTGCACTTTCAAATGTTATACTATTAAAGAGTGTTGAATCTAAATTTGTAGTTTTGTTTTTCAGTTCATTCATTTTCAATTCATTCTGAACTATTGGTTCGCCGTTTACTAAAGCAACAATACGAATGCTGTCATTTTCAGTATTAGAAAATGACAGCATTGTGCAAAACAAAAACACAAGTATAGTCCCTTGTTTTATCACCTCATTCTATTTAATGACAATTTTCTTAGTCTCAGTCTTATCTTCAATACTTACCGAAACGATATAAACTCCATTCTTCAAGCTTGATTTAGTGTCAATCAAAATTTCATTTAAAGGTTGATATTGTTTGTTGAATAAGGTTTTCCCATGTATAGAAGTTATTTTTACAGTAACAGTGTCAGTTATCTTTGTGCCACTAATATTCAGATTCAAAATTCCTGAATTGCGTTCATTTTGGCATATAACGATAGCGGGTTTGTCTGAATTCAGTCCCACAGAAGCTGTAATACCGGGTGTTTCGTAAGCACCCATATCGGGTTTTCCAATTCCGACTGTATTGCCCCAGTAATCTTTAGAACCGTTTTTCGGAATATAAATTCCGGCGTTAATACAGGGTGAGCCTGCTTTAAGTTTATAACCATCAACGGTATTCAAGCCTATACCACCACTACCCGGATTTACAAATAGTGGGTCGGCAGTAATTTTATGTGCATCAGCTGGCTCTGTTGATGGATGATTTCCAAAAAAACAATTATAATCTATATTACGGGTATAACCGTTAGTCGTGAAGCCGTAAGTAGCTGTAGTACTGTTATTATAAATGATATTGTTATTAAATGTATAGGATCGGGTACCACTACCGTTGTTTCGTTCCGAAATGATTAATGGCGACTGATCGGAAGGAATATATACCGTGTTATTATAAATGTCGATATTCATGACCGGATAATTTACGCAAAAAATGATTCCATGATCGTTCTGACTAATATTATAACGACAAATTAAACTGTCATCTTCCTGAACAGTACAATTCCAAAACAAACCGTGAGCATTGTCGTGGCTGTAACTGTATTGCCAAATAGTTCCGGGTGAACGTAGATCGGCGTCATACAAACTGCCGTCAGCATCCGGCGAATTGTTTGAGTAACCCTCATTGTACTGAAATACGGTGTTTAAACAACTGCATGAATAAATCGTATTACCTGACAACCCGTTTGCTGTATTATAACACACATTATGTTCCACTAAACCGCCGTCAAATAAGCGGATAATCATGGCATTTTTAGAAATATTTGAAATAGTATTATTGCGGATAATTGCGTTGGTCACCTTCATAGCATTCCATTCAGGACTTCCGGGTTGAAAACCATCACCTGAAACACACTCGATAAGTAATCCCTGATTATCGCATGACTGAATGGTACAAGCTTCAATCAAAATATCATTAAAATGTGACTCGGCATTCGAAACGCTAACAATAGCGAATCCAATACCACCTGTACGTTTATTAGAACGTGCCTGGCCGGGACTCCCTTTTATGTTGTGAACATACAAGTTTTTTAAATAAATATGATTAGCTGTTCCATAATTGCTTACTTCAATTCTGACACCACGACGATCGCCTGCAGCAGGTGCATCATTCACTATTTCAAGATTATTTATTTCCCAATATTGTTGGTTATACAAATACACAACTCCGGTTCCGGTCATTCCCGCGCCATCAAAATAAGGCAGGTTTCCCGTTCCGTATTTATTAATTACTATCGGACTGCCTGAACTTCCTGAACCTTTTGGATAAAGTTGCCCGGTCCAGGTACAGCCGGATTTAAATAAAATACTGTCACCGGCTACAAAAGTGCTAGCATTTACTTTCGTTAGTGTTTTCCAGGCTAATGTAATGCTATTACCGTTGTTTGAATCAGACCCACCAACTGCATCGATATAATAGTTTTTGGAAAATAAATTAAGAGAAATAAAAACGAGGAAGATTACAAAAATACTTTTTTTCATGCCTGTTAGTTTAACGGGAATTTGATGTATGAATAAAATCAGAAGAGAGTAATATGCTACTTTTCAATCAACTTATGTAGCTGACTAATAAGCAGGTATAACCCGGGTTGCATCATGGGACCATGACCAAAACCCTGCAATTCAAAAAGCTGGGTTTGAGTGTGTCCGTTGAGTTTCATCATGCGGGCCAGATAAGCGTTTTCTTCATACCGCCCAAGCATCTCCAGTTCACGGTCACCGGTAATTAATACGAGAGGAGGTAAATCTTTGCGAACATGAAATAAGGGTGCGAATTCGTCAATGACAGGTTGAGTATCACGTATTCCACGTTCTTTTCGAATAGCGAAATGGGTTATGGTTTGTGGACTTAGAGGGATTAAACCGGCTATGCGATTCGCATCAATATTGTATTTAGCCAACCACTTTTTATCCATTCCCACCATTAAATCCAGGTAACCGCCTGCCGAATGACCGGATAGAAATATTTTGGTACTATCACCACCGTATTTTGCCACATGTCGGAAAGTCCATGCCACTGCGGCGGCTGCATCTTCTATATAAACCGGACAATTAACCTCGGGATTTCTACGGTATTCAATCCCAACTACGGCAAAGCCCTGATTCATCAATTTTTCAGGGATTTCTTTTTTTCCGCCTTTTAAACTGCCACCATGAATCCAAACTAAGGTAGCAAATGCTTTTTTATTGACCGGATAATAAAAATCCAACTGACAGTTTTTGATGGCATAACCGTCCAGTTTTTCAACTATAGCATCACGATACGGAATCGATTTCTCGATTCGGTATTCGTACTTTGTTGTATCTTTCGCTTGTTTTTTCTGAGCCGAAACAAGAACAGTACAAAACAGAAGAAGTAAATAGAAAGTGTTTTTTTTCATGAAGAAGTAGTTTGAAATAAAAATCACGCAAGGCGCGAAGGCGCTAAATTAGAGAATTTTTGCGACTTTGCGACTTTGCGTGAAATAATTAGTTAGTAACCTGTATTCTGAGGGAAATTAGCTGCTCCCATTTGGTCAATTTGTGTTTGTGGTATTGGCCAGCGAACATGGAAAGGCTGAATAGTCGTTCTCACAACCGTATCGGCAATTAAAACCAGTGTTCCTTTCTTTACATAATCACCCCCGTGCAGTTTAACCCGATCTATCAGAAGTCCATTTCGTTTCAAATAGAACCACCGATCGCCTTCAAAAGCCAATTCGCGTGCATTTTCGTCGGTTATCATATTCTGTGTAACAGCACCGCTAACAACTGCTGTATTTCCGGCTCGTACCCAGGTTTTGTTATAATAATAGGCTGTACTGTCGGCTTTCCCAAGATGCATGTAGGCCTCTGCACCCATCAGATAGCTTTCGGCCAGGCGATAAATGATAATATCTTTAAAAGATTGAGTTTCAGATGGGGAAATACGTGTCCATGAATCGTTGAATTTTGTACACATAGGATGTAAATTCAAATATTGAGCAGAGTTTGTAACAACAACTGTATCACCCAATTTTTTACCCCGTGGAATGCCGCTTGGAATTGCCGTGCTGTTATAAGTCCACGCTAACTTATAAAATGCTTTGTAACGTGTATCTTTTGTTTGATCGTATAAACTTAACAAATAACCATTAGGAAAAACACGACCCCAGGGATAAGCTCCAGAGGCAAAGTCCATCATCATACCCGCTTCCTGATTGTATAATGGAGTGAAATGCAGGGACATGCGATGCCCTGAAGTTGATCCGGTTGTAGGACTTACAAACCAACCACCAACACCTTTGCTCCATTGCGAAACCAAAATCGCCTCCGTACTATTTAAATCAGCTCCTGTAAAAACGTCTCCCGGATTAGACATTAGACTGTATTTTCCACTTTTATCAATGGCACTAACCTGATTGGCCACTTCCTGCCAGTTTTGTTGTTGATTGCCTATAAAATTCCCATTATATGCGTACGATGCCTTCCACGCAGCTACTTTTGCTTTAATATGACGGGCTGCTCCCTGAGTGAATCGTCCGGGTTGAGTGCTTGTCCACGATAAATGTCCAATAGCATAATCCAAATCTTCAGAAATCATTTTAAAAACTGAATCGGGAGCTGCCGGAGCATAGCTTATCAAATCATTTACATTCTCTGGAGTGGTAACTCTGGTTGTCAGGAAAATATTGTCGTATTTCCGGATTAACCAGAAATAAGCATGCGCTCTGAATACTTTTGCTTCGGCCAATGCCTGAATAGCCACAGGGCTATTCATATCTACCTTTGAAGCGGTTGAAATCACCAGGTTGGCATAACCAATCATGGCATATTCCTGCTGCCAAAGTGCTCCAACATTCGCTGTGGACGACAACAAGGTATATCGTCCAAACTGAGGAACACCTGAACCGGCACGCGGATAACTGATATCGTCACCAATCAGCATATTGGTCCAGAGCGTAGTTTCTGTATCAGTGTTCGTGCGGAAAATTTCACGATCTTTTTCATACATAGCCAAAACAGCACTTGCCATACCGGCAGGAGTTGAAGTTATAAAATCGGTTGTTACCTGAGTATAAACCTTTTCCTGAAGTAAATCGCTGCATGCTGATGAAATTAGTAAGGTTACAGCCAGTATTATCGGAATTATTATCTTTTTCATTTTAGTGATATTTTTTCGTTGATTATTAATTAAAATGACGCATTTAATCCAATCGTAAAGGTTTGGGCTTCGGGATATGCGGAAGCACTTGCTTCCGGACTATATGATAAGAATTTAGTGAATGTAAGCACATTGGTGGCCGAACCATAGATCCGGAGCTTATTCATTTTTAGTTTCTTAATCAGGTTTTTGGGGAATGAATATCCCAGCGAAATATTTCGTAGCCGGATATATGAAGCATCCTGATAGGCATTACTCGACATATAATTTATAGTACCAATACGTGGACGAGGTGCTGTGGTTGATGGATTTTCAAGCGTCCAGTAATCTACTTTTATTCCATTTAAGGCACCTGATAAACTACCACCTGAGTTTGAGTCATAGAGGAATGGATTCAGTCGTAATGCGCCCTGAACGCTATAAATATCGAAAGAAAAATCAATTCCTTTCCAGGATAATGTTGATGAAAAAGAACCAGTCCATCTCGGATCACGATCCATAATTACACGGTCTTTATCATTGATGGTATCATTTTTATCCACATCTTTCACCAAAATATCACCCGCTTGTGGTTTTACGGTATAATACGTAGAAATGGTATCACTTTTTTGCATGATGCGATCGAACTGATAATCATAATATGAATTGATATTGTGTCCGATAAACCATTTGTTTGTAAGGTCATTTACCAGATTTCCATTAGCATCGACAGCTCCGTTCAATGCCAGAATTTTATTTTGATTAGCTGCAAAGTTCACGCTGACTGTCCATGTCAGGTCAGTTGTTTTAAGCGCTACAGCATTCAACGTAACTTCAACACCCTGATTCTGAACTTTCCCAACATTCACTAACTGAGAACTATAACCCGAAGTCTGATTAATAGATTTAAGATCTAGCAAATCTGATGTTTGTGCATTATAATACTCAACAGTTCCACCAATCATACCATTAAAAAAACTAAAGTCAATTCCTGTATTTAGAGTGCTTGTGCTTTCCCATTTTAAATCCGGATTTGGAAGTTGAGTCCCCGGAAGATAACCAACAAATGGATCGCCGGTTCCAAATTGCATATAATATGATGAAGCTAATACTTGTGATTGGTAGGGAGCAATTCCTGTATTTCCAACTGCACCGTAACTTGCACGTACTTTCAGGTTTGAAAGCCACTCCTTATCTTTTAGAAAATCTTCTTCCGAAGCTCTCCAGCCAAACGAACCAGCCGGAAATGAAGCCCATTTGTTATTTACTCCAAACACCGATGAACCGTCCATACGAGCAGAAAGCGAGAACAAATACTTATCTTTCAGATTATAGTTGATACGACCCATATAGGAGAGCAAATTTATGGGTGAAACAGAGCGAATTGGAGTGTAAGCTTTAGCTGCTGAACCAATAAAATCATAACCCAATTCGTCAGAAACAAAGCCCGAACCTTGCATTTGGTTGACTTCAGTTTTTTGCAAATCGGTACTTTGAACAAGGGTAATGTTAACTTTATTGTCCTGATTTATTTTCCAATCATAAGTCAATATATTTTCCAATAAATAATCCGAATAATTAGTTGTACCAATTGTTGCAATTCCCAGTAACGCAGACCCTTTTTCATGAAGTGAATTCAAATATATTCCCTGCTCCGAATTCCTGGTATTTAAACTTGCATTCAGTTTGTATTTAAGTCCTTTGATAATTTCCCATTCAACTGTTCCATTAAGCAAAAAATTACTGCTAACTGTATTATTCGTCTGGTTTGCATTATTCCACAAAGGATTGTATTTTGTATCTTCCAGTACCGGAACTAATCCTCCGGTTGCATTAAATGGGTTGAATAAGGGTGATTCGGTAATAAATTTACTGAAAGTATCATCTTCCGACGAACGATTTGAATAAGTATAATTAGTATTGATACCCAAAGTCAATTTTTTAGATAACTTATGTTCAAAATTAAAACGCATGTTGGCGCGCTGATATGCTGCGGGTGAAATCATACCTTTTTGATCGAAATAACCTAATGAAGCTGATAATTTTGTGTTTGGTCCTCCTGAACGAACACTAATGTCATACTTTTGTTGCAAAGCGGGTGCTATCGCCAATCTTTCCCAATTGGTTTTGTTTGCCAGACTTGGCCAATTGACTGAATCGGTGGCTGCTACATTTTTGGGATACATATTTCCGAAAAGTGATTTATCGCCCATATAAAATCCATCAGCAGGTATTCCAGTTAATTTCTCACCTAAATATTTTCCGTCAACTCCGCGGTTTGCCTCCCTTTTTAATTGAATCCACTCATCAGGGCTATTAAAATCAAAGTTTCTTTTGAGACTTTGATTGGCTAAGTAGCTTGAAAAATCCACTGTTGTTTTATTGTCGCTTCCTTTTTTGGTTGTAATCAAAATAACACCATTGGAAGCTCGAGCACCATAAATAGCTTCAGATGATGCATCTTTCAAAATTTCGACTGAAAGAATATCCTGCGAATTATAATCATCAATATTAGTTACGGGAACTCCGTCAACAATATAAAGTGGTGCATTTCCACCAGTAAGTGATTTAGCACCACGAATAAGAATATCAGAACCTCCACCCGGACGTGCTGAATTTTGTGTTACAACCACACCGGCTGCTTGTCCACGAAGCATTTCAGCTACACTGGTGGTAGGAATGGCGTTCATCTCGTCAGCTTTTACCGAAACAACCGAACCGGTTAAATCCGATTTTTTCTGAGTTCCGTAACCAACAACAATGACTTCTTCGAGGTCTTTCGACTTTTCAGTCATCACTACCTTGATATTATTCTGATTTCCAACTACAAGGGATTGGTTAAGATATCCAACATAGCTGAACTGTAACACATCATTGGCATTCCTGACTTTGATACTAAACTTGCCGTTCACATCAGAAATTGTTCCGACAGTAGTTCCTTTTACCAAAACACTTACACCAATCATAGTATCGCCACTTTTGTCTAGAATCGAACCTGTAACAACTTGTTGAGACAATGCAAATGTAACATTGGTAAATAAAGCGACTAACAAAATGAGAAAAAATCGCTCAACTGAACTAAGAAGTTGAAGCGATTTAAAATTAGTTTGTACTTTCATAATTTTTTCATTGATTTGTATTTATTTTTAATGACGCAAATATAGGCTTAATTTAAATGCGGAATTGTAATTTTTGTACAGATTTTAATCAAATTAATCCGAAAAACTTATATTTGTTTGACTGAAGTGATTTAGGCTTTTTATAGTTGAATTCCCGATGAAAACAAACAAGCTGAGGGGGTTTTATAAATTGAACGAACTGTACGTTTTTGATAGTATATCGTACAATCAAACCAATGTGTTTACATTTGTTTTATTATCTTTGTCAGTATAGTTTATTTGGAATAGATTATTATGTGGCTAAATATCAATGTGATTCGACCTCTCCCTAATTCTTGGCAAGCCAAGCGGCAAGCCGAGCGCCCTCTCCAAAGAGAGGGACTTTGCGGACTGCAAACAAATACACGAATCTCATTAAATGAGCTGCTCTGTCCCCTTTCTCCTTGGAGAAAGGGATAGGGATAGAGGTCTAAAACCTAATACACTGAAAATAATCCCAATAGCAATCTAAGTTATAAAATATCAGTAAAATTAACCAAAAAATCATTATGAGACAAACACGCATTATTCTTTTTGCAATTATATCGCTGTTTTATCTTTCTGCACCTGCCGAAACTATCTTCTTTGATCATTTGGGAGGTGAAAACAGCTTGTCACAATTATCTGTAAACTCGATCTATCAGGATGAATTTGGAATTATCTGGATTGGTACCCGTTACGGACTGAATAAATACGACGGAAACAAAATTGAAGTGTTCAAACATGTAACACGCGATAAAAATTCACTTTTTGGCAATAATATTCAGACAGTGTGTGGTGATCACAAAGGGAATATATTTCTTCAATGTCGTGCAGGTCTGGTTGTTTATGATCTGGCACTCCGAAAAATGATAACCGTTTGCCAAAACGATATTGTTACTATTTCGTATGGGCTGAATAGCTTGTGGGTTTGCTCCAACAATACCGTTTTCTATTATAACAAAGAGCAAAACAAGCTGATTAAATATGCCAAAATCGATATTCCAACTGTTAGAATAACCTGTATTAAAGAAACCACAACCGGACAGTTATATATTGGAACACGTAATAATGGTTTACTGAGTATGGATAAAAACCGCCGATTGGTAAGCGGTATTCCGAATATTGATGTGGTCAGTTTATTTGAGGACAGTAAGCAGAAAGTGTGGGTGGCTACCCGTCGAAACGGATTATATATCATCGAACGCAGTAATCAGATATCCCAATTAGAAAATAAGCCGGGAGATTCAAATTCACTGCCCTATAACTTTGTTCGTTCCGTATGCGAAGATGATTTTGGCAACTTCTGGATTGGGACATTCAATGGATTATGTCGCTATAATGCCTCCCTGAATCAATTTAGCACTTTCAATCATTCCGAAAGCCGTCCCTATTCACTCGGCAGTTCTTCCATTTGGTGTATCATGAAAGATAAGCAGGGAACTATCTGGATTGGTTCATATTTTGGTGGTATTGACTACTTTAACCCTGAATATTCATTTTACAAATTCTATGGTGTCGACAATGCTAAAAACTATAGTTTGAGTAATCCGATTGCAGGAAAAATGATAGAAGACAATCAGAATAATTTGTGGATTGGAACAGAAGGTGGAGGTCTGAACTGCCTGAACCGAAAAACGGGCGTCATCAGCATTTATAATAATCTACCCACCAATAAAGGAATTTCTGCCAATAATATTAAAGCACTGTGGCTTGATAAATCGACGAATACTATGTGGATAGGGACGCATATCGAAGGACTCTACCGCATGAATCTGAACACAAAACAAACAGTTGTATTCAGAAACGACCAGAACAACCCCACATCGCTCCGAAACGATTATATACGTGGCATCATTCCATACAAAAACAAGCTGTATCTAGGGACACACAACTCGGTAGTTGTATTTGACATGGCTACCCAGAAAAGCAGTTTTCTGATAGATAATAAAAAATACGGTCTGGAAAACAAACAAATTTGGGATATCATGCTCGACCGGAGTGAAAAACTTTGGTTCTCCACCTCATCGGCGGTGTTTCGGTATGATTTTTCAAAGAATGAGTTGAAAAAATTCATTCATAACGAAACCGATTCGCAAAGCATCAGTTCCACCTACCTGAACACCTTTTTTCAGGATAGTAAAGGGCGTATATGGCTTGGTTCTGCGGGTAGTGGGGTAGATTTATATAATCCTAAAACAAATGGTTTTAAGTCATACAATTCGACCAATTCAACTATTATTGATGATTATGTGCTTGATATTAAAGAATCACAGTCGGGATACCTGATAATTGCCACCAATAAAGGCTTTTCGTATTTCGATGTGGAAAATAACAAGTTCTACAACTTTGTAAATCAGTCTGTTTTCCCTATAAATGCTATTAATGAAGGTGGATTATATGTAACCCGTGACGGCGAGATATTTATTGGCAGCACCAATGGGCTTTTCTCCTTCCGCGAAAACATGTTGAATATTCAACCTAAATCATTTAATATCATTATCAGTGATTTATACATTAATAATGAACGGATTGAACCATCCGAAAAGGGAATTTTGAAGAAAGCCATTCCATTTACCGACAAAATTAAGTTGAATCACAATCAAAATGCAATTTCTATTGAATTTACCTGCACCAATTACGTAAAAGGTATTCAACAGGATGTGGAATATATGCTCAGTGGTTTTGATAAATCGTGGATAAAAGCTTATAACCGTCGGTTGATTATCTATACAAATTTAAATCCGGGAACTTACACCCTTAAGATACGTGCAATTGGAAAGGCTGAAACAATTGCTGAAAAAGAACTCAATATCGTTATCAAATCCCCATTCTATGCCACCTGGTTTGCTTATTTGTTTTATATTCTGTTGATTTCGGTCATTGCATATATTATAGTGCACTTTTATACAAACAGTATTAAACTGAGAGTTTCGCTTAATTATGAAAAAAAGGAAAAGGAACAAATCGAAGGATTAAACCACTCCAAACTACGGTTCTTTACGAATATTTCACACGAATTCCGTACACCGTTGACACTCATTATCAGCCAAATTGAATCATTGCTTCAATCCACTTCGCTACAAAGTTCATTGTACAGTCGCTTATTAAGCATCCATAAAAATGCTCACCGCATGGGAAAATTGATTAATGAATTGCTCGATTTCCGTAAACAGGAACAGGGCTTTTTGCAGATAAAGGTTTCGCATCAGGATATTATCAAGTTTCTGGACGAGATTGTGCTGACATTCAAGGAATATTCTGACCACCGGAATATCAACCTCAGTTTCAACCACGCTGAGCCAACCATCGATTTATGGTTCGATACGGCCCAAATGGAAAAAGTATTCTATAACCTGCTTTCCAATGCATTCAAGTTTACACCTGATGGTGGCGAAATTGATGTATCTGTACGTGTTCAGAATAATTGGGTAAAAGTAATAGTATCTGATAGTGGCCCTGGTGTCAATGACGGTGATCGGGAGAAAATCTTCGACCGCTTCTATCAGGCTGAGAACGGTTATAGTAACAATGCTGCCGGAACTGGTATTGGACTGGCATTGGCCAAAGGAATTGTGGAACTGCATCATGGCAGTTTAAGCACCCATAACAGGAAACAGGGTGGTAGCTCATTTGTGGTGGCGATGGTTATTGGCGATGAACAGTTTACTGATGAACAAAAAACAACGGTTAATCAGCTGAATATCAACAACAGCATTAGTTATGTAACACCTGACGACGAATTTTTACATGATATAATTGTGTCGCAACGAAAAGTATCGGAAAGTAAATACTCCATTTTACTGGTTGAAGATAGCCCGGACTTACTCGATTTACTGGTTCAGATTTTCAGTCCGATTTATGAAGTTAATACTGCTGTGAATGGCAAAGAGGCTTTGGATAAAGCCAAAGCCCAACAACCGGATATTATTGTCAGTGACGTAATGATGCCAGTTATGTCAGGAATTGAAATGTGTAGTAAAATCAAATCAAATCTCGAAACATCGCACATTCCAGTGGTACTCCTTACTGCCCGAACGGCAATTGAATATACAATTGAAGGTTTCCGAACAGGTGCTGATGACTACCTGACAAAACCCTTTGATACACGTCTGTTGATTGCCCGTTGTAATAACCTGATAAATACGAGGAAACATTTACAGGCTAAGTTCAGCAAAAACACCGATGCAGATGTTAATATTGTAGCTACCAATAGTCTCGACCAGAAATTCCTGAGCCGTGCGGTGGAAATTGTGGAGAAAACACTGGATGTTGCTGATTTTGATGTAAATGTGTTTGCTTCGGAAATGATGATGGGACGTACTGCCTTTTTCCAGAAACTGAAAGGCATAACCGGACAAACACCTAACGAGTTTATCACCAATATTCGACTGAAGAAAAGCCTGAAAGTATTAGTTGAAGAACCCGAAATGAGCATTACGGATGTAGGTTATAAGCTCGGATTCTCGTCGCCAAGCTATTTTACTAAATGCTTCCGCGAAGTGTTTGGAATTACTCCGGCAAAATACAGAAAAGACAATTTAAAAGAAATTTAATAGTGTAATTGATTATTGTTCTCAAAGTAGCACAAGTTGATCAATTTGAATAAAAAAACAGAGACCTGAGTTATCAGGTCTCTGCAAACAAACAATCACAAAATCAACAACAAAAACATACGAGTAACAACGAATTGTTTAGACTTAAAAAATATAGAATTACTACTAATCAATAATTCCGGTATATACGAACTGCATTCAGAATAGTTTCTCCTACTCCTTTTTTTAAGCCAATACTTATTCCCTGTCCATTAGTGGCATCAACTTCATACTTCTTGACTACGGCCGTCTGAGCACCGAATTCTTTGCTAAGATTGAAACTTTTCAGGATATTCATACCATTTAGTTCTACATCAAATTCACGTTTTACAAAATCGTCCTTCAGAGCATCATTTCCCAAATTATAGGCTAGTGCGGCACTTTCTTTATCCGACTGAAGTTCTGCCCAATAAAAACAAACCGTGTATTTTCCGTCAGGCACATCGAGTTTAAACCCGGTGAGTCCTATACGAGCAGTCTGATAAACCGGATCGTTGGTTGTACCCAGTATATCCAAATCGGATGCGGGTTGATTCGCATTCTTTGTTTTTTTAGTATAGGCTTTTCCACCCACATAACCCCAACTACCAGCTGTGTATTCTTTTTCCGGAATCCAGATAACTGAAGCTGTTTTATCTTCGAAATACCGTTGCGAGCCAAGCATCACATTCAGCTCGGTAAAAGCTTGGTTTGAATCTTTCAGATTAGACGGCACAGCTCTGAAATCAATTTTAAGTTCATCACGAACCACGCCGGTTTCAGTTTTTGCCGAAGCGTCCAGTTTGTTTTCCCCATTTGTAAACGGCACATTAAAACAAGTGATATTATCAATTACAGGCTGTGTGCCAAGTGATTTCCCATTCTGTATCAGTTCCACAACTGGTTGATTGGAATAAACTTTGACTGGTTGCAGGCAAATCCCTTTTTCGTCAGAATTACCTCCGCGTATTTTCCAGTTCATTCCGCTAATTGAAACGACAGGCGTTTTAAGCAACATGGCCTGGTATTGTAAATAAGTATCTTTCTTTTCACGATCGAGACTAACAATCCCTTTATTGTTTACATGGGGAACAGCATTCGTCCTTCCTTCGGAATAAAAATCATTCAGATTCCAGATATTTGCTCCCGAAATCCACGGACGTTCCTGTATGGTTTTGATATAATGTTCGTGATAGAGATTAGCGTATTCCTGGGTATAATCGAACCGTATAGGTGAAAATGAATGTAAACGTGGATCAACATCAGCACCATATTCAGTAAGCAAAAAAGGTTTATTTGGAACTTTTTGTTTGGCAATCCTTAAAAATTCATCTGCACCGTCAAATTGTCCTCCATACCATCCCTGATACAAATTAAAACCGATTATTTTGGGAACATCGCTCAATCCGGCACTCATGTAAGCATCCAGGTTTCCATGACAAGGAATCATGGTATAGCGTGAAGGGTCATCCTGAGTAATTTGTTTTTCTATTTTTGACGCTAACGCACCCACATTTTTGAAATAAAGTGCATTTCGTAGGGAATCTTTAGCAAAAGGCGGGCGAAGCAACACTTCATTCATATACGCCCAAATAAGTACCGATGATCGGTTGAAATCCTGCATTAGCATTTCACGAGCCATAGTCAGACAATTCGTGCTGAATGCTTCATTTTCGGTAATGGCATTCACTATCGGAATTTCAACCGAGCAGATAATACCCAGTTTGTCGCACATCTCCATTAATACATGATCCTGCGGATAATGCGAAACACGCAAAAAGTTTGCACCCATGTCTTTCAGCAATTTCATATCCCGAATATGCATCTCGTCCGCTAAAGCATTGCCCATATTCAAATAGCATTGATGACGGTTAGTGCCAATCAATTTCAAATGTTTTCCGTTCAGAAAGAAACCTTTATCGGCATTAAACTCATACCATCGCAATCCCAGCGGATTAATAACCTCATCCAGCAGTTTATTAGTCTTGGCATCAAAAATGCGTGTTATAACTTTATAAAGCGACGGAGAATCGGGACTCCAAAGGATGGGCATACTAATTTTCAAATCGTTCTGCACAACCGGAAGTGTTGATAAAACAGAAACTTTCACTGTTGAAGATTTGCTGAGAACAGTTTCAGCTTTCGGGCTAATAATGCTGTTTTCAATGCGAAGGTTACTGACTTCATTTCCATCGTTGGTTACCAAGGTGCGGATTTGAACTGAAGCTTCTTTCTCAGTTACAGTTGGTGTCTTGATAAAGACTCCTGAAGAAGCAAAATAGGTAGTAGATATATGTTGTTTTTCTGTAAAAATAAGATTTACATCGCGGTATATACCACCGAAAAAAGTAAAATCGGCTGATAGAGGCGGTATATTTTCATTATAACGGTTAGTAACCTTAACTGTGAATTGGTTTGGCTGACCTATATTCACAAACCTTGTTATATCAAAGCAAAAACGAGTATAACCACCCAAATGTGTTCCGACTGATTTAGCATTAATAAATAATTCAGTTTCCTGATTCACTCCATCAAAGCTGATATAGATTTCTTTGCCACTCTGTTCAGCCGGAATCATAACTGACCTTCTATACCACGTAGTTCCACGATAATAGCCCGGTGTTTCGTCATCAGCATCCTGATTATTCCAACTATGTGGAACAGAAATCGTTTCCCATTTTACATCCGGATAATCAACAGCCTGTGCATTTTCGAAATCACCTTTTGCAAACTTCCAGAACTCATTTATGGATGTTACTACCCTGGGATTTACAGCAATGGAATATGTACTTAGCAAGAAACCGAACAAAATCACATTAAGTACTCTTTTCATTTGATTAATCAATATTTATTTATACTTCTATTATTTTCAAAAAACAAAAGTAAAGTACAATCTGGAAGTGCAATGTAAGAAATGTTCAATAAAAAATTAAAATCATTCGAAACTAGCTTTCAAAACTTTCATAGTTAGTTTCGTACAATACTTTCAAATAACTGAACTATATTTACGGTTTGTTTTTAATTCCCGCTATATTTTTGCTGTCAAATTAAAACACTTCAAAGCTATGAGTAAAATTAAACACAATTCAAAAAAACACAATTTCATTAGTTTGGGAATATGTCTATTAATGGCAGTCAGTTTTTCCATTAATATTTCCGCACAAACTGTTGTTACATTATCAAGCGAAACCAACTGGACATGCCCAACAGGTGTTAACACCATTCAAATTGAATGTTGGGGAGCCGGTGGCGGTGGCGGTGGTGCTACAACAAGTGCTGGTAGAGCCGGAGGCGGAGGTGCAGGGGGCGCTTACGTTAAAAACACATCCGTTTCAGTAACTCCGGGAACCACTTATTCTATTTCCATAGGTGCTGGTGGTATAGCCGGAACAAGTTCATCTACCACATGTAACGGTTCGGTTGGTGGCAATACGACTGCTACAATTGGTTCAGTTTCAATTACTGCAGTAGGTGGTGCAGGTGGCACTGGTGGTGCAAGTGCAACAGCAGGAATTGGGACTGGTGCTCAGGGAACATCAACCGGAAATGTTGGTTTTTCAGACTCTTTTAATTATACAGGTGGCAATGGTGCAAACGGTATTTTAAGTACCAGAACCGGTGGTGGTGGCGGTGCTGCAGGTAGTAATGGTGCAGGTGGTAATGCCAGTGCTACTGATGTTACTGGTGGAATAGCCGGAACAGGAGGTGGCAATGGTGCTAATGGTGTAGCCGCTACTGCCGTAGGAATAACCGGAAGTGTTCCCGGTGGTGGTGGAAGTGGTGGTTTCGGAAGCGCAAAAGCCGGTGGTGCCGGTGGAGCGGGTCGAATTGTAATTACTTACAGCACAGGTCCTGCTTTACCTAAATGGACAGCCGGATGGCCAAAAATTGAAATGACTTCATATACTTCACTTACTGCAAAAGCAAATATCAATGTTGCCGGAAACGTATATTTTGTTATATTACCTAGTGGTGCAACTGCTCCTACTTCATTTCAGGTAAAAGCCGGACAGGATGCAAGCGGTGTGAATATGGCTAAAAAAGGGACAATTACATGTACACAAGCCTCAACCGAATTTACTATGGATATAATGGGCTTAAGCGAAAGTACAACTTACGATGTGTATTTTGTTGCAGAAGATAATAATCCAACCATACAATTAATGCCCGCATTAGTGACAATTACTTTTGGTAGCAGTATGAAAACTGATCAAACCATAACCTTCTCAGCAATCTCAAATAAAGCTGTTGGCGATGCCGACTTTAGTCCATCAGCATCAGCAAGTTCCGATCTTGGAATAAGTTATTCCAGTTCAAATACTGCTGTTGCAACAATAGTTAACGGGAATATTCATATTGTTGGTGCAGGTACAACTACTATTACAGCTTCACAAGCAGGGGATGCAAGCTTTAATCCGGCAATAAGTGTAATCCAGACATTGATAGTAACAACGGTTACGAAATTGAATCAAACAATCACATTTCCTGCTATAACAGCTAAAGGTGTTAGTGACGTAGACTTTGATGCCCTTGCAACAGCATCATCGGGTTTAGTAGTCACATTGCTTAGTTCAAATACTGCTGTGGCTACGATTATAAGTGGAAAAATTCATATTACAGGAGCAGGTAAAACGACAATAACAGCTTCTCAGTCAGGCGACGGTACTTATAATGCTGCAAACGATGTAGGTCAGTTGTTGACTGTTGTTGGGTCAAAACAAAACCAAATAATAACTTTCCCTGCATTAGTAAATGCAAATGTAGGAGATGCCGATTTCAGTCCGGGTGCAACAACAAATGCTGTTTATGTTGCTCCTGTAGATCCTAACTTGTTCCTTAATATATCACGCTTCTCTGCTGTTACAGTAAGTTCAGGAATAAAATTTGCAACTGTTAGCAATTATAAAGGTGTAGTTCAGGATTTAAGTTGTGATATATATCAACCAACGGGTGATGTTTCGACTGATAGACCTTGTATTATATGGATGCACGGTGGAGGTTTCAGAACCGGATCAGTGAGAACACAAGGATATATTGTAACTTATTCAACTGCATTTGCAAAAAGAGGTTATGTATGTATTTCTATTGATTATAGATTAAGAGCAGCCGGCGACATGCCGACTCAGGCAGACGAATTCCCGGCATTGCAAGATGGTTCACGCGATGCTAATACAGCTTTAGATTGGGTAAGAGCAAATGCAGCAACGTATAAAATTAATCCAAATTACCTGTTCTTTGCCGGAGGCTCGGCTGGTGGACGAATTGCCGGTACTGCAGCCGAATTTGATGGACCTGATCCTACAGCCACTACGGCTCCTGAAACTGCCTACAAAACCAAAGCATGGGACAAAACAGGA
Source organism: uncultured Bacteroidales bacterium (assembly GCA_903901975.1). GTDB lineage: Bacteria > Bacteroidota > Bacteroidia > Bacteroidales > Paludibacteraceae > Paludibacter. The sequence goes on from CAIUTB010000025.1 coordinate 28,239, forward strand.
CTGATTGCTACGGGAATTTTATGGGGAGGTCAGGAAGTAGAAATGAGAGCATGGTGTTATCCATATCTGGCAGTGAATCCGATTCCTGCTGTACTTGTACATGGCGATGCTGACACTACGATTCCTGTTCAGAACAGTATTGACCTTGCTGCTGCCATGACTGCTGCTGGCGTAACAAACGAATTACATATAATTCCCGGAGCAGCTCACACTCCAACAGGTAGTTCTACCGACCCTTCAATTCAGAAATGGATGGGTGATTTTTTTGTAAATGAGTGGAAAAAAACGCTTCCTTCAGGTACATATCCAATTAGCTATACAAGTTCGAATCTAAATGTAGCTACAATCGTTAATGGTAAAATTCATATCATAGGGAATGGAACAACGACCATTACAGCTACTCAAGTTGGTGATGTAACATATAATGTAGCCCAACAAAGCCAAACGCTTACAGTTGGTGGTACAGGAGTTACAGCTTTAGCCAATAATGAACGGAATGTTTCTATCTTTAGTGTCGTATCAGCAATGCAACCCATTCAACTGGGTCTTTCCGGCTACACTGAAAAAGAAGTAATTGTAAGTATCTCCTCAATACAGGGTCAGCAATTGTTCTCTCGCACTTACCCTGTAGAACCAATAATACAACTAAATCCGACAAAATTACTGGCAGGAGGAACCTATTTGATTAATGTTAGATCCGGAGCATCTAATATAACCAAAAAGCTGATTGTAAAATAAATTTGTTTTTTCTCTAAACGCCACAGACTTTCATCTGTGGCGTTTTGTTTTTATGCCAGTTCAAAATACTAAACAAAAACCCCTCTCTCTAACGTGTTAGAAACAGGGGTGAGTTCTGAAAATTTAAAAGAACAGGAACGATTTCAACTCTGACCTAAAGGAATAATTATTAACAGATAATCATTTATTTGTCTAACCTATATTTATTTTTTTAACTTCAACAGCCGCTCAATCTTTGCTTTAAAGCTGATATTTTCCATAAAGCCTGTAAAGTTTTCTGCTCCGGGGCCATAAGCAAAAATCGGAACAGGTATACCACTGTGATTTTTAGTACTGAACAGTATTTTCATTTGATCAGTACCAACTTTCCCTTCAGTAATTGACATACCGCCGGTTTCATGGTCGGCTGTAATAATGACCAATGTATTGCCATCCTGCTTTGCAAAATCTAATGCTTTTCCTATTGTCTGGTCAAAATCAAGCATTTCCTTAATAACTTGAGTTGAATTATTGTTATGCCCACCCCAATCAATCTGTGAGCCTTCCACCATAAGGAAAAACCCTTTTTTATTATTACTCAGAATATTTAGGGCAGATTGAGTAGCATCGGGCAACATGCTAGCACGTTCGGGCATTCCCGGATTTTGATCCTCGTACAACAAACCAGCCAATTTACCTGATTTTATAGCTTTTACATCGTCAAGTTTATAAACTATCTGATAATTTTTAGCTTTCAGCTCTTTGGTCAGATTGCGGCTATCGGTTCTGTCTTCAAAATACTTACGACCACCGCCAATAAACACATCAATATCGGTTTTCAGGTAATCTGAAGCTATTTCCTCATTCATTTCGCGGTTTACCTGATGCGCAATGTATGAAGCCGGTGTGGCGTGGGTCAGTGCACAGGAAACAACTATTCCTGTTGCTAATTTATTTTTGGAAGCTTCCTCCAGAATGGATTGAACGGCAATCGAATCGGGATTCATGCCAATCATGTGGTTTTTAGTTTTTACGCCACAAGCCAAGGCCGTTCCACCCGCACCCGAATCGGTCGTAAAATTGTCGGCTGAATAGGTTTTGGAAAATCCACTGTAGGTACAGCGTTCCAATTCCAGATGATTACGGTTAGCCATCATGCCGGAATATATCTGTGCAAGTCCCATACCATCACCAATTAGAAAAATGACGTTTTTAGGTGATTTCTGGGAGAATACTGATTGAGAGAATATTACTAAAAGCAACCAAGTAAGGATTGAATGGTTTTTTAAGTTCATAGGTCTTTATTGAATTGATAATTGATAATTGGTAATTGGTAATTGATAATTGATAATTGGTAATAAATTTATTCCGCCGATAATGCTTTAGCGATACCAAGCAGTTCCGTTTTCACTTTCTTCAACCGTTCAACGATTTCCTGTTGTTTGGCAATCTGGTCTTTATTCTGACCTAATCGACGTTTCGCTCCCGGCAAGGTCAGTTTCTGCTCGTTGATTAAATAAATAATCTGCTTAATAATCAGAATATCTTCCGGGGTATAAAAACGAGTACCTTTTTCGTTGCGTCGGGGCTTCAACTCTTTAAATTCTTTTTCCCAGAAACGCAGGTTCGACTGGTTTACTTTGAACATTTCAGCCACTTCGGAAATGGAGTAGAATAGTTTTTCCATAATAACTAATTAAACGAATTAAAACAAATTTCACGAATTATTTTTCAATTGCTACCAACTGTCAACTATCAACTGTCAACTGTCAACTATTTAATAATTTTCAAAATTTGTCCTTTACGAACTTTTGAGCTCTTTAATTTATTCCATGATTTCAGTTTCTTTAACGAGATTCCGTATTTTGCAGCAATAGAACTCAGTGTTTGCCCTGATTTTACTTTATAATAAATCACCTTACCCGAACCACCTGATAGCTTTCCCTCGGCAGCTTGTTCCACTTCTATCTCACTACGTCGGTTATTGATTAATTCATCCGCTTTATAGGCAGCAATCTCATCTAATTTCTGAATAAATAAATTAGCATAATGCAATGGTAGCGTTAATGCATAGGATTTTATATCACCCGGTATAATATCTTTTCGGTATTGAGCATTCAGCAGGCGGATTTCTTCAATCGGCAAATTCAAAACCATGGCGATTTGTTCCAGATGTATTCGTCGGTTAACCATTACCGTATCAGTCAACACCGGCATATTGACTGTGGCTGCACATAAATTGTGGTCTGCAGCATATATCATGGAGTAATTGGCAGCAATAAAAACGGGAACATAGCCACGGGTTTCTTTGGGCAAATAAGGATAAATAGTCCAATAATCACGTTTACCACCCGCTCGACGCATGGCTTTACTGATATTTCCGGGTCCGCAATTGTATGAGGCAATAACCAGATTCCAATCACCGTAAATGGAGTATAAATCTTTTAAAAAATGAGCGGCAGCGTTGGTAGCTTTAACCGGCGATAAGCGTTCATCCACCAGACTGTTTATCTCGAGACCATACATTCGGCCGGTTCCAATCATTAACTGCCATAATCCTGCCGCCCCCATACGTGACACGATGGTGGTATTTAAAGCAGATTCGATTATGGATAAATATTTTAGTTCTAATGGCAGATTATTAATACTCAGAACCTGTTCAAAAAGTGGAAAATAATAATTACTCATTCCCATCATATATTCCACCTGACGACGGTTACGAATGGTATACAAATCAATATAGGAGCGTACTGTCGAATTATATGGCATCTCCATCAGACAAGGCATTTTGGATAACCGTAGTTTTAGAATAGAATCCGATACAACTTTCACAACGCTTTCCGATTTACAATTTGAAGGAGTCGCCCGCCGGATAATCCAAGATTGTAATAAATAATCAAGCGTATTATCAAATTCGGCTGGAACTGAGAGGGTAGAATCAGGTATAATAATTTTAGTCTTAGTATCTGATTTCTCAATTTTCCGGGTTTGTGAAAATGAAAATAAAACGCTAAAAATCAACAAAACAGAACAACTTAGAATATGTTTAAGATTCATTTGCAGGTATTTCTTCCGGTTTTAGAATAAAATCTACCTTAAACTAAGGCAGCATTGCAAACCAAGCGTATGGGTTGCAGCAATATCGTTTTTCAGTAAGGTCGGCTGAAAACGGATAGATAATTCTGGACTAATATCAAAATCATATAATTGAGCATCAACATAAGCATCAACAATCGTCAAAGCATAATACGCCACCGTGGCAATGACACTCAAATCACGATAACGGCGATAATTATCCTGTTTTGACTTTAATATGGCTGTAAAAGCGGATGTTCCACCGTACGAATCAACGGTTCTTCCGGTTGGGATAAGTTGCAGGTAACTGTTGTTAGCCGGGTCATTTGACAAAATATCTTTATAAGCCGTCAAATAAGTCTGATACATGGTTGAATTCCATGTAATTGCATAAGCACATCCTAAAAAACCACCATACACAATGGGTAATTTCCAATATTTTCGATTTAAAATCTGACCATACCCGGGAATAATGGCTCCCATCCATACCACTTTGGCTGGATCTGGTTTAAATGTTTTTAATTTTGTAGAATCGATTATACGTGCTTCTATTTCCGACAATCTGGCTTTTACAATAAGTCTGGATGTTGAGTCTTTGTGCAATTTATTTTTGCTGGAATCTACCTGAGCCTGAACACTAAGTGAGATCAGGGCAAATAAAAGAGAAAATATTTTAGGATTTTTGAACACTCAACGGTTTTTAAATTTTGTCGAAAAGCTCCATGATCTTGGCCAACTCATCATCGTTAGCAAAAGGAATGGAAATTTTACCCTTACCATCCGCATCACAGGCAAACTGAACATTTGTGCCGAAAACCAGACTCAACTGTTTTTGGATATCTTCAAATTCTGGTAACTTCTTAAGCGGATTTACAAATTGAGTTTTAGATTTAAGTTCGAAACTTCCCGATTCTAAAAACAATCGAACCAATTCCTCAACTTTCCGTACAGACAATTCACTTTTCAGAATCAACTCATATAAATGCAACTGAGCAGCCGGCTCGGGTAATCCTAAAATGGCACGTGCATGACCCATATCAATCTTTTTATCCTTAATTCCCATCTGAATTTCGGCAGGCAACCGAAGCAAACGCAAATAATTGGCAATGGTGGCACGTTTTTTTCCTACCCTGTCACTCAATCGTTCCTGAGTCAGTTTATATTCTTCCATCAAACGATAAAAGGTAAGTGCTATTTCTATTGCATTGAGGTCTTCACGTTGAATATTTTCAATCAGTGCCATTTCCATAACCTGTTCATCGGCAGCTGTTTTCACATAAGCTGGTATGGATTTAAACCCAATCAATTTAGAAGCTCTGAACCGACGTTCACCTGCAATAATCAGGTAGGTGCCATCGTCATTTTTTCGCAGGGTTATAGGTGAAATGACCCCTAATTCCCGAATTGATGTGGCCAGCTCGGTTAATGATTCTTCATCAAAATGAGTGCGAGGCTGGTTCGGATTAGCGAAAATAAAATCCAGTTCAACTTCATTGATAGACGATGAGCCCCCGGTACTAATATGCTCTGTGTCAATCAGAGCACCTAATCCTCTTCCTAAACCTGTTATATGTTTTGCCATAAATTCAATCTTTCAATTTCCAATTACCAATTACCAATTTCAAATAAAACCAACTAATTGGTAATTGAAAATTAAATAATTGCTAATTAATCAATTACTTTTCATTTTTAGAGATAAGTTCTTTCGCCATTTCCATATAATTTATCGAGCCTTTGGAATCTGCATCGTAAAGCAGTACTGGTTTTCCATGACTTGGTGCTTCACTTAACCGTACATTCCGGGTGATGACCGCTTCAAATACCATGCCTTGAAAATGTTTCTTCACTTCGGCATATACCTGATTTGCCAACCGCAAGCGGTTATCGTACATAGTTAGTAAGAATCCTTCTATTTCGAGCGCAGTATTCAGCTTGCTTTTTATTATTTTAATGGTATTCAATAATTTACTGATTCCTTCGAGTGCAAAATACTCACACTGAACCGGGATGATAACCGAATCCGAAGCGGTCAATGCATTTACTGTTATGAGTCCTAATGAAGGGGAGCAATCTATTATCAGATAATCATAAAGTGGTTTTAATGGCGTAAGAATGTTTTTCATCACCTTTTCTCGATCGTCCATATTCAGCATTTCTATTTCAGCCCCAACGAGGTCAATATGCGAAGGTAAGACGAACAAATTTTCAACCTCGGTTGGATGAATAGCCTGTATTGGCGGCACATCGTCAATCAAACATTCATAAATAGTGAATTCCAGTGTACGAATGTCGATTCCCAATCCCGAGGAAGCATTTGCCTGAGGATCAGCATCAATCAATAGCACTTTTTTGCCTAAAGTAGCCAGTGATGCAGCCAAATTTATAGCGGTTGTGGTTTTTCCAACACCACCTTTCTGGTTAGCTATCGAGATTATTTTGCCCATATTTGAAATTAATTTTGAATCTGTTACTTAAAAAACTTAATAATTCGCTTGTTTCAACTTTTCTAGCGTATATGTCTGAATGTCACAATATTTGCCAGAAACAAGAGATTTTTTTACTGATTGGCAAAGATAATAAAATTAATCCACGCATTCAACTAGCAAATAGTACGGCAAATAGAAATAAGTTTTTTTAAGCAACAAAAATAGATTGCCTAAACTTTTTGCTTTTAAACTGTAGTATTTCAGTAAAGTCAGTCTTAAAACCAGTATAATTTTTCTTTTTAAACCCCTTACCTTTTAGCTGAGTAATTATAACCTCAAAAACGTGAAAATGATTATCTTTGCATCGTGTAATCAATAAATTCTTTCTATTGTTGCTTCGGCAATATGAAGATAAATCTCTGAATTATTATCAGAAAACAAATTACAGCACCAGAAAAAATGAAATGGATTAATATTCTCTTTTTTGCATTCTTATGCATTAATTTCACGGTTGCACAAGACAGTTTATGCGTCCACAAAGCCGGATCAATATTATACAAAAGCGATGTTATCAGCATCGACAGTATTACCTTTGCTCAGCCGGCTGCCGATGTCACTTCTATATCTATAAATAAAGCAGGTTCAGTAGTTTATAAAAATGAAACAACCGGCATTGACAGTATTACTTTCATAAAACCAACTCCGTTAAATCCATATTCGTATATTTTTGATATAAAATCCATACCTGAAATTACGCTCGAAGTGACTACTGCCGAATGGAACAACCTGCTTTCCTATTTCGATCAGAACCCGGACAATCAGGAATATATCAAATCCTATTACACTTTTGTTAAAGATGGCAAAACAATTTCAGCCCCGGGCAGTGGAATCAGAATTCGCGGTAATACCAGCCGCAGAAGACCAGAAGGCAGTACCGGACAGGTACACACGGCAATAAATACACCGTGGCATCATGCCAGCTTTGCGCTGAATTTCAAAAAGTATGTCAAGAATCAAACCATGTCGGGGTTTGAAAAACTGAATTTAAAATGGTTTAAAGACGACGCTACTTACGTTCGGGAAGTTTATTGTTATGATCTTTTTGAAAAATTCGGAGTATGGACTGCCCCACAATCAAGCTACTGTAGGTTATCTATAAAAATTACAGAAGATCCAACTACGACTTATTATGGCGTATATCAAATGGTTGAAGCTGTTGATAAACAATTTTTACAAAACCGTCCGGGCAAATTTGCCGATGCTGAAGGGAATCTGTGGAAATCAAGTTGGGGTGCCGATCTGAAAAATGCCGATACAACCAGAATGGGTATTGAGAATATAACATTAACCTCAACTTATACTCCTGTTTACGACCTGAAAACAAATAATTCTGCACTGACTGCTGCAAAAATCCAACTTGCAAATTTTATTACAACATTTAATTCTAAAGCCGGCGATGATTTTAAAACCTGGGTTAGTTCCAAAATCGACATTCCGCTTTTCCTGAAAACCTACGCTGTAAATGTGATGTGTGGTATGTGGGACGACTACTGGTGCAATAAAAACAACTATTATTTTTACTTTGACTCGGCCGGTAAATTCTATTTTATCCCGTACGATTACGACAACACCCTTGGAACATCTGCCATTGTGACCGATTCCGGGAAACAAGACTTGCTCAACTGGGGAGATAATACAAACAATCCTTTAGTCAAAAAAATCATCACAATTCCTGAATATCAGGCTTTATATGTTTCGTACATTAAGGATTTATGTAACAGGAACAATGATTTATTCTTTGTTGATAAAAGCATTTCACGTATCACGAACTGGCAGAATATGATAAAAAACTATGTGAATAATGATACCAAAGAAGATACACAGATTTTAGACAAACCAGCTTCATGGGGTAATTGCAGTTTTTATCGATTGTTGGACTCTACAAATAATTATTTTAAAATCAGAGCTGCTAACATCCCCAATTAAGTCCTAATAAAACCATTTTCTTACTCATGCCAATCAGAAATACCCGACATATTATTCTAGTAATTTCAGTTCTTGTAATTGTCTGCATTTCCTTATTTTATCAGTTCCGCATCGACCTTACTTCAGACAGGCGATACAGTATTTCTAATCAGACAAAAAATCTGATGGATAAACTGGATGAACCACTTAAAGTGACTGTATATCTCGATGGTGATTTAAATCCCGGATTTCAACGGTTGAAAATTTCTACCGCCGAACTATTGGATGAGTTATCGGTTTACACAGAAAAAAAAATCGTGATAAGCTACCAAAACCCATCGATTGCAGGCTCTCAGGAGCAGCGTGAAAAAAAATATGTCGAGCTTGAATCTGCCGGATTCACCCCAACAGCAGTTTATGAACGTGACAAAGAAGGAAAAGCGATTCAGAAAGTTATTTTTCCGTGGATAGAAATAAGCTACAAAGCTAAAAAAGTACCGGTGTGCCTCCTTAAAAATATTCGTGGAAATTCAGGGGAAGAAAATCTGAATATCTCCATCGAAAATCTTGAATTTGAAATCACCGACGGCATACGGCGATTAGTAAATACCGAAGTTTCCAAAATTGCCTTTATGGAAGGTCACGGTGAGCTTTCTGAGGCTGAAACTTATGATATAAGCAAGTCGCTGAGTCGCTATTTTCAGATTGACCGTGGTATATTAGGAAGTAACGCAGCAGTGCTGGATAACTATAAGGTAATAATCATTGCCAAACCAACCATGCCGTTCAGCGAATCGGATAAATTTATTATTGATCAATATATAATGCGTGGTGGTCGGGTATTGTGGCTGCTTACTGGTGTCAGGGTTTCGAAAGAAAATCTGTCAGCCTCAGGACTTTCGCCGGCAATGGACATGGATGTTAATCTAAGTGATCAGCTTTTCAGATATGGTGTGCGTATCAATCCGGTTTTACTGCAGGATGTTCAATGTACTTCAGTCCCGGTCAATATTGCTCCATCGGGTACAAGTCCACAGTTTGAGCCTTCGCCCTGGTATTTTGCTCCTTTATTGCTCGCTTCACCCGAACATCCGATTACCCGGAATATTACCGAAGTCCGCTCCGAATTCTGCTCTGGAATTGATGTAGTAGGAAATAATAAACAGGTTAATTATAGTTTATTGCTTGCCACTTCCGATAATACACACATTCTCGGAACTCCAACAACAATCGATTTAAGTCAGAAATTGAAGCCAACCGACAAAAGCTATTTCAACGTGGGGTATGTACCTGTAGCTGTAGCCATGGAAGGTGTTTTTGAATCGGATTTTGCAAACAGAATAGTTCCGAAAGGTTTAACAAACCTATTAGCTACCCGCAAACAAAGTTTCAAAACCCGACAAATTGTGGTGGCTGATGGTGGCATTATTCGGAATGAAACTGTGTTGAAAGATAGTACAAGAATTCCACTTGGATTTGATCGTTATATGAATCAACAATTTGGAAATAAAGACTTTATTCAGAATGCTGTGTTGTATCTGGCAGATGATGATGGATGGATGCAGTTGAGAAACCGTACTCTAAAACTGCGATTACTAAATAAAAAAATGATCAACGACGACCGGTTAACCTGGCAGTTGCTAAATGTATTGATTCCGATTGGGTTATTATTGATATTCGGAATTGGATATCAGATTATTCGAAAGCGGAAATATACCCGAAAATAAACTGAATACACACTATTTTGCGCTGCACTCTACATTCACTTTCAGCGCACAACCTGTGCAACCACCACATTTATCGGCAGGGCTTGGTTTACGTGTAAGGGTTTTGTAGGTTTTCCAACTTACATAAGTTAAAATACCCAATCCTATTAATATCACAATTATATCTTGCATAAAAAAATATTTTTCCCTTGTTTTTCCTCTTTAGGGTTTAGAGCTTATCCAAAAAGTTGAAATACTCCAAAAGCCATAAGCCAGGCCAGAGCCAGACTATAACTTGCCGCAAATAATGCCCATCCCCAGCTGTTTGTCTCATTTTTAATAGCCACAATGGTTGCCAGACAAGGGAAATAAATCAGCACGAAAAGCATCATTCCCAGGGCAATAACGGGCGTAAACGAAGGATCACCTGTTGGTTTTATCTCTGATTGAAGTCGCTGAGATAACGAACTCATTTTAGCATCGCTTGATCCGGTATACAAAACACTAAGCGTGCTCACTACAATTTCCTTTGCTGCCACTCCTGAAAGTAGCGAAACACCTATTTTCCAGTCAAAACCCAGCGGTGCAATGACCGGTTCAATAAAATGACCAATCTGACCAATATATGAGTTTTCCTGTTGAGCCATTTGTTGGGGTGCACTAAGATTCCCTGTATGATCCGGTTGAGGATAATAGCCTAAAAACCAAACAATAATGGAACCGATTAAAATGATTGTTCCCATTTTCTTCAGGTATTGTTCGCCTTTTTCCCAGGTATGTATCACCATCGATTTCATGGTTGGCACGCGGTAAGGTGGCAATTCCATTACAAAAGGCGTTTCGTCCTTATTAAACATAAACCGTTTCAGCAATCTGGCAATAATAACTGCCAACGCAATTCCGGTCATATAAATTCCGAACAATACCAAGCCTGCATGACTTGGGAAAAACGCCCCTGCCAACAATAAATAAACCGGCAAACGCGCACTGCAGGACATTAGAGGATTTATAAGAATGGTTATCATGCGGCTGTTTCGGTTCTCAATGGTGCGGGTAGCCAGAATAGCTGGCACATTGCAACCAAATCCCATTATCAACGGAATAAATGATTTACCGTGAAGCCCCATTTTGTGCATAATCTTATCCATTATAAACGCTGCACGAGCCATATAACCGGAATCTTCCATCAACGAAATAAAGAAATAGAGAATCAGAATATTGGGCAGAAAAACAATTACGCCTCCTACTCCACCGATAATTCCGTGAACAAGCATATCGCGCAACGAACCGTCAGCCATGTTGTTCTGAATCAGATTTCCAAGCCAGTTTACTCCCGCTCCAATCCAGTCTTTTGGATATTGCCCCAACGTAAAAGTAGACTGAAACATAGTGAAAATAAAAAGCAAAAAGATGGGATATCCCCAGTATTTATGGGTTACAATCGCATCAATTCTGGAAGTTCGTTTATGTTTTTGTTTTTTCTTACCATCAATCAGCGTTTCCTTCAAAGCACCGGCAATAAAACCGTATTTTGCATCGGTAATGGCAGATTCGGGATCTTCCTTCAGCTCTGTCCGAAGGCGTTTGACTTCTTTGTCCCGAAAAGCTATGATTTCTTCAGAATTAGGTAATTCCCGGATAACATCTTCAACTTCATTATCTTTTTCCAACAGTTTGATAGCCAGAAAACGGGTAGAATACAAATCTCGCAAAGATGAATTTCGGGCAATCGGAACTTTCAGAATCTGAATGCTTTTCTCAATTTCCGGACCATGATTAATATGGATGTGACGTGCAGTTTCATGTACTTTATGAATACCGACAAAGTCAGAAGTAGTGTATTTTTTGTCGTGTTGATGATGAATCTCAATCCGGTGGTGATATTCATCAATCAGGCTGTCTTCTTTAATCGCGGGAATAAGAACACCTTCAGCATCAATTACTTCGCTGCCTTCGTACAATTTTATGACCACACGAAACAATTCATCAATACCAATTCTTTTCTTAGCAACAGTAGGAATAAAAGGAATTCCCAGTAATTTTCCAAGACTTTTATAATCCAGTTTATCGCCACTTTTCTCAAATTCATCATACATATTGAGTGCAACAATGGTGCGCACATTCATATCGATGAGCTGGGTAGTGAGGTAGAGATTTCGTTCCAGATTGGTACTGTCAACCACGTTGACAATCACATCCGGCATTTTCTCGGTAATATACTGACGAACGTATTTTTCCTCGGGCGAATAAGCTGACAATGAATAAGTTCCGGGCAAATCAACCAATGTAAATGTATAGCCATTAAATTCAAATTCCCCTTCTTTCGACTCCACAGTAACGCCACTGTAATTTCCCACATGTTCGTGACCATCAGCCGCAAAATTAAACAAAGTGGTTTTCCCACAATTTGGATTTCCAACCAGGGCAACGCAGATATGTTTACGTTGATTTAATGCCATTCGACGCACTTCTTCCTCATCGATAAATGCCGTCTGGTCAACAGTTGTTGATTTTATGCTACGGGCTTCTTCCTCACTTATCACTTCAATCAGCGAGGCTTCGCTCCTGCGTAACGAAACTTCGTAGCCCATCACGCTGTATTTAATAGGGTCGTTGAGCGGTGCATTCAGAATAGCTTTCACCACTTTCCCTTTCACAAAACCCATTTCTACAATGCGTTTGCGAAAACCTCCATGTCCCATTACTTTTACAATGGACGCTTTTTCACCTGTTTGAAGTTCCGATAGTTTCACTTGAAATTGTGTTTTTTTGAATTTCGCTGCAAAGATACTTATTTATAATGATTCTAAACACTGAAAGTTCATTATCTTGTGAAATTTATTATCCCTTAAACCAAAAAACCTCACAAAATTGAGCTTGTGAGGTTTTTGATTTTTGCCATTACTTAGAACTTCATTTCCTGAACTTTCAGGGCTATATTACCTTTCACATTGGCCTGTATACGTACAGCCCCGGGAATCAGACTTAAATCAGTAACATTCAGCGAATTCAACTTTCCCTGAAGTACCACCCCATCCATAACCGTGTAATTAGCAAGCATCTGGTTTACCTGTAGTTTGACAGCATCGAGGTTATTCTTTACAGGATAAGTCAGATAAGGAGTCAATTGTTTCAGAATCATTCCGTGCAACAACCAACCGGCAGATTTGACCAATGCGTCCGATGTTTTTAAATCGAACTCAGGTTCTGTAATTTCAACGGCCATTTTTTCGGCGTTGTAAATCATCTTACCCGTAAAATAGATTCTTCCCTTCAATGATCCGTTTACATCAGCAATAAAAATAGCTTTTCCGGCGCTCCCGAAAAGCGATAAATCAGTGATGGTAATTTTCTTACCCGCCTGCTCAAATGTTTTTCCCAACAGCTGGGCTTTTGCCAGTTCAGCAATTTTTTCGAAAGTAACATCGACCGCAACATTCAGATTAAATTGTTGAGCCGGTTTTACGACCATTTTGAAAGGAGGCAGTTCAACCAAAGGATTTGCTTCGGGCTTAGCACCCATAAATGACTCAATTTGAGCATTCAGCGCAACAGCCAGATTTAGTTTATTGGCGGTGGTTGTGAACGGAGAAACAAATAAATCTTTGGGAGTTATTCGAATCCACAAATTATTGTCGGCATTCACCTGACGTGGTTTTTGAGCTTCAATCCAGGCCTGAGAAATATATTTCTTCAAGTCGACCATTTCAGTCAGCGACTTGTCAATCTGAGTTGAAATAAGTTTATCGCATTGCGACAAAGCCAGACTTGCAATTGGCGTAACCGGCACAGTCACCCCAACAACATTCAGTTTCGGAGTTTCTATCCATTCATAACCTGAAGCGGCAGTTTTCGAAACCAGTTTCCAGTTTTTATCAATACTGATAGTAGTTTTGTAGGTCAACGCAATGCTTCCGTTGGCTTCGTACTGATCGCCAATAGTATATCCGAATTTCTCCACTTTCCATGCAAATCGTGTCCATACTTTTAGTGGAACACGGTATTCAATCACATTATTATTAATTGAAAAAGTGAAATTCTGTGCTTTCCACACTTTCACAGTCACATCTTTGTTTCCCAGATTAGAGCCATCGAAAATCAAACCGTTCATCTTTTTATTAATCGATGCTTCCAGTTTTTTCACGTCCAGCTCCACCTGCAAAGGCAGTTCCGACATAGCCGGAGCCAGATTAGATGGCAAATATGATTCTTTCGGTTTTTCAATCTGCAGGGTTTTACACGAATTGAGTGTCAACAGCAATACCGCAAACGGTAATAATAAATTAATCTTTCTCATTTAAATCTATTTTCTTTTTTAATCTGTCTTTATAACTTTCTAAACTATAAACTTGTTTCCTTGTTTACCTGTTTACTTGTTTCCTCGTTTCCTCGTTTACTCATTTCCTATTTAAGCAAGGCAAAATCAATCACTTCCATTATTTCATTCACATAGTGGAATTTAAGTCCTTTGAGGTAAACCGGTTTAATTTCTTCAATATCTTTCCGGTTATCAGCACAAAGAATAATATCGGTTATTCCGGCACGTTTGGCTGCCAGAATTTTCTCCTTAATACCACCTACCGGCAACACTTTTCCACGTAAGGTAATTTCACCGGTCATGGCCAGGTTTTTACGTACTTTTCGTTTCGTAAAGGCAGAAGCCAAAGCAGTAGCCATGGTCACTCCTGCTGAAGGACCGTCTTTGGGGATAGCACCTTCGGGAACGTGAATATGCACATTCCATTCTTCGAAAATGTCACTCTCAAGCCCGAGTTTGTCTGCATGAGCCTTGATATATTCCATGGCCAGCATAGCCGACTCTTTCATCACCTCACCCAGATTCCCGGTAAGCGTTAATCTTGGTGATTTACTTTTACTCAGACTTGATTCGATAAACAGAATTTCACCACCCACCTGTGTCCACGCCAATCCGGTAACAACACCGAAATAGTCATTTCCTTCGTATTTATCTTTGCTGTAGCGGGAAGCACCCAGGTATTTTTTCAAATCCGTTTCAGCAACTTCATGATTATATTTCTCTTTGGTAGCAACGTGTTTAGCTACTTTTCTCATAATACCTGCAATCTGACGGTTCAATTCCCGAACGCCTGATTCACGGCTGTAGTTTTCGATTAATTTATTCAAAACCGGCTTACTCAGTTGCACATCCCCTTCTTTTAAGCCGTGATTCAGAAGTTCTTTGGGAACCAGGTGACGGGCAGCAATTTCTATCTTTTCTTCCTGGGTGTAACCACTCACTTCAATAAGTTCCATACGGTCGAGTAGCGGACGTGGAATGGTACCCAGGTTATTAGCAGTGGCAATAAACAGCACTTTTGATAAGTCGAAATCCACATCGAGGTAATTATCGTGGAAAGCAGTGTTTTGTTCGGGGTCAAGCACTTCGAGCAAAGCCGACGATGGATCTCCTTTATAATCGGTTGTTACTTTATCAATTTCATCCAGCACAAAAACAGGATTAGCTGATTCGGCTTTCTGAATATTTTGCAGAATTCGTCCGGGCAGAGCCCCAATATACGTACGGCGATGGCCGCGAATCTCTGCTTCATCGTGTAACCCGCCGAGCGACACTCGTACATATTTACGATTCAATGCCGCAGCAATCGATTTTCCAAGCGATGTTTTTCCAACTCCCGGAGGGCCGTACAAACAAATAATCGGTGATTTCATATCGCCTTTCAATTTCAATACTGCCAAATGTTCCAAAATACGGTCTTTTACCGCATCCATACCAAAATGGTCCTTATTCAGCACCTTTTGTGCATTTTTAAGGTTGAAATTATCCTTGGTATATTCGTTCCATGGCAGATTGAGCATGGTCTCAATGTAATTTAACTGCGTGGAATAATCCGGTGAATGCTGGCTCATTCGTTCCAGCTTTTTCATCTCTTTATCGAAAACTCTTGCCGTTGCTTCGTTCCATTTTTTCTCATTCGCCCTTTCCCTGAAATCAAGGACATCCTCTTCTACCGAACCGCCACCCAATTCATTCTGAATGGTTTTCATTTGCTGTTGCAGAAAATACTCGCGTTGTTGCTGGTCGATTCCTTCTTTGGCTTTATTCTGAATCGACATTTTGATTTCGAGTAATTGAGATTCCTTATTCAGCAATTCCAATAACTGATAGCCACGTTCCATTATTTCGTCGATTTCGAGTAAGCGTTGCTTTTCTTTGACATTTAGCCCAAAGTTAACGCAAACATAATTAATCAGAAAAATCGGATTTTCGATATTGCGGATAGCAAAAGCCATTTCGGGCGAAATAGCTCCTGAGTCATTTATAATATTGATAGCCAAATCTTTAATCGACGAAACCAATGCCAGAAAAACACCATCCGTTGGTTCGGGCAACACATCCTCTACCAACGTGACTTTCGCTTTCATAAACGGTTTCATGGTTTCCAGCTCCCCGAGGAGAAATCGACGTTTACCCTCAAGAATAACGGTAGTGGTATTATCGGGCATTTCGAGAATGCGCACCACGCTGGCCACAGTTCCCATCGGGAAAAGTTGATCAATGCTGGGATCATCCTGCTTTTTATCGGTTTGTGAACAAACGCCTATCAGCAAATCATTTTCCTGAGCGTAGCGAACCAGTTTCAGGGATTTAGAGCGTGCCACTGACACCGGAAGTAAAACACCCGGATAAAGTACCATATTACGAAGTGGGAGAATTGGCAGTATATCGCCGGAAATAATATTCAGATCGTACGACCGCTCATCAAGCGATATGATGGGGAACATATCGGACGAACCCATATCTTCGGAAAACAAATTATCAAACGGATTGCTCATTCTAGACTTTTTTTCTGCCAATTTGGCATATAATATAAACAGAGATTTTAATTGAAATCCTTATCGAATTACAAAGTGATTATTCTCAGGCATATAGCATTTCTGATAATAATCGACGATGTATATTTTCAATTGCTGTGCCAAAAACCAAAATGGCAAACTATAAGTCGGATTGTTTCTTAAAATTCTGGCCAAATGCCTTGGAAGTCATTTCGTCGACTTTGATGCTCCACACTTTTACATTGGCTAATGCCGGTTTAGAGTATTTAACCGGACGATCGGTATAATTTTTCATCAATTGATTCAATTTCTGTTCTTTTTCATCCAACTCTTCTATAAAAGTCACCACCCCTTTGCAAAGTACACTTTTGGACAACATACTGTAACTGCACGCCACATCAGGATGCTGATACACAAGATCATGACCGGAGCTGAACGTAACACAAACCCGGTTATCCAATGCCAGCAAGTTCAAATGCTTGCCTTCAGGAGCTGAGTGAAGAATAATTTCCCGGTCGGCATACCCGAAATTAAAAGGAATAACATACGGACTTCCATCCTCCTCTATCATCCCCACAAAACACACATCGCATTGATTTATAATGCTTTCAATTTCTGTTGGATCAGTAATAAATATTGTTCTCATAGTTGTAATTTTCAGACAACAAAAGTAACCGAAAAAAGTGATAAGACAAAAAGAATAAGTAAGAACTTAGCAGCTGGCAGTAAGCAATAAATAGTGGGCTCTTGACAGTACAGAGTAGCAGAAAGTGGGTTGGCGGAAATGCTAAGAGCTATAAAGCCTTAAGAAACAAACCATTCTAAGCCGCCAAAGCGGATGTAATGATTGTTTTGCGAAGTGATTTGCAATTTATCACAGCTGGGTGTAAATATTCAGCAGTGAATTTTTGTATAAAAAAATTAACCCTTACAATCAGTGTAACCTTTTAAATTGATTTTCAAATTATTTTATTAATACCTGTCCATATTCAATCAATTTGGGTTTAATATCCATATACGTTATTTTATGAATATCAATACCCTTTTCCAGAGCTGTCGCAGCAATAACTCCTGCACTTTGACCTAATATCATAAACACGGGTTCCATTCTAATGGAACCAAAAGCAATATGAGAGGTTGAAGTAGCTACAGTAACAATCAAATTTCTACATTCTGTATCTTTTGGAAGTATAGTTCCCATTTCTATTTGGTAAGGTTGTTTGGGCAAAATGCCTATATCACCTTCATTCTGTACATACCCCTCTGTCGTTATATATCGTTGTGTGTTATGAGAATCCATTGTATATGAACCCATACCTATTGAATTCAGCACTTTATTTTTTCCAAGAACTTCATTTTCGGTCATTACAAATTTCCCCAACATTCTTCGTGCTTCCCGCACATAGATTTGATGAGGCCAGTTTTGATTATCTTTGAATTCATCTTTTGCAAGACCCCATTTACTCATTTCCTGACGTATTTCAACTGGGACTCTGGGGTCGTTTGCGTAAAAATAGAGAAGTCCTTTCTGGTAAATTTCATGTTCTTTTAGTATCTCAGACCTTCTTTGATAAGTTGCTTCGGGATAGTCATAGTTCATACCAATATTATCAAAACTAAATGGGCCATGATTATTCACATCCGTTTTATTATTGGGAATCGGATCAAACTTTACGAAGGTTTCTCTCCATCCAGCATTTAAAATTCTCACCAATAATTCATATTGAGTTGAATCGTAGCCCTCAGGTCTTTCAAATGGCACACGATTCTTATCAATTTTCGTCAAACACGTTCTAAAACAATAGGCTTGAATTCGTTTATCTTGATCGCCTTTTTCTCCAGGGTTACCTGCTGATATTCGGGGTAAAATACCACTGAGAGAATTCTCTGGATTGTTATAAGGGCTGATTCTCATTTTAGCAAAGTGATGCCAATGGTGCAAAATCCCAATCTGCACACCATTCCATTGTTCATTATAAGTTTTGGTAGATTCTCTGCCAACATGGTAACTAACACCAGCTGCAGCCATCAAATCACCTTCATAAGTTGCATCAATAAAAATCTTGCCAGCGTAAAATTCTCCACTAAGCATTTGAATGGAAATAATTTTTCCATCTTTCATTTTTACACCTTTATCTCTGTCAAGCCATTTATCTCGAATTACTTCAATTTTATTTTCGCGAATCAAATCTTCAAAAATTGACTCTGCTACATGGGGTTCAAAAATCCACATTGTTTTTTTATCAGTGTCAATTGCAGGTATATCTTGCCCCTTGTTTCCATATTCTTCTATGGACTGCCAATTCCATGATTCTTTTTGTTGATAATGATTATATACGCGTTGATAAAACTCTCTGCTAATACCACCAATTACACTTTTATCTCCTATATCAGTAAATCCTAAACCACTTGAAGATAAACCGCCCAAATGTTTCTCTGGACAAACGATCACTACCTTCTTGTGCATTCGTGCCAATTGAACAGCGGAAGTAACAGCAGCTGAAGTTCCACCATAAACGATAACATCTGCGTTTTTTTGGTTATCTGCAGCGTAAAGTTCAAATGTGAAAGAGAAAGATACGACTAAAATCACCAATGACTTTATTGTTACAACTTTAATTTTCATAAATGTATGATTGGGTTTAATTATCAAGTTATTAATTTTAATCGTTAATATAGTTAACAGCTGGATTGCCTCTTGATTTATAAGCTTTTATCCATGTCGGTATTGCATTATAAAATACCACAAAAGCACAGCCCAAAATGGTTATTGAAAGTACCAAGTTTACTACTCCTTGCATCATAGTTTTATCGTCTTGAAGTTGAGGCAGGTAAATATTAAAAATATTCATTACACCAGCATAAATTGTTGTAAAACCAATAAAAATAAACGGAAAAATGGTTATCCAGGCATATTTGATTTTCCCCCTATTAATAATATACGAAGTACCTACCGCTAAAGCAATAGAAGCCAGCAATTGATTAGCAGTACCAAACATTGGCCAGATTGTTGAAACGCTTCCTGTGTAGATAAAGTACCCCCAGAAAAACACCATTAACAAGCTTGCCAAAAGATTACTCGGCAACCAGTTTGTTCGTCTAAAAGGTGCATATATTTTTCCTAACATTTCCTGTAAAATAAATCGTCCAATTCTTGTTCCGGCATCAATTGTGGTAAGAATAAACAGTGCTTCGAACATGATGGCGAAATGATACCAATAGGACATTAAACCATTAAGTCCGGGAATTGCAGAAAAAATCTGTGCCATACCTACCCCTAAAGAAACAGCACCACCGGTACGTCCTACAATTTTTTCTCCCACTTCTGCTGATAGTTGAGTTATGTTTGAATCTATAAATCCCATTTCGTGTAGCTTGGGTAAAATAGCTGCAAACTTCTCAGCAGGAACATTAATGGCAAAATAATCGAGTGGAAATAAACTTGAAGCAGCAATAAGAGCCAAAATACTTACCATTGCTTCTACCAGCATAGAACCTGCAGCAATACTCTTTATATGTGATTCCTTCATAATCATTTTCGGAGTTGTACCAGAACTGACCAAAGCATGAAAACCAGAAATTGCGCCACAGGCAATAGTTATAAATAGATATGGAAATAATGTTCCGGGTATAATTGGACCACCACCATGAATAAACGCTGTAAATGCAGGCATGTGCATAGTTGGTGCAACCCAAATAACACCAACAGCAAGCATTCCTATTACTGCAATTTTCATGATTGAACTTTAGTAGCGTTGCGTTAACTTTTAACATACATCTGTATTGTATTGAAATACAGAAATATAGATCCGTTCTTTGATTTTTTGATTTGAATTGACTGACATTTGCTCGAAAAAAAATATGCATTCGGGCAAATATGTTTTCTCTCAGGTTTTAGATTTTGTTGACCAATATGAATTCAATAAGAGTGTAAAACGCTATTTTGGTAATTATCGTGTACGAGATTTGAATTGTTGGAATC
>CAIUTB010000026.1 GCA_903901975.1 uncultured Bacteroidales bacterium
AGAATTCATATTCTATTTGTCCAATATTGGGCGGATCGGTAATGGCACCAAACTTAACAAGCCATTCTTTAGCATCATATTTTGTAAATATTTTAGGACGTGCGCCACCGGGTGAACCACCCTGACGGTATAAACTTTCTAAGGATTCGCCCTGATAGCTAGTACTTAGCAATATTTTTTTTGTTTCTGCAGCCATAAGTTCAAAATTGATACACTCATCGTTGCTCATTACACGTTGATCCGGGCGAAACTCCAAGGCACCTCTACCGGCCGAACCGACCAGTGATAATTTATCCAGAACAGATAAGATTTTGGGATTAATTCCTTGCTTTTGAAGATAACGATCCAGAACCAGTAAGCCCCAACCTTCGGGCAAGCAATCATCAAATACCCCAAAATTACCAGCAAAAGGATTGCGTTTGGCCAACATAACCCCGTTTTTTAAGGGAAGCTCAAAAGGAGATATAGAGATGCCGTTTGCCAGGTAGCTTGCATCATATTCAAACGCACAGATACCCTCCCTGGTCTGAGCCACCCTACCCACTTTGTTGTTTCCGATATATACTTCAACAAGTTCAATTTTTGTCATAATTTCTTTCCACGTTTACGGTTTGAATTTTCCACTTCCAATAAATCGCTAAGACTTTGATATTGCTTTTGTGCAAATAATGTAGCGAAATCAGTTGTCACATCCAATGCAATAGCCAATTTGACCAGATTGTGAAGCGAAATTTCACCCGTTCGTTCAAATTTACGGTAGGTTTCTATATTTACACCTGCCCGTGCCGCCAACCCACTTTGAGTCAGATTTAATTCTAATCTGCGACTCTTCAGCCTACTTGCTACAGACTTACTGATATCTGCAGGAGTAACTGAATTTATTTGTATTATATCACTACTTAGATCCATATTTAAAGCTTTATTGATATTATAGTACGAGTTACAAAGATAGTATATATTTATCTACTTATCAAATAAAAGTCGATATATAACATGATTCTCTGCAAATTTATGCTGTTGTTCAACTTATAAATTGATTAAAAACCATAAAGAATTGAATTTCCAAAAAAATCTAAATGAAACTATCACGACAAACAAAAGTTATTTAGTAAAAAAACTACTCAGCCTGGAAACCTATTAAACAAAGCCCTTGATTAGATAGTGCAAATGGATTAGATATTCCCTATTACATTATTGCCGAAATTATTTTAGAAAAAGCAATTCAAAGTATTCTAATTTGCTTTAGCCCAACAATACATTCTATGTTTGATAAGAATAAAGCTTTATTGGATTTAATAAATTGTTTAGAGTTACAGCAATTTAGAAAAATAGTCGATGTAAAAACAAGTGTTTTAACATACTATATTTATTTCAAATCAGGGGTTATACCTTGTTTTTGTGTCTTATGTATAATGTAGAGGTTCAATAAAGTAAATGTCTTAATTAATGGAAAATACTTTTGATTACTGTTCTAATAATAAGCACTCTAGGTGAAAAAAATAATATTAATTCGTTTGCATAAATAAAATACATGAAAAATCAACTCACAAAATACATTTTTTTCACAATCATTCTTCTGTTAATAACATTGGAATGCTATAGTATTCAGCGGATCGATACAAAAAATAGAGTTCAAATAACCGATAGCTCTTATCTGAAGAATATCCTCGCACAACCAAGTGAGATAACTTGGAAGTTCATTGAGGATTTAAAATCTCCAATCTGGACAAAACATGCATGGATAAAAACGAATCCAAATTCTCATCAAGTGAACCTTTCCGGAGGTGTACGACTTCAACTAAATTTTTCGGATAGTGAAGGACGACTTGAAACGGCATATAAGGACTTTCGGGTATTTCTTGCTGCTGGAGATGTGTCGTTCGATAATGGTAAATATCTTATTGAAACTACTGAAGATAAGCAGCTTAAAGGAGAATCATATCGGTTGGATGTCCAAAAGGATGGTTGCAAAATTATTGCCGGCGATATAGAAGGAATTCGACGTGGATTATTCTACTTAGAAGATGAAATGTTGCGACAACGAGCACCGTTTCTAACTATTGGAAGAATTGAAAAACATCCCATAATTGAGCGACGTATATCCCGCTGTTTCTTTGGACCAATAAAACGCCCACCCATGATGCGGGACGAGTTGATGGATGATGTGAATTATTACCCAGAGCAATATCTTAACCGACTTGCACACGAAGGGGTTAATGGACTTTGGCTGACAGTAGAATTTCGAGATTTAGTTGCAACCACATTCACACCCGATGCAGCAAAAGATGCAGCAAAAAGGCTTTCAAAACTGAAGAAAACCGTTGATGCTTGTTTGAAATATGGCATACGCACTTATATTTTTTGCATTGAACCACGCTCATGGACAGCCAATAATCCAATTCTGAAAAATTACCCCGAACTAGATGGTGCTGTGAATTGGTCGGGCCATTCCTGCTGTCCAATGAGCGAAACAGCTCATAATTATCTATACGAATCTGTCAATACGATATTCAAATCTGTCCCTGATTTGGGCGGGATGATTAATATTTCGTACGGCGAGCGGGGAACAACCTGCTTAAGTTCCGTTCCTGTATTTTCGGAATATAAGGAAGGAATGATTGATTGCCCTCGCTGTAAAGATAAGAAACCGTGGGAGATATTAAATGCTGCGCTATCACCAATGGAAAAAGGTATGCATGATGCGGCACCCGACGCAGAATTAATAAGCTGGCTTTATGTGCCACAACCTCAACGATATACTACTGGAAGTAATTTTGAACTTGCCAATTGGATTTATGAATTGCCGGCTCATACACCCAAAGGAGTGATTTTGCAGTTCAATTTTGAGTCCGGAGTAAGCAGAACCGAATTTGGAAAGTTATTAGTTGGTGGAGATTATTGGATTTCAAATCCAGGTCCTAGTTCCCGATTTAGTCGCATCGCTGAAACTGCAAAAGAAAATGGAACTAAAATTTCAGCTAAAATACAAACCGGAAATTCACATGAAGTAGCAACGGTTCCTTACATTCCTGTGCCATCTTTGCTATACCAAAAATTCAAAGAAATGAGGAAGCTGGGTGTTACTCATACTATGATGTGTTGGTATTTTGGTAGTTATCCCGGACTGATGAATAAAGCTGCGGGGCAACTTTCTTTTGAGCCATTTCCCGAAAACAAAGATTCTTTTTTGATTCAACTCGCTTCAATAAACTGGAAAAAGGAGGACGTTTCCAAAGTTGTTGAAGCTTGGAAAGACTTTAGTAATGGATATGAAAATTATCCACTGACCAATATGTTTCAATATTACGGGCCTATGCACGATGGTCCCGTTTGGCCATTACTGCTCAAACCTGCTGATGCACCTTTAGCCCCAACCTGGCAAATATCATCCAGTAAAACACTTAAAACTTGGTCGCCAAGTGGTGATAGAATTGGTGAATGTATCGGCGAGGTTTTGACGCTTGAGGAAGTTGTAGAACTTAGCCAACGAATTACAACATCGTGGGATAAGGGAACAAGTATTTTATCAGGATTAGAAAAAAACTATGCAAATGAGTCGGAACGAATTTTAGATATTGGAGTTGCCAAAGCCCTTGGAATACAG
The DNA here is from genome assembly GCA_903901975.1 of uncultured Bacteroidales bacterium. Classification (GTDB taxonomy): domain Bacteria; phylum Bacteroidota; class Bacteroidia; order Bacteroidales; family Paludibacteraceae; genus Paludibacter. The sequence continues at coordinate 3,605 of CAIUTB010000026.1, forward strand.
TTTCGTAGTGGTTACAACATCCTTAACTTCTACTACCTTCGTGAAGAAATGTTCCGAATGGAAGGAAAGGAACGACTGACAATTCTGAAAAAGTTAGAAGAAATTATTAAGGAAGAAATAGAACTCGACAAACAACTTATTGTGTTGTGTGAGAAGGATTCCCGCCTTGGATTTCATTCCGAAGCTGAAGGGTACAAATATTATCCTGAGAAGATAAAATGGCGGATGGAACAATTGAAAAGTGTTTTGGCCAATGATGTGCCAAGAATCAAGAACAGCATCTTCAAGCATCAACTTTTATTCCCTGAATATACAGGCCTAAAGCCGGAAGGAGCAATAGTCGAATGTACTACGACGACCGATTCAATCTGGTCCAAAAATGAAATCATTTTACCGGAAAACCTTAAGTGGCAAACTTGTAGTTTTGGTTCAGAAAAATCAAATTTACAGTGGTCGACAGCCCATGATAAGGATGCACTTTATATTTTTACTTCAGACAAGAAAATTTCAAATACAAATGAATTGACAAAAATAAATCTTGAAGTAAAAATTGAACCAAGAAGGTTATGGCCATGCAAACATTTTGTATTTAATGACAAAATGATTGATGCTGATAAGGTTATGAAGAATATTAAAGTGAATGGCAGTTGGTATTTCATTGTGCGTATTCCATTAAAGAGCATTGGAGTAGAAGCAGAAAATTTAATTCCAATACGATTGGACATAAAGTTAAATGGAAATTCGTGGCGACCGAATAACCCTACAACGGATAGATTGGAACTTGGAACTGACAATCCTGCTGATCTTGGGTGGCTGTTGTTTAAATGATAAATTACAAAAAATCAATTTTGAACAAAAATGATTGAATATCTGCACTTTAAATAATATTTATTAGTGAATAGTTATTTATACATTAGTTTGCTATAAAATTTTATTTTTCAACGCAAAGTCACTAAAATGCCAAGTCGACAAGAGATACTTTTAAATTTTTATCCCCGCTTCTCGGGATGTTACATTTGCGTACTTTACCAATGCGTTTAATTATTTAATGTTAAGGAAATTATAAAGACAAATTCAAACTACCAAACTAAAATCATCATGATTAAACTACCAACAAAAAAGTTAAAAATGTATTGGATTTCAGTATTCAATCTAAGAGTTGTCTGTATTATTCTTTTTGCATTGGTTCTATTTGAAACAAATGCAACTACAGCTGAAACGGCAAAAATCAGTACTATTGCCAGTGCTAAAACTTATAGCAATTACCCACCGAAATTAATTTCATATATTAGAGCAATAGTTCGTTAATCTTTCATTAACATTAAGCGGCAATAGTGCCGTATAATAGTAGCTCTTTGACATTTTGGCTATTTTTGAGTAAGTATGGTTTAATGGCAAACATCTCAATAAATCTTTCCAGCAGTAAAGTGTTG
>CAIUTB010000027.1 GCA_903901975.1 uncultured Bacteroidales bacterium
TAACGGTATCACGTTGCCGGCTGGAAGACATAAAATGAAGATAGTTTTCGATAAAGCAGCTTATAATATCAATGCTGTGAAATGGACTACTTCTACTTCAGCAGTACTGCTTCGCCCTATGTCAGCCACTGCCATTAACGATACTATTATCCGTATAACGTACAATAAAGCACTTGCTACGAATGTAATTCCGAACTCAATGGATTTTAGTATCAATTCAACTATCAGTCATCCAATTACTAAGGTGGTTTATGACCTGATGAATCAAAACTCGATATTGATTTACTCTAAGAATACGATTTTTTATAATGAGGTGCTGACTGTGAATTATTCAGGTGTAAATCTACACTCCACTGACGCAGATATAGTTCCTGCTGCGACGAATATGTTTGTTTTGAATAAAATTCCACCAAGATATCTGATTCCCGGAAAAATAGAATCCGAAAATTACACCTTAATGTATGGTGTTCAGACAGAAACTTGTACCGATACAGGTGGAGGACTCGATGTAGGTTATACCAATGTGGGTGATTATCTGAAATATTCTGTTTTTGTACAAACTGCCGGTAATTATGATCTGACTATGAGAATAGCTGGGTATGGTGGTAGAGTTAGTTTTTATTATGATGATGCTAGCAATACTAATTTAATTGGTTCGGTTACTTTTACATCTACCGGTGGTTGGCAAAACTGGCAGGATGTTAAATTCACTTCTCCACTGACTGTAGGTGCCCATTCATTGAAAGTGTACGTTGATGTGGAAGGATTTAATCTGAATTATATGAATTTTACTCTCAATCCTTCAGCAGTTGCATCAACCATGAACGACGTAGGTTTTATTCTGTATCCTAATCCGGTGAAAGATGAAATAACCGTACAATACAAATGCAGCAATAATTCAGCACAGTTAAATATTTTAAATTTGGAAGGAATGATTGTTCATTCGGAACGAATTTCATCTACATCCAATATTACCAATACCTATAACTTAAACAAACTTCAAAAAGGAGTGTACCTTGTCAAAATCACCGATGGCGATACATTTATGATTCAAAAATTAATAATTAAATAAGCATAGCAATCTCAGATTAATTCAGGAAATGATTGCAAAATTGATTGCTGCTGTGATTATGGATACTAAATAAAAATTGAAATCTGATTAATCTGAAGGCTTGTACCTAAAATTGTTAGAAACCCATTTTCAATGATTTATAAGAATTTTTTCATGGTTTAAAACTGTAAGTTTGGGGTTTACGTTGAATTTCAGGATAATCTTTAACCCAGTCAGCAAATGATTTCTTCAATGTATCTAAAAATACCGGAGTTTCCTGAGCGCCACTAATACCGTATTTCCGATTTACAACAAAGTATGGAACTCCACGAATGCCTAACTGACGGGCTTCTGCAATATCAAACTCTACTTTCTCTGAAAAAGATTTGTTTTCAAGTAAATCGCCTAGACCATCGGTATTTAATCCGATTTCTGAAGCTAACACAAGCAGGGTGGAAACTTCATCCATATTTTTACCCTCAGTAAAATAGGCTTCAAATAGTCTTTCTTCTATTTCGTTTTGTTTGCCTTGCTCTTTAGCAAAATGTATCAGGTTCTGAGCTCTATAGCTATTCGCCACAATTATTTTATCAAAATTATATACCAATCCCAGGGGTTTTCCGGCTTCGGTAAATCGGTCGTTCATTTGTTTGGCCTGTTCTATAGGGAATCCTTTTATATCCGAAAGATATTTGTGAATACTGATCGTTGGATCGGTTACCAGGTCAGGATTCAACTGAAAACTTTTCCATTCTACTTCTATATACTCTTTGTCAGTGAATTGTGCCAGTGCATTTTCAAATTTATGTTTGCCCAGATAGCAAAATGGACACATCACATCGCTCCATATTTCAACTTTCATTTTCATATCAATATATTTGTTGTTTAGTGCATAAACAATAGAAACAAGGCAAAGTTCAGGTATGACAGTTGTTTCAACACACTTTAGCCAAACAAATTATTTCCGTACCTTTGCGTTAGAATAGCTTGCTATTGAACCAAAGCGGTTCCAATGCGTTTTAATTCGCAAAAACAACTATGCAACCCCAACAATATCAATTAACCGATTTTCTTCCAACAACCAAAAAAGAACTCGAGATTCGGGGGTGGGATGAGGTGGATGTGGTTTTCTTTACCGGCGATGCCTATATCGATCATCCTGCTTTTGGTTCGGCGGTGATTGGACGAATTCTCGAAGCGCAGGGCTTGAAGGTAGCTATTATACCTCAGCCCAACTGGCGTGACGATTTGCGCGATTTTAAAAAAATGGGGCGTCCACGTATGTTCTTCGCCATCACGGCTGGCAATATGGATTCTATGGTAAATCATTATACGGCTAATAAACGTTTACGTTCCGACGATGCCTATACACCTGATGGTAAGTCCGGTATGCGTCCGGATTATGCTACCATTACTTATGCGAATATCCTTAAAAAATTATATCCTGATGTGCCTTTGCTGATTGGAGGCATTGAAGCTTCTTTGCGCCGTTATACGCATTACGACTACTGGTCTGATAAGTTGATGCCGAGTATTCTGGTGGATACAAAGGCTGATTTGCTGGTGTATGGAATGGGGGAGAAGCCACTGGTAGAAGTGGTTAAGCAACTCAAAGAAGGAAAAACATTTAAACAACTGACTGAAATTCCACAGACTTCTTATTTGTCGAAAGAAGTTCCAACACATCCTAAGTGGAAAGACCTGGAACTGGTTTCGCACGAAGTTTGTCTGAATGATAAGAAACTTTATGCTTCCAATTTCAAACATATTGAAAAAGAATCGAATAAGTTCGAAGCAAATCGTTTACTTCAGAAAACCGGTAATCGCTGGGTAATCGTAAATCCACCTTACGAACCCTTGAAAGAGGCCGAACTGGATGCTTCCTACGATTTACCCTATACCCGCCTGCCACACCCGAAATACAAGGGTAAAACTATACCGGCATTCGAAATGATAAAGTTTTCGGTGAATATGCACCGTGGTTGTTTCGGGGGCTGTTCGTTTTGTACCATCTCGGCACATCAGGGCAAGCACATCGTTTCACGTTCCAAAGAATCTATTCTGAACGAGGTAAAACAAATCACCCGAATGCCGGACTTTAAAGGATATCTGAGTGATTTAGGTGGTCCGTCGGCAAATATGTACCAAATGAAAGGCAAGAACATGTATATCTGCCGCCAATGCCAGAAACCCTCCTGCATTTTCCCAAAAGTGTGTTTCAACTTAAATACAGACCATGCAGCATTACTCGATATCTATCGTTCGGTTGACAGTTTGCCGGGTATCAAGAAATCTTTTGTAGGTAGTGGTGTGCGTTATGATATTTTACTCGATCGCACCGACGATCCTAAAGTTAATCAGAACCACGACGAATATATCAAAGAACTGATTACAAATCATGTGTCTGGAAGGTTGAAAGTAGCCCCGGAGCATACCTCAGACGAAGTACTGAATATGATGCGAAAGCCTAGTTTTGCTTATTTTGGTGAGTTTAAGAAGAAGTTTGAGCGAATTAATAAAGAAGCCGGATTGAATCAACAGTTGATTCCCTATTTTATATCAAGTCATCCGGGTTGCCACAACGAGGATATGGCTGAGCTTGCTGCATTGACTAAGGATTTTGATTTTAAACTGGAACAGGTTCAGGATTTTACCCCAACACCCATGACATTGGCAACAGAAATTTATTATTCTGGTTATCATCCATATACCCTTGAACCAATATTTACTGCCAAAAATAAAGACGAAAAGCTGGAGCAGCGCAAATTTTTCTTCTGGTACAAAGGGGAATATAAAAATGCTATAATACGCGACTTGCAACGTATGAAACGACCCGATTTATTAAAGAAATTGTTTGATCGTTATTGATTTTATTTGACATAAACTACAAGATTTAATTAGGATCAATTGCTTATTTCCTTCTATAATTACATTGAATTGCAAGTAATTACCTCTCGAATGACATAATTCGAACAGTATGAATACATTCTATTTCTGTAATGAATGAGCATCTGAACCACCATCGTATGAACTTTCAAATTAGATAGTTAAGATCGATTGTTTATCATAATTTTATTTTTTATTCAGGAAGAAAACTGTATTTTTGGAAATTCAAAAAAGAAAATAGTTTTATTTTAAAGCTTAGTATGTCAAAAGAAGTATCAGAAAATATTGCAAAAATGTACAATTCTTTAACCAACAATACTAAAATTGCCGGTAAGCTTGTAGCGGATTCCGATATTAGAATTGATGGGGAAATACTGGGAGATTTAAGCTGTAATGGCAAGGTCGTTATAGGAGAAAATGGATATATAAAAGGCTCAATTAGTTGTATATGCGCCGAAATAATTGGAACAATTGATGGTGATATTATTGCCAGTGAATCCGTAATTTTGCGATCTACAGCCGAAATTAAAAGTGATGTGTATACAAAAAGAATGATTATTGAGCCAAAAGCAAGGTTTGTTGGCTTTTGTTCTTTAACAAATTTAGATAAAAATTCTGCAAAGGAATAATTAAACATTTTTATAATTGAAACGTTGAATAATTATACACTTCAACGTTTTTTCTATTAAATAGAATCAGATCACGAAAACTGATAATTATTTGCTATATATCTATCTCGAATGTATGGTTCATTTTATTTATATAAATATGTGTCGAAAATTTCATTTAAATATTTGATAATAAATAACTTATAATGTATTAAGATGGAAAGTAGTTATTACAAAGCATTTGTCATTCACGAAAAGGATGGTAAGTTTCACCAGAATATCAAGGTATTATCAACTGATAATTTACCTGTAGGAGATGTACTGATTCAAGTCCATTATTCATCCATAAATTACAAAGATGCCCTTTCAGCCATTGGAAATAAGGGTGTAACAAAAAATTATCCTCATACCCCAGGAATAGATGCAGTAGGTGTGGTTTCACACTCTGATAGCAATAGATATGCAATTGGTGATAAAGTAATTGTAACTGGCTATGATTTGGGAATGAATACTTCAGGCGGTTTTGGTCAGTTTATACGTGTTCCCGCAGATTGGCTGGTGAAATTACCTGATGGTTTATCAATGAAAGAATCGATGATTTTGGGAACAGCAGGATTTACAGCCGGAATATCAGTCTTACGATTGAATGAACTCGTAAAACCTGGCGATGGAAAAATAATTGTTTCAGGAGCAACCGGCGGTGTTGGCTCAGTGGCCATATCATTGCTATCAAAACTTGGTTATCAATCAGTTGCTGTTTCGGCTAAGCAGTCAGAATATGATTACTTATATGCACTTGGTGCTTCTGAAATAATTCCTCGCCTTGAATTTCAGGAGATGGATAAACGTCCTATTCTTTCGGCCAAATATGCCGGGGGAATCGACACTGTTGGGGGACCTATTTTGGAAAATATCCTGAAAACCTTACAACCACTCGGAGCTGTTACAACCTGTGGGAGCGTATCTTCCACCCATATCAGTGTTTCGATTTTCCCATTTATTTTACGTGGAATATCCCTGATTGGAGTTTCATCCCAAAATTATCCCGAACCTCAACGCCAAACTCTTTGGGAGAAACTGGCCAATGAATGGAAACTGGATAATTTATTGAACCTATATACCGAAATCAGTATGGACGACCTCAAAGCCAATATTGATCTGATTTTAGAGGGAAAACTCAAAGGTAGAACCATTGTGAATCTGATTGATAATTAATAATGAGTATATTAACCCTTTGTGTTGATAAGTAGATAAAGATATTTAATGATATATTTCTAGCACAATAAAACACATATGGAACATCCCGCGAAGCGAAAGGAAAAATGGGAATAAAAGACTTAGTTCACCAGGTAAAAGTATCTGACGATTCTTTTACCTGGTCTGAAATTATCCCGATATTCGGGATAATGCCATGTAATCTTAGTCTTATTATCTCTATTCAAAACCATTGTTGACCAAGTGACGAAAAACATATCAATAATAATTAGCAATTACTAATATATTTGTTTTAATATTGATAATATTTTTCGACAAATACTTTCATAAATGAAAAAAAAAACGCAATTTTGCACTTTATTTCCGGTAACATTCTAACCTTAGATTATTAACCCTTCTCTGAATGGCATTAGCGAACGAGAATTATTTAAAAACTCCCGAAATCTATTGTTTTGACGAAATAGAGAAGCGTGTTAACGCTTTCAAACTTGTGCATCCCAATGCAAAATTAATCCGGCTAGGAGTAGGGGACGTTACCCGCCCATTACCCAATGAAGTTGTTCAGGCAATGCATGCTGCTGTTGACGAAATGAGTTATTCAGAAACTTCAAAAGGCTACAGTCCACCACAAGGCTATGATTTCCTGATTGAAAAAATTGTCAAGGATTATCGTTCTTTTGGCATTAGCATCGATAAAGAAAGTGTATTTATTAATGATGGAGCAAAATCAGATATTGGAAATATTGGACATGTTTTGGGACGAGATAATATCATTGCAATTTCAGATCCGGTTTATCCGGTTTACGAAAATGCAACAATTATGAGTGGACGTGCAGGAGTTTTGGCTGATGATTTGAAATGGAGTAATGTTGTCTATCTGCGTTGCACCGAAGAAACCGGATTTGTGCCTGAATTACCAAAAGAAAAAGTAGATGTTATCTATTTATGTAACCCCAATAATCCGACAGGAACTGTTATAAAAAAGGCTGAACTGAAACGTTGGGTTGATTATGCTATTGAACATCAGAGTATTATTGTATACGATGGTGCCTATTCGTCCTATGTAAACGAAGCTGATGTGCCTCGTAGTATATATGAAATAAAAGGCGCCAAAAAGGTTGCCGTTGAAGTACGAAGTTATTCTAAAACAGCCGGTTTTACTGGCCTTCGTTGTGGATATTCGGTTTTTCCACAAGAATTGATGGTTTATACCAAATTGGGCGAAGATGTTTCACTGAATAAACTTTGGAGCAGACGGAATGCTAATTATACTAATGGTGTTTCGTATGTGGTTCAACGAGGAGCGGAGGCATTATATACCCGTAAGGGCAAAATAGAAACACAGGAATTGATAAATTATTACCTGACAAATACAACATTAATACGAAACGAATTAATTTCAATTGGATTCAAGGTTTATGGTGGAATAAATTCACCTTATATTTGGTTTAAAACGCCGGATAATCAACCCTCCTGGAAATTCTTTCATCAATTATTATACGAAAACCAAATTGTTGCTACTCCGGGTATTATTTTTGGAACTTTAGGTGACTGTTTTATGCGATTTTCCGGATTTAGCAGTCGTGAAGAAACCCTGGTAGCATTGGAAAGAATTAGAAAAAGTAAATATTGATTTTTGAATTATTAAGTGTAAATTATTAATTTTTAAATATATAAATATGTGTGGAATCGTAGGCTATATTGGTAATAGACAGGCATATCCTATTTTAATAAAAGGCCTTCAACGTCTTGAATACCGTGGATATGACAGTGCCGGCATTGCATTATTAGATGATGGTAACTTAAATGTTTATAAAGCAAAAGGAAAAGTTTCGGACCTGGTACATTTTGCCGAGCAAAAAAATATCAAGGGAACTGTAGGTATAGCTCATACCCGCTGGGCTACGCATGGTGAACCAAATCAGGTAAATGCTCACCCACATTATTCTCAGTCTGAAGAGTTGGCAATAATCCATAATGGTATTATTGAAAATTATGCTATTCTGAAAGAAGGATTGCAAGCTCAGGGTTATACATTCCACAGCCAAACCGATACAGAAGTATTAGTGCAGCTTATTGAGTATGTCAAAAAATCGAACAAGGTTGATTTGACGAAAGCTGTTCAACTGGCCTTGAATCAGGTAATTGGTGCTTATGCCATTGCAGTTATCGAAAAAAATCAACCTGATATTATTGTGGCTGCCCGTAAAGGTAGTCCGCTGGTGGTGGGTATTGGCGAAGATGAATTCTTTTTAGCTTCGGATGCAACTCCAATCATTGAATATACTAATCAGGTGGTTTATATCGGCGACGAAGAAATAGTAACACTACAACGTGGCAAACAACTAAAAATCAGAACGATTGCTGATGCTGAGAAAACTCCGGAAATCAAAAAACTTGAATTGACACTGAGTCAGTTGGAAAAAGGTGGTTACCCACACTTTATGATTAAGGAAATCAACGAGCAGCCTAAAACCTTGAGTGACAGTATGCGTGGACGTGTTAGTCACGAAGAAAATGAAATTAAACTGTCCGGTTTTATTGACAATAAGGAAAAATTCATGAATGCAAGTCGTATTATCATTACAGCTTGTGGAACTTCGTGGCACGCCGGATTGATTGGGAAATATGCCATTGAAGAATTTGCACGTATTCCGGTGGAAGTGGAATATTCTTCTGAATTCCGCTATCGTAAGCCGGTTATTCATAAAGATGATATTGTTATTGCTATTTCACAATCGGGTGAAACTGCCGATACACTGGCGGCTGTTGAATTGGCCAAATCGCAAGGTGCATTTATTTTTGGGATTTGTAATGTGGTTGGTTCATCTATTCCACGCAATACCGATTCGGGTTGTTATACCCATGCCGGTCCTGAAATTGGTGTTGCTTCAACTAAAGCATTTACTGCTCAGGTAACTGTTCTAACCATGCTTGCGTTACTTATTGGCAAAGAAAAAGGGACGCTGGATAAAGATCAGTATACCAATATTGTGGCTGAACTTGGACTTATTCCGGATAAAATCAGACACTTATTGAAACAAGATGCTGTTATTGCCGAATTTGCTAAAACCTTTACCTATGCTCAGAATTTTATATATCTGGGTCGTGGCTATAATTTCCCTGTGGCACTTGAAGGTGCCCTTAAACTGAAAGAAATCTCTTATATACATGCCGAAGGCTACCCTGCGGCTGAAATGAAACACGGACCTATTGCCCTGATTAGTCAGGAAATGCCTGTGGTAGTTATTGCACCGAGTGCAGGTATGTACGAAAAAGTGGTAAGCAATATTCAGGAAATCAAAGCCCGTAAAGGTAAAATCATTTCTATTGTTACTGAAGGTGATGTGGTGGTACAGAATCTATCTGATTATACTATCTGCATACCCGATACTGTTGAATGTCTCGTCCCATTACTGGCGGCTATCCCTTTACAATTGCTGGCATATCATATAGCTGTTGTTAAAGGCTGCGATGTGGATCAGCCTCGTAACCTTGCCAAATCTGTAACGGTAGAATAGTACACACTTAAAACCCCTGCATCTTCGTAGGGGTTTTTTGTTTCTTGTTGTATATCAGGATATTATCAGAAATAATTGTAAATTGTAAATTATAAAAGATGTGCGGAATTGCAATGATCAGGCTTTTGAAGCCACTTGAATTTTATCAGGAAAAATACGGTACCTGGCAGTATGGTTTACAAAAAATGTATCTGTTGATGGAAAAACAGCATAACCGTGGTCAGGAAGGAGCAGGGTTAGCTACTTTGAAACTGGATATGCCTCCGGGAGAAGAATATATCTGGCGTGAGCGTGTAGAAGGAAAAAATGCTATTCAGGATATTTTTGCTACTATCAATAAAAAAATGTCATCCATATCAGAAGATGTTTATAATAGCGTATCTAAATCCAAAACCGAATTAGATTTTGCCGGAGAACTTTATCTTGGACATTTGCGCTACAGTACTACCGGTAAAAGCGGTTTATCATACGTTCATCCGTTCCTTCGCCGTCATAACTGGAAAAACCGAACCATGGTACTTGCCGGTAACTTTAACCTGACCAATGTGGAAGAATTATTTGAGCATTTGACGCTCAAAGGACAACATCCACGCGATAAAGGCGATACTTTCCTGATGCTTGAATCCTTAGGTTTTCAGCTCGATCGGGAAGTTCAGAAGGAATATGATAAAATTAAGCTACGTTATACCAATGATATTACGATTACTCAAAAAATTGAGGAAAACCTTGATATAGCTTCATTTATCCGCAAGTCGGAGAAATTATGGGATGGTGGTTATACCATTTGTGGTATGCTGGGACATGGTGATTCCTTTGTTTTCCGCGATCCAAAAGGTATTCGTCCGGCATATTATTATATAGATGATGAAATTGTAGTGACAGCTTCCGAACGTCCTGTTATTCAGACGGCTATGAATGTGAAAGAGGAAGATGTGAAAGAACTCAACCCGGGTGAAGCTATGATTATCAAGAAGAACGGTACGATTAAGTTTGAAACGATACGTCCTGCTGCATCAGAACTCGCCAAATGTTCGTTTGAGCGTATTTATTTCTCACGCGGTAGTGATATCGATATTTACAAAGAGCGTAAGAGACTAGGAGAATCATTGGCTGTACCTATTTTGAAAGCCATTGATAATGATATGGAAAATACTGTTTTCTCATTTATTCCTAATACAGCCGAAGTTGCTTTTTTTGGAATGAAAGATGGTATCAAAAATGCAACCCAAAAGCCCATCCGTGTCGAGAAAGTGTTAATTAAGGACATTAAACTACGTACCTTTATTTCTACCAACGACGAACGCAATGACCTTGCTACTCACGTTTACGACGTGACTTATGGCTCTATTCGCAGAGGGAAAGTGGATAATCTGGTGGCTATCGACGACTCCATTGTACGTGGCACAACATTACAACAGAGTATTCTCAAAATTCTTTACCGTCTTGAACCAAAGAAAATTGTAATCGTGTCTTCTTCACCTCAGGTGCGCTATCCCGATTATTATGGTATTGATATGGCGCGTATGAATGAGTTTTGTGCATTTCGAGCAGCTATTGAACTGTTGAAAGAATCAGGTCGTCAAGCTATTATTGACGAGGTGTATCGTAAATCTAAAGTGCAGGAAAATCTACCAAAAGAGCAGGTTGTAAACTATGTGAAAGAGATTTACAAATCCTTTGCACAGGAAGATATTTCAGCAAAAATAGCTGAAATGCTTACTCCCGCAGAAGTGGATTGTCCGGTTCAGCTTGTTTATCAGACCATTGAAGGATTACATCAGGCTTGTCCGAATCATACCGGCGACTGGTACTTTACGGGAAATTATCCAACTCCGGGCGGTAATCGCTTAGTAAATAAAGCTTTTATTAATTATTACGAAGGAAACGACGGATTGACTTACGGTTGTTAATTATAGAGACGCAATGCATTGCGTCTCTATAATTTTTACAACAATAACTCTCTTAATCCTTTATTATTCAGTATCGTATATTCTTTTTTGGTAATACTGATAATTCCTTCCTGAACCATCTCCGACAAGCTGCGTGCCAATGATGGGCGGGCAACTCCAAAGAATTCGGCTAATTCGGTTTGATTGCGGTTTATGCTGAACTTTTGACCATGTTCATTACATTGTTCGAGTAGAAAATGAGCAATTTTACCCTTGATGGTCTTAATGGATAATAACTGTAGACGGTTAGTCAGAAACTGAGTACGGTTTGCATTGTGAGTCAGGAACTGTTTCATAAAATCAATTTGCGAAGTCATAAGTCTAATCACCTCTACTTTAGGAATTCGCAGAACTTCAACAGCTTCCATCGTTGTAACATCCACCGGAAAACGATTATTATCGGAGAATAAGAAGGCAGGAGCAAGTGGGCGGGGTGCTTTAATTATCTCAATACCAAGCAAATTCCCGTTTTCGGTAATCATTTCGGTTTTTACCGATCCCTTAATCAGAACATATAAAGCTTCACATATATCTCCCTGACGAAAAATTAGTTCATTTTTCAGGTAAGTATGTATGCTGTAAATCATATCAGCCGGAAAAAACCCATTTTCCTCATCCAATAGACTAAAACCAACCCATTCCGGATTACTACTTTTCATAAATGGTCAATTAATTTGGTAAGTGTAACATTTGTTACACATTATGAGTTACTATAGCAGTACTTTTGCAGCATAGAAAAATTATTCCCTGCAAAAATACAAAATAGAACAGGTTTAACAGTCAAATTAAAGCTAAATAATATATGAGTCAATTTCAATTTCAACCCAAAGTGGGAAATAAAGCATTCCCAACTGCTGAGAAATTCAGCATGACCGAAAAAGTGCAATATGCAGAAGGATCGGTAGTAAGTAAAATCATCATTCGCAACGAAAAAGGCAATGTTACCTTGTTTGCTTTCGACAAAGGAGAGTTCCTGAGCGAACATACAGCTCCATTCGATGCTATTGTACAGGTTCTTGACGGTATTGGCGAAGTAGTAATCGATGGGATTTCAGTTCAATTAATCGTAGGTGAAAGCATTATCATGCCTGCCAATGTTCGTCACGCAGTAAATGCACCAGAACGCTTTAAAATGCTTCTGACAATGATTAAATAATTCGCTTCACTGTTATTTGCCCTTCGGGCAATATTTATAGATATTTGGCTTCGCCGAAAGACTAATATCGTGAGCATAGCGAACAAATTTTATACGAAGTATAAATATCACGAAGTAAATAACACGAACGAAGTAAGTAATATCAGGAGTGAAACGAGTAAATAACACGAAGTAAAATATGAAAAGAACAATAATAAAAATAGACGAAGAGCTTTGCAATGGTTGCGAAGCCTGTGTAAGTGGTTGCCACGAAGGTGCACTTCAAATGATAGATGGCAAAGCCCGTATGGTAAGTGAGTTATTTTGCGACGGACTGGGCGCTTGTATTGGTGATTGTCCGGTTGGAGCTATTACCTTGGAAGAGCGTGAAGCAGAACCTTATGACGAAATTGCCACTATCGAACGTATGATTCCAAAAGGTGAAAAAACGATTTTGGCTCATTTGAAACACTTGAAAGAGCATGGTGAAGTTGATTACCTGAAACAAGGTGTTGGTTATTTGCGTGCTAACGGGATTGACATTGATTTTGCTCAGGTACATAATCATAATGGTGCCGGTTGTTCGTCAAAACCTGTTGCTGCTGGGGTTCAACATAGTCACGTAAGTGCATGTCCCGGTAGTAAAGAGATGTCATTTGCTCAAGCTGCTGCACCTGCCTTTATAATGGCACCACCAGTTTCATCCGAATCGCAATCGCAACTTCGTCAGTGGCCAGTACAGCTGCATTTACTGAATCCGGAAGCAGGATATTTTAAAGGTGCCGACGTGGTTTTGGCTGCTGATTGTGTGGCATTTAGCTATGCCGATTTTCATAACCGTTTTCTGGCGGGTAAAATTTTGGCTATTGCCTGTCCAAAACTCGATTCAAATAAAGAATCGTATGTTGAAAAACTCAAAGCTATGATAATCAATTCGGTTATCAATACGCTGACAGTAGTGATTATGGAAGTTCCTTGCTGTGGTGGCTTATTGAATCTCGCACTAAAAGCAGTTGATGAAGCAAACCGGAAAATCCCTGTAAAACTAGTGGTAGTAGGAGTGAAGGGCGATATTCAGCGCGAAGAGTGGATGTAAACAAGTTTATAGTTTATAGTGTAGAGATACAACATTTCGTGAGACATCGTTGAATTTATAGTAGGAGTACGACTTTCAGTCGTGCCCCTACTGAAAGAACATTTAGTGTATTATATTTGGAAATACCGAAAAACATCCCGACCTTTGTAATATAAATTCAAAAAACAATAATTTAAAATAAGAATGAAAACAGCAAAAATCAGTACCGAAAAAGGAGATATGCAGGTTGAGTTTTATGAAAAAGATGCTCCAGGAACAGTTGCAAACTTTATTAAACTCGCTGAAAGCGGCTTTTACGATGGATTGACTTTCCATCGCGTTATTAATGATTTCGTTATTCAGGGCGGATGTCCTAATGGAACGGGTGCAGGTGGTCCCGGTTATACCATCCCTTGTGAGTTGACCGGTGAGAATCAGTACCACGATCGCGGTGTTCTATCTATGGCTCATGCAGGACGTAATACAGGCGGTTCACAGTTCTTTATCTGCCATTCACGCAAAAATACATCTCATTTAGATCGTCAACATACTTGCTTCGGAAAAGTCGTTGAAGGTCTGGAAGTAATCGACGCTATTCGTGCGGGTGATAAAATTCTAAAGATCGAAGTTTCAGAATAAAGTCTGTAGAAAATAATTGAAAATCAGCATTCAGAGAAATTTGAATGCTGATTTTTTTTATATGTTGATAAATATTTATGCAATAAACAAACATTTTTTATTTCTTTCTTGCTTCAAAATCGATTTCATGTGTATCTTTGTCAAAAGTCCTCACAATGCATTTGAATGTAAAAAATGAAACTTCCAGGCTAAGGGCAGTTGTGCTGGGGCAACCAGGTTCACTTGGACCTGTTCCGAAGCTTGATAAAACCTTTGATGCTAAATCCTATGAATCAGTTTCACTTGGCATTTATCCAACAGAAGAAGCTGTTTATAAGGAAATGAGTGCATTTGAAAAGGTGCTGCTAAAATACAATGTGCAGGTTTTCCGCCCCTGGACATTGGAAAATTGCAATCAGGTTTTTGCACGCGATGTGGCTTTTGTGATTGACGATAAAATCATTAATTCCAACATTATTCCCGATCGTGAAGACGAAAAAGAAGCCTACGAGGTGGTTTACGATCAGATATCCTATAATAAAATATACAATCTTCCAGAAAAGGCGCATGTAGAAGGTGGCGATGTGTTGTTGTTCAACGATATAGTCTTCGTAGGTCTGTACACCCAAGCTGATTATTCGCAACTGAAAACTGCACGAACGAATTTATACGCTTTTAATTTCCTGAAAGAAATTTGTCCCGAAAAAACCTTTATTCCTATCGAATTAAGGAAACATGATACAGATCCACATCAGGGTGTTCTACATTTGGATTGTTCGTTTATGCCTATCGGAAGTGCTAAGGCCATCATTTATAAGGATGGTTTTGCCAATGAAAGTGATTGTAATCTGCTGCTGGAAATGTTTGGACAAAAAAATATATTTGAAATCACTCGTGAGGAAATGTATTATATGAATTCCAATGTGTTTTCAATTTCTCCTACAGTTGTTGTCTCAGAAGAACGTTTCATTCGTTTGAATAAACACTTAGAAAATAACTGGGGACTTACAGTTGAAAGTGTTCCGTATTATGAGATATCCAAAATGGGTGGCTTATTGCGTTGTTCAACTTTACCACTGGTAAGAGAGTAATAATAATAAAGCTATGAAAAACCAGACTACAAACACTATTTTAATGATTGAACCTGTGGCTTTTGGGTTCAATACCGAAACTGCCGTAAATAATTACTTTCAGCAAAAATATACTGATAATTCTATTGATATTCAACAACTTGCATTGAATGAATTCAATCTCATGGTTGAAACGTTCCGTGCGAAGGGCATTAATGTTATAGTAGTTAAAGATACTGAGCAGCCATACACACCAGATTCAATATTTCCAAATAACTGGATTTCGTTTCATGAAGGCGGTCAGGCTGTGCTGTATCCAATGTTTGCTCAAAACCGCCGGAACGAACGTCGAAAAGATATTCTGGAGCTAATTGAAGCACAGGGAAAAGTTATAAACAATGTAGATGACTTCACTTTTTGGGAAGAACAAAACCAGTTTCTTGAAGGAACCGGAAGTATGGTTCTCGATCGTGAAAATAAAATTGCGTATGCAGCATTATCCGAGCGAACCGATAAGTCTGTTTTTCTGCAATTCTGCTTAGTTTTTGGTTATAAACCTGTTTATTTCTCTGCATTTCAGTTAGTTGGAGAGCAATTGCTTCCAATTTACCATACCAATGTAATGATGAGTGTGGCAGATAAATATGCGTTGGTTTGTATAAATAGTCTGGAAGATGATAAAGAACTTGAAATGTTATTTGATTCCTTAGAGAAATCAGGGAAGGAAGTAATTCCTATTTCCAGACATCAAATGCATTGCTTTGCCGGAAATATGTTACAAGTGCAAAACAAACAGGAAGAACGCTTTTTAATCATGTCTCAAACGGCTTACGACTCATTACAGGAACATCAGATTGAGTTGTTGAAATCGTATAACGAATTGATTATTATTCCAATTCCAACTATAGAGCGAATTGGTGGAGGTAGTGTAAGATGTATGATAGCCGAGATTTTCTGAATTGTTGCTCATAGAATAATATTAAACCAATAACTTAATAACTCAATAACCTGAAAACTTGTTATGAAGGATAATAAACCTGCTTCTACCGCACTAATGGCTCTTGAAAACAAATACGGAGCGAACAACTACCATCCACTTCCTGTGGTTCTCGATCGGGGTGAAGGTGTTTTCGTCTGGGATGTGGAAGGGAATAAATACTATGATTTTCTATCTGCTTATTCTGCTGTAAATCAGGGACATTGTCATCCTAAAATAATCAATACACTTGTTGAGCAGGCTAAAAAACTGACACTTACTTCCAGAGCATTCTATAACAGCCGACTTGGCGAATTCGAACGCTTCGTAACAAATTACTTTGGTTACGAAAAGGTGCTGCCCATGAATACTGGTGCCGAAGCAGTGGAAACTGCTCTTAAACTTTGTCGCAAATGGTCATACGAGAAAAAGGAATTAGCTGAGAATACAGCTCAGATAGTCGTTTGCGAAAATAATTTCCACGGACGTACCACAACCATAGTTTCATTTTCTGTTGACCCAGACGCTTATACTAATTATGGACCATTTACGCCCGGATTTATTGTTATACCGTATAATGATGTTGTGGCGCTAGAAAAAGTGTTGAACGAAAATAAAAATATAGCCGGATTTTTGGTAGAACCTATTCAGGGTGAGGCAGGTGCGTATGTGCCTGATGACGGTTATCTGAGTAAATGCTACGAACTTTGCAATCAGCATAATGTGCTTTTTATTGCCGACGAAGTTCAAACCGGCATTGCCCGTACCGGAAAATTGCTCGCATGCGATTATGAAAATGTTCATCCGGATATTCTGATTCTGGGAAAAGCTCTTTCGGGTGGTGTGTACCCTGTTTCGGCAGTGTTATCAAGTGCTGAAATCATGGACGTTTTTCATCCCGGACAGCATGGTTCTACATTTGGTGGAAACCCGTTGGCAGCAGCCATTGCTATTTCGGCACTGGAAGTAATTAAAGATGAAAAACTGGCTGAAAATGCGCATGCATTAGGTCAAATTTTCAGAACAGAAATGCGAAAGGTATGTGATAATTCGCATTTAGCCTCATTCGTACGTGGAAAAGGTTTGTTGAATGCCTTAGTGATTAATAACGAAGGACATAAAAACCTGGCTTGGGACATTTGCCTGAAATTACTCGAAAATGGTTTATTGGCTAAACCTACTCATATGAATATCATTCGTTTTGCGCCTCCGTTGGTTATTACAAAGGAACAATTGCTTGATTGTTTGGGGGTTATAAGTAGAACGATTGCAGAATTTGAATCCTGATTTATTGAAAACTCAACAGTTGTAAAAAGAAAGTAGTAATTCCGTTTACAAATTGGGAGAGATGTAAAATATTCAGATTGAACTTATTTTCAGCAATAATGATGGCAAATAACCCGAATGTTCCCCATTTATACATATTCATCATAAGTGTTGGGTTAATATCCTTTAAATAGGTCAGGTAAAAGTGTGAACCATCTAATGGTGGAATAGGAATTAGGTTAAATACGAATAATCCGAAATTGATAACTCCCCAAATCAGAATCAAATTCACAATTTGAATACCCATTGTATTGCTGCTAAAATAATCGATAAAGTACAGTAGTCGGGCTATCACCAGAAATAGTACGGCCAGAATGAAATTAGAGATTGGTCCGGCCAGTGAAATCAAAATTTCGTCACGATGTTTGTTTTTCAGGTTGACAGGATTAAACATTACCGGTTTCGCCCAACCAAATCCTGCAACAATAATTAGAAAGAAACCAAGCCAATCAATGTGTTTCAGTGGGTTAAGAGTTAACCGACCATCATTTTTTGCAGTGTTATCACCCAATCTGAAAGCCATATACCCATGCGAAAATTCATGAACAGTAAGTCCAATAACAGCTGCAGGAGCAATTTTCAACATTTCGGCTAAGTCTAATCCCATTATTTATAGTTTTTTGTTGGTTTTCTTTATAAGTTTATTGAAATCAATATAATACAATATTTTAAGCGACAAGCTATTAGTCTGATTAAGCCATGATTTTTCAAGATTGCTTCCATAGTTGTAATTTACAGCATTGTTGTCTGAGTATGAAGTCGTTTTCCATGCCAGCGAAAGTTCCGAACCCTGAGCAAAAATCCATCTAAACATAATATCAATCGTAAAAGCATTGTAGTTCTGGTCTTTATTCTGATTATAACCCGAATTGTTTGCTAATAATCCATTCGCTTGTAACAAGTAATAATTTTTGTTATTTACACCTGACCAGTAATGTCTTGCTCTCAGACTCAAACTGGCATTGTTGCTTAGTATAAAAGATGAGCTAAAGGTATTTACAAACGTAGTTACATTTCGCTTTGCAAAGATAATCGAATCTTCGGATGAATTATAGTCAACAAAACCTAATTCATTACTAGAATTTATGCTGCTTATACCGTAATTAAACTCTAGCCGTTTTCCTAACCTATAGTTCGCAAAAGCATCTATATCATGCTCAATACGACCGATAGATGGTTGAGAAACAATACCATAACGAAATGATAAATTCAAATCTTTACGTTGGTCAGTATTCAGATTGAGGTTCAATAACCAACGATATGGGTTTAAATAAAATTTGCCTTTTATGCGTGGTTCGTAATAATCGAATTGGTCTGTGGTTATTCTTCCATCAGAATAAAATAGGTAATTATTCTTGAACCGAACCTGACAATCAAAACCCGTTTCATTGTCAAAAACAGTATTAGGTTTAAATATTCTATTATGATTATACCACAAATCACCATTAAATTCACGGATAATCCAGAATGGATCAATTATCTGATAATACATCCAAGCTTCAGTTGTAACCTGATTATTTCGCTGTAAATAACCCAAATCATTGGGATTGAACTGATCAGAATAGATATTTTCGGAGGCTCCCCACATTAATTTACCCTGATTTTTCTCAAAACGAAGTGTACTGAAAAAACCGGTTTCGTTCAGGCTGTCACCACGCACACTGATACCACCTTTTCCTTTCAATGCATAAGTTTTAGTCTTGTCTCTGAACTGAAACTCCGTAGCTGTAACATTGGCATGAAACGGATTATTAAACATCGAAACATTTGTGTTTATCAAACTGATATATGAGTTGTTTTTCAGTGACTTATCTATTACAGTCACATTGTAATTTGTAAATGGTTGAACCATAACATTTCGCGAAATGCCTGTATCTGTATTTTTTACTATAGCATTCGAAGCTAAAGTCATGGCATTCAGCATTCCAAGACCCCATCCTGTGTCGGTTCTACCCGATACTTTTGTTGCATTTACCAATTGAGTTTCGGTAGGATTATAATCAATTATTTCGTTGCCATTGAGTGAATTATCAGCAGTAAATTTAGGATTTGAACCTACACGTCTGGAGTAAAAAATGCTTCCCCGTTGGAAAAGCTCTGTTCCTTCAGTGAAAAACTGCCTTTTTTCATCATAAAACGTTTCATAAGGAGTCAGATTAAGCTTTTTATCGTCCGATTGTATTTGTCCAAAGTCTGGAATAACCATCATGTCGAGCGTAAATGCATCATTTATTCCATATTTTAAATCAAGCCCTCCTTTATAAAGAAATTTTGAATTTCCGTTGCTACTTTTTGGTTCAAAGTATGCAGCAATATATGGACTAAATGACAGTCTTACAGGTGGTTTTATATCTTTAATGCCACTCAGTATACCTTCCTGATGAATAAATCCGGATACTTTGCGGTCAATAAAATTCCAGGAATTATTTGAATTGTAACGCCTTATATTTCTGAAAATATTCAATCCCCAATCTGAACCTGCTTTTTCCGAAAAACGTAAGGCAGAATACGGAATTTTCATTTCAACATTCCAGCCAAAGTCAGTAATGGCCGTTTTACTTTCCCAAACAGCATTCCAGTTTCCATCTTCGATGTCCGAATCACTCTTTACTGCTTTAATATCAACCTGAATACCGGCGGGCGAAATAAAAAATCCATAAGCCAACTGACCCTGATTATAGGGATCGAAATATACACCAAAATAATCCGACATACCTGTATTGTCACGTTCGGTAAGGTAATTGAAAATGCTGTCCGGGTGACTGTCATAAAGCTTTGCACCTACATAGATAGCACTTTGATCGTAAAAAAAGTAAACCTCAGAAGGTTGTGGCGATGGTTTCCCATTA
>CAIUTB010000028.1 GCA_903901975.1 uncultured Bacteroidales bacterium
GTACCATAAATAATCACGTATAAATGGGTGTCGGTCGAATTACATCAACTAAATGACAGTTAATCAGGGGTCAGACCCATTAATTAAAATCAGTTTAAGTCATTACATAACTTTTATTTAAACACCTGATTTTAAGTCCTATTTACTGACCTGTTATTATTGTCATCCCGACTGCTGAAAATGAAAGACTTACATGAGAGTGTGAGTCTTTTTTATTTTATACTCAAGCTTAATTCTAACATTTTAATAAAATAAAAAATCTCTTCAAACTCATTACAGAAAGGCTCTTTGTACGTCTTGAGTAACGAATAGTAATTGAAAATTTACATGCAAAAACGTTTTTCTGGCGTGGTGGTGCCTATGATAACTCCACTGAATACTGATTTCACAGTTGATATAAAGGCTGTAGAAAGTATAATGCGTTTATTCAGCAAACAGGGTATTAATCCCTTGGTACTTGGAACTACAGGCGAATCAAGTTCAATAAGTGATATGGAAAGTTGTCGGTTGGTTGAAGCTGCAGTCCGTTCAAAAGCTGAAAATCAGTGTGTCTATGCAGGATTAGTCGGGAATGAGGTGCAAGGCTTGATTGAGCGTGCTAATAAATACATTCAGTTGGGTGCCGACTGCGTGGTTGCAACGCTACCCTCCTACTATATTCTCACACCGGCTCAAATGACTGTTTTTTACACACAACTTGCTGATAAAATTTCAGGTCCAGTGATAATGTATAATATCAAAGCTACCACTCAAATGACTATTCCGTTGGATGTGGTTAAAAAACTGAGCATACATCCGAATATTTATGGTCTAAAAGATTCGGAGCGTGATGCTGAGCGTATGCAAACCTGTATCGAAACCTATAAAAATAATCCTGAATTCTCCTATTTCTGCGGCTGGGGTGCGAAAAGTTTTGGGAGCTTACTACTTGGAGCTGATGGAATTGTGCCAAGCACCGGAAATATTGTTCCCGAAATGTATGGAAAGCTTTATTCTGCTGCTTTGAATGGAGACTGGGCTGAATGCGAAAAATGGCAGGAAGCAACTGATAAGGTAGCGGTTATTTATCAAAAAGACAGAACCTTGGGCGAATCGTTAGCTGCGTTGAAAGTCCTAATGAACGGAGTAGGAATCTGCAATATTACCATGCTGCCTCCGTTGACGGAACTATCTGAATCGCAAGTGAGTGATGCGGAAACTAATTTTGCTGAATTAATGAGAAAACTAGGATAAACATATGCAAACAAACCCCATTCACTGGATTGATACAGTCATCGTAATTGTTTCTGTATTATTTACTATCGCCACCGGTTTTTATTTCTCGCGTCGCCAAAAAAGTTCCGATCGTTATTTTTCGGGAAGCAAAACCATCCCTTCGTGGGCCATTGGTATTTCCATTTTTGCCACTTTATTAAGTAGCGTTACTTTCCTGGCATACCCTGCGGCTGCCTACAAATCGAACTGGATTTTACTCGTTCAGGGCTTAATGGTTCCCATTGTTTTGGTCGGAGTTATTGGCTTTATCGTACCTTTGTTCCGCAAAGTGATCCGACTCAGCACCTACGAATATTTCGAGCGACGTTTTGGCGTTTTTGCACGAATTTATAGTTCGTTGGCGTTTATGCTGACTCACTTTTCCAAAATGGGAACGGTATTGTATCTGGTTAGCATTGCGTTAAGCAGCTTTACCCATTTTCCGGTGTTGGCTATCATGCTGTGTTTGAGTATTGCCATTATCACACTAACCATGTTGGGTGGAATGGAAGCTGTAATCTGGATGGATGTAGTGCAAGGTGCTTTGCTTGTTGGCGGTGGTTTGGTTTGTCTTGGAATATTGCTTTTCAAACCCGAAGGTGGCGCCATGGTTACTATGCATCAGGCTTTTAGCATGGGTAAAATTGATGTTGGTCCTTATAATTTCAGCCTGACTGATCTCACTGTTTGGGTAATGATTATCAACGGAGCTTTCTATGCTATACAAAAATACGGTACTGACCAAACCATTGTGCAGCGTTATTTGGCAGCAAAATCCGATAAAGATGCCAAACGGGCAGCCTATATTGGTGTTTTCGCAAGCGTTTCAGTTTGGACACTGTTTATGCTGATTGGTGCTTTACTTTTCGTGTTCTATCATACCGGAACGGATATTTTGCCAAAAAATATTACTGCCGATAAAGTTTTCCCATATTTTATCAGCACGCAATTGCCGGTTGGAGTTTTGGGTTTGGTCCTTTCGGCTTTGGTGGCGGCTGCCCTGGCCAGTTTACAATCTGATTTGAACTGTCTTTCGGCCATTGGTGTTGAAGATTATTATCAACGACTAAAGCCGGATTGTACTGATAAACAACGATTAAATATGGGACGTATTCTGGTATTTGTTGCCGGTTGTGTTATGATGTCAGTTGCCTATTTATACGTTCATTGGGAAGGTGAAGGCGTTCTGGGTATAGTATTCGGACTATATGCCATTTTCTCTGCCGGTATTGTAGGAATTTTCTTACTGGGTTTGTTATCTCGTAAAGCAAATAAACAAGGTTTATATGTTGGAATTGCTGCTTGCGTGTTTTTCACGGCTTATGCAGTGCTAACAACAACAAAAGTCGGTGATAGTTTGATACTGGATATGGGTACATTCAATTTTCCACATCACAAATATATGTTGGGTGTGTATAGTCACGTAATTGTTTTTGTAGTGGGGTATGTGGCCAGTTTATTCTTTAAATCAGAACCTGCTGATATTCAGCTAACTATTTATGGATATTTTAAGGAAAAAAGCAGGTAGCAGTGGGCAGTTGACAGTTGACAGTGTCTAGTTATAATCTGTATTATGAGCTATACAACTTTATGAACTTTAAAAACTGTCAAACATCAAACCTATTATCGAAATAATTAATTCACTAATAATGCGAATCAGGAGTTGAAAACTCCATAATTCAATTGTTTTTAATGTGTTGATTATTAGTAAATTAAATATATAATTTGTCTTAAAATATTTTAGTATTTCTCTGGAAATCAGTATCTTAGAAGAAAATTACCCCTAATTTTCATCGAATATGATCTCCAGAGAAAAAGAACACAAACTAATTGCTATCTATCTGTATATCTGTGACTTATATGATTCTGCATTAAAGTTTGAGTGTCAACGCTTTAGCAATAATGCTAAGCCGGATTTTACAGATCAAGAATTAATGACAATTTATCTTTTTGCCGGATACGAACAACGGTATTTTCAGATTAATGAAATTCATTCATTTACAAAAGATTATCTTTTGGATTGGTTTCCTAAATTACCATCGTATCAAACGTTTTCGTATAGATTAAATTTAATGACAGGTGCTTTTCAGGCACTTGCAAATATACTTATTAGTTCATTTAAACCAGAGGGTTGCAGTGATTTGTTCTCGATAGTCGATTCAATGCCTGTCATTACTAGTGGTAGTAAAAACAGAACAGGGAAAGTGGCATCTGAGATTACTGCTAAAGGTTTTTGCTCAACTAAAAACTTGTATTATTATGGTTGTAAAATCCATACAATGGCAAGTGTGAGAGTTGGTACAATTCCTTTTCCAGAAAGTATGATTATTACACCAGCCGAAGACTACGATTTAACTGTTTTCAAACAAGCATGGGGTGATAAAATCTTTTCAAAAGTAATACTTGGCGACAAAGCTTACTCTGATAAAGAATACTTTAACTGTAATAAAAGAAAAACTCAAGATATTGAAATGCTAACTCCTATAAAAGGAATTAAGGGGCAGACAGATGAAATTAAACAAAGGGATAAAGCATTTAATGACTTATTCTCGAGTGCTGTTTCAAGAGTCAGACAACCAATTGAGTCTTTCTTTAACTGGTTAAATGAAAAAACAAAAATTCAAAGAGCGATGAAAGTTAGATCAACTGCCGGATTACTTATTCATTTATTTGGCAAAATCTCTATTGCTTTCATTAATCTAATTTTTTAAATACTGATTCGCATTAATAATTAAACATGAATTCAATAACTTTACAACAACCCGGAAGAATAGTTTTCGGGGAAAATAGTTTTCAACAAATCATTGATGATAATCTGATAAGTTCTTCAGAACGGATTTTATTTCTGGTTGCTATGCCACTGTTGGATGCTTCACAATTAGTTTGCGAAAAGATCTCGGAACAAGGGAAGAAAGTAGTTATTATAGAATATAATTTTCCGGGTGAACCTACTTTTATTCAGTTTGATATGTTGCTCAATAAATCGGAATATTTCAATCCGGATTGTGTGGTTGGAGTTGGGGGAGGAAGTGTACTTGATTGTGCCAAATTATTGGCGGCAATGACCCGTAATGATCAACAATACGCAGATGTAATTGGTGTTGGTTTATTGAAGAAACGCATGAAAAAGTTGATTTGTGTGTCGACAACTTCGGGTACAGGAAGCGAAGTTTCTCCTATAGCCATTTTGCTGAATGAAAAAACGGAGGCAAAGAGTGGTATAGTGAGTTCGGCATTGTTGGCAGATGCTGCTTATATTGACCCGGTTTTAACGGTTGGTTTGCCCCCAAAAATCACTGCCGAAACAGGTATGGACGCTTTATGTCACTGCATCGAAGCATACACCAATAAATTTGCTCATCCGGCTGTTGATACGTATGCCCTGAAAGGAATTCAGCTAATCGCAAATAATCTTTTGAAAGCCTATAAAAATGGAAATGACCTTGAAGCCCGTGCAGGTTTGGCATTGGGTTCGATGTATGGCGGATTTTGTCTCGGACCTGTAAATACCCATGCTGTGCATTGTCTTTCGTACGGATTGGGTGGTAAATTTCATATTTCACACGGATTGGCAAATGCCATTTTACTGCCTGCAGTACTCCGTTTTAATCTGTCAGCAACGCCCGAAAGACATGCTAAAGTCGCATTGGCATTGGGTGTTGAAAAACGAAAAGACGCTTTATCAACCGCATTGGCAGGTATTGAACTGATTGAAGAGTTGTCTCGTAATTGTGGCATCCCAACAAGCATTACAGCCTTGGGAATAGCTGAAACGGATTTACCGGAATTGGCAGATATAGCTATGAACGTTACCCGTTTGCTTAAAAATAATCCAAGAGAACTTAACAAACAGGATGCAATAGAAATTTATAAAACCTTGCTATAAGTTTATTATTGGCAATCGAATTAATTAATAAATCACCAATGAACCAACAAAAACCAATTATAGGAATTTCGATGGGCGATCCGGCTGGAATCGGTCCCGAAATATGTATCAAAGCCTTGTCAGAAGCCCATGTTTACGAGGGCTGCCAACCTATTGTGGTGGGTGATGCGCAAGTGTTAGCACAAGCTGCAAACTTACTGCATTCCGATATCAAAATTAATGCAGTTCAATCTGTGAAAGCAGCTCTTTTTCAATTAGGTACCGTCGATGTGCTTGATTTGAAGAATGTAAAAATGTCAGAACTGAAATTTGGAGAGGTTTCGGCAATGGCTGGAAATGCTGCTTTCGAAGCAGTGCACAAAGTCATTGATTTGGCTTTGGCGAAAGAGCTTGATGCTACAGTTACTGCACCAATTAATAAAGAATCTATTCACAAAGCCGGTCATAAATTCTCTGGTCATACTGAAATTTACGCACATTTTAGCAAAACAGCTAAATTTGCGATGTTGTTGGTGGACGATAATTTGCGGGTTATTCATGCTACAACACATGTTTCACTCCGTCGCGCTTGCGATTTGTGTAAAAAAGAACGCGTGTTGGAAGTAATTTCATTATTGAATGATGCTTGTGTGCAGTTCGGAATTGCCAAACCCCGTATAGCAGTGGCTGGATTGAATCCGCATGCAGGCGAAAACGGTTTATTTGGTGATGAAGAAATCAATGAAATTATTCCGGCAATCAATGAAGCAAATGCGCTTGGATTTACAGTCGAAGGACCTGTCCCACCCGATACTATGTTTGTAAAGGCTGTTCAGGGAAAATACGATGGGTGTGTAGCCATGTATCATGATCAGGGACACATTCCGTTTAAGCTGGAAGGATTCAAGTGGGACAATGAAAAACAAACTATGAAAAGTGTAAAAGGTGTAAATATTACGCTTGGCTTGCCAATTATCCGCACTTCGGTAGATCATGGAACAGCATTCGAAATAGCAGGACGTGGCATTGCTTCAGCCGATGCCATGCTTGTGGCAATTGAATATGCAATTATCATAGCTAAACATAGAAAAGCCCCCTAAATCCCTCATTAGGGGACTTTTGAAATTAGTTCCGTATTCTAAATTTCTGCTTTCGGGTGTATAAAAAAACATATTGTCAGCAATATAATTAACATTGAATAAAGATAAAATACAAAATAAGACTAACAATAAGTCCCCCTATCGGGGGGATTTAGGAGGGCTTGTAATTGTTATTGCTGATGATATTACCGGAGCTGCCGAAATTGCAGGAGTTTGTCTGCGGTATGGTTTGACAGTTTCTTTCGGAATTGATACGATTCCCAAAGATGAAGCTGATGTCAGAATTATCGCTACCGACAGTCGTTCAGCATCTGAATCCGAAGCATATCTGATTCATTCTAACTTAGCTAAGGTAATTTATTCTCAATTACCAACACTCGTTTTCAAGAAGTGTGATTCGGTATTGCGAGGCTATATTCTGACTGAACTTTCAGCTATGCTTGAAGTTTGTAAGCTGAGAAATGTATTACTACAACCTGCAAATCCGGCAACAGGAAGATGTATCATAGATGGTACTTATTATGTTGGAGATGAAAAAATTGAGAATACAGGCTTTTCAATCGATCCTGATTTTCCGGCTCACGATTCTTCGGTACTAAACCTTCTCTTACAACGTTCAAAAAAAAACGAAGCCATCTATCCTTTGCATACTGGTATCATCAAAAAACTAAACGGACAGGGCCTTTATATTCCTGATTGCAAATCGGTAGCTGATCTCCGGGAAAGCTCAAAAATGTCTTCCGAAAAAACCTTGGTTTGTGGCAGTGCAGCTTTCTTTGAACAAATATTAGTTGAAAAAGGGATTGCAAAAACGATTATTAAGAGTACAGATAAGGGTTTATGGCTAAAGAGTTTTCTTTTAATTACAGGAACTACACACCCTGAAAGCCAGTGTTTCGCTGAAAAACTAAAAAAAAATGGTTGTTCGGTTGAAAAATTTCCTGAACATCTTTTAGAAGCAGAATTGAATGAGACTGACTTTGCAGATTGGTTAATGGAACTTAAAAGCAAATGCAGTGAAAATAAAAGACTTTCCATTGCTATTTCTGATAAACCGATAATTTTTCCCAATAGTCAAACTGAGCTTAAATCACGATTAAACAGAGTGGTTGCTTATTTACTGCAGAATTGTAAGGTTTCTGATTTATTAATTGAAGGTGGAGCTACCACATACAGTATTTTAAAATCACTTTCGTTCAACAGTCTCAATCCCGGGACAGAAATTGGTCCCGGCGTTCTCCGAATGAAAGTGAATAATACTGATAATCTGTGGCTTACCATCAAACCCGGAAGTTATCCCTGGCCGGAAAGACTAATTTATGGTACTTGAATAATTTTCATGTTCATTAGCTCTTCATAATTGCCATCATGGACGATAATCCTCCACCGTTTGTAATGTTTGTGAAACCCAACTGCATCAATTGGCGTTGTGCATAAGCCGAACGTCCACCCGAAGCGCAATAAACCACAATATCCCGATTCAAATCAGAGCCCAGTTCTTCGCGCCTGCGCATCAAATCATCCAAGGGAATATTGACGGCCGAAGGATAAGCACCTGATCTGAATTCCGCTACTGTGCGAACGTCTACAATAAGTTGTGCATGTTGGTCAGCAACTTTTGTTTCGGTAAGTTCTTCTTTTTCAGTCAACTCCTCTCCTATTGTTTTCTTTTCAACAGCTAAAAGTTCTACGCTAATATTCTTAAACCCAATGGCACGGGCATGACGTTGTAATGAAGTATGTCCTCCGGAAATGTTAGTGACATCTGCAAAACCTGCTCCGATTAATGTGCGAAGTGCCTGATGACCTTTTTTTCCGGTTTCGTCGTACACAATAACCGGACGATTGGTTAGAACAGAGTTGATTTGTTGCAATAACAGTTCCAACGGAATGTGAATAGCCCCGGCAATATGACTTTTCTTAAATGCAAACACATCGCGTACATCCACAAAAACCGGATTTTTTCCTTCAATAAATGCATCCAGTTCAGTTACCGTTACCGAAGGACTAAATCCGGACATTCTGTTTTCGGCAGTATAAGCAGCCATATTGATAGCATCGTTAGCTGTTCCGATAGGTGGCGAATAAGCCAGATCAATATCTGCCAAATCGTGAATAGTAAGTTTAGCCGCAGCAGCTGTTGCTATTACATCTAAGCGTTTGTCTGCACCTTTGTAACCGGCAGTTTGTCCACCCAGTATTATACCTGTTTCACGGTCATAAACAATCATGGCACTTACGGTTTCAGCACCCGGAAAATAGGAAGTATGATGCTCTTTATGAACCGCCACAGCATCGGCATCAATGCCTAATGAGCGAGCCTGTTTCAACGAAAAACCGGTAATTCCTGCAACAGCTTCAAATACACGTACTACGGAAGTTCCCAGCGCACCTTTATAACTATGATTTCCACCCAAAACATTTTCGGCAGCAATACGTCCCTGACGGTTAGCCGGTCCAGCCAATGGAATGCGTACTTTCTTGCCATTTACGCGATGTTCAATTTCTACCATATCGCCAGCTGCAAAAATATCAGGATCGCTGGTTTGAAGTTGTGTGTTTACCAATAAACCACCAGCTGCACCTATTTCAAGTCCGGCTTCTTTAGCCAGTTGTAAGGTTGGACGAACACCGATAGAAAGCAAGACCATGTCAGCATCAAGTTCTTTGCCGTTGTCCAGTTTTACCGAATGAGGCAAAATCTCTGTGACACCAGCATTTGTATGAATTCCAACACCATACGATAGCATTTCATTTTCAATAAATCCGGCAGTTTCGGGCTCCATAATCGCCATTACATGCGGCATCATTTCTACAACGCTTACATTCAGTCCACGTTTTACCAAAGCTTCAACCATTTCCAACCCAATAAAACCGCCACCTACGACTACAGCATTTTTTGGTTTCTTTTCATCCAAATGAGCAGCTATTTTATCCATATCATCCAATGTCCAGAGCGTAAAAACCTGTTCCAGATCTGCACCGGGTAATGTTGGTTTGATTGGGCGACCGCCCTGAGCCAAAATCAGCTTGCTGTATTCAAATGATTTTTCGACTCCATTAGTTGAATCAATTGCTTTTATGATATGAGCCTGTCGGTCAATGGCAATCACACGGGTATTTATATGAACATCCACTCCGTATTGCTCATTAAAACTCTCCGGACTTTGCAAAATCAGTTTGGAGCGACTTTTAATGTCGCCTCCAATATAATATGGTAATCCACAGTTGGCAAATGAAATATCCGGACCAGCTTCAAGCATAGTGATTTGTGCCGTTGGAGAAATGCGACGAACTTTAGCCGCTGCTGTTGCTCCAGCTGCAACGCCACCAATAATAATTATTTTTTCCATTCTGTTTTTAATTTATTTTTCTATCCAGACTAAACCAGCTTCCGCCGTTATGCACATTGCTAAAACCCCGTGAAGTTAAAACCCCTTTGGCAGTAGCACTTCTTGAACCAGATGCACAACAGGTAATAATCACCTGATTTTTCCCTTTCAGTTTTCCTATACTTCCAACAAGTTTATCGAGCGGTATGTTTACTGAACCTCTGATATGTCCCCCTGCATATTCGCCCTTCGTGCGAACATCAATAATCATTGCACCTTGTTTTAGCAACTCTGCAAAATCTGCTTTCGGAGCTATTCCGAATAATTTCTTTAATGTTTCTAACATATTATTTTAGTTTTTGGGTTTCGCGATTTCAAATCGCGGTTTGAAAAGTTTTTGGTTTGACGCTGCAAAGGTAAAACAATATTTTGAATTATTATAGTATCACTAATAAATTATTTTGTTATCACTAAAATATTGTATATCTTTGTCGTCGAAATAAAATTAAACTAAACATACAAGACTGATAATCATGCTATTTAAAGAAAACATATCACCTAAAGTTGCGCAAGAACTTTTTAATGATAGTGAAAATGTATTGAAATTCATCGCAGACGTAAAATGGAAGAGCGGTTTTGCGTGTCGGAATTGCGGTCACACCAACTATTGTGAAGGAAAAACACCTTCATCGCGCCGTTGTACCCGCTGCAAAAAAGAAGAATCGGCGGCAGCAAATACGATTTTTCACAACATAAAATTTCCTATCAACAAAGCATTTTTTATTGCTTACAATGTTTGTGTACTTGGTAATGACATTTCGTCCTATAATTATTCCGATCAGCTAGGTTTGAACCAAATGACTTGCTGGAAATTTCGCAAACGGATTCAAAACTGTGTTTCAAAACTCGAAGGCACTGAAAAAAGTAAAATTCAAACGATATTATTATCAGAATATAAATAGTTTTCGTTAGTTTTGGGCTTTATTAAAAAATCAACGAATATGAATTCCAAAAACTTCTGCAAATTACTATTTATGTGTGCATTTTTATTTTCAACTATTTTTTCGAATGCACAGGATTGGGCAAACTTAAAACGCTATCAAAAAGAAAACGCAGAGCTTAAAATACCTGCGAAAAACGAAAAACGTGTTGTGTTTATGGGAAATTCCATCACTCAGCACTGGAAAGAAAAAGATTCTGCATTTTTTCAGGTAAATCCTTATATCTGTCGGGGAATAAGTGGACAGACGACTCCTCAAATGCTGATTCGTTTTCGTCAGGATGTGATTGCACTACAGCCCAAAGTAGTAGTTATTCTGGCCGGAACAAATGATATTGCCGGAAATACCGGTCCATCTACCCTTGAAATGATACTGGATAATCTGGCTTCGATGACCGAAATTGCCAAAGCCAACCATATCAAAGTAATTCTGTGTTCGATTCTACCTGCCTACGATTATCCATGGCGCAAAGGACTTGAACCCAATATCAAGATTCCTCAACTGAATGAATTGATTAAAGACTATTGCAAAAAAACAAATACTTTTTACCTGGATTACTTTTCGGAAATGGCAGATGATAAAAATGGGATGAAAGCAGAACTAACCACAGACGGCGTTCATTGCACGCCACAAGGTTACAAAGTTATGGAAACAATGGTTCAGGAAGCCATCAGCAAGGTTTTGAAAACCAGATAAGTTGAGTGGTTGATTTGTTGATTTGTTGATTTGTTGATTTGTAAATTGGTGATTTTTAAATAGTAAATGCTAAATGTTTAAATAGTAAATATAACGATGATTTACAATCAATGGTACGTGATTCTCGAATCACGCGAAGTGAAAGCAAAAAAAACTTTCAAAATTACCCGTTTGAACGAAACTATGGTGGTTTGGCGTGACTCAGAGGGCAAAGTCTGCTGCATAGCCGACCGATGCTGCCATCGTGGTGCATCGTTATCCTGCGGGAAACTGGTTGCTGGCAAAGTGGAATGTCCTTTTCACGGATTTTTGTTCGATGGTGACGGAAAAGTCAGATTGATTCCTGCCATAGGCAAAAACGGAACTATTCCCGAATCACAAAAAGTAAATGCTTATCCAACCTATGAAAACTACGGGTTAATATGGATTTGGTACGGCGATAACGAAAAGAAGACAGACGAACCATTCTTTTTCAAGGAACTGGCCGACATGTCCTACTCCACTTTTATCGACTCCTGGAATTCGCATTATTCCCGTTGTATAGAAAATCAGCTGGATGTGGTGCATCTTCCTTTTGTACATAAAACTACCATTGGAGCAGGTAACAAAACACTGGTAAATGGTCCGGTGGCAATTCGCGAAGGTAATTTGTTGACATTTTATGTTGATAATGTGGTAGAT
The DNA here is from genome assembly GCA_903901975.1 of uncultured Bacteroidales bacterium. Classification (GTDB taxonomy): domain Bacteria; phylum Bacteroidota; class Bacteroidia; order Bacteroidales; family Paludibacteraceae; genus Paludibacter. The sequence goes on from CAIUTB010000028.1 coordinate 11,930, forward strand.
GATGGTAAAACTGAACCACTTAAACCCGACGAGATATCCAATTATAAAAACCTATTCAGTTTACAGTTTCATTATCCAAATATCTGGCAAAACCCGATTTCAAACAACTTTCGGATATTTGCCGCTTTTGTTCCGGTTGATGATGAACACACCCTGATTTACCTGCGCAACTATCAGAATTTCCTGAAAATTCCGGTATTGAAGCAAATTGTAAATTATTTTATGAAACTTTCCAACATTGTAATTCTCCGACAGGATAAGCGGGTGGTAATCACCCAACTCCCCAAGAAAAGCGAAGTAAAAATGGATGAACGGCTAATTATGGGCGATAAACCTATTATCGAATACCGCAAGCATCGAGAGGAATTGATGAAGTTATAATGCAGAGACGTCCTGAATCAGATTGATTCAGAACGTTTCTGTTATTGCTTTGTCCGTTTCAGAAAATCGGTCGAAATTTCAGTATAATATTTCTTAAAACACTTACTTAAATCTGATATTTAAATATTTAGCTATCAACTATTAACTGTCAAATGTCAACTAAAATATTTGTTATTTCATAAACTTTTTGTATCTTTGCGCCCTATTTTGTAAAGTTATCATAATGTCTAACCCTACTAATTTTATTAGTAATTAAAAAACCAGTTTTCAGAAATGGAAGAAAACCAAAACATTGCGGAAGAAGTAATTCCAGCCGCAGTAGAAACAGTAAACGAAGAAACACAAGTACTAGCCGAAACACCTGCTGTTGAAGAAACAGTAGTTGAAGAAGTAGTTGCTGAAGTTGCACCCGTAGTTGAAGAAACAGTAATCGAAGAAGAAGTTGTTGCTGAAGTAGCACCAGTAGTTGAAGAAGCTATTGTTGAAGAAACTCCGGTAGTCGAAGAAGTTATTGCTGAAGTAGCTCCTGCAGTAGAAGATATTGAAGAAGAGGTTATTGAAGAAGTTCCAAGTGTAAAAGTTAAAGCAGAAAAACCTGTACCTTCAGGTGATTTTGACTGGGATGCTTACGAAAAAGGAATCACAATTTCAGCTCAGGCAAAAGAAGATTTAGAAAAAATTTACGACAACACCCTAAACGCTATCAAAGACAAGGAAGTTGTTGAAGGAACAGTAATTTTGATCAACAAACGAGAAGTTGTTGTAAACGTAGGCTACAAATCAGACGGCGTTGTGCCAATGAGCGAATTCCGCTACAATCCTGATTTGGCAGTAGGCGACAAAGTTGAAGTATATATTGAAAGTCAGGAAGATAAAAAAGGACAATTAATCCTTTCACATAAACAAGCTCGTGCAACCCGCTCATGGGATCGGGTAAATGCAGCATTGGAATCACAGGAAATCGTAAAAGGTTTCGTAAAATGCCGTACCAAAGGTGGTATGATTGTCGATGTATTCGGAATCGAAGCTTTCTTACCGGGTTCACAAATCGATGTGAAACCAATCCGCGACTACGATGTATTTGTAAACAAAACAATGGAATTCAAAGTTATCAAAATTAACCACGAATTCAAAAATGTTGTTGTGTCTCACAAAGCACTTATCGAAGCTGAATTGGAATTACAGAAAAAAGAAATCATTGGTAAACTTCAAAAAGGACAAGTGCTGGAAGGTACAGTTAAAAACATCACCTCTTACGGTGTATTTATCGACCTTGGCGGCGTAGATGGTTTGATTCACATTACCGATCTTTCATGGGGACGCGTTTCGCATCCGGAAGAAATCGTTTCATTGGATCAAAAACTCAACGTGGTTATTCTTGATTTTGATGACGAGAAAAAACGTATTGCTCTCGGCTTGAAACAACTTTCCGCTCATCCATGGGATGCTTTGAGCACTGAACTTAAAGTTGGTGACAAAGTAAAAGGTAAAGTAGTGGTTATGGCCGATTATGGCGCATTTGTTGAAATAGCACAGGGAGTTGAAGGTTTAATTCACGTTTCAGAAATGAGCTGGTCACAACACCTTCGTTCTGCACAGGACTTCCTTAAAGTAGGTGACGAAGTTGAAACTATAATCCTTACCTTGGATCGTGACGAACGTAAAATGTCACTGGGTATCAAACAATTGAAATCTGATCCTTGGGAAAGTATCGAAGAACGTTATGCACTTGGCACAAAACACACTGCTAAAGTTCGCAATTTCACCAACTTTGGTGTATTTGTTGAAATCGAGGAAGGTGTGGATGGATTGATTCATATTTCTGACTTATCGTGGACTAAAAAAGTAAAACACCCTTCTGAGTTTACTCAAATTGGTGCCGAAATTGACGTTCAGGTATTGGAAATTGACAAATCAAACCGTCGTTTAAGCTTAGGACACAAACAATTAGAAGAAAATCCATGGGATGTATTGGAAACTATGTTCACCGTTGACAGCATACACGAAGGTGTAATCGTTGAAATGTTGGATAAAGGTGCAGTTGTTTCATTGCCTTATGGCGTTGAAGGATTTGCAACTCCAAAACATTTGGTAAAAGAAGACGGATCACAAGCTGTTGTTGATGAAAAACTTACTTTCAAAGTAATCGAATTCAACAAAGATGCTAAACGTATCATTCTTTCTCACAGCCGCATTCACGAAGATGCTAAACGTGCTGAAAAAGGTGAATCAACTGCAACGGTAGAAGCTCCTAAGAAAGCTGCTGCTCCAAAACGTGCAAAAAAAGAAGATGCTCCGGTAACTTCGGCAACACCTGCAGCTGAAAAAACCACCTTGGGTGATATTCAGTCATTATCTGATTTAAAAGACAAAATGGATTTAGCTGCTGAAAAAGCTGCTAAAAAAGAAAAGAAAGCCAAAGAAGAAGCTGTTCCTGTTGCTGAAGTTGCAGCGGTTGTAGAAACTTCTGTTATTGAAGAAGCTCCTGCTACTGCACCTGCTAAAAAAGCACCTGCTAAAAAGGCTGCTAAAGAAGCTGCTGCTCCGGAAGTTACTCCAGAAGTTACTCCAGAAGCATAATTCAATTCTTTATTATACTCAAAATGGCTGTTCGATGATTCGGACAGCCATTTTTTTGCTATAAAAATTATAGCGTTAATTTTTATGTTATAAAACATACTGAATTCAACAAAATTATCGTCTGTAAACGTTGTAAATTCAAAACAGATTAACTAATTTTACATACACTAAAATGCCGTTCAAAACCAAACAAAAAACAATTTATGATACGAAAAACGTACCTTCCTAAAATCTTTGTATCACTTATTACTTTTGCATTAATTAGTTCATGTATCAAAACAAATGAAGCTGAACTTGTAAAAACTGCAAATTTTAAAATTTCAGCTAAAACCATTTATCAGGATCAAACTGACACGCTTGAAGCCACAGATCTACTTGGGAATAAAAGTTACGAATGGGATTTTGGAGATGGTACGACAATCAAAGATGGGTCTAAAGCATCTCATCAATACATTACAGCCGGTACTCACACAGCCAAGCTCAAAATAAACGGTTATGAGTTTTCACAAGAGATAAGAGTATTACCGGGCAGAATTAGCTACCTGATAGATAATAAAAGTATTTACAATTTAAACATTCTCATTTACCTTGATAATTATAATTCAGGAAATACCCTGAGAATGGACCTTAACTGGAAATGCAAAACGGACACTATTTATGCCATAAACAATCTGGATTCTCATTATCTGCAAAAGAGTTCACATATCTTTGGAATATCATTTTTTATCAATAACTCCGAATATACTTTTCCGGACATTAAATGGATAAATGAATTTAACCATCATATAATAACAATAACTGATTCAACGAGGCTTTCTCCAAGATCTGGTCATGGTTTCCCTTTCCCTGTCTATTATCTTAAAGATTTATATAATTAAGCCAGAAAGACTTCATTTCCCAATCGTATTTTACGGTTAGTAGATTGAAATTATATACTCGCAGACCCTAAAAAAATTGAGGCTAACCTTTCGGTTAGCCTCAATTAGTTATTTAAGTTACGCTATCTTTTCTATTTCTTCTTGTAGGTCAATTTCATTTCCCTTTTTGTCGTAAAACTTGTATTGTAAAAATCCCAGTTTTTGGGAGGCGATTACTTTACAACCTTTACCGAATTTTCGTTTCCATTGCCACTTCATCGAGACTAAACCTTTAGAGATATAGGCATCTACGTAAGGATGAACCTGCAATGTAAACTCTTTTATTGCTAATTTATTTACCAAAAATTCAATTTTACTTTCCAATTGGTCAGTAAACAGAATGGATGGTTTTGTTTTTCCGTGTCCGTAACAAGTAGGACAGGTTTCTTCAATATCAATATGAATCACGGGGCGAACACGTTGACGTGTCATTTGCAACAAACCGAACTTACTCAACGGAAGAATATTGTGTTTGGCTCTGTCATTTGCCATGTTTTCACGCATTCTGTCGAATAGTTTCTGACGGTTTTCCGTTTCGTGCATATCAATAAAGTCTACCACTATAATGCCTCCCATATCGCGCAGGCGAAGTTGACGGGCTATTTCGTCGGCAGCTGCCATATTCACATCCAGAGCATTGTCTTCTTGTCCGTTCCCTGCTTTTGAGCGATTTCCGCTGTTTACATCAATTACGTGTAAAGCTTCGGTATGTTCAATAATCAGATAGGCTCCGTTTTTGAATGACACTGTTTTCCCAAAAGCTGATTTAACCTGTTTTGTTATGCCAAAATGATCGTATATTGGTGCTTCTTCCTGGTAAAGTTTAACAATATCTTTCCTATCGGGAGCAATCAATTCTACATAATCACGCACTTCGGTAAATACAGCCGGATCGTTGATATGAATGTGTTTAAAACTTGGACTGAATAAATCTCTAATTATTCCGACCGTGCGACCTAATTCTTCTAAAATAAGCGAAACTCCTTTGGTTTGTTGTGTTTTGGCGATCGCTTCTTCCCAGCGTTTTACCAAAATTTTCAACTCATTATCGAGTTCAGCTACTTTTTTTTCTTCAGCTACTGTCCGAACAATTACACCAAAACCTTTTGGTTTAATGCTTTGAATCAGTTGCTTTAGTCTTTGTCGTTCTTCCTCTGTTTTAATTTTTTGCGAAACCGACACTTTATCGGCAAAGGGAATCAGAACTAAAAATCGACCTGCAATAGAAATCTCTGCGGTTAATCGTGGACCTTTTGTTGAGATAGGTTCTTTGGTAACCTGTACCAAAATATCCTGTCCCGTTTTAATAATGTCGTTGATTGAACCGTTTTTTTCAATTTCCGGTTGCAGTTTAATTTTTTGAATAGCAGGCGCCTTTTTACGGTCGCTCAACGCCTGCGTTGTAAATTGTGTAAGGGTATTGAAATTGGAACCTAAATCAAGATAATGTAGAAAAGCGTCTTTTTCGTAACCAACGTCTACAAAGGCTGCATTCAAACCGGGCATAATCTTTTTTACCCTGCCATAATAGATATTCCCCACGGCGAATTGTTCTTCGCGTCCTTCCTGGTTCAGTTCTACAAGGCGTTTGTCTTCGAGCAGCGCAATAGAAATCTCAGATGTTTTTACATCAACTACTAGTTCGCTATTCACTTTTTTTTATTTTGATTGGGTTGTGTTTATAAACAAAAAACAAACTTAAAGCCTAGATATTCGCTTATAAGTTTGTTTTCTTGGACTTTAAGACTAAAGGCCAGTAGACTTATTTTTTCTTATGTCTATTCTTTCTCAGTCTCTTTTTTCTTTTGTGCGTTGACATCTTATGTCGTTTTCTCTTTTTACCGCTTGGCATGTTAATTGAATTAGGTTTATGAAATAATAATTATTTTACGACGCTCACGAAAGTTTTTGCCGGTTTGAATGAAGGAATGTTGTGAGCTGGAATGATGATTGTGGTATTTTTAGAAATGTTACGAGCAGTTTTTTCAGCTCTTTGTTTGATAACATAACTTCCAAATCCTCTTAGATACACATTTTCATTCTTAGAAAGAGAATCTTTTACAGTTTCCATAAAAGCCTCAACAGTAGTTAATACAGTTACTTTATCGATCCCTGTATTCTTAGCAATTTCGTTTACGATGTCTGCCTTAGTCATTTCAGTAATTTTTATATGTTAGTTAATAAATGATATTTCCTTTTTTTATTCAAACGAGGTGCAAATATATTGCTTTTATTCTGATTAAAAAACAATTGCGCTCTTTTTTTTTTCAAGAAAGCCGTTTTTTTTATTTTTTTGCGACTTTTTCAGCCATTAATTTCTCCATTTCCGGTATACTTAAATTCCGTCCAACTATTTTCCCGTTTTTATCAATAAAAACCGTGTTTGGAATGGAATTTACAGCATAAGCTCTGGAACCTTCACATTTCCAGCCCTTCAGATCCGATACTAATTTCCAGGTTATTTTATGAGATGCCACTGCCCCGGTACATGCCGATTTGTTATCATCAAGTGATACCCCCAAGATTTCAAGTTCAGTCCCTTTGTGTCTGGCATAAAAAGCCTGAAGTTCCGGTAGAAAGTGTATACACGGACCACACCAGGATGCCCAGAAATCAATTAACACGAAATCTGTTTTTCCCACCAAATCCGACAAGGCGATTGAATTACCGGTTATTCCGGGCAGCTTAAAGTCGGTAAATTTATTGCCCACAGCCACTTTCTTTTCAACGTCCATATCCGCAATTATTTCCTGCATACGTTTTATGCTTTTTGTATCGGCATTCATCAAATTCACGATGGCTTCCTTGTCAGCAATATTCATTTCAAAAAATGAATTCATAAACACAAACGTCCCTACCAACGTATTGATATGATCTGTGGAGAATTTTTTATCGATACTCGCTTCCTCCTGATTCAATTTGTCGGTTTCCTTAGCGAATGCCATCTCTTTTTCAGGAGTCTTTAAGCTATCCTTCTGTGATTTTATGAAAGCATCAGATTTTTTATTAAAAGCATTCTTTTGATCCTGGTAAGACTGAAGCAAATCATTTTGACTGGTTCCCTTAATCACCATAAATCCTGCGGTGTCCACTACTGCAGTAAGATTTCCGTTCTCCAGTACAAATGCCTGCCGAACCTTGTTACCACCTGGATATTCGTACCCCAGGTAGGCTATTTTAGCCGTATCGCAAAGTCCCTTAAAAGCGAAATTCCGGTTTAGGATCACTGTGCTGTCAATTGTTTTCCAAACCCTATTGATACGTTCTTTGATAAAAATAGTCTTTCCATTCAATTCTTTATTATCTACCGAACCATGAATGGTATAGGTTGAATTTTTACAAGAACACACACAAAGTGCTGCAAATAAGAAGAATACAATTTTTTTCATAAAATTATTGATGTTTAAATAAATTAGCGATGGAAGGATAAAATCAAGACCTTATCTTTGTCTGCAAAGGTGCAAATAATTATTACATTGCACAATACCCAAATTGAAGTAATCAACACTATTATTTTCGCACATGAGTTCCACTGATTCCCTGTCGTATATTTCAGCTAAATTAATCACCTGGTACGAGTTAAACAAACGTGAATTGCCCTGGCGTGATATTAATGATCCGTACCGTATATGGATATCCGAAATTATACTCCAGCAAACCCGGGTGAATCAGGGATTGAGTTATTACAACCGGTTTATAGAGCGTTTCCCCACAGTTGCCCTGCTGGCTGAGGCTGATGAGGATACAGTATTGAAATACTGGCAAGGGTTGGGATATTATACCCGGGCCCGTAATTTGCATAAAGCCGCCCAACAAATCATGAATCACTTTGAGGGCCGGTTTCCTACAAATCATCCTCAGGTGCTGAAACTTGCCGGCATTGGTGAGTATACCGCAGCTGCCATTTGTTCGTTTGCATTCCATCAACCTTATTCGGTGGTCGATGGAAATGTATATCGCGTCCTGTCAAGATTGTTTGGTATTCATACGCCCATTGACAGCACTCAGGTCAAAAAGGAATTTGCTTTGCTTGCCCAAAACCTGTTATCAACAGCCTTACCGGGCATTCACAATCAAGCCATTATGGAATTTGGTGCGTTGCAATGTATTCCGGTCAATCCCGATTGCAACAGCTGTCCGTTGCAATCGAACTGTCAGGCTTTCGAGTTGCATCTGATTTCACAGCTTCCGGTTAAATCGATCAAAAAGAAACCCACTCATCGATTCTTCAATTACCTGTTCATTAAATTTCAGGACACCTCTTTTTTGCAGAAACGAACATTAAAAGATGTCTGGCAGAATTTATATGAATTCCCGCTGATAGAATCCGACCATTTGCTCGATGCTGCCGAACTGTTGGATAACGCTTTCTTTAAATCCCTGTTTCGGGAGTGCGGTGAGGTAACCATCCATAAAATATCAAACCCGATGAAACATGTGTTGAGTCATCGGGTTATATTTGCACAATTCATTACAATTGAAATACCGCAGCAGGAAGAATCATTAAACCAATTTATTCAAGTTGCCCTGAATGATATGGATAAATTCGCAGTGTCGCGATTAATGGAGTTATTCCTTGAAAATGAAATGGAATAATTTCTTATTTTTGGAAAAGGTATTTATTGACCATCTTTTCCAGGGCATCATAATCCTGGTAGCCCAATTCGGATTTAAAGCTTGATTTACTGCCCATAAATATCATGGTAGGCATGGCATCTACATTAAATCGCTGAGCCAATAAGGGTTCTTTATCCACATCAATCCTATAAACGATCAGTTTCCCCTTATATTTATTCTGGATGGCTTGCAGGTGAGGTGCCAGCATTTTACAAGGTCCACACCAGGTAGCATGGAAGTCAAGGATAATGGGTAAAGTTCCTACCCTGTTGAAGCTTTTATCCTTATCGAAGTTCCACACTTTTTGTTTAAAACTTTGTGTTGTCAGATCTGTAATTTCAACTTTAGCGGCATTCTGTGCTATTGCTGCTGTTCCAACCATGAAACATAGTAGAATTAATTGAATTGTCCTTTTCATTTCTTTTATTTTAGCTTGATTATAAATTTATTGAATAACGATTTACATTCCTTTTTTGATTAGTTCGAACCTGCTATTTAACGTTATTTCCATTAATGTCACGTTCATAAAAGCTTTTGGAGATTAATCACCACCTTTCCCGACCCTGATTATTTTGTTTTTTCTCTTTCTATCCTGTCGATAAGAGCAGTGGCCTTTTTGATTTCCTTCCGGAGTTTTACCACATCCTTTTTTACAATCCACAAATGGTAAGTCTCTGTAATGGCTTTCTTATCGGCAATATCCAGAAAGTATTCATAATTCTTTTTTCCATGCAGGGTCACTTTAAGTGGCATTGCCGTGTTTTGTGCAATAAAAGCAACCACTCCGTTGTCCTCCTTATTTTTAAATGTCACTACTTCAAAACGCTGCGCCCCATCGGTAAAACTATGGTAGCTTGGATTCGAAGTATCAATGGTATCGGTATGAGCGGACAACTCTTTTAAAGACACTTCAACCCAGGTGTGTTCTAATTTTCCGCCGCTGTAATTACTAATCAGGTAAATATCGGCATTTTCATCCACATAAGCTTTTAAGAAGTTACGGCCTGCATTATTTTCAGTTTTCTGTGTTTTATAGACGAAATTCCCAATTTCCTGGTACACTTTATCTTTTTCGAACCTGAAATTCTTTTGGATGGAATCAGTCTCACGCTCTTTCGAAGGGAGAATGCTATCGCAATAAGCCAATGTACGTGAACTCTCGCGACGTAATATGGTATCCTCAAGGGCTGCAGCTACCCGGCGTTTATTGACCAGCCTCGGGAAAAGCAGATGTATGCTGTCAATTTCACTTTTTGCCACATTCAACGAATTCTGATCAATCAATTGTTGAATACGCTTCAGGCGGATATCAGCTCTCTTTTCCATCTCTTTTCTTGAATCACATGAAATGAAAAAAGAAACAGCCAACAGGAAGATGATAATCCCTTTGAAATTTTTCATAATTTCGTTCGTTTTGAAAATGTTTTTATTCAGTTGAAAAAATCATTTTAATCAATGTCGGGCTTATAGCAATCAAAAACAAACTAACCCAAACTTTGTTGAAACACTAATCAGGACTCACATTATTCTGCAAATTTAATGGTTTTTTTTAATTATACCAATTAAGTGCCGTCAAAAATAGGATGTTGTCTGTTTTGACCCATTACCAGCTATCGAATGATGGCTTCAAAATCATCCTCGCCGATTCGTTTCTTTCATGATTATACTGTCAATCATGTGAATTTTGTTCTCTTCTTGAATGCAATTCCTCCACTAATTGTTCTTAGTTGCTAGGGGGTTGCTAGGGGGTTGCTAGGGTGTTGCTAGGGTATTGCTAGGGATACAACCCTTTAAACCCCCTGGCAACCCCCAGGCAACTCCTTGCTTATTCTCTATCAATTCTGGACCAAGGGTGGAGTTAGGTAGAAGAAAAGGTGAGATATAGACTAGTTAATGTAACAAATGATGTCACCTGGATGACGCCAAAACAAATGCAAGGGAACCAACTTCCAACGATTAAAGTCGGATAAGCCATATAGCCTAAAAAAAAATCATCCGGTGAGGATACCTCATCGGATGATTGTATAAATAGAATATAGTACGGGATGCTATCTGACTTTCCTAAAGTTATGCTTTTGCATAATGAAGTTGTACCAGTCCTTTGTTAAAGGTTTTTGTACTGATCAGTTTCAGTGTTTGTTCGGGACGGTCATTCTTAAAGAGTGGAATGCCCGTGCCCAGCAAGGTGGGGATAATGGAAATATAGAACTCATCAATCAGGTTATCCTGAAGCATTTCATTCACAATTTCGGCACCACCGTCTACATAGATATTTTTTCCTTCCTTGCTTTTCTGGTCAAGAACGAGTTGTTTCAGGTCGCCGGAAAAGTATTGTATTGAACCTACGGAAGTTTTAGGGGTATGGGTAACGACGTATACATTTTTGTCCATCAGGGGATATTCCATTGCCATGGAGAGAACCTTTTCATACGATTTACGGCCAACTATGACTGTATCGACAGAATTCACGAAATCGGTGTAGCTGTAATCCTGACCTTCATCTTCTACCAGTGATAAAAATTCCAACCCATTTTCCTTGGTGGCTATATATCCATCCAAACTCACTGCTATAAAAAGGATTACTTTACGTGTGCGATTCATTCTGCTTAGATTATGTTTATTAAAGTATGCAAAAGTAACAAAAGTTTATAAATTAACAAGACTATGGCTAAAATAATTTAAATAATGTTTTAAACGTGTCAGTGCCGCATTCCTTGAGACAAAATGATAAGGTAGCTATTTTAAGGCTTTAACCAGATGTTGGATATGTTCCGGTGTGGTTCCGCAACAACCACCGATAATACTGGCACCGGCTTTCGCGAGTATCGGAGCAAAAGCGGCCATCATTTCGGGCGATTCAGGGAAAACCGTACACATACCCTGTAACACCGGCAAGCCGGCATTGGCATGAATCAGCACCGGGATGGCACTATCGGCAATGCGGATTTCTTCCGTGATTTCAATCATCCCTTCTATGCCGTTGCTACAATTGGCTCCCACAATATGTGCACCTGCCTCTTTAAGAGCAATAACCATTTCGGTGGGCGAAACACCCATCATGGTACGAAAACCGCCGGTCAGCAAACGGTCGAAAGTCATGGTACAAATGACTTCGCAAGGCGTATTTTCACGTGTTGCCCTTACGGCAATGACCGCTTCGTCAAGGGCTGTCATGGTTTCAATAATGATGGCATCTGCCCCACCCTCGTACAACGCCATCGCTTGCTCTTTGAATGCATCGTATAGTTCTTCTTCAGTGACATCACCCATCATGAGTATTTTACCGCTTGGGCCCATGGAACCTAAAACGTATTTATCGTCACCGGCAGCCTGACGGGATATTTCAGCAGCCTTGCGATTAAGCAATGACACCTGATTTTCAAGTCCAAAAGCTTCCAGTTTAAAACGGCTACCCCCAAAGCTGTTTGTTTCAATCATATCCGCTCCGGCATTAATATAACCCAGGGCAATGTCAAGTACCACTTCGGGATGCGAGTCATTCCATAACTCGGGGCATTCACCGGCTTGCAATCCCCTGGCTTGTAAGAAAGTCCCCCAGGCTCCGTCGGAAACCAGTGTTTTGCCCTGTGCGATACGTTCTAAAAGAGTTTGTTTCATGGGTTCTATTTTTTTAATGTTTTTAGAGTTTGAAATTTACAACTGTTTATGGATAAATCAGACGATTAATCGCATGGATATTGCTTTCGAATAATTCGGATATCCTGTGCAAAGATACTGAAATATGTAGGATGGATAAAAATAAAATATCCCCGTTTCCGAACTCTTCGAAAACGGGGATTTACTTTCTTTTATAACAGCTATTAATTTTCAGCAGGTGATTCTTTAATCTCTTCAGTTGGTGATGGTTTTGGAACAAACTTGGTTTTTTTCTTTTTACGGCGAACGTAGGTACCAGGAAGTATCACATTGATCAGGTCCTTTCCAATCAGACCCAGCTTTACGGCACAAGCTAACATAACCAAGGAAAGCAAAATGGTGTACCATCTGTATTCACTGGGAGTATAGGTAAACAGTTGAATAAACGAAAGAACCAGAATGGTTGAACTGTAGATTATTTTCGACCAGAGCAAAGGTGTCCGCAGCGTCTTAAAGCGTGTAATGCCATCAATCAATCCCGTAGCAAAAGAAAGAATCAACGAAAAAGGCAACATGAAAATAAAGAAATTAATGACAGCATGCACAATATCCTGATAGAAAAGTGGAAAGAGCATATGGAAAAATATCAGCACCGGGGTAAAAGCCACAAATGTCTGGGAAACATGGATGGCAATCGGGTGAATGTCCAGGCTCAAGAGAAACAACCGGTTAGCAGAAACCTTTTCGCGATAGGGTTCAAACACATTGCGGGGTAATCCGCAGGCGGGGCAAACGTCACCTAAATCACTGGCTTTCATTACATATCCACAGGGACGGCAACGTACTAATTCTTCATCTATCATAATTTGAATGTTTTAAGTATTTTTTAATTGCACAAATATAAACACTAATTAATAATGAGCAATGGAATTTGGAGGTTTTTTTGTAAAAGCGCGATCGTTTGATGGAGGACTTTGAAGACTTTGACGACAACACATCAAAATTCAGTAAAGAACTTATGAACCAATTAACCATTTAACCAATCAACCAATTAACCCTTTTCCCCATAATACCGGCACCATTCCCTCAGACCACATTCATGACATTTTGGTTTTCGGGCTACACAAATGTAACGGGCATGCAGGATCAGCCAATGATGCGCTTTTGGGATAAGCTCGGAAGGGATATATTTGATCAATTCGCGTTCTGTTTGAAGTGGATTCTTAGAACCGGTGGAAAGGCCCAACCGTTCCGAGATTCTAAAGACATGAGTGTCGACAGCCATGGTCGGTTTATGGAAAACAACTGCAGCAATCACATTGGCCGTTTTACGTCCCACTCCGGGTAATGTCTGAAGTTGCTCCACATCATCCGGCACCACACCACCAAAGTCAGATACTAGTTTCTGAGCCATGCCTACTAAATGTTTAGCTTTGTTATTGGGATAAGTGACGGAACGGATGTATTCAAAAATCACTTCAGGACTCGTAGCTGCCATCACTTCGGGAGTGGGAAAGTCACTCAACAGGGGTGGGGTGATCATATTCACCCGCTTATCCGTGCATTGAGCCGAGAGAATCACGGCCACCAACAAACTGAAGGGGTCATGGTACTGTAATTCTGTTTCAGCTACAGGCACATTTTCGATAAACCAGTTGATGATATGTTGATAGCGTTGCGGAGTTGTCATAGTAGAGTTTGAAGAGTTTGTTGAAGAGTTAGAGGTTGAAGAGCTTCGTTTTATTTTTTGCAAATTTATGGGAAAAGATGTAATAAGCGAGTTCCTTTTTATTATTTTTGCATTTTAATTTTTCATCGTTCTTTCATACAATCAGTAAGCAACCCTACATGGCACCTAAAAAACCTATAAAAACAATACCAAGGACTCAACCCACCCCCGAAATAAAGACTAAAAAACCCGCAAAGAATTCCAACGAGCCCGGAGTAGGTCATAAAATCAAGGTTTTCCTCACGGATGAGCGTACCCGCATTATCCTTGGAATTGGTGTTCTGCTGGGTGTTATATTCTTACTGGTATCCTTTATATCCTATTTCTTTTTTGCTTATGCCGACCAAAGCAAGATGGACCTCAGTTGGCATGAGTTGCAACTGATACGTTCGGACATTCAAAACTGGGGATCGGTCTCGGGGGCTATTTTATCGGATACCATCATCAGACATGGATATGGCATTGCTTCGTTTGCCATTCTTTATTTTGGAACGGTAATAGGACTCCGACTCCTGAATATAAGGATTGCCTCCATATGGAAAGCATTCTTTCATACCGGCTTTTGGTTGATATGGTTATCGGTAACCCTTGGTTATGCAGTGATCCCATTTTATAACAACTATACTTTTTCATTTTCACCCGGAGGAGAACAAGGGGATGCCACCAGCAAATGGTTGATCTCGTATGTGGGAATGTCCGGAACGTTGATGATCGTGATCGGATCTTTCCTGATTTATTCGATTGTGTCTTCCAAAGCGACGATTCCTTTCCTGAAAGGCTTGTTTACCCGTAAACCTAAATTAGTGGCTGCCGTTGAACCTGTGTTTGAAATGAACAATGATCCGTTTGAGGCAACGGTTGCTGTGGGTACTGAAATCATTCCTGAAGACTGGATCATGAAAGGAAATCAGAGTGACGAAGAACTAATCATAGAAACAGAGGAAATAGAAGAAGTTCCTTTTGAGATAGAGCAAATTGTTGAAAAGGAGGAAAACAAAGCGGTGGATGCCATAGAACTGGCAATTGCTGATACCGATAATGAAGATCCGTATTACAATGTCGCCAAATTAGGAAAGTACGACCCGACACTCGACCTCTCGCATTATAACCCACCTACACTCGATCTGCTCAAAGTGTACGGCACAGACAATGAAATGCAGATAGATATGGTGGAACAAAACGCCAATAAGAACCGCATTATCACTACCCTGCAAAATTACGGCATTGAAATCGAAACTATCAAGGCCACAGTGGGTCCTACTATTACACTATATGAGATAGTACCGAAAGCAGGGGTTCGAATTTCAAAAATCAGAAACCTGGAATATGATATCATGCTTAGCCTGGCAGCCACCGGCATTCGTATTATTGCCCCGATACCAGGGAAAGGAACTATCGGTATTGAAGTTCCGAATATCGATCCTCAGGTAGTATCGATGCATTCCATCATAGCTTCCAAGAAATTCCAGGAATCGAAATTTGAATTGCCGGTAGCATTTGGACGCACAATAACGAATGAAATCTTCATGGTAGACCTGGCTAAGATGCCTCACCTACTGGTGGCAGGTGCTACAGGACAAGGGAAATCGGTTGGATTGAATGCCATCATTACCTCCTTACTCTACAAGAAACACCCGTCCCAATTGAAACTGGTATTGGTAGATCCGAAGAAAGTGGAGTTCAATATCTATGGCGATATCGAAAAACATTTCCTGGCCAAATTGCCGGATGGTGACGATGCTATCATAACAGATACCAGCAAAGTAGTGGAAACGTTGAATTCACTTTGTAAGGAAATGGACGATCGTTATGACCTACTTAAGAAAGCCCATGTGCGGAACCTGAAGGAATACAACGAGAAATTCACTAACAGACATCTGAATCCGGAGAAAGGGCACCGTTTCCTCCCTTATATCGTAGTGATAGTAGATGAGTTCGGCGACCTGATTATGACTGCCGGAAAAGAAGTTGAAATGCCAATAGCACGTATAGCCCAACTTGCACGAGCCGTAGGGATTCACATGATCATAGCTACACAACGTCCATCGGTGAATATCATTACCGGTGTGATTAAGGCAAACTTTCCGGCCAGGGTAGCTTTCCGGGTATCTTCCATGATTGATTCACGAACTATCCTTGATTCACCCGGGGCCAACCAACTGGTGGGACGAGGCGACATGCTATTCTCCCAGGGAAACGACCTGGTACGTGTGCAGTGTGCATTTGTAGATACGCCCGAGGTAGAAAATATAGTGCATCACATTAGCAAACAACAAGCGTACCCGACTGCATTCTATTTACCTGAATACATCCGTCCGGATGGCGATGGAATAGACTCCAGTTCAGTTGACATGACGAAACGGGATCCTTTATTTGAAGAAGCTGCCCATTTAATAGTTGCTAACCAACAAGGATCGACTTCATTGATACAACGCAAATTCTCCATTGGGTACAACCGGGCAGGACGTATTGTCGATCAACTGGAAGTAGCAGGCATTATAGGGCCATTTGAAGGCAGTAAGGCACGACAGGTTTTGGTCATGGACAGCAATCACCTGGAACAAATATTACACAGACTTTAGTGAAGGAATGAGGAGTGAGGAGTGAGGAATGAGTAGTATGGCATAATACTTGCAAAAAATTATTTAAATAAAGAAAACAGAATAATGAAAAACAGAATAATTATTGCCCTTGGGTTGATACTTTTTACTTTTCAAGGGATAATGGCACAGAATAATGCCCAGGCAGAAAAAACTATTACCGATTTATTAACAGAAGCTAAATCGAATGCAATTAAGACAAATTTCAAACTAATAATCAGTGAGAAGAGTCAGCCTCAGCCTATCGTTTCAAGTGGCACCTTTACCTTAAAAGGGACTAAGTTTGTTTTGGAAATGGAATCCATGAAAGCCTGGTTCGATGGCAAAACGCAGTGGGCATATGTACAACCGAGCAACGAAGTATCCATTACCGAACCCACCGAAAAAGACCTTGCAGATACAAATCCAATGGCCATTCTGTCAGGTTTCAAAGCAAAATGTCTGATTCATTTTTCCAGTAAAATCAAATCGGCACAAAATTACTGCATCGAAATGATTCCGAAAGTAAAGACAACTGACATGGCCAGAATTGAGGTTCAGATAAACAAATCGAATGGCAATCTGTTTTCTATCAAACTAACCACAAAAAATGGAAGTACTTCCCTCCTCACCTTGAGTAATTTTCAAAAAGGCATTAGCGTTCCTGATAATTTGTTCGTTTTCAATGCCGCAAAATTCAAAGGGGTTACTGTAAACGATTTAAGATAGTGGGTAGTCGGAAGTCGGAAGTAAGTAGTAAGATAAAAAAATTCAAGGACGATAAAAATCCCTATTTAATAGATTTTTTCAATAGTCCAATAGTCCCTATTTTATAAACCTTTCATTTTTAAGGTTGTTTGTCTGGTAAATTCACATTAAAAAAACAATACAAATTTTATATGAACGAAAAAGTACGTTGCCTGATAATAGGTTCAGGACCGGCAGGATATACCGCCGCAATTTATGCTTCTCGCGCCAACCTTTCACCGGTACTCTATGAAGGGATGGAGCCAGGCGGTCAGTTAACCACTACCACTGAAGTGGAGAACTTCCCGGGTTATCCTACAGGAATCACCGGCCCTGATTTAATGGTCGATTTAAAGAACCAGGCAGAAAGATTTGGAACGGATGTACGCTTTGGTGCTGCCACAGCAACCGATTTATCATCTTCACCTTATAAAGTAACCATTGACGGAGAAAAAATAATTGAAGCAGACACCATTATCATTTCTACGGGAGCTTCGGCTAAATATCTTGGAATCCCTGATGAACAGAAATATGCAGGCTCTGGTGTTTCGGCATGTGCTACCTGTGATGGCTTCTTCTACCGCAAAAAAACAGTGGCAGTAGTGGGTGGTGGAGATACTGCCTGTGAGGAGGGATTATATCTTTCGGGACTAGCTGCAAAGGTTTACGTGATTGTCCGTAAAAATGCACTAAGAGCTTCTAAAATCATGCAGGATCGTGTTATCAACAATCCTAAAATTGAAGTGCTCTTCGAACATGAAACGCTTGGTCTCACAGGAGAGGGTGTCGTACAGGGAGCAAACCTGGTTAAACGCAGGGGACAAGCTGATGAAGAACAAGTTCATATCGATATTGATGGTTTCTTCTTAGCCATCGGTCACAGACCTAATTCAGGGATATTTAAACCATGGATTGAAACCGACGAAGTGGGGTATATCAAAACAATACCAGGGACTCCAAGAACGAATGTTCAAGGTGTATTTGCCTCCGGGGATGTAGCCGATCCACATTATCGTCAGGCTATCACTGCTGCGGGAACTGGATGCCAAGCAGCCATCGAAGCAGAACGGTATTTATCGGAGCAAGGATTGTGAACATATACAAATTTATGTTTACAATTTTTTACTACATATTTACTACTACGCAATTTAATTTTATGTGAATTATTTGCTACGAACTCATATTTTCGCCCTTTCAGGCAAAAGTATGAGTTTTTAATATACTGAGCCTCAAATATATCTATTCCCTTTTTTTGGAAGTTTCACAACGACAAAAATGAAGTTTTATGTATATTTTCTATATATTTAATTTAGTTTAACCTTCCTATAGCTTTTAAATAAAATAAAGTATTTACTTTTGCTCTGTTAAAATTCACCAAAGATTACTGGATTTTTTAAACATTTTATTTTCAAGCGCGAACTGCTAGAGGATGTCATTAATTGTCACCTTTAAGACTGATCTTAAATTGTAAACTTTACTACAAAAACTTAAAATGACAAAATATGAATAAAAGGAATTTTACTCGAA
>CAIUTB010000029.1 GCA_903901975.1 uncultured Bacteroidales bacterium
TGCTTTTTTCATGGTTTCCAGTACGATTTGTTTTGTTTCCATAATGATTTAAAATTTACCCCTAACCCCTAAAGGGGAATCAGGTTTGTTTATAATTATATAGTTAAAATATGAAGACTAAGTAATTAAATTCCCCTTTAGGGGTTAGGGGTTGTTCTATTCTATATTTTTCCGCACCATTTTCAAAAACTTCTGCATCCTTTCAGCGTCTTTGTCGTCAATGATTTCCATCAGGGTTTTCAGTTCGGCACGTATTTTCTCCACCTGATTATGCGTGTGTGGGTTGAACAAAATTTCTGTCAGCAGGTAATCATCTTCGCTCAGCAGTCCTTTGGCAATGTCCATATGGCGCTTAAAAGTCGTTCCGGGAGCTTCCTGTGGCACCATTACCGAGGCAAAAACCAGTGTGGAAGCAAATGGAATCGACAGCGAATAAGCAATCGTTTCATCGTGTTCCTCGAAACTGTATTCAAAAATTCGGAGTTTCAGCGAGCCATATAAATCTTTGAAGAACGCTTTGCCCATGTGGTCGGATTCCGATATAATAATGGCGCTTTGTGTGCTCAGGTTATCGAGCGTAGCAAAGGTCGGTCCAAACATCGGGTGTGTTGAAACATAGCGCATGCCGCTTGCTTCATAGTATTCCTGAATGCCGGTTTTTACCGAAGCAATATCGGAAATGATGCAATTTTTGGGAAGATAAGGCAGCACGGCCTGAAAAGCTTCGATGGTATATTTCAGCGTTACACAGTTGATAACCAACTCCGGCTCAAAGGCACGAACTTCTTCGTAATCGGTCATGCGTAGGGTATTGAACACAAAACGCAAACGTTTCGGGTCAGTGTCGAACAGTGCTACTTCGTGATGAATGCACAACACATCGGTAATAAATGTGCCCATTTTTCCGGCACCAAGAACAAGTATTTTCATTGTGTAGTTACAAGTTACGAGTTACAAGTTACGTGAACATGTCAACACGTAAAAAGTTATGTTGTAATTTTGAGATGCAAAGGTAAGGAAAATGTGACAATTCTTCTCATTGGCACATTGGTATATTATCAAATTGTCCCATTTTTCTTCTTCCCAAACTCCTTGTCAATTTTCAGAAACGGAATAATAGCCAGCGTTGGAATGGCCAGAATCATAATCCAGATAAAGAAATGCTGATAGCCGAACATGTCCTGTAGTTTACCGGCTATCATTCCCGGAAGCATCATGCCCAATGCCATAAAACCTGTACACATAGCGTAATGAGCCGTTTTATGTTCGCCGTCGGCAAAATAAATCAGGTAAAGCATGTAAGCCGTAAAGCCAAACCCATAACCAAACTGCTCCACTGCCACGGCAATATTAATCAGCACAAAATCCGTTGGTACCACCCACGACAGATATACATAAGCCAAATGTGGCAGGGTTATGCTCAGCGCCATCGGCCAAATCCAGTATTTTAGTCCTTTGCGCGAAGCAGCTATTCCACCTACAATTCCACCCAAAGTCAGGGCAATAATTCCCACCGTGCCATAAACCAATCCCACCTGCTCAGTGCTCAGTCCAAGTCCGCCGACATTGCGGGCATCGAGTAAAAAGGGTGAGGCCATTTTCACCAGCATGGCTTCACCAAGCCGGTAGAGCAACATAAAAGTTATTGCCAATCCGATCCCTTTCTTTTGAAAGAACGAAGCAAAAGTCAAACCGAATTCCCGAAAAATTTCGTTGGGACTGTTTTGTGTTTTGGTAATGTCGGAATCAGGCCGTGGAAGAATAAAGCGGTGATAAATAAAGAAAAGCAGAAATAATCCGGAAAGAATAAAGAATGTGATACTCCACGCCAGCCGAAGATTTCCCGTGTAATGTTCCAACGCTCCGGCAGCAATAATCAGCAATCCCTGACCGGAAATCATGGCCAGTCGGTAAAAAGTGCTGCGGATGCCCACGAAGAACGACTGCTGCGAACTGTCCAGTCCCAGCATATAAAAGCCATCAGCGGCAATATCGTGAGTCGCCGAGCTGAAAGCAATCAGCCATAGCACGGCCAGCGTTGCCTGAAAGAAAAACGCCATGGGAATAAGAAAAGCCACACCTGCCAGACCGGCACCAATCAGCAACTGCATGCTTACAATCCACCAACGTTTTGTTTTGATAATATCTACGAATGGACTCCAGAAGGGTTTAATAACCCACGGCAGATACAGCCAACTGGTATATAGCGCAATATCGGTATTCGAAATGCCAAGCCGTTTATACATAATCACAGCCACCGTCATGGCCACCACGTACGGAAGTCCTTCGGCAAAATACAGGCTTGGAATCCATGTCCAGGGGGATTTATTTGTTTTATTATTCATTTTTGTATGAGTGTGTAGGGACAGGTCGCGACCTGTCCAAAATTGAAAATTGAATTGTTTTGTTTTCAGGACAGGTCTCGACCTGCCATCATTGTATTCGTGTTTTTTTTCAGGACAGATCTCGACCTGTCCCTACGTGGTTATGTACATCATTGTGCCATCGTGCCGGATTGTCGGAAATATAATGATAAATATTCTCGTAACTGTTGGCATCCCTTACGATATGATCATGAAACGACCGTTGCCAGTGGAACGTATTGTGTCCGTTTAAATGAATCATTTTGGAAACGGTTGTTTTGTAAGCTCCCATCAATTCTGAAACCGATTTGATTTTCAGACCCTGATGCTCCTTTTGTACATCAATTTGACAAAGAATATGAACGTGATTGGGCATAACAACCGCATTGAGAATTTCCACGTATGGATATTGCTCCTCTAACCAATGAATTTGTTCCTCTGCAATCCTGCCGTTTCCGTTCAATATCATATAATCATTTTCCGCGAACCCGAAATCGTGCGTTTTGTCATTGGTACATATCGTCACGTAATAAATTTGTTCCGAACTGTAATCAAATCCTTTTTTGCGGTTGCGTTTTCGGGTTTTAAATTCCATATGATGTATATTTTTGGTGTTGAAATGAATTATTTTATTTTCAGGACAGGTCACGACCTGTCCCTACGTCAGTATATTCGGGTTAATACCGCCCCCTTAAAATAATGCAACAAAATTTCATCATACCGATATCCTTTTTCACCCATCACAGCAGCACCAATCTGGCAAAGACCCACACCGTGACCCCAGCCCGCACCGGTGAGCGTGAAATGTTGTGGTATACCGTTCACGATTTCCGATTTAACCACCACAAAAGCCGAACTATAGAGGTGCGAATTCGACAACCATTTGCGGATTTCCAGTTCTTTGCCTACTATAACCGTTTGTTTGGTGCCAACAATTTTTAGTTCGATAATGCGACTGGATTCTCCACGTTTCACGGGAATTAAATCAACAATTTCGCCAAAATCAATGCCTGAGCGGCGACAAATAATCTCAGAAAGTTCAGCCTGTGAGTACTCCACTTTCCATCGGTAAAAGTCCGTGGTTTCCTGGTCGTAAATATTCAGCACTTGCAAAAGGATTTTCTTATCAGAAGTATTACAGAAAGCTTCCGGACTTTCGCGTATCCATTTCTCAGCATTGACTTCTACGGTCAAGTCCAACTCATAACCTTCGGGTGTAGTGGGGTTGTCAATTACTTTGCTGAGGTAGGGATGATGCTCGGGTGCCCAGCAATTTTCAAAAGTTTCGGAAGTTCCTCCACAGGATTTAGAGAAACGGGCATCACAAATTTGTTCGTTGTACATCAGTGTCTCCCCACGGGTAGCCTCTATGGCTTTTTCCACTGCTGCTGTGCTGGCCCGGGTAATGCCCTGATAACGCTGGCAATGATCATCGGCACAAACATCAAAATGCGTGTGGGTATCGCGTTCGTAATATTTTTCAATCCGTAGGGACAAGTCGCGACTTGTCCTAATATTTCCGTTGTTATTATTTTTCATCATGGACAGGTCGCGACCTGTCCCTACTTGATGGTTTATTATCGGTTTCAACAACCAACTCCTCGAAATCACTGCATGGGCTTTCAATAATTCGTCGGAGGCGGTGGCGCTCATTTCGCTCGAAATAACGCTGGTGAGGTAATCTTCTACCTTAATCCGATTAATTACTGTCAACTGTCCATTGTCCACTATCAACTTAATCGCTCTACGGAAACGTTGGGTTTCTCTGCGTTCCCAATGGAATCCGATGCCAATAACTACATCCACCAAATCAAATGATGCATCGTCAGTGGTTGGATCAAGGATAAGTTCATCGAAAAGTTGATTGTCAAACCACACTTTCCCATCCTGAATGGCAGCTTGTTGATTGCCTGAAAAAATAGTTCCGGTTGGAGTTGTGAAACTACCATTCAAAATAAATTCTATCTTTTCTGAAGATAAAATACCGACTTGAATGATGGGTTCTTTTTCAAGCATCTTCATAAACTTGCCTGATTAAAAATACTTACAATATCATCTTTGCAAATCCTTTTGAAATGTGCTTCCACCGGAGTGATAAATATGCCGCACATCTCTACTGTGGCAGGACTTACAAGCAGTTGTTTGTCATCTTCGGCGCTGTATTGCCACGGACGGAAGGCTTTGCGGGGAAGTATGAAAACGAACCATTTGCCAGACTCATAAGTGCAAACAATATTCATTAGCGGTTCGATATTTTCATCAGTTTGGAAGTGACCATACAGTTTCTCAAAGGAATCCTGAGCATCTCCCATGTCGGCTGTCTCAATCACATAAACTGTTCTTCCATAGTTTTTCATTTGGAAGAGTTGCATTTTTTCGGTAGAAACCAGCAGGTTGGTATGCGTGTCTTTCAGTTGGTGATAGTCCTTTACCAACGGTAGAAAATCCTTTGTACCTGCCTGAAAGTGCATATGGTCGGGGGCGGAAGCACCACATTTTGGACCATTGTAGAAAATCAGATATTCATTCAAAGCTTTTGCCAACTCAAGCATGTCCGTAAAATAGGGTTTTATTTGTTGCGGAACATGCTCACGGCCTGGAATGGTGAAATGCTCAGGGAAGATAGGGAAGGGGTTGACCAGAATCTCATAATCACCAAATTCAATCGCACATTGCTCTGCCGGACGGTTAGCCAAACACAAAAAACACGGACGTGCAGCTATGGTTTTTGCATCCACCTTAGCTCCCGACGATACCATACGGGCTGGGTTAAACTGAACTTTTATGCTGTAATCACCAAAGGATATCTCGCGGATTTTTACCTCACTCAGGCTTTCATAAGCATTTTTTGCCAGGGGCCAGTTGGTGGTTTGGTCTGTGAAGAGGGATTTTACTTTAGCGTTCGGTGTATTCACTGTTATATTGGATTTCATTTTTGAATATGCTGCCCTTACAGGGCGTTTGTTATCTTATGGTATGTTTATCCCGGGGCGTTGCCCCGGTTTGATAATAAGTTTCCCTTTCAGGGAATTCTGGTTTGTTGTTTTCAATACCAGACTTACAAAATTGATAGTTGTCTTCAATGTTTATCATTGAAATACAGGCTGAAAGCCTGATTTATCATTAACCGAACGGCAACGCCTTGGGTTAATGCAGATCCCTGTAAAGTTCGCCCTGAAAGGGCTACATATATCAGTTTATGACCAAAGATAATCCTCGTTATAGTCAATGTCATATTCCTTTAGAAACCTGATATATTCCTCTTTAAAAGACATGGTTTTATGGTGCTCTTTTTGGTTCTCAATGTAATGTTTTACAACATCAGCCTTGCTCTGACTCACAGAAAACCCACCGTAACCTCCCTGCCAGGCAAAGTTCTTATATTTATCCCCTTTAGTTTTTATCCAGCGGCTACTATTTCGTTTTATATCTTCTGTAAGACCGGCAAGCGAAATGTTTTTCGACATAATACACAGTATATGAATATGATTTTCAATACCATTTATTTTGATTGGTACACATTTTATATCTTTCAATAATCCACCAAGATATGCATATAACTCAGATTCAATATCAGTATCGATAAAATTTTCATTGTTTTTCGTGTGAAAAATCAAATGAATATAAAGTTTTGATAATGATTGAGACATAAATCATTTGCTATTTAGATGAATAATAAAAAATATAACCATCCCATGGATATTCACTCCCTCTACCAACAGAAAATCTATAGATTAGCAATATGATAAGAAAAAACGAGACTAGTAGAACAAAAGTTTGTATGAATTGAATAATCTTTGATTTAGTTGAGAGTTTATATGTGAATATGATGAAACATTGTAGTAAGATAAGTACAACTAATATGAATCCAAAAATCATATCTCCAAAACCACGACCAAATTGAATATTCCCATTCATAGTGAGAAAAAGAATAAGTATGGTAAGTGTAGAAAAAAAACACTTAATTTTTTTATTTGTTTCATATGTACATTGATTTAAAAGTTAAATACACTCCCCTTCAGGTGTTAGAGGTCATCTTCTTTCTCGCCTTCAATTCCACCGTTCGGATTTTATCTTTATACAAATTATGTCCGTTCATTTTCACCACATCCAGCGACGCATCGGAGTTTTCATCCCAGCGGCGGCAGAGATAAAGTGAGTCGTAAATACGCCCAATCTGATACTCTCGACTAATGCGTAATCCTAGTGCATAATCTTCGCCGTAACTGGTGTTTGGCACCTTTATGTCGCGCAAAACAGGGGTGTAGAATGCCCGTGGGGCACCCAGTCCATTGATGCGGAGTGCATTGTTTCTGCCGTTTTCGGGTGTCCATTCTTTATGGTCGATGAGTCCTGGAGGAATGGTTTCCATGGCAAAATTGGTCATGGTGTACGAACCTACCACCATCGCACAGTTTTGTTCATAAAATGCATCAACTATTTTTTGCAGTGTATTTTCGTCCTGATACACATCGTCGCTGTCGAGCTGCACTGCAAATTTTCCGCATTGGTCGGAATGCACACCTTCGTTCCAACAACCACCGATACCTAAATCGTTGCGGTTAGGAATAATATGAATGATTCGATTGTCCTGTTTGGCATAGCTCTGAATCAGTTCCGTTGTTCCGTCTGTCGATAAATTATCCACGATAATAAGGTTGAACGGGAAGGAGGTCTTCTGTATCAGTACCGATTTAATGGCATCTTCCACTGTTTTTATGCGGTTGCGTATTGGGATTATCACCGACACTTCCACCGGAAAATTGCTTTCGTTGAATTCTATATTTTTGAAAGTTGGTGCAAGATAACCACCTATTTGTTTCAGATGGTCAGTGCAGGCAGCCTCCATTTCTATCTGTAGGGCACGGTTGCGTGGGTCAACGTAGTCGAACTGTTTTTCTCCACTTTTACGGATGTCGGTTTCCACTTCGGAGTAAAGATATTCGTTTATATGAAGCAGTTCGGCTTGTTGCGAAACTTTCAGCCGAAGATTATATAGCCCGGCAAATTGGTAGACTGACGTGGTTTCTTCAACAGCTTTCTTCAAACATTCTGAGTTGTAAAATAGCACTGAACCAAAATTAAAGTCGTCACGTAATGAGCCTTCCTGATAATCAATCAGCGGATGATTGGATTGTAAACCCTCTTTAATTTCGGAGTAATCGGAGTAAACTAATCCGGCTTGTGTGTCTTCGGCAAGGTGATAAAATCGTTCGAGCGCAAATTGCCCAAGTTCGAGTATGCTGTCTTTGGTATAAATCAGGGAATAGGATGTGTCAGATTTGGCAGCAATTTTACGGAAAGTCTCTGAACTTTGTAATGAATCAATTTCCAGGGTTTTACAACTGTCTATTTGTATATTAGCTGATTTTTTTACTAGCAGATAAATGGTCTGAACGAGTGATGATTGGTTGATTTGTTCCACAGTTTTGGTGGTTTCAGCAAGGTCGTTACAGGCTAAAAAGCAATTGATTTGTTTCATGTTGTTTGAATAGTTGTTTTCGGGAGTCAAAAATACTATTAAATTTTTAAATCAGCACAAAGACAATAAGCCAAGTTGTTTATAATTTTTTTGTAACTTTGTTTTTTTCATTTTGAAAAAAGCTAAAATATATCCTATCTTTGCAGTACTTCATAATTTGAATAAACATAAATTTTTTATACAATGGAACACATAAAATATCGGGTAGCTTCACTTCGTGAGCTAATGAATAAAAAAGGAATTTCAGCTTGTATAATTCCCGGAACTGATCCTCATGCCAGCGAATATATTGCAGAATACTGGAAAGAACGTGTTTGGATTTCCGGTTTTAATGGTTCAGCTGGAACAGCTGTTATTACACTCAATAAAGCTGGTCTGTGGACCGATTCTCGTTACTTTTTACAAGGAACTGAGCAATTGTCTGGTACCGGAATCGAATTAATCAAACAGGGACTTCCCGAAACTTTGGAAATAATTCCGTGGTTATCGGATGAGCTTAAAGCCGGTGATAAAGTGGGAGTGAACCCACAAATGTTTTCAGTAAATACTTATGCTGCTATGAAATCCGAGTTAAAAACGGAGGGAGTAGAGTTAATATCTATAGATTTATTAGCCGAAGTGTGGACTGAACGCCCATCGTTGCCATTGAATCCAATCTTTGTTTTCGATACCAAATATAATGGAAAAGTTAGCAAAGAAAAATTGACTGCCCTGCGTGCTGAACTCAAAAAAGCAAAAGCAAATATTTTCGTAATGTCGGCGTTGGACGATATTGCATGGTTATTTAATGTCCGCGGAAATGATGTGGATTATAATCCGGTCGTTATTGCGTATGCATTGGTAGCGGAAGAAAAAGCTACTCTTTTTATTGCTCCCGAAAAACTAACTGCTGAAACCAGATTATATCTCGAAAAGGAAGGAGTATCTGTAGCTGATTATACTGCAATCAATGATACTTTGAAGGGAATTTCTGCTTCGAAAGCCGTTTTAATCGATGGATCAAAGCTCAATCAGTCGATGTTTGAAGCTATTCCATCGGTTTGTGCAATCCGCAATACTATGTCGCCCGTTTTCAAACTCAAAAGCATCAAAAATGAAGTGGAAATGGCCGGTGTTCGTCGGGCTATGGTAAAAGATGGCGTCGCATTGACTAAGTTTTTCAAGTGGTTGGAAGAAAATGTGGCTTCAGGCAAACTGACTGAGGTTTCTGTAGATAAAAAATTGTATGAATTTCGCAAGGAACAGGAAAATTTCATGGGCGAAAGTTTTGGAACAATTGCCGGATATGGTCCTCACGGAGCAATTGTACATTATAGCGCCACAGAAGAATCAGCTTCTGTTTTGAAACCTGAAGGTATCTTTTTGCTCGATTCGGGTGGTCAGTACCTTGACGGAACGACTGATATTACCCGCACAGTGGCACTTGGTAAAGTGACTGATAAGCAGAAAACTGATTTTACGCTCGTTATGAAAGGTCATATTGCGCTTGGAACGGCTGTTTTTCCAGCCGGAACTCGTGGCACTCAACTTGATATACTGGCTCGCAAAGCTATGTGGGACTTAGGCCTAAATTACGGACATGGAACAGGTCATGGTGTTGGTCATTTTCTCAATGTTCATGAAGGCCCGCAAAG
This sequence comes from uncultured Bacteroidales bacterium, assembly GCA_903901975.1. GTDB lineage: Bacteria > Bacteroidota > Bacteroidia > Bacteroidales > Paludibacteraceae > Paludibacter. The sequence continues at coordinate 9,480 of CAIUTB010000029.1, forward strand.
TATCCGTATGGACGAAAATCCGACTGTGCTCCAATCAGGCATGTTTATGTCAAACGAACCAGGAATGTATCGCACCGGCGAATATGGTATCCGCATCGAGAATCTGGTTCATATTGTTCCGGCTATGCAAACCGAATTCGGCCAGTTTTTGCAGTTTGAAACCGTTACACTGTTTCCTATAGACAAGAATCTGATTGCCATTGAAATGCTAAACGAAACTGAAAAAAACTGGCTAAATGCTTATCATCAAAAGGTATTCGTTAATGTTTCTCCGAGCTTGAATGAGTCAGAAAAAATCTGGCTTGAAAATAAATGTAGTGCGATAAAATAAATGTGCATTTGATGATTGATGATTTTAATTTGAGTGAAAGTTCATTGGGGAAAAAATCCGGCACGCCAGAACAATACGATCCATCCTTACTTTTCCGAATTCCACGTTCTGAAAATAGAATTCTGTATGAAATTTACGATGATAAATTGCCGTTCACAGGTGTTGATGTCTGGAATTGTTATGAAGTCTCGTTTCTGACGGCTAAAGGCTTGCCCGTTTCACGGATGATGAAGTTGATTTTTCCTTGCCAAAGTGAGTATTTGGTTGAGTCAAAGTCGCTGAAACTATATTTGAATTCGTTCAATATGGAGCGTTTTGCTAAATTGATTAGTGAAGCTGAATCGTCGGTTGCTGAAATTATTCAGCGCGATTTAAGCACTTTGCTTGAGACCAAAGTAACTGTAATACTTTTTAGCGATAATAGCGAGGAAGAGATTGCTTTTGCCGATTTGAAAAGCAGCCAACTTATTGATTTTATTTCTCCTGAAGCACTTGAAAAAAATGAATTTTCTCATTTTCTGGAAACACCTGACTTATTGAAAGGAAATTTGACCAATGAAATTCATGAATATGCTTTCCGAACTGATTTGTTGCGTTCTAATTGCCGCGTAACCAATCAGCCCGATTGGGGTGATTTATTTGTCCGCATTTCAACGAAATACGATATTGATTTGTCGTCGGTGGTGGCTTATTTGGTTTCATTCCGCAAAGAAAATCATTTTCATGAAGAAGTGCTAGAAATGATTTACAAGCGATTCAGCGATATCTTCAACCCTGAAAAAATGATGGTTGCAGCCATGTACACTCGTCGTGGCGGAATTGATATAAATCCCGTCAGGGTTTCACATACAGAACTGATTGATGAAGCTTTTCTGAGTCTGACAAAAAGGTTGGGAAAGACCTTGAGGCAATAAGCTCACACCTGACGCCTCAGCTCAAGGAGAGTGGAAATATCTTGTATTATTTTGTAATTTGTGTTTGCAGGAACGAAAAAAGAGTGTATCTTTGCACCCGCTAACAAGCAGTATGCGGCTGTGGCGTAATTGGTAGCCGCGCCAGACTTAGGATCTGGTGCCGAGAGGCGTGGGGGTTCGAGTCCCTTCAGCCGCACAAAGAATCCCGATAATCTAACGATTGTCGGGATTTTTGATTTTATTTCGATTAATATAATTACTTTTGTGTTTAATAATCTCTCAATAAAAAAAATTTAACAATTAATATGGAAAATCAGGACAATCAAATCAACATTGAACTTTCGGCTGAAGTAGCTGAAGGAACTTATTCTAATCTGGCAATCATTTCACACTCAACTTCTGAATTTGTGGTTGATTTTGTTCGTATGATGCCGGGAACTCCCAAAGCAAATGTGAAATCACGTATTATCCTGACTCCGGAACATGCTAAGCGCCTGCTATTTGCATTGCAGGATAATATTTCTAAATATGAATCTCAAAACGGAAAAATAAAAGTTCCGGATAATGGTTTTGTACCTCCTGTACCCATGGCATTTGGTGGAGGAGAAGCGTAAATTAGTTGATAGTTTATAGTTGCTAGTTTATAATAATGAGCTGATTTCGAAAGCCGAAATTAGCTCATTATTTATTGATTATCTGGCAAGTAGAAATTCCAGTGGTATGTTCAAACGTTTATGCCAGGCGTTTTCGCTGTGGTTGTCGCCGGGGAAGAATTTAGTGAGCCATGATTTCTCGTTGTAGCCTCTGGACTTCATTATTGAATCTGCTTTTTGTTGATAGGGATGATACATAGCGTCGAGCGTTTTGTCACCGTAACCGAAATAGATTTTATGGGTTTTCTGATTGGGTAAATGACTGCTCAGATACTTCAGAAATGCATCGGGAACAGGATTATTCTCCGTAACAAATACTCCCGTCCAGTGAGTCGACATACACGCTGCACCGCCAAAAACAGTCGGGCATTCACAAATGGCATACATCGAAATTAATCCACCCATGCTGCTACCGGCAATAAAAGTATGGTCTTTGTCTTTATAAACTGAATATTTACTGTCGATAAAAGGTTTCAACTCTTTAACCAAAAACTTCAGGTAATTATCCGAATTTGGATTGAAAACTCCTGTAATTCTACCTGAAGACTGCAACTGTTTGGTCACGAAGTCTTTTTGTTCTGTTGATAGCGTTTCAAAAGGTTTTTGAGGGAAGTAATTCTGATGACGGAATTTAGCTGAATTCCAAATCCCGACAATTATAAAATCTTTTACTTTCGCTTCTTTTAAAAGTTTGCTAGCCACTTCGTCAGCATTCCAACTCTGCTTATTCCAGGTTGTGGAAGCATCGAACAGCATTTGTCCATCGTGCATATAAAGCACAGCATATTTCTTTTTCGGACTATAACCATCAGGCAACCACACTTCCACATTTCGTTCAGTTACAAATTTCGAAGTGAAATCTTCATAGAAATCAATTTTCCCGGTTGTTGGTTTTTGTCGCGGAGTTTTGGGTAAAAGAAATTCTATGGGAATGTTTAATCGCTCGCTCCATGCTATTTCGTTGTGTTTGGCTTTTGGATAAACTTTTGTCAGGTAATTGTAATCATTATAGCCTTTCCCTTTGACAATCAAATCGACAAACGACTGTGTCAACTCATAGGGTTTATCGCTTTCGCCGGTGCCATAGTCCATGTAGATTTTGTGTCCCCACGGAGTAGCCAAATTGCTTCGCAGATACTGAAAAACAGCATTTGGAATTTCATAATTTGGTTCTATTGAACTAAACCATGCCGTTGACATACAGGCAGCCCCACCAAAAATATCAGGATATTCGGAAATGGCAAAGATTGAAATTAATCCCCCCATACTTGAACCAATGATGGTTGTGTGTTCTTTATCGTCGTAAGTCGAGAAATTATTATCTATGTAGGGTTTTAACTCACTAACCAGAAATTTTAAGTAGTTATCGCCGGTAGTTCCTTTGCCATTGCAGTATTTATCCGAAAACGATTTGGAGATTTTTGGATCAATATTATTGAAAATTTTAGTAGGAAAATATTCCGAAATTCGCTCCGAACCATTGTTCCATATCCCCACAACTATGCATCGTTCAATTTTATTTTCGTAGATAAGTTTTGAAAAAACCTCGTCAGCTTTCCACTCTTTTTTGTTCCAACAAAGCGTACTGTCGAACAGCATTTGTCCATCGTGCATATAAACTACGCTGTATTTCTTTTTGCCATCGTATCCCTCGGGTAACCAAACATCAACATTTCTGGAGGCAACGTATTTGGATTGGAAGCTCTCAATTCGTTTGATTGACCCGGATGAAACCACAGGGAGATTTTGCGAAAAGCAAACACCCGAACAAAACAAAAATGCTAATGTATTTAAGAATTTTGATTTCATTTTGTTATCAAATGAGCTGTACTCAAAACGGAGTAGCCCCAGGCTTTCAGTTTGTATTCTGAATTTGTTGAGATAATAAGTTTTTCACCTATGTGAGGGTAGAATTTTTCCTGAATTTTATTTTCAATCCTGAATGTTTGTTCTTTGTTGGAAAAATTGAACAAACAGAGAATTTTATCGTCGTCCTTTGAGCGAACAAAACAAAAGATAGTTTTTGGATTTGTATTTTTCAGAATTGTGAAATCACCACCGTAGTTTAAATTCCAGAGTGTTTTGTTGTTTTTCTTTAACTGGTTTAATTTGGTAAGCAATTCCTCTCGTTCAAATTTTCCGAATGATACAGTGTCTTTATCAAAGAATTTCAAACGCTTTTTTAATGGCTCTTCCTGACCGGTATAAGTTAGTGGCATGCCCGGAACAGTGTAAATCAATACATTGAATGCATCCACTGCTTTGTCGCCTAATCGCTCATATTCACTTCCATCCCAGGTGTTTAGGTCATGATTGGTGATAAACTGCATTCTTAAATCTTCGGGTTTGAACTTCTTATTCTCGTCTGCAAAATGTTTAACCAATGCTGTTACATTCATTTTTCCTTTGGCAATGGCATTAATTGTATCTTTCAGCGGCCAGTCGTAAGTCATATCAAATGCCCTATGAATAATCGGCTCACCTGCCTCAGCAAGGAAAAAGCAATTTGGTTTTAATTCATCAATGGCTTTTCGGGCATGTTGCCAGAAACTTATCGGAATCATAAAGGCTACATCGCATCGGAAACCGTCTATATCAGTATTTTTTACCCAGTATTTCATGGCATCAATCAAAGCTTTACGCAATTCGGGTTTGTCATAATTCAGGTCTGCTGTATCTTCCCAGTCTGTTCCCTTTGGGATAATTATGTTACCAAGACTATCCTTTGTGTACCAGTCAGAATGAGGTTTTATCCACACATTATCCCACGAAGTGTGGTTGGCTACCCAGTCAATAATTACGTGCATTCCCAGTTTATGCGCTTCAGCAACTAGGTTTTTAAAGTCAGCTTCCGTACCGTATTCGGGATTGACAGCCGTATAATCTTTTACTGCATAATAACTTCCGAGTTTGCCTTTGCGGTTTTTCTCACCAATCGGATTAATTGGCATCATCCAGATTATATCCACACCCATGGCTTTCAGTCGTGGTAATTGTTTCTGAAAAGCAGCAAAGGTGCCTTCGGGAGTGTATTGACGGGTATTTACTTCATAAATATTACAATCTTTGGCCCATTCGGGCATCGATTTTTTGAAGTCAATTGAATCCATCAGATTTTCTGATTTGAAAGAATGGCTTTTGCACGAAGACATAAAAATATCAGTCAGACTTAGTGCTAATATTAGGATGATGGCAATTGAATAAACGTATTTTCTCATAGGTATTTTAATTGATTGATTGTGATTTCTTATTTTAATTCAAGGATTATTGCGGTTTGTGCCGGAATGCTAAAATCCGATTTTAGATTATAGGTTTTACATGAAATAACATCTATCCCCCTGGTTTTATTTTCGATACTTTCAGTATATCGATTGATATTCAGATTAATAGATGATTCATTATTGTTGATTACTACCATTATTTTTTCAGTGTCATTGTAACGGAAATACACATATACATCTTTCTCAGGGCAATAGTGGGTTAGTGAACCTGTATGAATCACTGTTTTGGTTTTACGCCAGTTCAGCAGTTTTGCCATGAAATCAAAATACTTTTTCTGAACTTCGTTGCGACTTTTCGGGTTGAAAGCATTGATCGAATCGCCTGCCCAACCTCCGGGAAAGTCCTGACGAATATCGCCATCACCAACATCTTTATTGCCTCTCATGCCAATTTCAGAGCCATAATAAATCTGAGGAATTCCCCGCATAGTCATCAGAACCGACATGGCCATTTTAAATTTATTGAAATCGCCTTTGTAATTTTCATTAATCCGCTGTGTGTCATGATTTTCTGCAAAAATGAGCAAGTTGTTGATGTCGGGATACAAATAATCGTTTCCAATGCTATTATAAAGCCTATTCATTCCAAGGTCTTCCCAGAATTTACCATGTTCATTAAAACAACTAAGTAAGCAACGTTGCAGAATAAAATCCATTACGGTCGGCAATTCAGAATTGTATTTTAGAGAGTTCACGGAATTTTTCTGCCAAAATGCAATATCCATCGAATTTGCAAATGAAGTCTCGCCAACGATATTAAATTTTGGATATTCATCGGTAATCGCTTTAGACCATTGTGCCATAGCATCACGGTCGTTGTATTGATAAGTATCCATTCTGATTCCATCCAGATTTGACGATTCAATCCACCAGATAGAGTTTTGAATATAATACGTCCAGAAATACGGATTTTTCTGGTTCATATCCGGCATCGTTTTATCAAACCAACCGTCAATAAACAGTTTTTTATCAATCTCAGAAGCATGTGTGTCCTTTATTGTACCGGCCTTGTGGTTAGTGTAGGTCATTGCAGGCCACTGATGAATCCAGTCCTCGAATGGTAAATCGGCCATCCACCAACTCCAGATTCCGCAATGGTTGGAAACCATATCCATAATCACTTTCAGACCTTTTTGATGCGACGCTTCTACAAAATTTGAATATTCAGCATTGCTGCCAAAGCGTGGATCAATTTTGTAATAATCGCTGATAGCATAACCGTGATAACTAAATTTCTCGTAATTATTTTCCTGAACGGGAGTACACCAAATGGCCGTTGCACCCATTTCTTTGATATAATCCAAATGATCAACAATCCCCTTAATATCCCCTCCATGACGAGCGTAGTCAATTCTACGGTTCAGTTTGTCAGGCTGAGCGTCAATGATATCGTTTTTCGGATCACCGTTGGCAAAGCGGTCAGGCATAAGTAGATAAACCACATCAGCACTTGTAAAACCCTTCCTGTCAGAAGAAGCTGAACGTCGTTTTTTTAATTCGTAAGTAATTGAAATGTCTTGTTTGTTGGGTTGTTTCAAAATAATTTGAAACGTCCCTGTTTTAGCTATTTTAGAATCAATATCAAGCGTTACGAACAGATAGTTTGGACTACAGGCACGATTGGTTTTCAACACTTTTATGCCCGGATAATTGATTATAGGTAAGCAGGTACAAATTTCTGTTCCATGAATCAGCAATTGAAGTTGGGGGTTTTTCATGCCAACCCACCAGAATGAGGGTTCAACGCGATTAATCTGAGCTGTAAGTGGAAGGATAATGCTACAGAGAAGAATAAATAGTATTTTTTTTAACATAAACATAAGGATTTGATTTGAGGTTTTCCACAGCAAAAGTAACAATCAAATGTGCAAACTGAAAGAACTTATTAAATGTTTTGTAAGGGATTAGTCGCAAACGATTGCACTAAGTTGTTCCATTTTTAAAGTCTGGGAAAACATGGAGAAGTAAGAGCGGAAATATTTAACTTTATTTGGTTGAAAGACACAACTATGGGTGAAGATATTTGTCTGAATACAGGTATTAAATCCAATCGTGTAATTTCAACCTTAGCAATTCCGAAACGAACGATATCTAATTCTTTAGCTGCACAATATGCCAAATCTATGGTCAATCTGCGTTGAAATGGTCCACGATCTGTGACTTTGACGATGACTTCACGATCATTTTTTGGATTCCGGACTTTAAGAATTGTTCCAAAAGGGTATGTTCGATGCGCACAGGTAAGGCTATCGGTATGATATCGACCACCATCGGAAGTATGACGACCGTGTAATTTATTGCTGTAATAAGTTGCGTTTACAAGTTTCTGAGATTGTGCAAAGCTGCTAAAAATCAGACAAATTAGAATTGATATGAAGAGTGATTTTTTCATTTCAGTAAGTACTTTCATTTACAAATATAGAAAAAAAACATCGACTGTATAAAAGTATCATAAAGATTTAAGGTTTTTATAGGCAATTATAACTTTTAAAATTTCACAACGTATTTATTTTATTGGCTCGTATTGAATAATTATTCGTTGTTGGTTTCAACAAAAAATAGTACCTTTGCAACTCAAAAAATCAGTGATTTATTATGAGCAAAACCGACCAGCAATTCGATCAGGTTACCGCTGTATGCCGTACTCTTTTTATAAAAAAAATGAAGGATTATGGTGCTTCGTGGCGCATTCTTCGCCAGCAATCAGTTACAGATCAGATTTTTATAAAAGCAAACCGGATTCGAAGTATCGAAATTAAAGGTGTTTCGAAAGTCGATGAAGGAATACGCTCAGAATTAATTGGAATAGTAAATTATGGTATTATAGGATTGGTTCAATTGGAACTTGGTTTTTCAGATACTGACGACTTGACTTTTGACAATGGAATGGAACTCTATGATAAATTTCTGTCTGAAGCCAAAAAGCTGATGATGGATAAAAATCACGATTATGATGAGGCCTGGCGTTCGATGAGAATACAATCCTTTACAGATTTAATTCTTACTAAAATTTTACGCACCAAACAAATTGAAGATAATCTGGGCAAAACACTTGCTTCGGAAGGAGTCGATGCTAACTATTTTGATATGATAAATTATGCCGTTTTTGGCTTAATAAAATTGCAAGAAACTGAAACTATTTAATTCAAAAAAAAATGAATAAATCATTGCAGGTTGCCGGAAGTGTTTCATTGGAAATAAGCCGGATAGTTTTTGGAGCTGTTTTTGTTTTTTCGGGATTTGTAAAAGCAATCGATCCACTTGGTTTTAGTTATAAAATAGAAGATTATCTTCGAACATTTGGTGGTTTTTTTGAATCGTTGGCTGATTATGCGTTGCCGGTTGCAATAGCTCTTTCAGCTCTTGAATTGCTAATCGGGTTAAATATGATTCTTAAAGTTCACTTAAACTCAACCTCCATAATTGCGTTGCTATTTATGATGGTAATGACTCCATTGACCTTATACATTGCCGTGAAAAATCCTGTTACGGATTGCGGTTGTTTCGGTGATGCGTTGATTATAAGCAACTGGGCGACTTTTGGCAAAAATATAGTCTTGTTTGGGTTGTTAATCCTTATTCTCATTTATAAAATTAAATTCAAGCCTTACTGGTCATCTAAAATCCAAATTTTATCGGCTTTAGTGTTCATACTTATTGGCATTAGTTTGTCGGTTTCAAGTTTCATGCATTTACCGATGAAGGATTTTCTGCCCTATAAAGTGGGTCTAAACATTACAAAAGCAATGGAAATTCCTGATAATGCTACAAAAGATCAATATCAGACTACTTTTATTTACGAGCGGGAAGGTGAACAGCGGGAATTTACCCTTGAAAATTATCCAAAAAATGATTCAACCTGGATTTTTGTTGATCAAAAATCAAAGTTGCTAAAGAAAGGATTTATGCCTCTTATTCATGACTTTAGTATAGTGAATGAAAAGTTTGATGATATTACACAAGAGGTTTTAGCGTTTCCGGGCAAAACATATTTACTTATAATGTATGATGTAGATGATGCTTCTACAAAAGGGGCTGAAAAAGCTGAAATTATCTATCAGAAAGCACTAAAAAATGGAGATAAGTTTTATGCATTAACCGGATCATCTGACACAGAAGTTCAAAAATTTGTTGATAAAACAGGAGTAACTTACCCTTTTTGGAAAACGGATCCAACCACCTTGAAAACCATGATTCGGGCTAATCCGGGTATTGTGTTGTTGCAGCAGGGAACTATTTTGAAAAAAATGAATTGGAGAGATTTTGAATAAGTACCCGCGTAATTAGAAAATTATCAAACTAAATATTTAAAACAAAAATGAGAAAAAACATTGTTGCAGGAAACTGGAAAATGAACAAAACCCTGCAGGAAGGGTTGGCGTTGGCTATTGAATTGAACGAGGCATTAGCCGGTGCAAAATTAAAATGTGATGTCGTTATTGGAACGCCTGCTATTCACTTGGCAACTGTGGCTGTGGCTATTGATACAAAAGTGATTGGCGTGGCTGCTCAAAACTGTGCAGATCACGAGTCAGGTGCATATACAGGTGAAATTAGTGCTGCCATGGTAAAATCAACCGGTGCAGAATATGTAATTCTTGGACACTCCGAACGTCGCGAATATTATGGTGAAACAAGTGCTATTTTGAACAGCAAAGTTGCTTTGGCTATGGCAAATGGTTTGACCCCGATTTACTGCTGCGGTGAAGCTCTGGATGTTCGTAACGCCAACCAACAAAATGCTTACGTAAAAAACCAGTTGGAAGAAACTGTTTTCAACCTGAGCGTTGACGATTTCAAGAAAATTGTTATTGCTTACGAACCAATATGGGCAATCGGAACCGGTGTAACTGCTTCAACTGAACAAGCTCAGGATACATTAGCATTTATCCGTACTATTATTGCTGAAAAATTCGGACAAGAAGTGGCAGAAGGAACTTCAATTCTTTATGGTGGAAGCTGTAATGCTAAAAATGCTCCTGAATTATTCGCACAACCCGATATCGACGGTGGCCTGATTGGTGGTGCTTCATTGAAAGTGGCTGATTTCAAAGCTATAATTGACGCTTTTTGAATTTAGATAACAGCTAATTTGTTGATCAGTTTAGTTGTTATTCCGAATAAATGAATCCTGCATATAACTATGCAGGATTTTTTGTACTTTTGTGTGTGATTTATAATGCTTAATTAACTATCTAGCCTTGTTACTCAAACTTTACGATAACAATCCCAATCCGGCTCAGATTCGTCATATCGCCGAAGTTTTGCGAAATGGTGGAATCATTATTTTCCCTACCGACACCGTATATGCTTTTGGTTGCAGTATTTTTAATGCTAACGCTGTGGAGTTTATTTCAAAACTAAAAAACCACGATCTACGAAAATCAAACCTTTCATTTATTTGCTCTGAAATGAGCCAAATTAGTGAATATGCCAAAATGGACGATCTGGCTTTTAAACTGATGAAGAAGAATTTGCCTGGTCCTTTCACCTTTATTTTAAATGGTAGTAGCAAATTACCCAAACTTTTCAAAAATAAGAATACTGTTGGTATACGTATGCCAAATAATTCAATTGCTTTAAGCATTGTACGTGAATTAGGTAATCCACTTATGACTAGTTCCATTTTTACCACGGAAGACAGTGAAGAATATTTTACCGATCCTGAATTGATTGATGAAAAATACGGCAATCAGGTTGATTTGGTGATTGATGGTGGCATCGGTGGCTCTATTCATTCCACGATAGTCGATTTTACCGAAGGCGATCCCGAAATAGTGAGGCAAGGAGCGGGGGAACTACGCTAAGCGCTAAGTGAATTCTTTAAAATCCTCAATCCTTTTAATTCTTAAAATTATTTTTCAATAAACACAGTTTGTGTTGGATAAGCAAATTTAAGACCAGCAGAACTAAATGCACGTAATATCTCCAGATTTACCTGCGATGGAGTTTCCATGACATCCGCTTTTTTCTTGATGAAATATACAAAAGTAATAGCCAGTGAAAAATCTGTAAAATCTGTAAAAGCTACCACCAAATCTTTCTCTGAAACATCGGATACCCGATTTGGCATATCACGAAGAATATTCATAGCCTCATTTATCTTCTCGGGTGTTGTATTATAAGTCAAACTTAACTTTATCGAAACCCGGCGCATAGGCTCTTCAGAGATGTTTTCAACCGGCGCATCCACCATTTTGTAATTTGGAATAGTCACCAGTCTTTTTTCTAATGTCCGCAACCGAGTGCTGCGTATTCCAATATCTTCAATAAATCCATCGTATTTGTCTACTTTTACCCGGTCACCCATTCGAAACGGACGGTCTGTAAAAATGGTTATTCCACCGAAAATATTTTTTATTGTGTCCTGTGCTGCCAGAGCAAAAGCTAACCCTCCAATTCCTAAGGTACCAAGCAAAGCACGAACATCCACCCCAATATTATTCAATGCCATAACACCACCGATCGACCATATTATCGTCAGAATTGTTCGTCGAATTATGGATATAAGATGTGTGTCAAGGATTTTATGTTTGGTATGTTCTCCTTTTTCTGGAACCCAATATTCTTCAATTAATGAATTTACCAAGCGGGCAACAAACCAGGTGATATTAATCACTGTAAGGATTTTATAAGACTTGGCGATAATGGTTTCTACATGAAAACCCAAATCCAACCTTTTAGCTGCAATCCATATGGCAAAAAGTGTAATACCCAATAAAACGGGCGATTCCAACATCTGAAAAAGTATGTCATCGAGCCGATTCTTTGTTTTGCTTGTCAGTTTTTGAATAACATATTTGTTCAGTAAAACAATAATTTTGTTGAGAATTAAAGCTCCGAGAATTATAATTAATGATATCATCCAATTATAGAGCGTGTTTCCGTAAAATAGTTGATCGAGCATATTTAAGTTGTCAGTTTAATCGTTAATTGAGAAAGCAATTGCGTCGCTTGGCATGCGCCAGTCACCGCGTGGCGATAGGTTTATTGAACCTACTTTCGGTCCATCAGGTAGGCAGGAACGTTTAAATTGTTGTGCAAAAAACCTTTTAATAAAGACTTTCAGCCATTTTTCAATGGTTTCAGTTTCGTAGGTTTCTATAAATGCAATTTTGGCTAAGAAAAGTATTTTTGTCGGACTGAATCCAAAGCGAACCATATAATACAGGAAAAAATCGTGTAATTCGTATGGTCCTACAATGTCTTCGGTTTTTTGGGCAATATCTCCGTTTTCGTCAGCCGGCAGCAACTCAGGACTAACCGGAGTATCGAGCACATCGCGCAGAATTTCTTCCGAAATTTTATCTAATTGATGAGCCGCAAAGTCAACCAAATAACGAACCAGTGTTTTTGGAACACCTGAATTTACGCCGTACATCGACATGTGATCCCCATTATAAGTCGCCCAGCCCAGCGCAAGTTCCGACAAATCACCGGTGCCGATTACCAACCCATTATGCTTGTTGGCAATGTCCATCAAAATCTGCGTCCGTTCCCGGGCCTGCGTATTTTCGTAGGTCACGTCGTGTTGGTTCGTATCGTGGTTAATGTCTTTAAAATGCTGCAACGAAGCATCTTTAATAGAAATTTCGAGCATGGTAATACCCAGTGAGCTCATTAGGTTTACGGCGTTTGAATATGTTCTGTCTGTAGTTCCGAATCCAGGCATGGTAATGCCTATTATGCGTTTTCGGTCGTAACCAAGTTTGTCAGCAGTTTTTACAGATACTAACAATGCCAGTGTAGAATCCAATCCCCCCGAAATTCCCAACACTACAGTTTCTGCATTCGTATGTTTCCAGCGTTTTGCCAAACCGCCTACTTGTATTGAAAAAATTTCCTCGCAGCTGGCTTCGCGATTTTGTAAAGGTGGAACAAACGGATGTTTATCAAAACTCCGTTTCAGTTCAAACTGTGTGAAATGTGCATCTTCCAGTTTCACGGTACGATATATTTCATTTGATTTGTCGTTTGTGAAATTGGTATTTCTCAAACGATCAGCTTGTAATCGTTCAATATCAATTTCGCTGACAATCAGTTGTGGTTCGAACGAAAAACGTTCGGAACTTGCAATGATCTTTCCATTCTCAGCGATAAGACCATTTCCTGCATAAACAACATCAGTCGTTGATTCTCCGGCACCGGCCGAAGCATAAACATAACCTGCTACACAGCGCGCAGATTGTTGCTCAATGAGTTGGCGTAAATAGTCATGTTTTCCAATTAATTCATTGGTTGCCGAAAGGTTGAAAATAACATCAGCACCGTGCAATACGTGTTGCGAACTTGGTGGAATGGGCACCCAAAGGTCTTCGCAAAGTTCAATGGCAAAGGAGAATTTTCCATCGCTGAAAAGTAAATTTGTTCCGAAAGGAACATTCTCGCTGCAAATAGTGATAGTCTGAACATCAGTAGATTTTGCCGGAGCAAACCATCGTTTTTCGTAAAATTCGTTGTTATTCGGTATATGGGTTTTAGGTACAACTCCAAGTATATGACCGCCTTGTAGCACGACTGCCGTGTTGAATAATTGATTTTGAACTTTTAATGGCATTCCTACAATTATGACAGCTGTGGTTGAAAATGTGAGCATTTGAAGCTCGTTCAATGCTTTTTTTGCATCGTCGAGTAATTGTTGCTGAAAAAATAAATCGGCACAGCTATAGCTTGTTACCGATAATTCAGGAAAACAGATAAGCTGTACTTTCTCCTCTTCGCCTTTCCGAACCAAATCGGCCATTCGGGAAGCATTATATGCACAATCAGCCACCCGAAGTTCGGGTATGGCAGCAGCTACACGTACGAATCCATTATTCATATTTATCCCCAGCCCCAAAAGGGGAGTTAGATTAGTGTTGTTTTATATCAAAAAGTTATCTTCAAGCCCCTTTAGGGGTTTGGGGTACATTCTCTTTTTTATTTTCCATATCACTCAGATAAATTTCCAGCGAACGGGCTGAAATCTGAATTTCCCACACCGACAAAGAAAGTGAAATTATCAGAAATATCAAAGCAATTCCGAAAACATAAACAGAGATGATTTGTAAGCCTATATAAATCAGAAACATAGTAGCTACACAAAGTAGCAGGCTGGCAACACCAAATAATTGCATATTCTTGGTAAGGTAAAGCCGTTTACGCAAGTTCATAATTTGAGCATGAGTCATTGCCGAATGGTCATCCATATAACGGTCTTTGAGCGTCCGCACCAGTTGAGCATACGACAAAAACCGATTAGTAAATGCTAGTAATATTAACGAAATAGCTGAAAATAAGAATGTTGGTGTAATTAATGTTAATTTTTCCATAATTTAGTAGTAAGCGGTAAGCGGTAAACAGCAAGCAAAATACCTTTACTTCTTCATTTTGTTTTTAGTAGCTGTAAAAATCTTAATTAGCTCATCGGCTTCATTTTTAATGTGTTGAAATGTAGAAATATCTAACAGATTTGCTTCTTCAATCAATTCAAACCAAAACTGCGTTTCATCTGTTTCTTCAACCACAATACAAAGTTTGGGAAATTTTTCTGCCTCTGACCTTCCACGGGTAAATGCTCTGAAATTAGCGGCAACAGAAGTCCCCGAGCGAAGTAGCTGCTTACCAATAATCCTTAATTCTTCAGTTTGTTTGCAGTATTTGGCATAAAATAGGGTGACAGAAACAGCAAATTTTTTTGTTCGTTCTCTGAATTTCTCGTTATAATCTGAATATTGATTCATGAGTTAATTATATGGAATTTCTTACTGCTTACCGTTTGCTGCTTACCGCTATATTTACACGCAATGCTCGGGTTCATCAACCAAGTCTTTCATCAAAATCGCTACCTGACGTCCAAGCTCCAGACAGGCCTTATAATTATCTTCTTTCAAACCCTGTTTTTCATCTACCGATATTTCAGCGGATTGCCATTTCATGGTTTCCACAAATGTTTTTAACCGTTTTACGGCAGCACTTGCCCAGGTAAACGATCCAAAACATCCAAAAACCCGATTTTTCACCTGACGAATTTCAATTTTACGTAGAATCGAATCAATTTCAGGAAAAAGTTCGTTGCTGTAGGTCGGACTTCCTACTATCAACGCTTTATATTTGAAAACATCCCGAATTATAATACTCGGATCGCTTTTCGATACATTGTGAATGATAATGTTTTTCACTCCCATTTCGGCAACACCCTGAGCCACAGTTTCGGCCATTAATTCTGTGTTTCCGTACATCGAACCATAAATGATTACCACACCATCATCACCGTGATAACGGCTAAACTGGTCGTACATATCCACCACTTCTGTAATGTATTTTTTCCAAACTGGCCCATGGGTGCTGCAAATATACTTAAATTCCAGCGGAGTAAGTTTTTTTAGTGCTTTTTGAATGGCTGAACCGTATTTCCCAACAACGTTCGCATAATAACGTGCCATTTCGTCCCAGTAGCGGTTTACGTCTAATTTATCGTCCACAACCGAACCATCAAGTGTGCCAAAACTCCCGAAAGCATCTCCCGAAAATAAAACCATTTCAGTCTTATCGTAAGTCATCATGGTTTCAGGCCAGTGAACCATCGGTGTCAGGTGAAACTGTAGTTTATGCTTTCCTAGCGATAAAATTTCTCCATCTTTTATTTCGAGCGTGTTATCGGTAACTCCGTAATAGCCTTCCACCATACTCAGTGTTTTTGAATTACCCACAATAACCATATCAGGATAATATTTCCGGATGGAACGGATAGAACCGGAATGATCAGGTTCCATATGGTTGATTATCAAATAGTCGACAGTTCTTCCCTGTAGCTGCGACTGAATTTTATCTATAAAAATATCGCCAAATTGAACTTCGACCGTATCAACAAGCGCTACTTTTTCATCCACAATCAGATAGGAATTGTACGAAACCCCATTGGGTAACGAAATCATATTTTCAAACTTATGCTTCTGTCTGTCATTCACACCGACATAAAAAATATCAGCTGCAATTTGTTGATTTTTAAACATTTGATTTATATTCTATAGTTAAATACACAGCTTTTTAATACCTGAAATTTTTCTTTAATTGAGAGTACAAAGATAAAACAATTTTAGGAACTGATTAGCACGTATTCACAATTCATATGGCTTATAACCGAATAGAATAACTCTATATGCTAAACTAAAAACAATATATTAACTTTTGAAGGGGCTTTCATAGTCGTTCATCAAGGTTTTTTTGAGTACTTTTGTGATTAGTTCATTCAGTTTGAAAGTTAATAAAGTTTAAACTGATCTTACTTTTTTAGCATTTTACTTTTCCACTTTATAAACTTGTTTCAAAACCTATGATAGTTTGCATTGCCGAAAAGCCCAGTGTGGCGCGTGATATAGCCGAAGTTTTAGGAGCAAAAACCCGTAAGGATGGCTATATAGAGGGAAACGGATATCAGGTAACCTGGACATTTGGACATTTATGCGGGCTACTCGAACCACACGAATATGCACCTGAATGGAAAGCATGGGCACTCAGTCAGTTGCCTATGATTCCGCAACGTTTTGGTATTAAGGTGATGAATGATAGCGGGATTCAGAAGCAGTTTAAGGTGATTGAAACCTTGATGGCAAATGCTGATGAAGTAGTGAACTGCGGTGATGCGGGGCAGGAAGGTGAATTGATACAGCGCTGGGTGATGCAGAAAGCGCTGTGCAAATGTCCGGTGAAACGTTTGTGGATTTCATCGCTTACCGAAGAAGCCATTCGAGAAGGTTTTAACAAACTGAAGGATCAGTCTGACTACCAAAGTCTATACGAAGCCGGCCTTTCTCGTGCCATGGGTGATTGGTTGCTGGGAATGAATGCTACACGGCTTTATACATTGAAATACGGTAAAAATCGTCAGGTACTTTCTATTGGGCGGGTTCAAACCCCGACTTTGGCATTGATTGTAAATCGACAGTTGGAAATAGAGAATTTCAAACCAGAATCGTATTGGGAATTAAAAACTGTTTACCGAGATACGGTTTTCTCAGCTTCAAAAGGTCGTTTTTCGAGTGTGGAAGAAGGTACCAATTTTTTGGATACGGTTCGTACTGCCGATTTTTTTGTAACGGATATTAGCACCAAAAAAGGTACGGAATCTGCTCCACGTCTGTTCGATCTGACTTCGTTACAGGTTGAATGCAATAAAAAATTTGGGTATTCAGCCGACGAAACGCTGAAAATTATCCAAAGTCTATACGAGAAAAAGGTGACAACTTATCCGCGTGTAGATACTACCTACCTGAGCGACGATATTTATCCGAAAATACCGGACATTCTGAAAGGAATAAAAGACTACGAATTGTTGACTAAACCCTTACTGGGAACCAAAATTCCAAAAACAAAAAAGGTTTTTGATAATTCTAAAGTGACTGATCACCATGCTATTATACCAACCGGTGTTCATCCAACAGCCTTATCAGACCCGGAGAAAAAGGTTTTTGATTTGGTGGCCAGACGTTTTATAGCCAATTTTTATCCCGAATGTAAAATTTCGACTACTACCATTTTGGGAGAAGTGGAAAAGGTAGAATTTAAAGTCACCGGAAAACAAATTTTGGAACAAGGATGGCGTGTGGTTTTTGCTAAAGTGCAGGAAGAAGAAAAAGACAACGAAGAGGAGGAAGAATGGACTTTGCCACTTTTTGTAAAAGGGGAAAACGGTCCACACGAACCAACACTGGCGGAAAAATGGACTTCGCCACCAAAACCATATACCGAAGCGACTTTGCTAAGAGCTATGGAAACAGCCGGAAAACTGGTTGATGACGACGAACTACGCGATGCATTGAAGGAAAACGGTATTGGCAGACCATCCACACGTGCAGCTATTATTGAAACACTTTTCAAACGTGATTATGTCCGGCGTGAAAAGAAAAACCTGATTGCCACCAATACCGGTGTGGAACTGATTCAGATTATTCAGGAAGATTTGCTCAAATCGGCCGAACTGACAGGCCGCTGGGAGAAAAAGCTCAGGCAAGTAGAAAAAGGTGAATATCAGGCAAAAGACTTTCTGGATGAACTCAAAACGATGGTTACTGAAATTGTTTTCAATGTAAAAAGCGATAATCGACGACCGGGTGAACAAGCATTGAACATTTCACCCGAAGTGAAGTCTTCAATAGAAGGTTCTCTTTGTCCGCTTTGTGGCAAAGGCATTCTTCTGAAAGGAAATACGGCTTATGGATGCAGCGAATGGAAAAATGGTTGCACTTTCAGAAAACCTTTTTGAATCACATTTAAATTTAACTGCAAATTATTAACGTTCGACTATCAACTGATTTTTTGTATCTTTGCGCTTCTTTTTTACAAGCTAAGGAATGAAATATCAAACTCATACACTTTCTAACGGACTTCGAATTATACATAAACCTGATCAATCGGCTGTTGCGTATTGTGGTATAGTCATTAATACGGGCTCACGCGATGAAACAGAAGATGAGCAGGGAATGGCCCATTTTCTCGAACACATGCTTTTTAAAGGCACTAAGAAGCGTCGTTCCGGGCATATTATCAATCGCTTGGAACATGTGGGAGGAGAACTGAATGCCTATACTTCGAAGGAAGAAACAGTAATATATGCTGCAGTGTTGAAAGAGTATTTTGAGCGGGCTATGGAACTGGTATCGGATATTGTGCTTAATTCTGTTTTTCCTCAAAAAGAAATTGATAAAGAGGTAGTTATCATTTTGGATGAAATTCAGTCTTACAACGATAGTCCCTCAGAATTAATTTACGATGATTTTGAAGAACTGCTTTTTGCAAATCATCCAATTGGTCATAATATCTTGGGAAAATCAGAGTTGTTGCAAAAATACCTAACTGAAGATGCTGTGAATTTCATTCAGAAGCATTACCGACCGGAAGAAATGGTGTTTTTTGCATTGGGAGATTTAAATTTTAAACAATTAATCCGCTGGGCAGAAAAATACTTACTGACTAAAGATACTGAATTAAAAGTAGTTGAACGCTTTTCTCCAACATCCTACAAACCAGTCAAAAAAGAAATAAATAAAGATACTCATCAGGTTCATTTTATGTTGGGTAACAGGGCGTATGATTTAAACCATCCCAGCCGTATGGGAATGTATTTGCTGAATAATATTCTGGGTGGACCTGGTATGAACAGCCTGCTAAATTTATCACTTCGTGAAAAGCATGGCTTGGTTTATAATGTGGAATCGAACTTTCAACCTTTTACCGATACCGGTTTGTGGACGGTTTATTTTGGTTGTGATACCGAAAATGCCGCTCGATGCGAGCAATTGGTGATGAATGAATTACAAAAACTGCGTGAACAGAAATTAACCGACAATGCACTAAAAAAGTATAAACTTCAGTTGATGGGACAAATGGCTATTTCGTCGGAACAGAAAGAAAATCTGGCACTTAGCTTAGGTAAAAGTTTTCTCAGATATAATAAAATTGATAGTCTGGAAGTTGTAAAACAGCATATTGATTCGGTTACTCCCGAACAATTGCAAACGATTGCCAACGAGATTTTTGATCCGGCTAAATTGTCGGTTTTAAAATACGTTTAGAAGCCCCCTAACGCCCAAAAAGGGGTATAGAGAGCTTAAATTCCAGCTTTGAAAGATTTAATGAGTTTATGAATATAGATAATTATCTGTTATCTCACTCTGATAAAGAGCCTGAATATCTGGCTCGTATCAATCGTACAACGCATGTGCGAATGTTAAATCCGAGAATGTGTTCCGGCCATTTTCAGGGTAGAGTTTTGGCTATGTTCTGCCACATGATTCAACCCCTAAAGGTACTTGAAATAGGTACTTTTACCGGATATTCTGCTTTGTGTATGGCCGAGGCTTTGAATGCTGATGCTGTCTTACACACTATTGAGTGCGATGATGAGCTGGAAGAATTTATTTTGCAAAACTTTAGGGGTTCGGAACATGGACATAAAATCAACTTGCACATTGGTGATGCGTTGACTGAAATTGAAAAGCTGAACGAAACTTTTGATTTAGTATTCATTGATGCTGATAAACGTGAGTATCTGGCTTATTATGAAGCTGTTCTACCTAAATTGAAACCTGGTGGTTTTATTCTGGCTGATAATACCCTTTGGGATGGAAAAGTGCTGAAACCGGTTGATGCAAATGATAATCAAACCATTGAAATCATGCGGTTTAATGATTTTATTACTACCGACCATCGGGTAGAAAAAGTAATGTTGCCCTTGCGTGATGGATTAACGATAATCAGAAAAAAATGTGCCAATGTGCCAATATGATAATTTGCAAATAAAAAAAGTGGCTAAATTGTAGTTTTGAAATTTATTTATCGAGAATAATCTAAGAAAATTTTTTATTGGCACATTAATTAATTAGCATATTGAAAATTATGTATATATTTGAATTAGAACTAAAAGTGCGCGATTACGAGTGTGATATTCAGGGGGTTGTAAATAACTCTGTTTATCAGAATTATCTGGAACATACCCGCCATGAGTTTATGGAAGCAAATCATATCAGTTTTGCAGAATTACACGAACGAGCTATTGATCCAATGGTTTCGAGCATTGAAATTGCGTATAAAATTCCATTACGACCGGGAGATAATTTTATATCCAAACTCTATGTTACAAAAGAAGGTGTTCGCTATATTTTTCATCAGGTTATACACCGAAAATCTGATAATAAACTGGCAATCAAAGCAAAAGTACATGCTGTGGTAGTGATTGATGGCAAACTGGCAACTTCACTTCCTGAATTTGATGAATTGGTTATTCGTAGTGGTTCCAACATTGAATAAACTATTTAGTCGTTTGGCTTGTTTATCAATTTGAATTTGATAATTGTATAATCAGAAATTGAAATGAACGAATTTTTAGAAAAAGAAGAACAAATAGTCAGAATGCTAAAAACGGTGTTCGACCCTGAAATTCCTGTCAATATTTATGATTTGGGATTGATTTATAAAATTGATTTAGCCGACGATGGTCTATTAACGATAGAAATGACACTTACAGCACCCAATTGCCCTGCCGTAGACTTTATTGTAGAAGATGTACGCATGAAAGTGGCCAGCGTAGAAGGAGTTAAAGAGGTTGATGTGAATATTGTTTTTGAGCCTGCCTGGGATAAAAGTATGATGAGCGAGGAAGCTCAACTTGAACTGGGATTCCTTTAATTTGAGTTGACAGTTGATAGTTGTCAGTTGACAACAGCCTCTATCAACTATCAACTTTTAACTATTAACTAAAAATGATTTATTTTGTTTCCGACGCCCATTTGGGTTCACTACTGGTAAAAGATAATAGAGCTCACGAGAAAAAACTTGTCGACTGGCTTGAAAAAGTAAGGGTAGATGCTACAGCTATTTACTTATTGGGCGATATTTTCGATTTTTGGTTCGAATATGAAACCGTTGTACCAAAGGGATTTGTCCGTGTCTTGGGCAAACTGGCAGAATTGACTGATGCCGGAATTGAAATTCATTTTTTTATCGGAAATCACGATATATGGACCTTTGGATACCTGGAGAAAGAACTGGGATTAATAGTTCATAAAGAAGCTTATACCACCAAATTAGGCGATAAAACCTTTTACATGGTTCATGGTGATGGTTTGCATTTAGACCGAAACGGTTTTGCTTTTATCCGCAAGATTTTTCACAGCCGATTTGCTCAATGGCTTTTCGGCAATTTTCCACCCCGGCTCGGACAGAGGTTTGGGTATAACTGGTCATACCGAAACAGGCTGAATCTTATTTATGAAGAAACTACCTATAAAGGCGAAAATGAGGAGAATATTGTAGTCTTTGCCAAGCAGTATGCCCAAAATCACGATGTTGATTTTATGATATTCGGACATAGGCACATAGCTCTCGATTTGCTGTTGAAAGATAATAAACGGGTGGTTATTCTCGGCGATTTTGTCGGAATTTTTTCATATGGAGTCTTCGATGGAAACGAATTCAGATTGGAGTATTTTGAACATGAACAGTAAACAGAAAGCACTTCAGAAAACTAAAATCCTTATAGAACCATTGGTTGTATAAGGATTTATTTTTTAATGTTTTTTTACCGCTTACTGTTTAGTGCTTACTGCTGATTTATAGGCTAATGCAAATATTTTCATTTGTTTAACCATTGCCAGTAATCCATTGGAACGGGTAGGAGAGAGGTGTTCTTTTAATCCTATTTTGTCAATAAAATAGAGTTCAGTGTTTATTATTTCGTCCGCTGTGTGACCCGAAAGAACCTGAATAAGCAATGAAACAATTCCTTTTACCAAAACTGCATCGCTTTCGCCCTGATAAGTAATAATTCCATTGTTTAATTCGGCGTTCAGCCATACACGGCTCTGGCAACCTTCTATAATATTTTGAGGATTTTTGTGCTTCGGGTCAAGTGCTTCAAGTGAATTCCCCAAATCAATGAGTAATGCGTATTTATCCATCCAATCGTCAAATTGGCTGAATTCTTCAATAATTTCGTCTTGTAATTCGTTGATAGTCATATATTCAATTTTCAATTATGTAATTTCCAATTTCCAATTTCCAATTATTTCAGATTTACCGCTTACTGGTTATCGTTTGCTGCTACTGTAACATTCCCACCACCCGTTTCAGTGCCACAATAAAATTATCAATTTCTCCTTTTGTATTATAAAAAGCAAAGGAAACACGGACAGTCCCGGGAATTTCGAGCGAATCAATCAAGGGTTGAGCGCAATGATGGCCGGTACGAACAGCAATGCCCAATTTGTCAAGTAACATACCGATATCGTAAGGATGAATAGTTCCAACCAGGAAGGAAATGACTGCACTTTTTTCTTTAGCAGTTCCGATTATGTGCATTCCTTCAATCTCGAATAAGCGCTCAGTAGCATAAGTGAGCAAACCATGTTCGTGTATGGCGATGGTATCTAATCCGATACATTGTACATAACGCAAGGCTTCAGCCAGCGCTGTAGAACCAATATAATCAGGTGTTCCGGCTTCAAACTTAAACGGTAATTCGTTATAAGTTGTCTTCTCAAATGTCACTGTCTGAATCATTTCGCCACCACCCTGATACGGCGGAATGGCGTTCAACAAGTTTTCTTTTCCGTAAAGTACACCAATTCCGGTTGGTCCGTAAATTTTATGAGCGGAAAAAACGTAAAAATCAGCATCAAGTTCAACTACATTTACAGGAATATGCGGAACAGACTGAGCTCCATCCACTAAAACCGGAACATTGTGCTCATGAGCTAATCTGATAATTTCTGCAACCGGATTTATTGTGCCTAACACATTAGAAACGTGGGCAATAGAAACGATTTTAGTGTGTTCGTTCAGCAATGATTTATAAATCTCCAAATCAAGTTCGCCACGTTCATTTATCGGAATCACCCGAAGTCTCATTCCTTTTCGCTCACACAGCATTTGCCATGGAACAATGTTGGAATGGTGCTCCATAACCGAAACAATTACTTCGTCACCTGCTTTGCAAAAGGCTTCACCAAAAGAAGTTGCCACCAAATTGATTGCCTCAGTGGTGCCACGTGTAAAAATAATTTCTTCGCGTTTGCCCGCATGAAGAAATTCGGCCACAGTACTTCGGGCTGCTTCATGTGCTTCGGTAGCTTTCTGGCTCAGGTAATGAACACCCCTATGGATATTGGCATTGAGATGATAATAGCCTTCTTCAATTCGCTCAACAACACAACGTGGTTTTTGAGTCGTGGCACCGTTGTCGAAATAAATCAGGTCTTTAGTATATATTTTTTCAGTCAGAATTGGAAAATCTGCCCGAATCTGTCGTAGTTGTTCGTTAGTCATGCAATAGAAACTGTTTCAAAGACTTTTTGTTCGACAAAAGTACGTTTTTTTTTGTCAATATTCCAATAAATCAATGTGCTATTTTGCCAATATTCTAATGATTCAGAAGGGCATCCATAGAGACTAATCGAAAGAATTGTATCTTTTATTGGCATATTGACACATTAATCACATTGGTATATTGACTAATTTCCTGATTTCAACAATATTTAACCGCTTTTCGGATAGCAATTGTGAAATAATGATGTACTTTTGTGTGATTTTTCCCAAAAACTGCTTTCCACAAAATAAGCACTTCAACATGAATAAAACACTTCTTGCTAAATTCACTCCGCACATTGCTGCTTTTTTCTTATTTATCTGCATTTCGTTATGGTATTTTTCTCCTATTATTGAAGGAAAACAGTTGATCGGACACGATACTGAAAGTTGGATGTGTATGGCCAAGGAAACCATTGATTTTAATACTACGCACGACGATGTTACTTTGTGGACAAACTCTATGTTTGGTGGCATGCCCACTTACCAGATATCCTTGATTCAGCCCTATAATCTGATTAAATATATAGACGATGTAATTCATGTTTTCCCTGGACAGATTGGCAACCTGATGTTGTATCTGGTCGGATTTTATATTCTACTGCTTGCATTCAGAGTAAATCCGTGGCTGGCAATTGCGGGTTCTATTGCGTTTAGCTTTGCGTCTTATAATTTTATTATTATGGCGGCGGGGCATAATTCCAAAGCTATAACTATTGCCTACATGGCACCGCTTATTGGAGCTGTTTTCCTGGCTTTCAGGGATAAGAGATTGTTAGGAAGTATTTTGACTGCATTTTTTCTGAGTCTGGCTGTTCGTGCCAATCATGTTCAGATTTTATATTATACGGTTTTGATTCTGCTTTCTTTAGTAATTGTCGAATTTGTTTTTAGTGTAAAGGCAAAAGAAATCAATTCGTTTCTGAAAACAAGTGCTATGTTACTGGCTGCGGTTGCAATTGCTATTGGAATGAATGCCACCACCTTACTCGTAACCAATGAATACGGAAAAGCTACTATGCGTGGCGATTCAAATGGCTTAACTGTTGATAGTCAAAACTCACAACACGGGTTGAATAAGGATTATATAACTCAGTGGAGTTATGGTATCGATGAAACCATGACTTTATTAATCCCAAATTTCAAAGGTGGTGCAAGTGCTGTTAACTTGAATGCTGATAGTGAAACCGGTAAAAAACTTGCTTCGTTGGGTGCTCCCGACGTAGATAAAATTTTGAAAGAGAATCAATTCCCGCTTTATTGGGGAGCACAGCCTTTTACTTCAGGTCCGGTTTATATTGGGGCTATTGTTTGCTTTTTGTTTGTTCTTGGTTTATTTTTAGTTGATAAACGGATTAAATGGTGGCTGTTGCCTGTGATTGCCCTGACACTTATGCTTTCGTGGGGTAAAAACTTTATGTGGCTCACTGATCTATTTATCAACTATATACCACTATACAATAAATTCAGAACGGTTTCGATGACTTTGGTTGCAAGCGGTTTTGGAATTACATTGATAGCAATATTAGCATTGAAAGAAGTTTTTGCTGAAAAAACGGATAAACAAAAATTGATTAAACCGGTGATGATTAGCGCTTCCATTGTAGGTGGAATTGCATTGATTTTCGCATTGATTCCTTCGCTGGCAGGTAATTTTACTGCAGCAGCCGATGCTCAGTTTCAGGGGAATAATGCTTTCCTGAAAGAAACCTTAGCACTTGACCGTTCTGCTATGTTGCGTATGGATGCCTTGCGTTCACTGGCATTTATACTTGCTTCAGCCGGTTTGATTTGGTTATATGCTAAGAATTTCCTTAAAATAAAGGTCGCCTATACACTTTTTGCAATTTTGTTTCTGTTTGATTTAGTTCCGGTTGCCTTGCGTTATCTGAACAATGACAATTTCAAACGTGCCCGTCACGTCGAAACGCTTATTGAGCCTTCAACAGCTGATAATATAATACTTCAGGATAAATCACAATACCGCGTACTGGACGCCACTGTTAATGTCTTTAATGATGCTTCACCGTCATATTTCCACAAAAATATTGGGGGTTATCATGCGGCTAAATTACGTCGTTATCAGGAATTGATAAATATGCATATTGAAAAGGAAATCGGACAATTGTTTGGAGCTTTTGGTCGTGCCAAAACACCCGATGTGATTACCAACACGATGGATTCGCTGGGCGTGTTGAATATGCTGAATATGAAGTATCTTATTTACAACAAACAGTCTGCACCACTTGTGAATCCATATGCTAACGGAAACGCGTGGTTTGTAAATAATATACGTGTTGCGGCAAATGCAAACGAAGAAATGACTTTGTTGGGCAAAATCAATACAAAAACTGAACTGGTTGTGGATAAGGAATTTGCTTCGCAGCTACCTGCAAAACTAACTCCGGACACTTCAGCTCACATTGCATTGACCAGTTATAAACCAAATCATTTGATTTATAATTTTAGCTCAAAAACAGATCAGGTGGCTGTTTTCTCTGAAATTTATTACAAAAATGGCTGGAATGCCTATATCAATGGACAGAAAATACCTCATGTGCGTGCCGATTATTTGCTCCGTGCTATGCCTTTGAAAGCCGGTAACTACGAACTTGAGTTCAAATTTGAACCAAAATCGTATAGTATTGGAAATGCCATTGCGCTGACATCGTCCATTTTGCTTATATTGAGTCTGCTTGGTTTTATTTTCTGGCAATGGAAAAGTTACCGAAAATTGAACGTGAAAGCTTAATTCTTTTAATTGATAATTACCAGATAAGAAATGACAAAAGACAATAATGTAACCAAGCCGGGTTTCTCTACCATACATTTAACCTCCACAATAAGTATGTCACTCGTACTCTTTTTGGTTGGATTGGTTTTTTTACTCCTTTTCGTGGCAAGGGATATGAGCACATTCGTAAAAGAAAATATTAATCTGTCCATTATTTTGGATGACCATATCAGTAAACCTGATGAGCAACGAATAGAAAAATTTCTCACAGCTTCGCCTTATGCAAAAACGGTTGAATATATCTCAAAGACTGATGCTTTGAAGGATCATATCAGTAGTTTGGGTGAAAATCCACAGGAATTTTTGGGTTACAATCCATTGAAAGCTTCTATTGAAGTCAAGTTGCATGAAACCTACGCCAATAATGACAGTGTGACTAAAATCCAATCGAAACTGAAATCGTTTGAACATATTTCTCGCATTGTTTATCAGAAAGATGTTGTAAGTCTGGTAAACGAAAATGTTCGGAAAGTCAGTTTTATCCTGATTGGATTAGCCCTCATTCTGCTTTTCGTCTCGATAGCGCTTATTAATAATACCATTCGTTTGTCATTGTATTCCAATCGATTTATTATCAACACGATGAAGTTGGTTGGAGCTACACCTTGGTTTATCCGTAAACCCTATATGATAAGCAGTATGATGAACGGATTAATAGCGTCAGTAATTTCAATTATTCTATTGGTTGGAGTTGTATTCTTCGTTCAGTATGAATTTGGTATCATCGGGCTAATGTTACATTCGCTAAGTTTCGTATTTGTTGGATTTATAGTCATTCTATCAGGCATTGTACTTACAGCTGCCTCTTCCTATTTTGCAGTTGGGAAATACCTGAAAATGCACTCCAATGATTTATTCAGCTAATTACATATTTTCAGTTACAACAATAATTTATTAAAAATAATATGGAAAACGACAAAAAATTTATGTTTGGCAAAATCAATATGGTATTGATTGTCATTGGATTTGCCATTATTGTACTTGGTTTTATTTTAATGTCAGGTTCTTCAACCATAAAGGAATTTAACCCCGACATTTTCAGTTTTCGCAGAATAACAGTTGGTCCTATGATTTCATTGTTTGGATTTATATCTATCATTTTTGCCATTTTATATAAACCGAAAACAAAAGGATAATGAGCATTCTGCATACTATTATTTTGGCGATTGTAGAAGGACTTACCGAGTTTCTCCCAATTTCTTCAACTGGTCATATGGCACTTGTTTCAGCTTTTATGGGCATCGAAAAAAGCGATTTTACCAAGTTATTTATTGAAAACATCCAGTTCGGAACGATACTTTCGGTTATCATTTTATACTGGCGTAAGTTTTTCGATTTCACGAAATTACAATTATATGTAAAGCTGATTATCGCCTTTATTCCTGCTGCAGTATTGGGCATTTTATTCAAGAAACACATTGATGCAATGATTGGAACGCCTTTATTTATTGCTTGCACCATGTTTTTTGGCGGAATTATTCTGATTTTTGTGGATAACTGGTTCAAAAATCCAACCATAGAATCGGAAGAAAAGCTGAGCAATAAAAATGCACTGATGATTGGTCTATTCCAGGTGTTAGCTGTCGTATTGCCGGGTTTAAGCCGAAGTGCTTCAACCATTATTGGTGGTATGCAACAAAAACTGACCCGTAAAGCAGCAGCTGAGTTTTCTTTTTTTCTGGCTGTTCCGACTTTGGCCGGAGCGTTTGCCAAGAGTTTATGGGATGCTTATAAAGAAACTCCTGAGATTCTGACAAAACACAATATTTCCATTTTGGCTATAGGAAATGTGATTGGATTTTTAGTAGCTATTTTGGCTATTAAAGGATTTATTGCATTTTTGACCAAAAATGGCTTTAAGCTTTTTGGGTACTATCGTGTTATTGTTGGAGCTATTATTTTGGGTCTGATTATTTTCGGTGCCGATTTAAGTGCATTTGCAAAATAAGAAGAAATGGATTTTGTACAGGGTGAAGTGTTGTATGTAGCGAAACCACTAAACTGGACTTCGTTTAATTTGGTGAGTAAACTTCGCTGGAGAATGCAAAAAACACTGAATATCAAAAAGTTAAAAGTGGGTCATGCCGGAACGCTCGATCCTTTGGCTACCGGTGTAATGATTATTTGTACAGGAAAATCGACGAAACTAATCGAGAGCTTTCAGTATCAGACCAAAGAATATATTGCAACAATGGAACTCGGTGCAACTACGCCATCATTCGATTTGGAATTGCCGGTTGACGGTATGTATCCAACCGAACATATTACTCTTGAACTGGTTGAAAATATTATTCCTAAGTTTAAAGGTGAGATTTGGCAAGTACCGCCGATTTATTCCGCTGTGAAAGTGGATGGCAAACGTGCTTACGATTACGCCCGCGATGGTCAGGATGTTGAACTTAAATCGAAGCTGTTGGTTATAGATGAGATTGAGGTACTGGATTTTACGCTGCCTGTTCTGAAAATCAGGGTAGTATGTAGTAAAGGAACGTATATTCGTGCATTGGCCCGAGATATTGGATTAGCATTGGGGAGTGGTGCTCATTTAACAGCATTGGAACGCACCCGAATTGGAGATGTGAAACTCGAAGACTGCTGGCAAATCGATAAGTTGGTACAATTTATAGAAGAAGATCCCCTTGCATTAAAAGGGGCATAAATATTATTACAGATTTTACTAAATGTTGGTTTTTAAGCCCCTTTAGGGGTTTGGTACCTATTTAAAAAAACAAAAATTATGAAGTTATCTAAGTTTAAATTCAAGTTACCGGAGGAATTAATTGCACAATATCCGGCAAAACATCGTGACGAATCACGTTTGATGGTGGTGCATCGCAAAACAGGCGAAATTGAGCACCGTACATTTAAAGATGTGCTTGAGTATTTCAGCGAACATGATTTGTTTGTTTTTAATGATACCAAAGTATTTCCGGCAAGGTTGTTTGGAAATAAGGAAAAAACCGATGCTCAAATTGAAGTTTTCTTACTTCGTGAATTAAACCACGAGATGCGCCTTTGGGATGTCTTGGTTGAACCGGCACGTAAAATTCGTATAGGTAACAAACTTTATTTTGGTGAAGATGACTCTATTGTGGCCGAAGTAATTGATAATACAACTTCCCGTGGTCGTACCTTGCGTTTTCTATTCGACGGAACACACGAAGAGTTTAAAAAAGGTTTATTTAATTTAGGCGAAACTCCACTTCCAAAAAATATTTCCCGACAGGTTGAACCGGAGGATGCTGAGCGTTTTCAAACAATTTTTGCCAAAAACGAAGGTGCTGTTTCCGCTCCTGCAGCCGGTATGCATTTCAGTCGTGAATTACTTAAACGCATGGAAATCAAAGGAATTGAATCTGCTTTTGTTACCTCACACATGAGTCTTGGGAATTTCCGTGAGATTGATGTGGAAGACCTGACCAAACATAAAATGGATTCTGAACAAATGTCTGTTACGGTTGATACAGCTCAGATAGTGAATAAAGCACACGATGAAAATCGGAGTATATGCGCTGTAGGAGTAACGGTTATGCGTTCTTTAGAAACGGTGGTTGGAACGGAAGGGAAAATCAAACCTTATGATGGCTGGACCAATAAATTTATTTTTCCTCCTTATGATTTTACAGTGGCTAATGCCCTGATTACCAATTTCCATTTGCCATATTCTACTTTAATTATGCTTACAGCTGCATTTGGTGATTATGATTTAATTATGAAAGCCTACGAGTTGGCAATTGCTCAGGAATATAAATTTGGGGTATACGGCGACGCTATGCTGATTATATAAATTTTTTCCAACTAATATACCTAAATAAACGGCTGAAATTCAATTAAGAATTTCAGCCGTTTAATTTAAATGTTTAGAGTTAGTTATTCGTTAACTTTTACTGCTTTTGGGTCACTTTGCCACAAACCATGTTTGCTGCAGTGTGAAATAGCTACTAAACTCAAATCTTTTGTTGGGACAAGATTAAAAACTACTTCGACATGGCCTGGTTTACCACCAAGAGTGCCTGGAAGGAAGTTTGCTTCTGCCACCATCAAGTCTCCATTGAATAATTTGATGGATTGAATGAAATGGTCAAAATCGTCAGGGTGAACATATTCGTTGCCCATAACTACTTTTACTGCTAATTTTTCACCTGCTTTTGCTTCTTCTACTGTGTGAATAAATGGTGAATGACGGTCAATGTAATCTTTTCTTGCTTCTCTTTCTACCAGACTGATGTCTTGATAACTGTTAACCTTTGGCATAATTTTAATTTTTTAAATGTAAATAATTTGGTATGTTATAATATTTTGATTTTGAAATGTTTAATTGTCAGTAAACTTGAAGATTTAGTATCTGCCTGAAACTATATTCCAGTCAACCAGATCCCACAATGCTGTCACATAATCAGCCCGACGATTCTGGTAATCAATATAATATGCATGTTCCCAAACGTCAAACGTCAAAATAGGAATAAGTCCACGGGTTAATGGAGTGCCTGCATTACTTTCTTTTACGATGGATAGTTTGCCATCTATATCTTTTACTAACCATGCCCAACCTGAACCAAAAACCGTAATAGCAGCTTTATTGAATTCCGCTTTGAAAGCTTCCAACGATCCGAAAGCGGCATCAATGGCTTTGCCCAACATATCGCTTGGAGCACTTCCTTTTGTTGGTGTCAGTGACAAAAAATAGAAGGTATGATTCCATATTTGAGCGGCATTGTTAAACATCGGACCTTCTGCTTTCTTTACGATAGTTTCAAGGTCGGCATTTTCAAATTCTGTTCCTTCAATCATACCATTCAGGTTGTTTACATAAGTCTGGTGGTGTTTTCCGTAATGAAAACTAATGGTTTTCTCACTGATAATCGGTTCCAATGCATTGGGTGCATAAGGCAATTCAGGCAAAGAGAATTTCATAATTTGCTTTTTATATGTTAATAATTCAATTAGGTTTTCTATTATGACCTATAAACGCCTTTTATATCAGTTTTGTTTGAAAAAACGATATTTTTTTTTGCAAAATTTGAGCTTATTCTTGTTTAACTGCTTTTTTCTTATCATCTTTGTACTCAAATTCAAATATCGGTTGAACTTTGAGAACAATCAACCGGATTGTTTAATGAACTAATAAACAAATAAATAGCGATGAACAAAACAATTAAATTAATTCTTGCATTAGCCGTGGTTATGATGGCCACATCGGCTTGTAAAACAAAACAAAAAGTAACTGCAATTCCAGCCGGTGCTAAAATTACTGCAACTGCTCCAAAAGCTGCTCCATTGGCTGCAACCGTAGTGACTCCTGAAGTTAAGGAGGCAGAAGTTGTACGCAACGAGAATTTTAGTTTGGTAGACGGTGAAAAAGATGCCTTAAAATACAAATATCACGTAGTTGTGGGCAGTTTCACAAAACAAACAAATGCACAAGGACTTCAAAAGACCTTGAATGCTGAAGGTAATAAAGCTATTATCGTTCTCAATGAAAAAGGAATGTATCGTGTCTTAATCGCTTCGTTCAATGATTATGTTCAGGCTCATGTCAAAATTAAAGCAATATCAAACGATTTTGCTGATGCATGGGTATTGGTTCAGAAATAAAAAAAGAAATTCATCTAATTAAGCCGGAATGTTGTTGAAACATCCGGCTTTCTTTTTTATAATAAGTCGCTTGCCAGCTCAGATAAATAGCTACGCTCTCCCTTTACCAGATTGATATGAGCAAATATATTCTGACCACGCATACGGTCAATCATATAAACCAATCCATTTGAAAACATATCCAGGTAGGGAGAATCAATTTGTTGAATATCACCTGTAAAAACGATTTTTGTGCCTTCACCGGCACGGGTAATAATGGTTTTGATTTCGTGAGGAGTTAGGTTTTGTGCTTCATCCACAATGAAGAAAGTGTCGCTCAGACTTCGCCCACGAATGTAGGCTAGGGCTTCAATTACAAGCTGTCCATTGTGTTGCATTTCATCAATTAACCTGATTTCTTTTCCCTGATAGGAGAAATTATGTTTTATTACGTTCAGGTTATCAAACAGGGGTTGCATGTATGGGGCAACTTTTTGCTTTTCGTCACCGGGCAGAAACCCAAGATCTTTATTCCCTAATGCCACAA
This sequence comes from uncultured Bacteroidales bacterium, assembly GCA_903901975.1. GTDB lineage: Bacteria > Bacteroidota > Bacteroidia > Bacteroidales > Paludibacteraceae > Paludibacter. The sequence goes on from CAIUTB010000029.1 coordinate 42,414, forward strand.
TAGGACGAGCTAATAAAATTTGTTTGTAAGATTCGTTCTTTTGAAGTGCAGCAGCCAGTGCCAGCAAGGTTTTTCCGGTTCCGGATTTACCCGTTAATGCCACTAATTTTACATCTTCGTCGAGCAAAACACTCATCGCAAAAGCCTGCTCCGCATTGCGCGGTTCAATGCCAAACGAACGTTCTTTTTCAATCCTCTTCACCATTCCGGTTTCAGGATTATAGCGTGCCATGGCACTTGAACGCATACTTTTTAAAATAAAACATTCCTGTGGTTCAATATCAGATGCAAATTCAAGATCTTCCACCGGAATAGTGCCTCCATTGCTGTAAAGACGGTCAATCAGTTCGGGCGGAACGTTTTCATAGATTTCATAATTCTTTTCAAAGATGTTGAAATCGGTCACTTTATCATTGATATAATCTTCAGCTTCCAGTCCTAACGAAAGGGCTTTCATGCGCAGATTAATGTCTTTGCTTACCAGGATGGTTCTGTTTTTCTTGTTTTTTTCGCGAAGGGTGTAAGTAGTAGCCAATATGCGGTGATCCGAAGTTTTTTCGATAAATGATTTGGCAATAATTTCAGGATAATCGCCCCCGGTCAGAATAAACAATTTCCCTTTTCCTTCGCCTAAATCTGCTCCTTTGCTAAATAACTTGTCGTCGGCAATTAAATCCAGTTCCCGAGCAAATTCCCGTGCATTAAAGTTTATTTGTTCATTCCCTTTTTTAAAGTGATCCAACTCTTCCAGTACCACAATGGGGATATATATATCATTTTCTTCAAAATTATGAACACATTTATAGTCGTGTAAGATGACATTCGTGTCTAAAACAAAATTTTTCTTAGCTCCCATAGCCCTAAATAATTAATAATGAACAAGTAATAATTAAACTCTTTGCGCAATAAATATACAAAATTCTACTGGATAAACGTAAATGTTTAGGAAATTGTATGTGTTTTTATAGGTTTTTCAGTTATACAGAAAACTTCAAGTCTTCTTTGGAAAAAGTCAAGTCTTTTCTGAAAAACTTCAAGGCTTTTCTAGAAAAAGTCAAATATTTTTTTGAAACCAGTTCTTAAGAAAAAAAATACCTCCGAAAACAGGAGTTTTCGGAGGTATTTAATATGTTTTTATAAAATTAAGTTACAATTTTATTTTAACAGATGCGTTAGCAACACGAACAACATACAAACCGTTTGCTAGGTTATTTAATTGAATTGAACCACCAGCCAATTTGTCTGATTGAACTTTAGCGCCTAATGTTGAATAAACATTCACCTCTGTTCCATCAGCAATACTAGTAACACTTAATTTATTACCTACTAGTGAGACTTCTAATTTGTCAGCTTTAGTAGGTGAAAGTGCATCTAGTGTTCCTTTTAAACCAAATTTTAAGTTATCCCAAATTACTGTTGCAGCAGTATATTGTCTTACTGCAAAGTTAAATTGTGTAATCCCTGCAGGGAATTTAACATCACAGGTATAAGTATGCCAGGTTGCTGAAGATCTATTGTCTAATAAATAACCATTTAAGTCATTTCCATAAGTTCCTGAAGCTGGAACGATATTTCCGCCTGGGCCATGAAATGGAATGTAATACAATAATGAATCTGCATGTGTAGTAGGAACTGCAAAATACGCTGCAGTTGCACCAACAGCACTAGTCAATAAACCACTCCACACACGTGCATCAGTTCCATCACCAGCTGTAACTAAATAACTAACAGATAACTGATAAGTGTCAGTAGTACTAAAGGTAGAAGCTCCTGCAGGTGGTGCTACATTTTGTTGAATTGAATATGTTCCTGTTGATCCGGCTACCTGAATCGCATTTCCAGTTTGTCCCGGATTTGTGGTGGTTACCTTGGTTACTGTACCACCAACTGTTGTTGTAAGTATCCAACTATCTGGAGCTGTTCCACTTGTCCAAGTTTCAAAACTTGGGTTTAACAATAAATTTTGTCCTTGCGAAGCCAATACACATGCAACAAAAGACAATAAAAGAGTAATTTTCTTCATGTTCATAATTTTTTAAAAGTGAATAATTTGTTTTAATTTTTTTTATGCAGACAAAGATAATGGATAATTATTACAAAAACAATACAAATAATCAAATTTGAGGGGAATTTTGTATTCGCACGCTTACTGAACACATAAAGCGCTGATATTCAAGTTCTACTTCGCGAACACTTTGAGTACCTGTTGATAAAATTATATATTTGGAAAAAAAATAGAGCTTTTCTTGTCTTTTTGACACAAACTTATCAACAGTAGTTAACTAAAGCTTTAATTTCGCCAAAAAAGTATTACTTTTGCAATCATTTTAAAATTTGATTCATGTCACAAAAATTGACACCCGAGTATATATTTGAAACCAGCTGGGAAGTTTGTAATATGGTTGGTGGAATCTACACCGTATTATCTACCCGGGCTGCCACTTTGGTAGAAGCACATTCTGATAAACTGATTTTCATAGGACCGGATGTCTGGTTAGGAAAGGATAATCCCTATTTTACTGAACTGGATAATTTAATGCCGGAATGGATTGCTTTTACACAGAAACAATATCAGTTGAAAATCAGAGTTGGGCGCTGGAAAATTCCCGGAAATCCGTTGGCTGTGTTAGTTGATTTTATGCCATTGATGAGTAAAAAAAATGAGGTTTATGCGTCAATTTGGGAATGGGCTGCTGTAGATTCAATTGCAGCATATGGTGATTATGATGAGTCTTCCATGTTTGGTTATGCCACCGGAATCATTATTGAAAGTTACTATCGCTTTTTCAATCTCTCGAAAGAAAATCAGGTCATTGCCCACTTTAATGAGTGGATGACAACCTTCGGTGCATTTTATATAAAACAAAAGTTGCCTGAAGTAGCTACCGTATTCACTACCCACGCCACTTCCATTGGACGTTCCATTGCCGGAAATCACAAACCATTGTATGATTATCTGAATGAATACAATGGTGACCAAATGGCTCATGAATTGAACATGATTTCCAAACATTCTACCGAAAAGAAGGCGGCGCATTTAGTGGATTGTTTCACTACAGTGAGTGAAATAACAGGTATTGAATGTGAGCAATTGTTAGATAAAAAGCCTGATATTATCACTCCCAATGGTTTTGAGGATGATTTTGTGCCCAAAGGGAAAGTTTTTACTTCCAAACGAAAAGAAGCCCGTACTATTCTGAAGAAAACGGCTGAAACGCTACTTGGGTATAAACTGAAAGATAATGCATTATTTGTTTCTACAGCAGGACGTTACGAATATAAGAATAAAGGAATTGATACTTTTCTTGAATCGTTGAAATTATTAAGTAATTATCCCGATTTAAAACGGGAAATTGTTGTATTTATAATGGTCCCGGCTCATATCAAAGGATTCAGAGTAGATTTAGCCTCGGCATTACTGCATCCTGAAACCACCCTCGATTCCTGGAATAAATTTACAACTCACGAATTGTGGGATTATTATACTGATAATGTAATGTCGGCCATTCACTGGTTTCATTTCACGAATCAACCATCGCAAAAAGTGAAAATTATTTTTGTACCATCGTATTTAAATGGTTCGGATGGAATTTTCAATAAAACATACTACGATTTATTGATTGGTATGGATTTATCGGTATTTCCATCGTATTATGAACCCTGGGGTTACACCCCTTTAGAAAGTGTAGCTTTTTCAGTTCCAACCATAACCACCGACCTGTCCGGTTTTGGACAATGGGTTTCGCATAAACTTCATGATATTGAAAAGGGTGTGGGAGTGATTCACCGGTCTGATTATAATGCTTTTATCGTAGCAGAACATATTGCGGAAATGATTTATAGATTTTCGAACTTCAATGCTGAAGAACTGAAGAATGTACGTAAAAAGGCTGCTTTAATTGCTGAAAAAGCCCTTTGGAAGCATTTTATTCACTTCTACGACAAAGCCTATGCTATTGCACTTAAAAATAAGAATAAGAGGTAATTTTAATTCGAGAGCATCAAATTGCAAACGTTTGAAATTTTTTAAAACGTTTTTAAACTTTTAAACGACAATGTGTGCTCCTTTTTGATTATTTTTGTATCTGAGAATCATTCAAATGACATAATTATTTTACTTAGAATATAGAATTGGTATTAGTTAATAAAAAGATTTTTTTAAAGCGTATGAAAATTAAAGTTAATAACGTAAATGACTCAAACTTAAAGGAGATTAATGTAAAATCAAATTTGCCTGCCAGCTTGAGTAAATTAGAGGAAATTGCTCAAAATATATGGTGGACATGGGACAGTAATGCCAAAAATCTCTTTCGCCACATAGATGCAGATGCCTGGATAGAAGCTGCATCCAACCCGGTGTTGTTGTTAAATATCCTGAATTACGACAAATTGGTGGCTTTGGGTCAGGATAAAGAGTTTATCAAAAAAGTAGATACTGTTTATGACGACTTTCAAGCCTATCTGAACGTTGAAAAAAATATCAAAAATCCTTCTCTGGCATATTTCAGTATGGAATATGGACTGACCGAAGTGTTGAAAATATATTCCGGTGGGTTGGGAGTTCTTGCCGGTGATTACCTGAAAGAAGCCAGCGATTGTAATATTGATATGGCTGCCATCGGTTTCTTGTATCGTTATGGATATTTCACTCAATCACTTTCGGTTGATGGTCAGCAGGTTGCCGTGTATGAAGCTCAGAATTTCAACAATCTTCCTATCACTCAGTTGAAAGATGAGAATGATCAACCGCTTGTGGTTGAAGTTCCATATCCGGGTAGAACCGTTTATGCCTATATCTGGAAAGTTTCTGTAGGTCGTATTCCATTGTATTTGCTTGATACGGACACTGATATGAACAGTGAGTACGACCGTTCAATAACGCACCAACTTTATGGTGGCGATTGGGAAAACCGCATGAAACAAGAGATTATGTTGGGTATTGGTGGTATTCTGACGCTGAAAAAACTCGGAATCCAAAAACAGGTTTATCATTGCAACGAAGGGCATGCAGCATTAATTAATGCTCAGCGATTGGTTGATCTGATCTCTGACAAAAATCTTTCATTCAACGAAGCATTAGAAGTTGTTCGTGCCAGCTCTTTATATACAGTTCACACTCCTGTTCCTGCGGGACACGATAGTTTTGACGAAACATTATTCAAGAAATACATGAGTGATTTTCCCTACAAACTCAAACTTAGTTGGGATGAATTTATTGATATGGGACGTGAACATCCGGGCGATCACGATGAAAAATTCAGCATGAGTACTTTTGCCTGCAATACCTGTCAGGAAGTAAATGGCGTGAGTTGGTTGCACGGAAAAGTTTCACAGGAAATGTTTCAACCAATATGGAAAGGCTATTTTCCTGAAGAACTGCATGTTAGTTATGTTACGAATGGTGTTCACCTGCCAACCTGGACTTCGTCCGATTGGAAAGCTATTTATGAAAAGTATTTCACAAAAGCCTTCTATGCCGATCAATCGAATATGAAAATATGGGAAGGTGTTTATAAAATTCCTGATGAGGAAATCTGGAACACCCGCATGCATTTGAAAAACAAACTGGTTGAATATATTAAGGTACAATTTCGCGAAAACTGGTTGAAAAATCAAGGTGATCCTTCTCGTATTGTTTCAGTATTGGAAGCTATTAATCCGAATGCATTGATCATCGGATTTGGACGACGGTTTGCGACTTACAAACGTGCTCATTTATTGTTTACCGATTTGGAACGTTTGGAACGTATTGTGAATGATCCTCTTAATCCGGTTCAGTTCTTGTTTACCGGAAAAGCACACCCGGCTGATGGAGGTGGACAGGGCCTGATAAAACGTATTATTGAAATTTCGCGTATGCCTCAGTTTTTAGGAAAAGTTATTTTTCTTGAAAATTACGATATGCGCTTGGCCAAACGCCTGGTTTCAGGTGTTGATATTTGGTTAAATACACCAACCCGACCACTTGAAGCTTCCGGAACATCCGGAGAAAAAGCACAAATGAATGGTGTTTTAAATTTTTCAGTACTTGATGGCTGGTGGCTTGAGGGCTATGTAAAAGGAGCCGGTTGGGCATTGACCGAAAAACGAACTTATGAAGTTCAGGAATATCAGGATCAGTTGGATGCCGCTACGATTTACAGTCTGCTGGAAAATGAAATTATACCGCTTTATTACGCTAAGAATGCCAAAGGCTATTCTCCTGATTGGATTCAGGTTATTAAGAATTCGATTGCTCAGATTACGCCCCGATTCACAACTAAGCGAATGATTGACGATTATATATCCCGTTTTTACACGAAACTGGCAAGTCGTTCGGCCATTTTGAATGCAGACAACTATGCTAAAGCAAAAGAAATTGCTGCCTGGAAAGAAAAGATTGCTTTAGGTTGGGATCGGATTCATGTTTTATCGGTAGATATACCTGAAAAACTGCTTCACAATCCGCAAGTTGGTGAAATGTATAATATTAATATAGCAATTGATATTGATGGACTGAATGATAAAGGTTTAGGTATTGAGCTTGTTGCCACTAAATTGGATAAAAACAATGTTGATACACTTTATGATGTTGATGAGCTTAAACTCGTTAAAACGGAAGGATCAAAAATGTTTTTTAGTATTGATTATCAGTTGAATAAAGCCGGTTCGTTTAAATATGGCTTCCGTATGTTCCCTAAAAATGAAGATTTACCACACCGTCAGGATTTCTGCTACGTGCGTTGGATTTAAGAATCTTACTGTTCAGACGGTGACTCAAAGTCATCCCCTGAATAAAAATGTTTTCAAACAAAATTGGGCTGATTCAATTTGAATCAGCCCATTTTGTTGTGTGTTTGTTCATTTAGATATTCGCTATGTGTTTTATTTCGGTAATAATGGCTTTAGCAAAACCATCCGCTTGCTCAGGAGTACCTGATTCGGAGTAAATGCGGATAATAGGTTCAGTATTCGATTTGCGCAAATGAACCCAACCGGTTGGGAAGTCAATTTTTACTCCATCAATATCATTTACTTCATATTGTTTATAAATGCCTTTAATCGCTATTAAAATGGCGTCCACATCTATTGCCGGTGTCAGTTGAATTTTGTTTTTAGAAATATAGTATTCCGGATATGTTTTTCTGAGTTCGGAAACTTTCAGTTTTGATTTGGCTAAATGCGTCAAAAATAAGGCAATACCAACCAGTGAATCTCTGCCATAATGACTTTCGGGATAAATAACGCCACCGTTTCCTTCACCACCTATAATAGCATTAGTCGCTTTCATGGCAGTCACCACATTTACTTCGCCCACAGCTGCTGCAGTATATTTTCCTCCATGATTTAGTGTTACGTCACGCAAGGCACGGGTAGAACTAAGATTTGAAACCGTGTTTCCCGGGGTATGTTGTAACACATAGTCGGCAATGGATACCAGAGTATATTCTTCGCCAAACATACTTCCATCTTCGCAAATGATGGCCAAACGATCCACATCCGGATCAACCACAAAACCGACATCGGCTTTTCCTTGCTTCATGACTGACGAAATTTCAGTCAGGTGCTCCGGTAGTGGTTCAGGATTGTGTGGGAAATGTCCATTCGGTTCACAATATAGTTTTTCTATTTTAGTTACACCTAATGCATTCAATAATTCAGGAATGGCAATGCCGCCCACTGAATTTACACAGTCAATAGCCACGCTAAAATCAGCCGCTTTAATGGCTTCAACATCAACCAGTTTAAGTGCTAATACACTTTCTATATGTTTTTTTGTATAACTAAAATCTTCCGTAAGTTTTCCCAAACAGTCAACTTCTGAGAATATAAAAGACTCTTCAGCAGCAATTTTAAGTACATTTTCGCCTTCCACAGCATTCAGAAATTCACCTTTTTCGTTCAATAATTTTAGGGCATTCCATTGTTTCGGGTTGTGACTGGCAGTGAGAATAATACCACCGGCAGCTTTTTCCATGGTTACAGCCAGTTCGGTTGTAGGTGTTGAGGCAAGTCCGATATTAACCACATCGAAACCCATGCCCAACAAAGTGCCGATAACTACCTGATTAACCATTTCGCCCGAAATACGAGCATCACGACCCACCACAATTTTAGTAGAATCAGTCTTTTTTGTAGCTTTAATTTGTGTGGCATAAGCAGCAGTAAACCGCACAATGTCAAGGGGATTCAGACCTTCGCCGGAAGTTCCGCCTATGGTACCCCGTATGCCTGAGATAGACTTGATTAATGTCATATTAAATAAAAATTTGATAGAATGATTTAATTTTCAGAAGAGAAGAAAATGGCTTAACTGACAATATAGCCTTTATTTTAATATCTTGATTCTCAGAGTGAAACCGTAAGGAGTTGAGCTGTTTGAGTCGAATCCCAACAAAAATGGTACGATTATTTTCGCCTCTGAATCATTGCGTTTCATGTAGGTAACAGCTTCCTGAAATGCTTTGCTGGATTGTGTCATATCGAGATACACGAATTCGGGTGGGTAAGGATAATCAATTGTATTCCAATTACTAATAGTGTCGGAACTAACTGCCAGGTCATACTGTTTGTAGCGTGGAATCACTGTGTTTTTTGGTAAAAGTGTATCAGCTTTTATGCTTCTGTCGCCAGAATCCACCAAATGGAAATACAAGCCACTACCGGTTTTAACATAGATATCTTTATTATCTTTTACCCATTTTCTATCGGTAGGGAAAGAGCTTAATACAGTGATATTGTTTCGCTTAACATAAGCGCTAATGGTCGTTTGCTCGTCGTCCAATTGTTGTGCGAAGGTTTTCACATTACTGCAGGAGGTTGAAATTAATACAACCAAAAAGGATAGAAATAAGAAATAAGAAATCTGTTTCATTTCAATAATAAATTTAATTGCAAATATCCGATTAAATAGTGGAAATTCAAAGTTAAGAAAATGAATAAAGTTATAAGAATTGTGCTTAAAACTTGAAAATAAACCGATTAATGATCAATTGTTCAGTTTTAGCTTGTAAATGAGCGATGTATAAGGTGGAATCAACTCACCGTCGCCAGTCATTCCGTAAGCCAAATACCAGGGAATAATAAAGATTGCACTGTCGCCTTTGTGCATCATTTTTAATCCTTCTTCCAATCCGGTTACTGATTGCTTTTTGCCAATAATGATTACTTTATGACCTAGCTGAATCTGTTTTTCATCTAATTTGCTCAGTTGAAAATCGATGCTACATCTAACTGAGTCCGTAACCAAGGCCCCTTTCCCTGAGCTGTAAATCCGATACCAGAACCCTATGTTATTTTTTTTGAAAGATTTTTTTCTTTCAGCAATAATTTTAATAAGACTGTCTTCCCTGTTTGTTAAGTTTTTGTTTATTCTGAGTAAGGCTGCATTATCAGTATTAATCACAATCACTTTATTCGATGGCAATTGCGGACTTTGTTTAATACAGGAAATAAATCCGACACAAAACAGGGCGATTAATAAAAACTTTTTTTTTCTCATCTATCAACTGCAAACAATGAACTAACGTATATTAGCAATGCTCATTATGTCCGAAAATACACCGGCTGCCGTTACTCCAGCTCCGGCTCCATAACCTTTAATCATCATCGGGAATTCATTGTAACGTTCAGTCGTTATAAGAATAATATTGTTGCTTCCCTGCAAATCGAAGAACGGATGCATATTGTCAACCTCTTGTAAGCCAACACTGCAATTCCCATTTTCCATTTTGGCAACGAAACGCCAGCGTTTATTTTGTGCAGTCAGTGCCAACCGTTTTTGTTCAAATTCAGCATCCAATTCGGGAACTGATTTCCAAAAATCATCCAGACTTCCGGCAAAAAACTTTTCAGGAATAAACAAATTTTTTACAACGTCTGTTTGTTCAACTTTATAACCTGCTTCACGTGCCAAAATTACCAGTTTGCGGATAACGTCTTTTCCACTCAGGTCAATGCGAGGATCGGGTTCGGCAAAACCGGCTTCTTTTGCCATCAAAATGGCTTTACTGATTGGGATTTCACTGCTGATGGTGTTGAAAATAAAATTCAATGTTCCGGATAAAACGGCTTCCATTTTCTGAATGTGGTCGCCACTGTTTATCAGGCTATTCATGGTACTGATAATAGGAAGCCCGGCACCAACATTGGTCTCAAACAAAAATTTAACGCCACGACGACGTGAAGTTTCTTTCAGATTGGCATATTTTTCGTAAGCCGATGAGGCGGCCAGCTTATTGGCAGTGACCACCGAAGTGTTATTTTCGAGCAAAGTCTGGTATAAATCCGATACATGTTCATTAGCAGTACAATCAACAAAAACCGAATTGAAAATATTCATTGCCACAATTTCTTTGCAAATCAGATGAGGAGTTGCATCCATTCCTTTTACACTCAATTCTTCCCTGAGATTCTCGAGATTTATTCCTGCACGGTCGAACAGCATTTTTTTACTCGACGCTATACCCACCACGTTGAGTTTCAGGCCATTTTGTGACATCAGTTTTTGTTGTTGTTTTTTGATTTGGTCGAGCAAGCTACTCCCAACCAACCCTACTCCAACCACAAAAATATTCAGTACCTGATATTCTGACAAGAAAAATGAGTCGTGAATTACATTCAGTGCCTTGCGCAAAGACTTGCGATCGGTAACAAATGAGATATTGGTTTCGGAAGCTCCCTGCGCACATGCCACCACATTGATACCGTTTTTGCCCAAAGTACCAAAAAGTTTACCGGCAATACCCGGTGTCCGTTTCATATTATCACCTACAATGGCCACGGTAGCCAACTCATCTTCCGAGAAAATATTATCAATTTCACCGAGTGCAATTTCAGCGGCAAATTCCTCACGTAATGCTTTAACAGCCAACTCACTGTCGACATTTCGCACCCCAATCGAAGTGGTGTTTTCGGATGAAGCCTGTGATACGAGGAATACACTTATACCATTTTTAGCCAATATACGGAAAATGCGGTAGTTTACTCCAATAACCCCCACCATTCCTAAACCTTGAATGGTAATTAATGATGTATCGTTTATTGACGAAATGCCTTTAATTGCTTTGGAAACTTCAGTTACTTTTTCGTTTGAAATGTAGGTTCCTGCAGCTTCGGGATTGAAGGTGTTTTTAATTACTACCGGTATATTCTTGTGGAAAACAGGGAAAATTGTCGGTGGATAAATTACTTTTGCACCAAAATTGCAAAGTTCCATGGCTTCACTAAAACTCAGTTTTTCGATTACATAAGTATTGCTGATAATACGTGGGTCGGCAGTCATAAAACCATCCACGTCGGTCCATATTTCAAGTAGATGCGCATTCAAAGCTGCTGCCAGAATAGCGGCAGTGTAATCAGAACCACCACGACCCAGATTGGTCACAAAATTAGTTTTACTGTCGGTAGAAATGAAACCGGCACAAACACTTATTGCAGCTGAGCTTTTAAATTTATCAACAATTAATGCATTTGTTTTTTCGAAATCTACTATGTGTTTATCAAACTGATTATTCGTTTTGATAATGCTTTTCGAATCCAGGTGAACAGCTCCTTCAATAACGTTTGCAACAATAATTGACGAAATACTTTCGCCATAACTTACAATCGTATCGATAATTTTGGCCGAAGAATCTTTAATTAAATAGATGCCACGAAGGATATTAGATAAGTCACCGAACTGAATTTTGACCAATTCCGTTACCTGTTCCGTTTTTTCAGTCAAAACCACCGCCTCAACCATTTCCAAATGGCGCGAAAGCATATTTTGATACTCGGTAAGATAGGCATCATCACCTTCTGAAGCAAGTTTTGAAAGCTTATAAAGTTGATCGGTAACACCCGAAAGTGCCGAAACAACTACAATTACAGGCTCATTTTGTGCCTCTACAATTTTCTTTACGTTTAAAATACCCTGGACAGAACCTACGGATGTTCCGCCGAATTTTAATACCTTCATCCCGGTGAGTAATATTAGTTAGTAGCAGTTGATTTATAATCCTGCAAAATTAGCGTTTTTTCCCCGAATAAACGCCACATTTAAAGCAATTTCCTGAAAAACTGTTGGATTATAGCGAAAAATGAACTACTTTTGCAACTCAATTTTTGAAATCATAAGAACAAGTATAATTTGTGAATTATGAAGTCTGAATTGAAGTTTGGTCTGGTAGCTCAGCTGGATAGAGCAACGCCCTTCTAAGGCGAAGGTCAAGAGTTCGAATCTCTTCCGGATCACTTATATTAATGCTATTAATCTGACAAACAGATTAGTAGCATTTTTGTTTTTGGGAGTGATCGAAAGTAGTTTAGGTTGAAAATCTGTTTATTGCTAATGCCTAGCGTATGGAAGGTATGTTGTTTTGAAGTCACCGTTTTTTAGCGGAACATAATATCAATAATAACCTCAGCACCAACTTGTTTATTGAGTGAATTTTTAATTTCTTCACGTGAAAGAAATAAATCGTGACGAAGTACCGATGAGGTGAGTTTAACGTAGAGTATTCTGTTTTTTATGCTCAGTTCGGAAGTGTATTGCACAATATTATTTCCAAGAACGACAGGCCAGGAATCAATCAACCTTTTTTCGTTCAAAGGACGGTCTAAATGCTGTTCCTTCAAAACCTGAAGGATAACTTCACTCAGTAATTCAGTGTTTTTTTTTCGCATAATTCAATTTTTAAAACAGGAAACAGGAAACAGGGAAGCATTTATCTCAATTTCAATATCTGGCCAAACGAAACACCTTCGGTATAGGGAATTTTATTTAACTGATACAGATTTTCAATTTTTATTGCATAATCCTGCGAAATGCTATACATTGATTCAGCTTCCTGCACTACATGGGTTTCACATTCTTTCGGTGCTTTGCTTTTCTTTTGCTCAATAAATACCCTGATTCCTACAGCAAGGGAAGCTTTGAAATCAACCTCGTTGTACTCGCAGACTCTTTCCGAATCCATATTGAATTCTTCTGCAATTTTGGCATACGTATCACCATCGAGTGAAATGACGAATTTCACAGCATTTACCCGGAAAACCGAATGACTCGATTTTGCCTCAATAGTTCCCATAGATGCCGTATAGGCTGACGAATTATCACGAATCATTGAAGTTGCTGCATAATTTCCAATATCTAAACGATGCAGATTATAATCTTCAATAATTGAAATAAGCTTAAATGGATAGCTTGGATCGGTGGCATAACCTGCTTTTTTAAGTCCGTGAGCCCAAGCTTCGTAATCAATCGGACTTAACTTGAATAAAAAAGCGTAACGGGGACGGTTTTTAAGAAAAGAAGCATGATCTTCGTACGAATCAATCACCTGATCGTATTTTCGAAAACATTCCCCTTTTTCGTCATCATCGTGAAAAATACGATCACCTTTCCAGTCAGTATTACATTTTATCCCAAAATGGTTGTTCGATTGCCGTGCAAAGTCACTTTTACCGGCACCCGATTCAAGCAAACCCTGAGCCAACACGATACTGGCAGGTATATTGTGTTCTTTTTGTTGTTTTACGGCAAGCGGGTAATATTGCTCAATATACGAAAGGTAAGCCTGATTTCGTATTTGGGCAAAGGAAAAAAGATTAAAAACCAGGTATAGGTAAAAAATGCTGCGTTTATTTCCGGTCATTATTTTGGTTGACTTAATATTGTTATTGGGCTGAATGGTCTGTTTTACTGAAATCGATGCTTATGTGTTAATATATTGTTATTCAAAACTTTATTTCTTAAAAAGCTTATAAATGACAATGAATAAAAATTATTAGATTAAATTTTTGAATCAAGTTTCGCAAATACAGTTTTTAATTTGTTGTTAATTATTGTAGACTAATGAGTTATGATTTCAATGTATGCCAAACAAAAATTAGTTAAAGAAAATTTTGTTTTTTCCGATTGTCTTCAAATCATTTATTTTGCTACAAAATTAAAACTATTTAGTCAATTAGGCTATTTTGATTGGAAAATTTTATATTTTTGTGCAAAACGATTTAAAAGATTTACGTTCAACAAAGAGAAAAAGTCAGGAAATGAATACTAAAATAATTGAAACCAAAGTAACTGTATCCAGTTTTGAAGAACTGGACCCCTCAAATCAAAACTTAATCAATAAAGCCAAGGAAGAAGTTAGTAAAGCCTATGCTCCCTATTCCGGATTTCAGGTTGGAGCTGCTGTGGAATTGGAGAATGGGTTGATTTTTACCGGAAATAACCAGGAAAATTCTGCTTATCCTTCCGGGCTTTGTGCTGAACGGGTTGCTATGTTTTATGCTAATTCGCAATATCCCGATGTAGCCGTAAAATCTATCGCAATTGCTGCTTATACAAATGGACAATTTCTTGAGTACCCGGTGACACCCTGTGGCTCGTGTCGTCAGGTTTTATTGGAAACTGAAATGCGATATGACAAACCCATTAATATTCTGCTATATGGAATAAAGGAGGTATTCCTAATCGATAATGTCAGGCAATTGTTGCCCTTGTGCTTTGAAAAAAGCAGCTTAAAATAGAACTGTTTGATAGTTTACAGTTGATAAATATCCAAAACAAAAAAATGAAAAAGACTAAAATAAATATTGAGTATCAATTAAATTCAGCATCACTCAATGTGCTGTGGAACTCTATCAGTACTGCTTTAGGACTGGCCGAATGGTTTGCTGAAACTGTTACCGTGAAGGGGACTGAATATACTTTCAGCTGGGATGAACATGAGCAAACGGCTTTGTTAATTCATTCCAAACTGAATAATTATGTTCGGTTTCAATGGGAAGAAGATAAAGATACTGAATATTATTTCGAATTGAAAATTATTGCACTGGAAATCACCGGAGATCTGGCACTGGTTGTTACTGATTTTGCTGAACCGAAGGAACAAGAGGATTTGATTTTACTTTGGAACAAACAAATTGAAGTATTAAGAAGAAAATCAGGGATTTAAAGAATTTAACCGACCAGGCAACTAATGATATATATTTTTTTTATAAAATCTGTGTAATACATTTGTAGCATTTACTACAAAATTCTTTGAAATATGTAGATTTTTTTTGTTCAACTGCCATAAAGTTAATAAAAAATATGTATCTTTGTGGCCTTAATTGAAATTTTGTTATCCTTACATTCTTGTTACAAGCCTGCTGACATTATTCTTGTAATTTGTTAATTGCATTTGATAGTATTTAAGCAGGTTTTTTGATAGGAAACAGTTAAGGCAGTGAACAGTAAACAGTAAACAGTAAACAGTAAACAGTAAGCGGTAAACAGTAAGCAGTAAACAGTAAACAGTAAGCGGTAAACAGCAAGCAGTAAACAGTAAGCAGTAAACAGTAAGCAGTAAACAGTAAGCAGTAAACAGTAAGCAGTAAA